>PLNW01000025.1 GCA_003142855.1 Myxococcales bacterium
GGCGGACTGGCGGACGGACACGATGGTGTTGTATTGTTCGACGTAGAATTCGACGAGCTTCTCAAGGGCAGCGAACGTGTCGAGCGAATGCAAATAGAGCCAGCCGTGCTTCAGCGACCGCCACCAGGCCTCAATCAAGGAATTGGAATAGCTGACCTCGACCTGGGCGAGTACACGGCGCAGTTGTCCAAGACCAAGAAGGTTGTCGACCTCCTGATTGACATTCTCGACGCCCGAGTCCGCGACCACAGTGGCACCGTCACCATCCTTGGGGAGATTTTTCGCCGCCTCGGCAAGGATCTGACAGGTGGTTTGTGGTTCCAGGCGCGTGGTGAGTTTCCAGGCGAGAATTCGGCGGCTGAAATTGTCCAAAAGCGCATGCAAATACGTGCGGGTGCCGTCGAGCAACTTGATGATGGTCAGGTCGATGTGCCAATAGTCGTTTGGTTTGTTCGCGCGAATGCCTTGCTTGGGTTTGGCCGGGTAGAGGCGGCGGCGTGGACGAAGCCATCCACGTTCGCGAGCGAGACGCGACCAGGTGGAAGGCGAGGCAAACACCTTGCCAGTCCGCTGGGCATGCAGGGCGAGCGATCGGATGGTCATGTGGCGATAGTCATCGGAAATGACCATGTCCCGCATGTCGGAGATCTCCTTGGCGGTGAGCTGGGAGGGCGATGTGTGAGGGCAACTGGGCCGATCGTCGAGAGGGCAATCGCGGGCGGGACTGGCCCAAGCGTGGAAGCGGGCAGGGGAGAGACGCAACACGCGGAGGGCGACGGCAAGCGGGAGGGCTTTCTGGGCGTGTGCAACGGCGGCCAAGATGGAGCGCTTGGTGTTGCCATCGGGCACCCGAAGCGAGTCGAGGCAGAAGCCGGACAGGCGGATAAGGAGGAAGGCCAGGCGGATGATGGCAAGGAGGAACCTGACCCGGCGCTGGAGGGAGAGGATCTCGGCTTGGAGTTCCTGCTGGTCGAGGGCGAGGACCTCGGCGGAGACGATGGGGCGGGGGCCGCGACGGATCCAACTTGCGGCGGTGGAACGCGGGACACCGAGGTCACGGAAGAGCATGGGGTCGCGTTCCTCGCACACGAGATCGCGCATGCGGTGGTCATACGCGCGACGGCAGGGTGAGGCTGGCATGCGTCAAGGCTGATCGCGCCCGGGCCTTGTTGCAAGTCGCGGGCGGGGCGGATTTCTTCTGCAATTTCGCGCTTGTTGCAGTTGCGGCGCCTGATCTCCAGAATGTTCTGGTGCGCAGCTGGCTTGAATTTTAGCCCCAGACTTTTTCAACCGGCGACATATCTGGCCCCTGGTACATGGACGACAGTGGGTGCTGGAATCAAAGGGGACCCGCTTCCTGTAGCTAACTCGGCACCCAGCGAAGGCTGCCCGCGTGTTTGTCCCTGATGTAGCTGCGGCACTTCGGCTGTCACCGGCTGTTGGGGCTATTCCTCGTATAGCTCAGCGCTCGCGAGGCCAGCGCCGAGAGCCCCAGAGTCCGAGGCGTTGACATCTTCTCCACCGGCAATCAGCACCTTCCCGTTCGGCAACAATGTCGCGTTGTCCGCCGCCCCTACTACGGTCATGTTGCCGGTGGCTGTGAATGTCCCCGCCACTGGGTCGTAGAGTTCCGCAGTGTCGACGTCGTATCCGCTCACGCCCATGAACACGACGCCGCCGGCTATGAGCACCTTCCCGCTGGGCAGCAACGTCGCCGAGTGGTCCCCCCTTGATGCGGTCATGGTGCCGGTGACTGCAAATGTTCCGACGCTTGGGTCGTATAGTTCCGCGCTCGTGGAAGCGTTGGCTCCCCCTTCACCGCCGGCAATGAGCACCTTCCCATTGGACAACGACGTCGCCGTATGGTCCCACCTTGCGACGGTCATCGTGCCGGTGGAAGCGAATGTCCCGGCGTCCAAATCGTACAGCTCCGCACTCGCGGTCCCGTCGGCGAGGACCGTGCTGTTGCCTCCGCCGGCGATGAGCACCTTTCCACTGGGCAACGACGTCGCGGTGTGTCTGCCCCTTGGCGTCGTCATGGTGCCTGTGAGGGTGAATTTCCCGGCTACTAGGTTGTATAGCTCCGCGCTCGCAAACCAATTCTCGATGCCGTCATATCCGCCGGTGATGAGCACATCTCCGTTGCCCAGCAACACCGCCGTGTGGAAATACCTGGCCACGGCCAGGGTGCCGGTCGGGGTGAACGTTCCGGCTACCGGATCGTATAGTTCCGCACTCGCGAGCACATTGGTGCCGTCAATGCTGTCGTCGCCGCCGGCGATGAGCACCGTCCCGTTGGGCAACAACGTCGCCGTGTGGGTCCACCTTGCCGCAACCATGCTGCCTGTGAGGGTGAAAGTTCCTGCTACTGGGTCGTATAACTCCGCGCTCGCGAGCACGTTGGTCCCGTCGCATCCGCCGGCGATGAGAACCTTCCCGGTCGGTAACAACGTCGCTGTCTGACGGTACCTTGCCACAGTCATGTTGCCCGTCGGCACGAAGACACCCGTGCCACTCCCGCCGCCGCTGCACACGGCTGCCCCCACGGTGACAAACAACATGGACACCACGGTCAGCTTCAGGAAAGCAGAACGCACACGATTCGACATGGTGTCTCCGGTTGCACGGGATACAGGAGCTATGGGCAACCCTAGTGTACCCGGAACGAGCCAGCAAGAGAACATCAGGCTTGGTGGATGACAGCGGATGCGGTGTACCTGGCGCTTTTTTCTGGCTTCCGGCCAGGGTCTGCGTGAACGACGGCGAAGACCTTGGGGTGAATCCAACAGGAAAAGGAAGCGCCAGGAGCGAAGCATGGACATTGGATCTTCCGGGTGTAGTCTCCGGTGCAGACAAGAGTTCCAACGACCGAGGTGGTTCATGCTGATTTCTAAACGGATATTGGGTGTGTCTCTCCTTCTTTTCGGGACAGCCCTTGCGACTGCAGCCACGGCAGAGGAGAAACACTATTCATGGCAGAAAGATCCGGGACCCATTTCCGGTAGCTGGTCTGTGACCTGCGAGGAGATGACAGGAATGGTTGTCGAGTTCAGCGTGGATGGGAAGAAAGCCACGGGACGCATCTCTAAGCTGGGCAAGGCAGGCGTTTTCGGCTACTCGGTTGGTGAAGAAATCCTTCGGCTCGAAGCCACCGATTTCGGTGATTGGGTCGGGCAGCTTCACTGGCGTGCCGTGCGCAGCAATGACCGCTGGGATTCGATTCGATTCGTGGCGACATCCACACAACTGAATGCCACCATGACCACGGACGACTGCTACAAGAACATGCCCCGGGCTAGATGAGACGCCTTTCGCCACCGGTTCGGTCGAATTCTGCTTCGCCCGCGCCTGCGAGCGCCCACGCCGCACCGGAGTAGATAGCCGAAATAGCGCGTCCACGCATACCGTGGAGCTGGGTAAGCCGCATGGCGGCGGCTGCGCTCATGGACGTTTCAGGAACCTCAGATAGAACGCCCCGAACACCAGGACGACCCCGACGTTGACCATCAGCCGCT
>PLNW01000046.1 GCA_003142855.1 Myxococcales bacterium
CGCCATTCACCGATCCGCTGCCACGGATGGCCAGATAAGCCATGTTGAATCTTTCCGTCGCGTCGTTCGGATTCTGGCGGCCCAAGGCCAGTAGATCGCCAAGTGACAGGCCGAGCTTCTGCGCGGCATAGCCGCCCAGGTATTGCTCGATGAGTGCTGGAGTGAAGCGGTCAAAGCCGGCAGTCACGGCCGTGTGGGTGGTGAAGACGTTGCCCGCTCTGGTGACGGCCAGCGCGACTTCGAAGGGCTGCGCGGCCTCTTGCATGAAGCTGCGGGCGCGCTCCAGCACGGCAAAGGCCGCATGCCCTTCATTCAGGTGACAGACCTCTGGCTTGATGCCAAGCGCGGCAAGCAATCGCCATCCGCCGATCCCGAGGAGCATTTCTTGCTTGAGGCGCAGCTCCGGCCCACCGCCATACAGCTCGCTGGTGATCCCCCGATGAGCGGGAAAGTTTGCCGCATCATTGCTGTCCAGCAAATAGAGCCGCACTCTGCCGACCTGGACCTGCCAGGCCCGCAGCCAGACTGAGTACCCGGGCAATGCGATTTCCAGCCGCAACCACTCGCCATTCGCCTGACGCAGAGGCGCGATCGGAAGCTGTCCGGGATCGTTGTACGGGAAAAGAGCCTGTTGGGCTCCGTCCCGGTCGATCACCTGGCGAAAGTACCCTTGCTGGTACAACAGTCCCACGCCGACTACTGGCACGCCCAGATCGCTAGTGGCCTTGAGCTGATCGCCGGCCACATTGCCCAGCCCGCCCGAATAGATAGGCAAAGCCTCGCTCAGCATGAACTCCATGCTGAAGTAGGCGACGCAGCCCAGGGAACTCTGCGCATGCTTCTGTTGAAACCACGCGGGCGTCTCAACGGCTTTCCGCCTGGTCTGCAGCAAGCCATCAACGTTCCTGCGAAACGCAGGGTCGGCCATCATGCGCTCGATCCGGTCGCGCGACGCCGTCTGCAGAACGACCCAGGGATTATGGGTGGTTTCCCACAGTTCGGGCTCAAGCCGCCGCCACACCTCGTCGGTGGCGTGATTCCACGACCAACGCATATTCAGGGCTAGCTCCGCCAAAGAATCGAATCCCTCGACTTCCGCCGCCTGATGGGGACCTATTGGGTAGCCGACGCGTTCATCTTTGCTCATGGATTGTTCCCCAGCCTTCCCTCGGATGAAATCGCTGACTGTTGCGGAGACGTGGACGTGGCCAGAGCGTCGCTGACGATGGTCTGGGCTTCCTCCAGGATACGGCGCAGATGATCCGCCCCATTGAAGCTCTCCGCGTAGATCTTGTAGATGCTCTCGGTCCCCGACGGACGCGCCGCGAACCATCCGCTCTTGGCGACCACTTTCAGCCCGCCGATGGGAGCATCGTTGCCCGGCGCGCGGGTGAGGATTGTCTGAATCTTCTCGCCAGCCAGATCTTTGAACCGAACTTGCTGCGGGGACAGTCTCCCCAACAATTCTTTCTGTGCTGGAGTGGCCGGCGCCTCGACGCGGTCGTAGAGTGGCTCACCAAACTCGCGCGTGAGGTCCTGGTAGAGCTCACCCGGATCGCGGCCCATCCTCGCAGTGATCTCCGCCGCTAGCAAGGCTGGGACAATTCCGTCCTTGTCGGTCGTCCAGACGCTGCCGTCCAGCCGGACGAACGATGCACCCGCACTCTCTTCGCCGCCAAAGCCAAGCGAGCCGTCGAGCAGACCTTCGACGAACCACTTGAAGCCGACCGGCACCTCGTAGAGCTTCCGCTTCAACTTTGCGGCGACGCGATCGATCATCTGACTGCTCACCATGGTCTTGCCCACCGCCGCGTCCGAGCGCCACCCGGGCCGGTGTTGGAACAGATAGAAGATGGCAACCGATAGGTAGTGATTGGGGGCCAGCAGGCCCGCACTTCGAGTCACAACCCCGTGCCGGTCGTGGTCGGTATCGCAGGCGAAGGCGATCTGGAAGCGATCCTTCAGGCCGATCAGCCTCTGCATCGCATACGATGAGGATGGGTCCATGCGGATCTGGCCATCCCAATCCACCGTCATGAAGCGAAACGTCGGGTCGACTGCCTCGTTGACGACCGTCAGGTTCAACCCGTAGCGCTCGGCAATCGGGCCCCAGTAGTGGACCCCGGCACCACCGAGCGGATCCACGCCCATGGCAATCTTGGCGCCGCGAATAACATCCATGTCGACCACCGTGGCGAGGTCAGCGACGTACGCATTGAGATAGTCGCGCCGGTGCGTCGTGGAGGCATGAAGGGCCTTTTCGAGAGTGACCCGCTTCAAACCCAGAAGGTCATTCTCGAGAAACTGGTTTGCCTTCGCCTCGATCCAGCTGGTGACATCGGATTCCGCCGGTCCGCCGTTTGGGGGATTGTATTTGAACCCGCCGTCATGTGGCGGATTGTGTGACGGCGTGACCACGATCCCATCGGCAAGTCCTGTCTTTCGCCCGCGATTGTACGTCAGAATCGCATGAGAGACGGCAGGCGTTGGCGTGTATTCATCCCCCTGCGACAGCATGACTTCCACGCCGTTTGCGGCCAGTACTTCAAGCGCGCTGGAAAGCGCGGGCACCGACAGGGCATGGGTGTCCATGCCCAGGAAGAGCGGACCGTCGATCTTCTTCTGCGCACGATACAGGCAGATGGCCTGACTGATGGCAAGGATGTGCCGTTCGTTGAAGGCCTTCTCGAACGCCGAGCCGCGATGTCCTGACGTCCCGAAGGCAACCCGTTGCGCCGACACCAAAGGGTCAGGCGCCTCGGTGTAGTAGGCCGTGACGAGTCTGGGTACGTCCACCAGCATCGACGCTTCGGCCGGTTTCCCGGCAGCAGGACTTACGTTCATGATTTCAGCGCCACCAAAGTCCCGCAACAGCCCAGACCGCCCCGATAAGAAGCACCATCCACACTAGGTCGCCGCCCCATCCCCAATGCTGGTAGCTCAGGGCTGCGAAATCGCCACCTGTGCCTGTTTTCGCGCCCAGACGCCTCTGAATGTACCGGGGGTATGGCGCCCCCCACTTGCGGTAGCCCCAACCATAGCTAACCGGGCCCACGAAAAATAGAAACATGAACGCTATCCACAACCACCATTGATGAAAGATTGCCATGTCGCCCTCCTTCTTCTGGGTTTTGCTACCACCACCAGGCGCCCGTCTTGACCTTTACGCGGTTTACCACTCCGGTCGCACCACTCCTGCGGGCGTCCTTGTCGGCTTCACCCCACCCGATCCAGGTTCCGACGGTGCCAGTCAAGGTGGCCATTCCCCCGTCAACCGATACCTTGATTTCATCACTGTGCACGAAGGGGCTCCAGAAGAAGGCGTTCTCGATATTCTTCTTGATTCGTTCGTCGCTCAGATACAGCTGTGGCCCAAACATCCCGGAAGCGTAGTAAGAGGTCTGGCCGCCATAGGGCGAGGCGTAGTAGTAGTTGGGCCAATCGTAGTAGGTAACCCAAGACGCCGGCTCAACCTTCAGCGCGTTCCAGACCAACACCACTCCCTTTGTCCGCAAGGCAACGTCCTGCGCTTCGGCCTTCTGAACAAGCGAACCTACCGTCCCAGAGAGGTAGGCGACACGATTGACGACAGCCACACTTATGGTGGAGCTATCTAGCAGCGGGTCCCAGAACACGACCGCCTTCAGCTGTTCCTTCATCTCTGCATCGGTGGACTGGCCGCTCGGCCTCACCTTCAGAAGGCTATCAAGCCCGGTAACGCCCACGATATTCTCCACGTCCTGTTCAGCGGAAGTCTTCGCCTTCAGGTTTCCCACGTTACCGCTGAGAACGACCACTCCCTCTTCAACGTTCACGTCGAGAGAAAAGGCTGCGACCCGCGGGTCGAGACGAAAGGCATCCTGAACCGCCTGTTTGATATCGCTGTCCGACCTGGTGGCGTACTTCAATCGTCGCCGCGCGTCATTGTGTGCCCATGGCTCGACTTTCATGCCGCTGTCGTCCACCGACAGCACTCCGTTCACCCAGGCATCATCCGACGCACGCGATTTCGCGATGGCGCTTCCAACGATTCCCGTAAGCGTAACCCTGCCGCCGCTCACCTCTACGTTGGTCATGTCGCCGTTGACCCAGATGTCCCATTGCAGGCGAGACTTAACATCCGCCGCAATCTGCGAGTCGGTGCGTTTCGACACGTAGTTGATCGCGACCTCATTGCGGACCTCTTTGATCCCCTTTACCCCCTTGGCAATCCGAGCGGCCAGTTGCTTTTCCGTGTAGGAACCGACACTCCCGGTTAGCGTGGCCACCGCATTTTGGACGAAAACCGTCACCCGATAGGATTCGGTTGCGGGATCCAGCCGCAGCGCCGCCTGGATATCCTTGCGCGTGTCTGCGTCGGAGCGGGACACTGGCGTCACCGTGGTCCGGTCGATCACACCGCGCACGCCCCGGATGCTCTCGGCCATCTTCACCGCGCGCTCTTTGGCAAGCAGGTTGTTGACCGAGCCGGAGAGCGTGACGATCCCCTGGCTGGTGCTGACATCCACATCATTCGGGAACATGCCCTTTTCGAATGCCAATCCTCCTTCAACAGCGGCTGTGATGCCGCTGTCGGTGATTTCCCTCTTCGCACTCGCCGCTTGCAAGGGCGACAAGGCCAGAACCTGCGCTCCCGCTGCAATCAGGAGCATTGCGCACCACCTGCCGACCGCTGAGCGGTGAAGCGGTTTCGCCACCTTCGTGGTCACGCGCGACAAACTGAGCGCCGGAGCGGAGTTGTTGTCGGTCGCGCTTGCCCTTCCACTGTCGCTTCTCGATGCACTTTTCATTGTGAGTGACTCCTGCTTTAGAGGGATTCGACGGGTTATTGGAGAACTCTGGCGGGATCCGTGGCGCCGGAGTTGTGAGAGGTTAGATGTTCGGCGCGAGACCCGCGCGTCTGAATTCGGCCGGCCAACCGGAACGTGGCAAGATGTCACACGGGGCAGAGTGCCTCGCTATGGGCGTGCATCCCGTCGTGGCCTGCGCCTCGAAGGTTTGCTAGGCGAGGCAGAGCGCCACACCGTCGCACTCGCAGCCGTACAGCGAGGATGACGAGCATTGCGACCGGGACGGTCATCATTTGGGACCGCGCAAATCTTGCTCAATGTGGGCTTTGCGCTCCTCGTACTCGGCTGTCGTGATCTCACCGGCAGCGTAGCGCCGTTGGAGGATACCGAGCGGGTCATCGCGGTACAGCCGCATCCTCGATCGGGGGACAGGGAAGGCCAACGAGAAGAACAAGACGATGAGCAAGACCCAGAACATCCACCAGAAAAAGTGCATCCCGAAGAACTGCCATTGGTACCAGTACATGGTTTTCTCCGTGCGCCGGTCAAACCG
>PLNW01000148.1 GCA_003142855.1 Myxococcales bacterium
TTTTTGAATCAGTAGTGTTAACCGCCTCGTTGGCGCTGAGGAGGCGGCGCGCATGCTGAACATGACTGTTCCAGCGGTCCGAAAGGCGGCGGGTCGCGGAAGACTGCCCTGCCACCGGATCGGTCGCAGGCTGAGGTTCCACGTGGCGGAGATCATGGCCACCGCCATAGGCGGGCGAGTTTCGCGCTCCAACGGAATCGTGGTTCCTGATCGCTAGTACCGGCATTTTCCACCTAGTGTGCGGTTGCCATCAATCTGATCTCTGCGGCGTCGGCCCCGCCCAAACGGCCGGCAGAAATGGAGTTCATCATGGCAATCCGAAAAGGCGAAAGTTTCCGAGTGACGCGTGCGATGCCCTGCCTGTCGGGCTATGATCGTGTACGATAGCGGGCGAATCCTGGTCAAGGGCCACACACTGCCTCGCAATGCCAAGGATCCGGAATCGGAGGCCGCTCGGGCTCGCGCGGGCCTTCCTAATGGAGAAGGTCCCTGTGCTCCGCGTCTTTTGCGCAAGACCACAACTCAGGAAGTCTGGGGGCTGAGGCCGATCTCGTCGCCACGCCGACGGGGGTGAGGTCGGTGGAATTGCAGAACACGGCAATACCACCCTGCTAGCGAATCGGCCGCAGGCTGAGGTACCACCTCGCGGAGACCATGGCGACCGCAATGGGCGAGCAACCGGCGCGCCAGCGCCACAATCATGGTTCCTGGTCATGGGGACCAGGTTGATCGCAAAGAGACAACCGCGCCCCGAGCCCAAGGGCGATGCCCACCAGTGAAATAGAGCGGTGGGCAGGAGACGGCAGTCATCGCCGCCTTGTGCAGCTCCATCAATTCGGCGAACTGCCGATTTGAGTCTGGACGAGTCGTATCTATCTGACCCCTATTCGTCGGAGGACATTTCGATGTGCAACGAGGGAGCCTGCGCTGGGCCGGCTCGATTCAGCTCTATCCTGCTCGGTTCAAGCCTGGTCCTCCTGGCGATGGCATGCTCGGGATCGGCAACCAGTGGGACGTCAACGCCGAGGGATGCCTTGCCTTCGGACGGCGGGATCGATGTCCCAACTGGAGGAGGCGTCGGCGGTGTGGCAGGGATGGCGGGCGAGGCTGGCTCGGGTGGTTTGGGCGGTTTGGCCGACTCTGGCAGCGCTGTAGGAGGCGTTGGTTCTGCCGGGTCGGGTGGCGTGGTCGAAAATGGCGGTTCGCGCGGAGCGGCCGGGGCCGTTTCGGTCAGTTCAGGCAGAGCAGCCGGAAGTGATGGTGCGAGCGGCGCGACTGATGTGGTGGGAGGCGGTGGTCAGGGCGGCGCGAGCAGCGCAGCTGGAGGAGTCAGCTCAGGCGGCGTAGCCGACGGCGGTAGTGCGGGCGGCGCGATTGACGTTGCAGGCGGTGGCTCGGCCGGCGCGGGTGGCGCGGGATCGCCGAGTGGCCAACTGTATGTGATCGACGCCGGGTCGAACCACGACAACGCCATTCTACGATTCGCGAGTCCCGCCACTGTGAATAGCAACCGCGCCCCGGCCGCAAAAATCAGCGGCCCAGCATCAACCTTGCACTGCGCGCATTTTGGTTACCTCGATGTGCCGCGAGATCGGATGTACGTCGCCGATCCATGCCCACCCGCCGGGGTTGATGTCTTTGATAGCATCAGCACGCTCAATGGCGCGGTTGCTCCTTCGCGCCGAATCACCGGGAGCAACACAACCTTTGCCATCGGTCCCCTGGTCGGAAACGACACGATGATGGCGGTTGCCTTGGATTCCTCGCGCGACATCCTCTATGTGTCGACCGCAAAACAGGACAACACTGTGGCCGAAGTTGCCGTCTTCGTGGACGCCTCGACGGCAACCGGCAACATCGCACCGACCCACATCATCACTACCCCGCCGATCGCAGGACGGATGCTCAACTTCAATCACGGCGTCATGCTCGACTCGGCCAATGATCGCTTGTACGTGGCGAGCATCGCAGACAACTCGATCCTTGTCTTCGACTCGGCGAGCACGGTCGACGGCCAGACAACCCCAACGCGCTGGCTGAGCGGTCCGAATACGGGACTCGCCGGGAAGTCTCCCTTGTTCGTGAAGTTCGACAGCGCTGGAAATCTGATCGTCACCTGTCGCACGCCCGGGATACCGCCGTCCGGCGGTGCGATAGCAGTCTTCGCCGCCTCCAATTTCGTTTCGGGAGTGACGGGCAACATCAACGTGGCTCCGATGCGTACCATCGTGGGGACGGCGACGACGCTGCTTGGTCCCCACATGACCGACTACGCGGCAGAAACGGACGAGCTGTTCGTGGGCAACGCCTGGACAGGAGATGTGGTGGTGTTCTCGGCGTTCGGAACTGCCACGGGAAACCTGGCACCGAGCAGGACATTGGCGGGACCGGTCACGGGATTGGATATTGTCGCCGGCGCCAGCGTACCTCGGACAGCCACTGGCGTGCTGCTGGATTTGACCCGATAGGGGCCAGTCGAAGCCGCGGTGAGGCATCTCTGACGCATTTCGTCCCCTGGCAAATTACAATCATTTCACAGGCACCTTCCCCGCCCCCCGTCCTCGTGAGGAATCATGTTGGTTCTTGCACGACGCCATGAACCTGTGGTCATGATTCTGCCTTGAGCCAATTCTCACGGGCGTCGGACGAATCGGCCGCGTGCCAGCGCAGAATCAAGGAACAGCGAGAATGAGCATGCGGGTGCGGATTCACCGGGGCAGCCACGAGATCGGCGGGAACTGCGTCGAGGTCGAGTCGGGTGGAGCGCGGATCGTGCTGGACCTGGGCCGGCCGCTCGATGCCGGACACGACGATGAGGTGCCCCTTCCATCTATTTCCGGGCTGGATGGCAATGACCCCTCGCTGCTGGGGCTTGTGGTCTCGCATCCGCACCAGGACCACTACGGGCTGGCTAGCCAGGTGTCGCCCAAGGTTCCGGTGTTCATCGGTGAGGCGGCCAGCCGCATCTTGCACGAGGCAGCCTTCTTTGGCTGTGCGGGCCTGACTTGCGCGCAGGCTGGCCTGCTTCGGCACCAACAGCCCTTTGACCTGGGGCCGTTCCGCATCACTCCCTTCCTGGTCGACCACAGCGCGTTCGATTCGTACGCGCTGCTGATCGAGGCCGACGGGCGGCGCCTGTTCTACACGGGGGATTTCCGCGCCACCGGCGCCAAGGCCGCGCTGTTTCGTAGGCTACTGGAGCGCCCTCCAGCGCCCGTCGACGTGCTGCTGATGGAGGGCACGAATGTGCGGGGAGATGCTGGACCCCGTGGCGGCTGCCGGACCGAGGCCGAGGTGAGAGCCGCCATGGCGCAGACCATTGGCGCCGCCCGTGGGTTGGTGCTGGTGGCGTACTCCGGGCAGAACATCGATCGGCTGGTATCGGTTTTTTCGGCGACCCGGAAGGCCAGGCGCGAACTCGTGCTGGACCTGTACACGGCAGTCATCGCGGTTGCGACGGGGAACCCGAAGATCCCTCAACCGGGATTCGGGGGTCTTCGTGTATTCGTTCCACAAAGCCAGCGCCGCCGGGTCCTTGAAAGCCGACGGTTCGAGTACGTGCGCAGGGTCAAGAAGTGTCGGCTGTACGAGCAACACATCGCCGCTCGTGCTGACAGGCTGGTCGTTACGTTTCGCAAGTCGATCGAGCCCATGCTGGACGCGCTCCCCTCCGCGCTGAAGGGCGCAGTAGCTATCTGGTCCCAGTGGCCAGGATACCTCGACATGCCATCGGGTGCCGGCACGTGCGAGTTCTGCCGGCGACATGGCATCCCCCTGATCGTCCACCACACCTCCGGCCACGCCAGCATCGCCGACCTGCAACGACTGGCCGGGGCGTTGAAGCCAGGGAGGGTGGTGCCCATCCACACCACTACGCCGGGGCTGTTCGTGCAGTATTTCAAGAATGTGGCGCCCTGTGACGATGGGGTGTGGTGGGAGGTTTGAAGGGCATGGCGGCACATCGGAGTGACCCCTGGCAGGCCAGACGAAGGAGGGCTTGAATGGCGAGGACCGTCCCCGAAACCGCGTTGAGCATTCGGTACAAGAGGATCAAGGGGATGACCGTGGCCGAGCGCAGGGACGAGTGCGAACGCCTGGCAAGATGTTCGTCGGAACTTGTTGACGACTTTCTGCGGTCCCTTGACGCCATGAGGGCGTTCGAAAATCGGGACGAGGGGTTCCACCCGCCCGGGAGAAAAGCCAACCCTGTGGACAGACCCGGGACCGTCAGGTGCATGAAGTTCCTGATGGCCGGTCCGGTGAGCGTGGTCGGGCAGAAGGGGTATTCCTTCAGGATCGTTGATACCGAGATCGCACCGCTTCGGGCCAGAAACGCGGGCGCCCCGAGAAGCGGTGCGGGAGGCATCGACTACGTCGCAATCGTGGAAGGCCCACCTGTTGTTCCTGTCATCGGTGAGGTGAAGGCTGGCAATGACGGTGATGCGTTCTACGCCTTCGTGCAGTTACTCACGTACCTCGCCTGGATGTGTCCCGAGGCGCAGTTGGCGCGGGCGACCACGCACCTGTTCAGGCAATCGCTGCCGAGTCCGACCAGGTGGGATCTGCACCTCCTGCTTTGCGACCGAAACAAGCGCAGCGCGAAGGAACGACTAGTCGGCCCGACTGAAGAGTTGGCCCAGCGATTCAGTCAGGAAGTCCGGTTCCGCATGGCTGAGCAGACGCCCCTGGGCAGGATTCTTTGCCTCAGGATGGGCGAGATGTCGACAAAACGAACCATCGAACTCGTCTGGGCGTGCGGAGGCTGATCGCCACCTCCGGCTCGAACAGATGCCGATCTTCTCCGGAGTCAAATGGGCTTCACCCGACCGGCAACGAGGCCTAGGTTGATATCGGCCGTGACTTGCTTGGCCGCAGCGTCAAAACGCGGTGTTTCCGTTGGTCGTTCGAGGGCCAACACATGCAGGTAGGACAAGAGCGATGGGATGGCGCCCAACGGTGTGCGAATCGCTACAGCCGTTTCAACGGGGACCGCTATAGCGGGCAAAGCTTTTGATCCTGCCAGGCGCTTCTCGATTTCCTCTCGGGTCACGAAGTCGACCATCGCACGAATCTGGTTGTCGACGAATCGAGCGTGTGCTGCAACTGCGAGGTCCTCGGACGGCAGCGCACCCAGGATAGGATCGCCGTCTCGGTCAGTCCCGAGCGTCGGGAATAGGCTGTCGTGTGGGAGCTTGTTCTTGAAACTCACCACTACGAGGCCCGTCTCGGCCTTCGATACTTCAATTTGGTTGACGCCCTTGTCGATGGCATCCCAGATACTTTGGGGATGATCTCCGTGGACCACTTTGCAGGGGAAGCCCCACAGCCTTTGGTCGGTCATTCTAGCGAGTACGTCCGGGTTCCTTTCCTTTGTTGGGCCGTCGGGATTCTCCATTTCAAGGCCATTCGTCGATCCAAGGCAGGCGAGCGCGAGATTCAACTCGAACAGCTTGTTGCTTGCCTGGTCAATGACGGGAGCAGGTCTGGTCTGAGCTGCCGCCCCGGACGCGAGCAAGCGAAGGTGCGGGATGAGGTTCGCGAATGAAGGATTCGTTCTGCGGGAGAGGATCAGTTGGGCGAGGTTGTGTATGCTGAGCGCGACTTGAATGTCGTCTCGCAAGTTCGCGCCTGGCCAGGGCGGTAGCGATTCCCCGCGCGCACGTTTCTGATAGTAGTCCGCCATGTACTTCACGGCCAGCGACCCTTGCTCCAAGTCGCTGCCAGGCGTGATCGCGACGCCAAGAGCGGCCAGGAGGTCTTCAAGCCCGTCAATGGCTGCGGCGGCGTCTGCCAGAGAGGTGAGTTTGCCGGGGAACAGCGCGTGTTTTCTATCCGACATCATGTCTCCTCGGCGCCTCTTGCCTCCCGAAACACCCCCGCCTCGGCCGCATTTCTCCACTGGTGGACCAGCTCCCGGGCGAACTTTTCGCTTTCCACCAGCACGCCGACCTCGACGTTGCGTTCCTGGCCACGGCTGGTGAAGTTGGCTGACGTCACCAGGGCGCGGCGGTCATCCACGACGATGCACTTTGCGTGCAAGCTGGCGGTCGAGGTGGGTTCGACGGTGCGGGGGTCGTAGTAGAGGCGGGGGATAGGGGCGCCGAAGGGCCAGTTGGCGATCAGAAAAGTGTCGATCTCGCGGCGGACGTGGGCAGCAACGTCGGGCTCGGTGCGAGGGGCGCGGCGGAGGTCGAGGAAGATGGACGCTTCGACTCCCCGGTCCCTCATGGCGCGGTGGAGGGGCTCGAAGATGTCCGCACCGTGGTCGAAAGAGAAGCCTGCTACCAGGACGCTGCGTTCTGCGCGGGCGAAGAGTTCGCGGACCACGACGGCGGTGTCGCGGGCGGCGCTGGCGGCCACGTCGGGGCCGGTCCACACGAGATCGACTTTGGTGTCCTCGCCCCGACGGCGTTCGGCCAGGACGGCAACGATCGCGGCCAGGACGGCCTCTGTATCCAGCCCCACCAGCCATCCAGCGCGATCACCAACCGACAACTCGGCCAGCGCCGATCTCGTCAGCGGGGATGGCGTGAGGCCTTGGCGGACGGCGCGGGCGATGGTCTCCAGTTCCACATCGGACAGCGCCGTCAATCCAGCCATCTGCCCCGTACTCATGGCCGCTCAGTGAAGAACGCCACGCCGTCGTGCCCGAGCGCGGGGACGACAAGGGCGCGGTCGAGGTATTGGTTGAAACGCTCGCACGAGCATTCGGCGACAAACAGGCAGCCGTGGCAGGCGGCGCCTTCCAGGTTGCGCTCGGTCAGGCTGGATGGCTTGTGGCTGGCGCAGACCGGGTCGTTCGAGCACAGTTTGCCCATGTCGAAGGCCAGCCGCAGGTGGGCGCGCAGGTGGCGGCCTTGCTCCACCAGGCCGCCCAGCGTTCCCTCGGTCCCAGTGCTGCCGGTGCTGATCAGGATGGCGGCCATCGGCGTGGGATCAGTGGCGGGTGCGCAATAGATCCGTTCAGTCAGTGCGCTGGCGCCATAGCCGCATTCAATGGACAGTGCCGTCATCAACAAATGCGACAGGGAATGCAGCAGGTAGAATCGGGCGCCGGGAAAAACAGCCTTGCCGCCGTTGGACCACCGTTGGAAGCCGTCGAACAACTCGCGGCTACGCGCCAGCACCACGTCACGGTTCTCCCAATGCTGAACCACCTGCTCATCTAGTTGTATGAAGATGCCTTCGCCGCGCACCTCTGTGGCGGGCAGCCAGTCTGTTTGCAGACCGAGCGGCGCCATTGCAACGCCCAGATCGTACTCGCCTTGCAGATCCGGGGTGGCCGACTCCAGTCTGGTCAGGCCCACCTGGACCCGGACCTCGCGCAGGCGATGGGCGAGCACCAACCTGGCGATGCCCGTCGGCAGCCGGTCCCGGGGCTGGAAGGTCCGCGCGAAGAAGTAATGGCCCTTGGGCGGCGGCAGATCGCCGATGCGTCCAGCCACGGACCCGGTGAACTGCTTGAACTCGGCCGTGCGCAGGGCATCGCGCGGTGGCTGCTTTCCCTTGCGGATGTCTTCGATGGTTTCCAGGATCTCGGCGTCGCTACGGCCGTCGAGCGCGACCTGGACCTTGGGAATCTGGCGCAGGACTGCCAAATTTGATTCGTTCGCAATTTGCAGGGTGCTCCACTGCTCGCGGATTGCATCGCGAAGGCCGAGGCCGGGCTCGGGAATCGACAGGGCGCTGACCACCTGCGGGAAGTAGCTGTTGCTGGCCGTGCGCACGAGAAGGCGCAGTCTTTCGGTGCAGGCTTCCTGGCCTTCACGGCCTAGCCACGGGCGCTGGCCGCTGCACGTGGGGTTGACCCGTTCCACCAGGGCGTTCGACATCGGACGACTGGCGCCGCAGGCACAGCGCACGGCCACGTCGGCGAAGTCGCCGGTTCCGCCCTCGTGCAAGCGAAGCGCGGGTGCCGCGCATCGCGGCCTGCCTTGCAGACCGTGGACGTAGGAGATCCACGGGAATTCCTCCAGGTGGCCGTTTTTGCACGCCATCACGAATCGCACCGGCACGCAGGGGTTGCCCTTCTTTCCATCGCACGAATGGATGTACTTGTCGCCCTTGCGCACCATCTGGTCGCTTTGCACCAGTGCCCGGCAGTCGGGGTTCTGGCAGATGAACCACTTGGGAAACTCCAGCACCTCGATGCCACAGTTCCGGCGCGGCTCGTGATCGTCACCTGTGGGTGGCAATCTGAACGAACCTTCATCGCACAGCTTGCGCCCCGACTCCTCCAGCCGACTGGCAATCGCGTCGCGCAAACGTGGTTCAGAAACCGACCGACTCTTGTCGTAGCGCCAGAAATCCAAGCCGCCGACCACGACAGCATCGTGGACCAGATCGATCATCGCGCCCGGCCCAAACGTGGAGCTGGCCTGGCTTTGTCGAACCTTGCCGTCGGGCTCGACATGGGGATCGCGACCACCGCGCCATTTGCTAGCCATTGCTTGGCCCTTTCTTCCCCAGCCGTTGTCGCTCGACCCACAGATGCACGGACGGTTCGACATCGCGCATGGATGTCGCCGCCGAGAAATCCTCGTCGTCCTCGGTCGCGTCCTCTTCAAGAACCGTATGCAGCAGTGCCTTCTTGTTTCGGCACTCGCGGTCGTAGGGGGAATAGACTCGCTCGCCAGCGCCTTCAGTGGCCTTCCTGGCGATCCTCTGCCAGGTGTCGAGCAGGTGCTGGCACCGGTCCAGGACAGCCGCGCCCTGTCGATCTGCATCGGCCGCGTCCCCGCGCTGCGGCTGGCGCCGCGCCCTGTCAGCGATGGTCTTGGCCGCCTCATTGCCGGTGCTTGCCCTCTCGGCCTCAAGCAGCCGAACGGCAGTTGGCGGCGTCAGCGCGGGAGTGCGCAGGCGGACCAGCGCCACCAGCGTCCCGCACAGGCCGCGCTCAATGGCTGGCCCCGAAAACGGCGTCACACTGGTCGCCTCGACGAAACGATAGAAGCTCTCGTGGTAGGTGCGGAACCGCTCGTAGTGCGATCGATCGCGCGGCCGGTGGACGTTCATCACCGTGACCACCAGCCCAGGCCGATTCACGTCGCGCCCGACGCGGCTGGAGGATTGGATGTACTCGCTGGTCGTCTTGGGCTGACCGGCCACCACCATCAGGCCCAGACGTTCGATGTCCACGCCAACCGAGATCATGTTGCTGGCCAGGGCCACGTCGACGTGCTGCTCGTCGGTGTGATGGCGGCCAAGTAGATCCTTGGCCTTGGCGATCATGTAGGTGCTTTCGCGGCTGGTCAGCTCGACCGGCTCGACCTTGATCTCGCGATTGGCGACCCACGGGTGCGGCCCCTTGAAGCCAACAGGGCGGCGCTCCTCCCGCATGAGGCACAGCCGACGAACCTCGTCCTCGACCAGGCGTCGCATTCCGCCCAGCTCGCGCAAGCTGTTGAAGTACCCCACCAGGGTCATGTACGGGTCGGCGGCCTGGTCACCCGCGCCCTCGCTGTCGAAGTGGCGCTGGGCCGCGCCCAGCAGAGACACGTAGACCCGCAACAAGATCGCTTTGACTGCGCGGCCCGGGGCTGCGACGCCCAGATACTCACGGCCTGGCCCGGTGTCCACAGTGGCAAAGAAGGATTCAGACTGATCGACACCATTGGGCGGAAACACATCCACGCCGGTTCGCCCAAACAGTGCCTGGATTTGCTTGTCGGCCCGGCGCACTGTGGCCGTGGACGCGATGATCTTGGGCCTGACCACTTTGCCGTCGGGCCGCGTGCGCATGCACAAGCCCTCGATGGCTGTCTCGTACAGCCCGACCATCGTGCCCAATGGCCCTGAAATCAGGTGCAATTCGTCTTGCACAATCAGGTCCGGCGGGCGCAATCCCTCGGGCAATTTCGCGGACTGCGGGGGCGGCACCGCGCCGTCCATGGGGCCGAAGAAGCGACGGCCGATTCGCGAGTGTACGCGGCCGAAAAAGGCGCCGGTTTCGCCCCGCCACGGCAGCATGGCGAACTTGTCCACAGTGGCGACGATAAACGAAGGCAACTCGCGGTAGATCTGCTCGTCGACGAACAGCACGGGCAGACCCTCGGGATTGCGGGACGCAGCGAAGTCGCAGTGGAAGTCCGAGCACCCGATCAGAACCTCATCTGGGTGCGTGCGGTTGGGTTTGAGTTCCAGGCTGTCCTTGCCCAGCGGCCTTGCACACCACGGGCAGGCCGGAAGCGGGAATGGCGACTGCGCCAGCGCAGACGTGCTGTTTCGGTATTCGGTGATCGCCCGGGCGACCTCCTCAAGCGTGTTCGCCGTCGCGGACTTTCCAACCCACAGGCCCAGCGAGAAGCGCACCTGGCCAAGCCGTGGGTCCGCCTTGCGGATCAATTCGAGTGCGCAGATCAGGGTCGCCGCGCGGCCAAGTTGGTCGAGCGTCAGCAGTCGCAGGGTGTAGCGCAGCAGCACCGCCGTGCCGAGCCCACCATCCGGGCGGTTCTGGCCACGCAGCCGTCGCAGCACCAGGTTGAAGGCGATCACGCCCAGGTACGCCTCAGTCTTGCCACCGCCTGTGGGGAAGAAGATCAACTCGACGGTTTCGCGATCCTCGCGCGTTTCGTCGGCCAGGCCGGGCAAGGCGAGTAGCACGAACGCGATCTGGAACAGACGCCACGAGGGTTGCGCGCCCTCCTTGTACCTATCCGGGCTGCGCCTGCGGGCAGCATCCGCCATTGCTCGGTTGGCAATACGGAACGCATCGAATGCCAGCGGGTCTTGTTCCAGCAGATCGATTCCTGCCGCGATTCGTTCGCGGGCGCGTTCCGCTCTGCGCACGAGCCCCTCTAGCGTGCTTCGTCGTCCGGGAGTGTCCAGTCGAGTCGCCCTCTGCGTTGCTATCCAGGCCGCGTAGTGTTCGACCAGCGGCGAAAGTTTCACCCGCGCGGTGGCAGCGTCCGGCAGCGCAGCCAGATCCTCCATGCCCACAAGCACGTCCTGGATGTCGTCGCGGGTTTTCACCCGGGGCACCGTCGCAGTGGGAAGCCAAGCGGTCCTGACCGCGACCACGCGGCCGTCTTTCTCAATGGGCTCGGCCGCGATTCCGTGCCCGACCACGTATTCAACACGGTTGCGGAACTGAAGATCGGCGACCTGCTCATCCCGGTCGTCTGATCCTTCGCCTCTGACATTCGGGCGCGCGACGAAGCCCTTCGCACACCGAACCTCCAGCTCGACCTGGAAGATGTACGCCTCGTCCTCGCGACCGCGCAGAGCGGGTTGGCGCCGATTGACCAGGAACAGCGACAGCGCCCTCACTCCCTTGGGCAAACCCGGCGCCACCACCTTCTCCACCACGCCGGTCAGGACCAGGTCTGGAAAGCCCGGCAGCGGGATGCCGTTCGCCAGAGCTTGGGGTTCAACGGGGACATCGACCTCGACGGGGCCACGCGGCTTTCGGCGCCACTCGTGCTTTCGGCGCCCATTGGCTTCCTCGCCGCCCTCGCCGCCATCAACCAGCTCGTAGTCGGCGAAGCTCACCCGGGCGGTGACCACATCCTTCGCAACGCCGTCAGGCACGAACACGGACACGCCGAGCGAAGCTGGGAGGAGGCTCTTCCTCTTCGGCTCGGGCTCCTGGCTGGTGCTGGCCTCCTCGTCGTCGTCACCCTCGCCGAGTTCGCCTTCCTCGACCTGCTCCTCGGGCGCGCGCCCCTGCTCGGGCGCGAGGAAACCGCAGAGATACCAGCGCGAAGGTGGCAGTGGCAGGACCTCCTCGGACCGGGGACCGTCGGCGGACTCGGGGAGAAAAGGCCCGACGAGATCCGCGTGCAGCGCCGCTATCAGGTGCTGGCGGACTTCGACGGGCCGGGACGCTGGCATGCGACGATGATACGCCAAGTGGCATCCATTGTTTTGCTTTCATCCGCCGACGGGTCGCTGCCGCAAGAATCAGCACGCTGACTTTCGGCAGGCCCGGGTCGCCAGCGCCCTGCTTGCGATGTCCTGGCCCCGCGCGGCCTACGGGCACGCGGGGGCACTGGCCTGCAACAGCGCATATCCCGCCTGCGCAACCGGGTGTTGAGCGAACCGCTGACGAACGAGGTTGTCGTAGCAGCCATTCAGGAGTCCCAGGGCCATCCATCCCGTGTCGAGGTAGAGATAGCTGTTTCGGCCGCTGTTGTTGGACTGATCCCACCCATCGCGCAGGCCGAGCGGCTGCTGTCTGGTGCCCGTCGCCAACGGCACATCGGCCCCCGCGTTGTGAAAGGCGTTGAGCATGCGATACGTATCCGGGAACTGGTCGGATGCCCCCATCCCGGAGATGTAGGGTGTAACCTTCGCAGCAGTGAACGCAGCACAGGTCATGTAGCCGCATGCATCTGGATCAGAGGCACTCGCCCACCCGGCCAACGTCAACCCACTTGTCGTCGCAAATTGGTACTGCGCCCGGAGCATGTTCTGGGCGGAAACGCCGAGGGAGAGGGTTCCCATGGGAATCTGTTCGCTTGACAGATAGATGAGCCCCGCAAGCTGCAAGAATGGCCCGCCCGTGTCGCTGGCCGGTATTGCGGGATTCATGCACGACTTGCCGGTACTGTACCAACGGAAAGGATCTGCGCCGTCCAGCGCACATCCAACAGGGGCCAGCCCGGCCGTCCAGAAGCACACAGGGGCAGCCTTTGATGCTTCGGCAAGGAAGCCTCCCAGTAGTGAATCGGTCCCAAACCCTTTGATGAGCCATGTGCGCTGTAGGCCGGCACACCTGTCGATGGCGCCGTAGAGGGTGCCCGGACACGATCCCCCGCCGTCATAGAGGACGGAGAAGTCAAGCTTCTGGCGTAGGGCCTGGGCGCGAGAGGCGAGATCGGGCCACGTCGTCTCGACCACCATCAGTGCCGCGTACAACTGGGGTTCGTCAGTCAAGCTGGCGATGCGATTCGTCGGATTTGGCATCAGGGACGTGGGAGAGTGCCAATCTTGAAACCATCCGCCTCCGCTCCACGGGCTGCCGTTGGCGGCAAGGGTTGGCTGGGCGCCTGGAAACGATTCTAGGCTCGTCAGAATCTGCACGACATCTTGTTTGGCTGACGATTCGTTGAGGAGCGCGGCAGCAGGCGCCGTACTGAAGAATGTAAGCGCGTTGGCGATATTGACTGCGCCGGTGTACACCTCATAACAGGCGAGGTCTGGGTAAGGCGGAAGAGGTGATGGACACGACACATCACAGTCGCCCAGGCGCGTCGGATCTGCCACGAAGGATATCTGGTCGATCCACAACACAGGGCTCGCGATTCCATTCGTAGAGTCGGCCGCAAAGGTGAGGTAGTTCAAGTGCGTGGCATCCGTACCCGGGAAAGCGGAGGACACTGTGAATGTGGCATCTGTCCAGGTAGTCGAGCCGGTCAACACGACTGCTGGTTCAACCGAGATTGGAGTGCCGGAGTTCAGCTTGAATTGCCAGACGGAGTCCGAAGTGGACGTGCGATACCGAATCTTGATCTGTGTGTAGCGACTGACGTCTGCAACTGCGTGCCAAAGCAGTCCCCCAAAACTATTGGGAGCTTCAGCGTCAGTCCCCTGAGAAAGGTGAAGAGCGATCTTCAGCGCGTACAACAAGCTGGGCCGCTGGCCGTCTGGATCTTGGTCGACAAAAGACCAATTGACGGTTGTGTTCACCTGGGTAGCGTCTTCGGAAAACGTGGTGATACTGGCGTCGGGAAGTTGGGGAACAACGCCCCACGCTGGATTGACGCCAGTCGGGTCGACTGCATACTGGCCCCCACATGGAATCTGGTCGTACGGCAGACCGGTCCAGGGATCTAGCAAGATACTCAGCAACGCCGTCGAGTCGGCCAGCAATTGCCCACAGGCATAGTTACGGCCCTCTTCATCCCCAGAGGTATCAAGATCTCTCACGTCTGGCAGCGCCCCATCTTCCGTGCTGCTGCTGTCGGCGCCGACGGGGACGTCGTTGTCGCTATCCTGGATGCCGTCCGCCGTTGGGGTGGTGTCATTCACGCCACTGTCCCGACCTGTGGCACCGTCACTGCCGCCGTCGAGTAGCCGGCCCCGGCCGTGACTACAGGCCGCCAACGTCAGCACGCATGCTACGCCGGCCACTGCCATCGCTGTTGGCCAAGATCGTGGATTCGCGTTCATGTTCAAAACCCTTTCCCGATAGTCGAGGTGATTGCGCTGAATACCCCACGTATCGTGGAGTTTCTGCTTTTCCTCCGGCGAAAGACTCAAGAGTTGCCTTGACTGGGTACTGTCCTAATCTGGCCGCCGGTGTCCTAGTTTGAGGGGCGACGATGAGGGGGTGTCCTATTTTGCTGGTTCGCAGGGTTGACCACTGACGACTGGACAGGGAAGGCGGCGCGCTAAGAGCAACTTAACCTTTCCATAGCGTGGACCCTCCAAATCGTGCAAATCATGTTCAATATCAACATTTTGACCACACTTGCTCGTCCAGCGTCCGCTCGGAAGTTGCCTTGCCGCATGCGTAACCTGACTGTCCGAAACAAACAGAGCTATTTTTTCATATCCAGTCTCGTGCGCAGGGCTTGCACAAGGTGAATACCCACGGAGTCCCAAAAGCTGGACGAAGGTTTCTTCTGTCGCCACCATGGGAATTCCTGACGGCCAGAAGGTCGTCGTAGAAGGCCACCACCATCGTCCGTTCTCTCCGACCGCCCAGGCTATGCAGTTGTAGAATGGCGTGCCTGGGCTGGTGACTTTCACTGTCTTGGGATTCAGCCTAGGAAAGTCCCTGAAGAACTGCTTCGTATCATCGATCCGCATTCCGATTGGCCCAATTCAACCAAGCGCGCTGCATAGCTAAGAAATCACCGCGATCAGTCGGATCGACAGGATTTACTCCAGTGATCTCTACGAGAACCGGGAACCAGTACGCGGCCGATTGCTGCAATCGAGCTAATACGAACGGAAGAACTCTATATCCAAGAGAGACGATCGCCCGATATGCCGGATGTTCAGCCATCTTATCGAGGGAGGATACGTTTCTTGTCTCCTTCTCCCACTTACGCGCAAGCGATGAGAATGTCTTTGCAAGGTGATCCATAGACAAGGAAGCATCGACGGCTCCCCGAACAGGACTACAGTACGCCTTGAATGACCCCGATGCCGAACTATTCATAGTCATCGTGATCTCTCTTCTTTCCCACCATGGATTGAGATCAAAGTTGAAGAAGATATCGGCGGCCCGGCTGCTATGCACTTCGTAGGCATCTGGCATTACTTGTTATCCTTTTTGCTGATCGTTTCCATGATGTTGATGAGTTTTGACAGCCACTCGCGTAGCGCCACAGCCGTTCCCATGTCGAGGATCGCGTCTACCTCCACTTCTCTAACGATGGCCTGACGCGCTTCCACACTAATGGGAGGGCCGACGACCCGTCCATCTGTAACTTGCACCTCCTCCGTCTTGGGGATTGCATTTCGCTCACTAAACAACGACATGTGGATCGTTGTCCCAGAAGGCCGAATACCCCCATGGACACCATCGACGTGGATCACTCGAAAAAAATTGCTCTTGATATAATCAAAGCGCACCTTCCCCGTGAGGGGTTCAGCGCTGACCTTCTGCGTCGCATCGCTCATCGTTACCAGGATAGTACCCGAATTCAGATCTCCATCAAGCCTGCTGTGGCTACCAGCAGGCACAGGTGATCGTAATACGAGAGCCCAGGTCGGCGTTTCCCGGCTGCCGCCACGACGTCGAACTCGGGTTCGAACACGCGCAGACCCAGGCGCTCGCACTCGCTCTCGTCCAGCGCCTTGACCTCCTCAAGCAGTTCCACCGGAACGTGGATCTGCCCCACGTGACGCGAGATCAGCGTCAGGATGGCCGAGTCCGCAGCGCAGTAGTCGATCAGCACGTTGGCGTCGGGGATCAGGAGGCCGGCGGGCTGGCTGGCCATCGGTCTACTCGACCCAGGATGCCGCCAGCTTGCGCATGTCTGCTAGGTCGATGCCCAGGATCTCGGCTCCTCGGCCGAGCGAGATCTTCTCCTGCTCGATGGCCTCGCGGACCAGCCGCTTCAGTCTTTCGCCGTTGAACTCGTGCGGGGTCAGACGGTCGGGCTCGTGCGCGCTGTGCGGCTCGGCCATCGCAGGCTTCAGGCCCAGTGGCTCCTCGGTGATGGCCAGGGTGCGGCCGTACTGCGCCTTGTACTCGGCCTGGAAGCGCCCCCACACCGCTTTGCCCAAGGGGGTGGTGTCCTGCACGCGATGAAGCACGGTCCGGTAGCTGACCCGGAACAGCCGTTTGACCTTGAGCACCCGCTCCACGAACGACAGCCCCCGGGTCTCGTGCCACGCCTCCGCGAACACCTCGGCGGGCATCAGGAAGTAGGCGGCGAATTTGTCCGCCTCCCTCTCCTCGGCCTTGTTCTCGTCGCGGTTGTCGACGCTATAGCCGCCAAGATGCAGCAGCAGGTGGCCCAGTTCGTGGGCTGCGGTGAAGATCCATCGCTCGACGGAGATCCGCTCCCAGACGTTGACCACGACCGCCGGGCCGCCGTCATCCTTCGCCACGGACAGGCCGAAGAACTCGTCGTTGGCGATGCAGAGCGGGTACACCTTGACGCCGTTGTCCTCCAGCAGCTCGCAGACGTCGCGGATCGCATCCTTCGGTCCCAGCCCCGCGCTGCGCCGGGCGGCCGCGGCCAGCTTCTTCAGGCGTTCCTCGCCCTGGGCACGGCCGGTGACCTTGGCCCTGCCAAAGGCAAACCGCTTCTTCTGGCCCAGCAGGCTTTCCAACTCGCGGTACGCCTCCAGCCAGCGCGACACCCGCACCAAGACTTGCTCGCGGCTGGTCATCTTCTTCTGGCGGAAGCGCACCGCCTGCAACGGATGGACCTCGACCATCAGATCCGGGATCCTCACGCCCAGGGCCGCTGCCAGGCCGGTCAGGGTGCCGGCCCGAGGCGCGGCCGTGCCGGTTTCGATGTTCCTGTAGGCAACGCGTGAAATCCCCGTCCGCTCGGCGACCTGGGCCTGGCTCAAGCCCTTCTCGTCGCGGAGGCGACGCAGGTTGTGGGCAAGGGTGGCGTTGTCCATAGGCTATAACTTATCAGTTTACGGAGCCATGTACTAATGCTAAGTTAGAGCGCGGCTTGGCCAAGACGAGATTCACGATGGGGCACCAACGACGAATCAAAGAACAGCGACGGCGTGAGCGGGCGGCTCACGACAAGCGCGTCCAGCCAGCGGAGTCGCAAGACCTCGCTCTTGGTTACTGGGCCGTCGCATACCTCGACATCCTCGGCTATCGGTCAGCGCTTTGGGAGATGAACAAGAGGCCTCCTCTTCCTCCCCATGGATCCCAAGAGGAAACCACTCTCAGGGACGCGGCCGCTCGTGCAGTGAAGATAAGACGAGACATCGTCGGCATCATGGACGGGTTCATGAACTCAGCGATGTCGCCCAACGGACCGTTGCCGGATGCGCTCCCGCCGCAGTGGCACGAAACAGCGCTCGCTTGGCGGCAGTTCAAGGTCGGGAATGCGAGATTCTCTGACAGCCTGTTTCTCTATTCCCCGCTAGCTCCGTCGCCCACACACGCCCTCCCCATACGCGCGGTGTACACGATGATGCTCGCGTGCTCGTCCACTATGCTCTTCCAACTGGCTCGCGGTTCGCCTGATTACCGCGACACGCTTCCGCTGCGAGGAGCTCTCGACACAAACGTAGGCGTAGAATGCGCTGATCGCCCGCGCGAAGGCAGCCCCGGACCCGCTCCACTTCAACTCTACTCGGCTGCGATGGCTACTGCATACCAGATGGAGACGACCGTGGCCGACTGGCCCCGCCTGCTGGTAAGCGATGCTTTTCTAGAGATGGTTCACTCTCACGCCGCTGCAGCTGGCAATGATCCGCACGCTCGGATGACTAGGGAGATCGGCAAGAAGTGCCGCGAGTTCCTTTTCCAAGATACTGACGGACTCTGGGCGGTCGACTACCTCGGCGAAGGGGTCCACAGGTTGCCGTCCGGACCGGACCTCCGGCCTTTCGTCAAGGGTGCGCACGATTTCGCCTGTGCAGCACGGGCAGCTCACGCGGCGAAAGGGGACGCCAAGCTCGTCGCGAAGTACGAGCACCTGGAGCACTACATCGCCAGCCGGCTCTCACTCTGGCAGTGAGATCTTCAATCCCGACATGGGCCATGGGGCCTGGTGATTTTCTCGCACCCGTCCTCTGGCGGGATATCATTGAAACGTACCCATGCTTCGCGCCGAGGTAAGCCCCAATCTGTTCCGTTGGGCGCGTGATCGCGCAGGGATTCCGCTTGCCGCGCTGACGCCGCGCTTTTCCAAGCTGGCGGAATGGGAGAGCGGTGCCTCCAAGCCCACCTTGAAGCAGCTGGAGGCCCTGGCGAAGGCGACGCTGACGCCCGTGGGGTACTTCTTTCTGCCCGAGCCGCCGGTGGAACAGCTGCCACTGCCGGACTTCCGCACGGTTCGTAACACGCCCCTGTCGCGACCGAGCCCGAATCTGCTGGCCATGGTCTATGCGTGCCAAGAACGCCAAAGCTGGTATCGCGAGTTCGCCGCGACGGCCGGGGTTGAGCCATGCCCGTTCGTCGGTTCTGTCACCACCAGCGGCCCTGTCGTCGAGGTCGCCGATCGGATGCGCAAGACCCTCAATTTCGACCTGGACCGTCGGAACGACTCGCCCACCTGGACCGAGGCGCTTCGCGACTCCATCGGCCAGGCCGAGGCCGCAGGTGTGCTGGTCATGTGCAGCGGCGTCGTCCTCAACAACAACGGCCGCCCGCTCGATCCCGACGAATTCCGTGGTTTCACGATCGCAGATGCGCTGGCGCCCTTGGTGTTCATCAACGGCGCCGACACCAAGGCCGCGCAGACGTTCACCTTGGCGCACGAACTGGCACACCTGTGGATCGGGCAGTCCGGTGTTACGGACGCAACCATCAGGCAGACGCCCAGCCGCCAGACAGAGCGCTGGTGCAACCAGGTGGCGGCCGAGTTCCTCGTGCCGCTCGCAGTTCTGCGCGCCGACTACCAGAAGAGCAACCAGCTCGACCGCGAGGTCAGCCGTCTGAGTAGGCGGTTCAAAGTCAGCAGTCTCGTGATCCTGCGCAGAATCCACGACGCTGGTTTCATCAGCAAGCCAGTCTTCGCTGAGGCGTTCGATGCCGAGCTGGACAGGCGGCGCGAGCGCGCGAAGGGCAGCGGCGGCAACTTCTACCTGACCCAGTCGGTGCGAGCGAGCAAGCGGTTCACACGCGCGCTGCTGGCTAGCACACTGGAGGGGCAGACACTTTACCGCGATGCCATGCGCCTGCTCGGGGTCTCGAAGGTCGAGACGCTCCACAAGTTGGGCCACAGCCTCAGCGCCTCAGCGCCGATGCTTGACAAGGCGCGCTGCTGTGCCCTACAGTTTCGATGAACAACGGACAGGAGTCATATCGTGGGCGTATTCGGCGACTACCTTGGCTCATTGGAAAGTTTCGAGGCACTGACGGCTGAGCGAAAGAAGCAGCTCGCCGAAATCTCGAAGCGGCGCGGACGCGATGTCTTGGTCTTTGCCGCTGATCTTGCCAAGGGTGGTGGGCCGCTGACATCCATCAACTACAGCGATCTGCTTCCCATCAACGACCAGTTGGAGAACCTGCACGGGGACAAACTCGATCTGATTCTCGAATCGCCTGGCGGCTCGGGTGAGGTCGCAGAGGACATCATCCGGCTTCTCCGCGAACGCTACAAGGAGATAGCGGTGATCGTCCCCGGCTGGGCCAAGAGCGCGGCGACCATCATGGCGATGGCGGCCGACGAAATTCTCATGGGGCCCGCCTCGTCGCTGGGGCCTATTGATGCCCAAATGGGTTGGCAAGGCAAAGTCTTCTCGGCCCACGCCCTCCTCGAAGGTTTCTCCAAGATCAAGCAGGAAGTAGTGGAAACCGGCCAACTCAACAAGGCATACATCCCTATCCTGCAGGGCATCTCGCCTGGAGAGCTTCAGAGCGCCCAGAATGCCCTCGACTTCGCAAAGACATTGGTGAAGCAGTGGCTCGCGAAGTACAAGTTCAAGAACTGGGACGTCCACGCGAGTACCGGAGCGAAGGTGACGGATGCAGACAGGGAGAGCCGCGCCGACGAAATCGCCGGCCGGTTGTGCAATCACGGAGAATGGCTAACCCATGCGCGGTCGCTGAAGATCGATGATCTCGAAGGGATGAGGCTCAGAATTACAGACTTCAGCAAGGATGCGAACCTCGCGGAGCCCATTCGCCGGTACCACACTCTCTTGCAGATGGCGTTTAGCGGAACGAACATCTACAAGGTCTTTGAAACGCCCGAGTCGCAAGTGTATCGCTACCTTGGCCCCGCGGTCCCGCCACCGCAGCAGGCCAGGTTGGGCGATGTACCCATCATCTTGGACGCGACCTGTCCGCGGTGTACGAACCCTCTTCGAGTCCAGGCAAACTTGGGACAAAGGCGACCGCTTCAGGCGGGATGCTTGCCGTTCCCCGCCAACAACAAGCTCAAGTGCCCCGCCTGCTCAGCCGAGATCGATCTTGGGGACACACGGCGTCAGATAGAACTCCAGACCAAGAAGAAGATCGTGGTATAGAGAAGGTAGAAGCAATGGCAACTCTCCACTTTGAAATCGTTTTTGAGAAGCTCGCAGAGGCTACGAGCGCTGACGGGGACGGCGCCACCAGCGAGGACTACCGAGGGATCCTGAGCGAAGTCGACGAGGTGGCGGAACTCAAGAGACTTGCCCTCGACATGGCCGATCCAGGCGAGCAGTCGTACACGACAACCTGACCGGGACTGCCGCGTATCCGCAGCTCGAGCGCCTCGCGGGCTTCCTGGATCGGGGTCATGACTTCGGCCTCTTGCGGGCTGTCTGGTCGGTGAGATTGAGTTGGTTGTCAACGGCGGCAGGTTTCGGGAGCTTGCGGGCTGCTTTCTTGGCGGGGCTTGTGGCTGGTTTGCTGGCGCCTTGGAGTTTCTCCAGTTCGGCGCGGGTGGTGTTTAGGGCGAAGAGGCGGTCGATGATTTCGTCTTCGAAGGATTCCTGGGCGGCGCGGGTGGCGGGGGTGGTGGGGGTTTCGTAGGCGGGGACGGAGATGTCGGGCCAGGCGTAGGCGGCGAGGACTGAGCGGTCGAGGTCTTCGTGGAGGCGACGGAGGGCGAGGATCTCGGGGTCGTCGCAGGCGGGGTCTTTGAGCTGGTTGTAGGTTGTCGTCAGGCCCTGGTTGCGCTCGACCATCAGGCGGGCGCGGGTTTCGTAGAGGCGGGCGCCGATGGCTTCCAGGTCGCCGGTGGGGGCCAGGGCCTCAGCGGCGGGGAATGGGAAGGTGTCGAAGCAGTCGGAGGCGCTGTAGCGGAGATCGTTTCGCATCGACGACGAAAGCAGGCGCGCCCAAGGTTCATGGATGCGCGACTGGAGGACGGAGAAGCGGGAATTGTCCTCCAGGGCAAAAACGTTCACGCCGTGGGAGAACACCCATGTGGCGGGACAGAAGGAAAACAAGAGGTGCTTTGCGTGTATGGAGGTCACGAGGCAGCGACTCTGTTTCCGCAAAGCCGCACAGAGCCCCGGCCGCTTGTCAGCGTAGTGCCACCAGAACTTTCGATGGGCGTCACGTTTGACCTTGTCACGTTCGGGCTTGACCTTTTCCCGCAGGATCTGGATGAGGGCGGGCCACTTCTCGGCCTCTTCGAGGGACATCTCGCCGAAATTGATCACACAGCGGTCGAAACTTTGGGTCGGGCTGGTGTTTACTTCTTCCCCACCGAGATAGGGAAAGATCCGCTCTGCGTTCCGCTTGTCTTTCCGAACCAAGTCCTCCCGTTCTTCGGGTGTGAGGATAAAGCCCATGCCCAGCACGTAGCTGCCCACGAAGCTCAGGTCCGCGTTTTCGGCCAAAGGATGTGGATCGGGGCGCTCGGGCTTTGGGCGCAAGCGGGAGTTGATGGTCGTCACTTCGACGCCGTCGAGCCTTCGGCGCAGACCGGAGACGCTGGCCAGATGCCCTTTCGCCAGGTGGACCAGAGAGACGGCCACGTTGGCCTCGCCGGGCCACTTCATGCTGCTAACGGCGTCGTAGATGGCCGCGCCGCCATTGAGCATGTTCTGGAGCGCGGTGCTGCGCGTGTCGCCCTGGGCGATGGTGTTGGTGGCGATGAGGCCGATGGTGCCGTGCTGGCCGAGCAGGAAGTCGGCACGGCGGAAGAAGTGCGCGCAGAGATCTGCATTCATCGTCGACGCATGCAGGGCAACGAGCCAACAGGCGTAGGCGTCACCGTACGTCTCTGAGATACGTTTTCCCCCCAAGAACGGCGGATTCCCCACAAACGCATCCATCCACGCGGCGCGGTTCACGCGATCCCTGTCCAGGGGATCGGGCCGCTCGCCGTAGAACACCTCGGGAAACTCGGTCATCCAGTGGAAGGGCGGGATGCCCTTGCGGCCCTCGCCGTCGCGGCGAAGCTCGTCGCAGAGATCGCGCAGCTCGACGGGAACAGGGCCGCTGTCGCGCAGCCAGGTGCTGACGAGATCCAGGCGGCGGTTGCGCTCGGCCTGCCTGGCCTTGTCGCTGTCAGCAGCGAAGAACGCGCCCACAATCAGATCCGCGATCACGCGCACGCGATCGAGGGCGTCCTCGGCGTCCCACAACAGGCGCTCTTTCTCTTTGGTGACCGCGCTGCCGTGCTCGCGCGCCAGTTCCAGGATGCGCAGGCGCAGGGCCAGGGCCTCGTCAACGGCGGTTTCGATCTCCTTGCCCACCAGCTCAAGCTGGCTTTCGGGCTTCCAGTGAAAGGCGCGGATCTGGTCCAGCGACAGCCCGACCAGCGAATCGCCGTGGCGAAGGGCGTGGTCCACGAAGGTGAAGGGCTCTTCCTTGGCCAGGGTGACCAGCCACAGGGACAGCTTTGCCAGGCTGACCGCGAAGGGGTTCTTGTCCACGCCGTACAGGCAGCGCTGGGCGACCAAGCGCCGGGCCTGGGTGACCACGTCTTCTGTGGCCGAGGCAAGGGCGGGGAGGCGGCCCTCGCGCGTCCATGCGGCCACCACCTGGTCGGCGAGAAATCGGCAGGCGGCCACCAGAAACGCGCCCGAGCCCATGGCGGGATCGCAGATCTTCAAGTCAAGCAGGCGGTCGGACGGCGGCGCACCGTCTACTTGAGTCATGGCGCCGATCAGGGGCTCCAGGGTCCGGCGCACGATGGGCTCGGACAGCGAGCGCGGGGTGTAGTGCGAGCTGGTGCGGCGGCGCTCGGCGCCAGGTTGCAGGACGAGTTGCAGCGGGCGCGCCACTTCGGTGTCGCGAGCCTGGATGGCCTGCAAGGCTGCCAGCATTTCGTCCTCGGTCTTGGCCGCCTTGATCTCGGCCCCGGCCTTCTTGACGGCGCTCTTGTCGACGCCAGCCTCGTCCTCCAGCCAGGCGGCGCGACGGTCGGGCGGCGCCGCCAGCAACTCGGAAACCGCCACCCACACGCGCGGGCCGCGCACGCACACCGCGCGCGAGGGCACCCGCACCACGTGGAAGCCCATCAGGGCCTCATACACGCTGCCGATCTGCTCGACGTCCAGCGCGCGATACGACAGCCGCTGGTGGTCGAGGTAGAGGAGCTTTTCCAGCACGCGATAGATGGATTCGTCGTCGACGCTGGGCACTTGCACGCCGGCGCGGGCAGCGGCATCGACCGGCGCGCCGCCAGCGGCGGGCCAGCCTTCGAGGAAGGGGTAGCGTTCGGGGTCGAACAGATCGCCGCGACGGGCGGGCAGGACCATGGAACCGTGCTGGGCGCCCTCGAACACGATGCGGAACAGGGCCACCAGGCGGGGCCAGGCGCCGAACCGGCGCACCATGGTGTCGGGGAAGTTGGCGTTGTCGTCCTGTAGCTGCTCGAACAGGCCCAGGACGGAGTAGTGGCGGAAATACCGGCCATCGCCGATGGGCAGAAGCTCGCGGTCCTCGGCGTAGAGCAGGAACACCAGGCGCAGCAAGACGGTCAGCAGGCCGCCGTAGACATGGTCGTCGGCGCGGGCAAGGGCATCATCGAGGGTGGCGGTCTTGTCCCGGCTGGCGGCGGCCTCGAAGCCGCGCAAGAGGATTTCCAGGGCGTCGCGAACCTGGTCGGCGAGCTGGTTGGTGACGTTGGCCTGGCGACGGCGGCTGTCGCGCAGGATCTGAGAAAGCTGACGCTCGGGCGAGACGGCGAAGAACCGGCCGGCCGAGAGCAAGGTAGCGAAGGCGTCGAGCACGGGCCGGCCACCGGCGTCCGCCATGGTGGCGAGCGAGAAAGTGATCGAGCCTGTCGCCTCGCCGTGCGGGGCATAGATGAGGCGGATGACCTGGTGGTTGGTGAGCAGGCCGATGGGCACGCGACAGGAGCGCAGCAGGCGGTCGAATTTGGCGGCTGGGGCGTATTCCCAGGGGCCGGTCTGGGTTTCGGGCTTGTCGAGGTCGAGGCCAGGAGGCAGGGACCAGACCAGCATTTCGTAGGCGGCGCCGGCGCGGGATTGCGGGGTCGAGGCGTCGGGAAGGAGATCCCCGTTACCTTGAGGCTCCTGCGGGGAGGGAGATTGGGTCGAGTGTTTTCGGAGCGCGAGCGTCGGGCGGATCTCTTGCCGGCCTTCTGGGACGTACAGAGACAAATCGGCGGGCAGGGATTCGCCACGGTCGAACAGGTCAGAGGTCAGACCCAGGATCTCGGCGAGGAGTTGGTCGAGGTCGTGAAACTGGCGGGCGGCGCCCGGGTCAGGGCTGGTGGGGGGCGCAAGATCGCGCAGGCGCTGCTGGAGCGCGACGGGCTTTCGTTCCATGCAGCCGGCATCGACCAGGACCGGGATGGAAAAGACGAGACCTTCGACCGGCTGGACGAAGCCGAGCCAGGTCTTGTGAAAGTCGATCTCGACGTCAGACATGGGCTATCTCGTCGAGGGCCATAGGTAGACCAAGCCAACGGGTTCCAGTCGCCTCAGCATCACCTGGTAAAGCCCTTCGATGTCGCGCGGCTGCGTCTCGATCTCGCCGTCAATCTCAGAAAGGCGCGCGGTCATGTGCTTGCGATCCTGCTCGAACTGGATGCGTTGATCCCTATCTGCTTCCGTAAATTCGAATGCCAGTTGCTGGTTCTGCAGCGCTTGGCTGATGGCGGCGCGCTGATCCTCCAGGATCTTGCGCAAGGCCTCCGATTCGGTCCTGGCGCGCGTGCGCAGCTTCTCGCGGGCATCGTGCTCGCGGCTCTCGGCCTCGACCTGGATGTGCTTCCACAGATCGCCAAAATCGCCGGGTGCGGCGTTTTGCAGGCGGCGGCGGACGGTGTCGTTGATGTCGGGCTGGTCAGGCGCCTCGGCGAGCAACCGCTCCAGATCGGCGATGGCCTTGCGATCTGCTTCTTCGGCGAAGGGTTTCAGCCGGCCATCGGTGCGGCCATCGATCCACTGCGCGGCTATGAAGATGATCTCTTCGTGCAGGCGGGTGGCGCCCGGGCCGAACAGGGACAGGCGGCCGATGCCAATCACGCGGGCAATGGCATCGCGCGGGTTGCGCAATACCGTCACGCGGCCGAGATCGTGTGCTGCCCAGCCCTGCGCACGGAAGCGCGACAGAACCCGCTGGACAAAGGGGTGTTGCAGGTGAAGCTGAACGACCTCGTCGTTCATGTGCTCTGGCGGAACAAAGGTCACGGGGCGCAGCGGGCGCTTGCGCCAGTCCCAGAAAGCCTCGTCGCGCTCGCGCGGGGGGCGAAATGCGTCCAGGGTGTTCTGCCAGGTGTCGCTGAGTTCGGGCAGATTGAAGGTGTGTGGCGTCTTGGTCGGGACCAGAGGCTTCTCGCCGGCGAGTCCCAAGCCCACATTGAGCGCCTCGCAGAGCAAGCCGGGCTCGAAGCTCATGACCTCGCGCGAGTCGTTCAGGATGCGCGCGACGAGATCGATTTCGGAGCGGGCCTTGTCCACGGCTTGTTTCGGGCCGAGTTCACGGGTCACGGTCACATTCTGCTCGTCCACGCGCTCGGCCTCATCGAGCCTGGCCTGCGTGTCTGGGCCGATGCCATCTTCAAGGACGTCGGCCAGACGGGCGGCCACGACCTCGCCCAGGCTGCCGAGATCGCGGCGGATGCGTTCAACCTTCTCGATGAGGACCTGGAGCACATGGTCCTCGGCCCGCTGGGGATAGAAGAAGTAGTGGCAGCGGACTTCCGGCTCGCGCTGAAGGGTCCGGTCCACGCGACCGTTCCGCTGTTCCAGCCGCGCCGGATTCCACGGCACATCGAAATGGAAGATGTCGGCGCAATAGCCCTGAAGGTTCACGCCCTCGCGGGCGGCGTCGGTGGCGAGCAGAATGCGCACCGGATACTGGTCGGGCGGGCCATTGAAAGCGCGCTGCACTTCCTCGCGCTGGCGGTCCGACATGCCGCCGTGAAATTCCATCAGGCGAAGATCCCCGTCAGCAGTTCCGTCAAAGGCGGCGCGTAGGATGGCGGCCAGGTAGCGTTTCGTGTCAGCGTATTCGGTGAACACGATCAAGCGGCGGTCGGTCCAGGACGCCGGGCTGCGGGTCGGGGTGGCGCCGCCGAGTTGGACGGCAGAGCACTGGTTGCGGCGAATCCAGTCGATCAGAGCCAGCACCTTGGGGCCAGGGGCGCGGCGGCTCTGCTCGGCCAGACTGGTCATGCGTTCGAGCAGGCTGCGGGCGTCCGTGCTGGGCGCGGCTAGACCACAGGAAAGCAAGGTCATCTGCGAGTCTGACCGCTCGTCCGAAGTGGTTTCGTCCTCGCCGTACTCGTCATCATCAGGTGGCGAAACCGACGCGACCGACTGGTCGGTGCGAGCCCCGACGCTCTTCGCGTGTACGGCCAGGGTGCGGGCGAAAGCCTCGATACTGGAGAGCAGACGCTTCTGTAGGTTGGCGATCACCAGGCGGCTGCGACGGTTCTTTTGCTTCAATAGAGCGGCGTACTGGGCCAGCAGCGCCGACAGGTCTATTTCTGCGCTGGTTCCGTCGCCGACCACGACCGCCGCGTCCTCGGTGGCGTAGCGCTGCTGCCAGCCTTCTGCCCCGTGAGTGAGATCGATCTGGATCACGCGGCGAAGCGGATAGCCCTCGACGCCGAGTTCGCGCAGCTCACCTTTCAGGCGGCGGACCATCACGGGGTCGAGTTGCTTGGGGCCGGACACGGGCACGCCACGGGTGAAGCGCTGCGGGTCCAAGATCTCCAGCAGCGACGAGAAGCTGTTCGAGTGCCCGTTGTGGGGCGTGGCCGACAGGAACAGGCGGTGCTCGAACTTGGGCGCCACCTCGCGCACGACGTTGGTGACGTGCGAATCGACCGCGTACTTCGACGCCGACGCTGGCGCGGCCGTGTGCGCCTCATCCATGATCAGCAGGCTCTTGGGCGCGCGCTGGTCCAGGTGGCGCAGCAGCGGCTCGCGATATTCCGGCCGCCGCAAGGTCTGGTACGAGATGATGAAGCGCGGGAAGGTAGTCCACGGGTTGACGCCAAAGCCGCGCTCCTCGCGCCGCCGGCAAACGAAATCCCGGTTGTAGATCTCGAACCTGATCCCGAAGCGTTTCTCCATCTCTGCGCGCCACTGGAGCGCCAGCGCGGCCGGGCAGATGATCAGCGCCTGGTCCACCCGCTGGCGCAGCATCAACTCTTGCAGGATGAGGCCGGCCTCGATCGTCTTCCCCAACCCGACGTCGTCCGCCAAAAATAGGTTCACGCGCGGCAGTTCCAGGGCTTTGCGAAGCGGCACCAACTGGTGGTCGAGCAGCTTGACCCCTGCGCGGAAGGGCGACTGGAACAGGCGCGCGTCCGTGGCAGTCACGCAGCCCCACTTGAGCGCGTGCAGATAGGCGGCAAAGTGGCGCGGCGGATCGAGGCGGTCCGCCTGGCCCAGCCCATGCGCCTCGGGCTCGACCACCCGCGCGCCCAGTTCGCGCTCCCAAAGGACCTCCAAGCGGCGCCCGGCGGCGTCGTCATCGAGGCAGACCAGGCTGACCAGCGTCTGCCCCGACCTGTCTTCGCACAGATCGGGGCTCGCTACCTCAGTGACGAGATACTGCCGGTGCCGGACCTGCACAACTTGTCCCTCGCGCGGCAAGCCGTCCGCCCGGTGCGAACGCTGCCAAGCAGGCCCAGCCTCACGGGCGCCGGTAGCACCCCCGGGTCCGCTGAGCCGTATCATTAGATCGTTGCGTCCACGACCCGTGGCATCGACCCCATGGGCGCGGCAAGCCGACCGCAGTTCATCCCGGCGCAGGCGCCCAAGAACGCTGGCCAGATCGAGCGCCGAGTCGGCCAAAACCGCCACCTGGGCGTCCTTGGTCGCTGTGCCCGGCAGGGAAACCCCGAACTCGCGCCCCAGATCTTCCAGTCGTCCCTTGGTCAGGACGGACAAGACGCTGCGCTTCGATGCTTCTGCCACGGCCAGCGACGATGATATCCGTCGCGCCCGGCAAGGGGAATCGGGATCGTGATCCGGCGCGGTGTCGGCCGAACAAGGTATAGAAGGGTCAGCATTTCGGACGAAGCCGGGAGGCTACGATGACCCAGAAGCGGCCCAGCAAAAGGAGACCAGGCATTTCGCGCGATGCTCAGCCGATTGAGCTACCGAAACCCGCGCTCAAGTCCAGCAGGTCGCTCGCGACGGTCTTGCAGCTGAGAAAGACCATCCGCGAGATCAGCGACAAGAAACTTCCCTTGCAGGTTCTTTCTGATCTGCTGTGGGCGGCGTGCGGAGTGAACCGGAAGAAGGGTCCATTCGGGATTCCCGGCAGGACCGCAGCCTCGGCGAGCAACTCGCAGGAGATCGACGTCTACGTTGCCCTGCAAGACGAGACGTATTTGTATGATCCATTCGACCACCGGCTGGTGCCGGCCGTCGCGGGTGACCTGCGAAGCCTGGCGATCGGTCGAGGCCAGGGCAGCGGCGGCGCCAAGGCTCCTGTTCGCTTCATCTACGTAGCGGACATCGACAAGCTGGCCCACACGGCCGGATACCAGGAACCGGGGCTTCGCGATCCCGACGTCCAGCGGTCCTACTACTTCGTCGACACGGGCCTGATTGCGGCCAACGTGTATCTCTTTGCGGCCTCCGTCGGCCTGGCGGCGTGGTTCCACAACTGCGACAGGTCGGGGCTTGCTGCGAAGTTGAACTTGCGCGACGATCAGCGCGTGCTTTTCGGACAGACCATCGGATACCCCATGAAGAAACGACGAGGAGGCACCCCATGAAGCTCACGGGAAACACGGTGTTGATCACTGGCGGCGCCACCGGCATTGGCTTCGCGATGGCCGAAGCCTTTCTGAAGGCGGGGAACGAGGTCATTATTTGCGGTCGAAGGGAAGCAAGACTCCTGGACGCCCGCAAGAAGCATCCCGAGTTTCACGTCAGGACCTGCGATGTGGCGAAGGAATCGGATTGCACAGCGCTGGCCCAATGGACGGGCGCGAGCTTCAAGGATCTGAACATCCTGGTCAACAACGCCGGCGTGCAAAGGGACATCAATTTCACGAAAGGTGTCGACGCATTTCTGGCCGGGGAGAGCGAGGTCAGAATCAACCTGGAAGCGCCCATCATCTTGTCAGGGCTGTTTGTCCCCCAGTTGATCGGCAAGAACCAGCCGGCTATTGTCAATGTGTCCTCCGGGCTCGGGTTTGTGCCCGCCGCGCGTATGCCGGTCTACAGCGCCACCAAGGCTGGTCTGCACGCCTTCTCCATGGCGCTCAGGCATCAGCTCTCGAAACTCGGGATCAAGGTCTTCGAGGTCGTTCCGCCCGCCGTCGACACGGAATTGAACCCAGAAGGCAGGGCCAAACGGGGCAACCTCAAGGCGGATCTCAAGCCCGAGGAATTCGTGGGCGCGGTCATGAAAGGCCTTGAGGCCGACGTGGTCGAGATCGGCTACGGCATGAGCGTGGACATGCTCAAAGCATCCAGGGCCGAGCTGGACAAGAGCTTCCAGAAAATGAACAGCCGGTGGTAGAGGATCTTCGGTGGCGAGCCAGCACCATTTCTTCACTCCTTCTTGCTTCCGCTGGATCGGTTGCGGATCATCATCGGCGCGACGCTCTCGGCGAACGCTTCCTCAGTTCAGGAACGCGAAGGTGAGGAACCTGCGACGTCTTGCCACAAGCGTAATCAAGCAGGCCAAGTGCCAGTTCCCTGACGCCTTCCTGAGTAGATGGCATCTTCGCGCGAGACACGAGATCGCGAACCTTTAGCAGGGCGGTCTTGGTGGGTCTTCTGTAGGGTTCCCAGGCCGTCGGGTCGTCAGCGGGTTCATCCGATGGAGGAACAGCGGCGACGTCCTGGGTCGCGCGTTCATATTTCGAGCGCAGGCGCTGCCATGCCGAAAGAGGATCTGGCTCGCGAATCAGCGCAAAGACGCGGGCAATAGTCAGCGCCGGATGCTGGTTTTTCCAATCGGAAAGGATAGTCTCCGGCAAATTGAGGCACTTGAGCATGCTGTAGATGTAGCTCGGACTGTAGCCCAACAGCCCCGCGAGGTTGCGAACCGGCACGCCATGCTGGCGTGCCAGCAGTTCGACATAGACCGCCAGTTCGTAGGGTGTGACGGTCTTTCGGCGTGTGTTCTCCAGCAAATGGAGAATGAGTGCCTCGGTTTCATTCTCGATCGAGCGAACAAGACACTTGATCTTCATCCAGCCGAGTTCGCGAGCGACTTGAAGACAGCGATGTCCATTGATCACAAAGACGCGATCGGGGTTTGTGGCGTCGCAAACTACCAAGAGCGGCACGGTCTGCCCGTACTCCAACATCGAGTGCTTCAAGCTCGCGAGGGAGGCGGGATCTTCACTCAAATGGATTGATGGGATGGCGCCCGATTTTACTTGCGACAGGTACAGATCGAGAACAGGTTCTTCGCCTCGTGGGCGCCGCCGGGCGCCTCCGGACCAGCCGGCAGGGGGTCTGTTTTGGAATGCCATTGAAGCGGGAGGTAAGTCGGCCGTGCCGTAGTCCTCTCGAAAACACTGAAAGACCTCCACCATTTCTTCGTCAGTGATCTCGGGCTTTGAGAATAGCTCGATTAGTCGATTGATTGGTGCATCCGGCGCGACACCCCTGGAAACCATCTCAGCGCGCAACTTCCTGAAATCCTCGTCTGTGGCGACGAAGCCGGACTCTTTCATTCCGAGGAACTTCGCCGTCACACTCTGGGCCAGAATTGGCTGCGAATCGGGCGCCAGAGATTGGCCGAGCATAGTGGCCTTCGGTTCGCGGACGCAGCGAACGATCGGCGAGTCAGGAACCTCGGCCTCGGTGATGGGTTCACCAAGGCAGGTGGTGTCGAGATCGTCATCGGGAGGAGCGGAGGCATTGGGGGGCTGGTCCGCCAGGCTCGCGGGCAGAATGGCTCCCGAATTGGGTGCGGGAGAATAGGGAGGCGGAGTTGCCGTGGGTCTTCGGACATAGTGAGGAATCGGCGATTCAGCAACTTCCGCCTTAGTGAAGGGTTCTCCAAGGCAGGTGGTATCGACGTCGTCTTCTGGCGGAACAGCGGTCTTGTTCTTGGACATGGTTGACTCCGGAGTTTGGTGTTTGGGGTCGGGATTTTGGGTGCCGCCGGAGCGAGCTAACCCGCCATTCACCATTCACCATTCACCATTGGCCGGATCTGCCGTGGCTTCAGTTCCCCATGTCCCGCGCGGAGACGTGGAAAACCCAGCAAACCTATGATCTAATGATACGGTCTGCACGCCCCGAGGCCAGACTTTGCGACCCAACGCCAGGGTTTGCCTCGGAGCCAATGGGCTCCGCTGTACAGGACGGACGGGCCGGAGCCGCTGCCCCTCTCCCTTCCGCCGATCTTCAGCGGCAGACGTGAACGTCCAATGAAACCGGGGGGATAGACGGAGGAGCGGCAAGAGGCGGGGCGGCGAAATTGCAGTTTACAATCATTTCACTCGCCCGTTTCCCGGCCCCGACCCCATGCGGTATTCTGCGTCCGGACTCCACCTCGCCCCCCGACTTGTCCGGGAACAGCAACACCGGGATCCCCGTGGATCCCGTCACCACCGGCCGGGGCAAGGTGGGAAACGCGCTGGTGTCCAACGCCACGAACAACAAGGATGGCGCTGTGTCAGGCGGATGCGTCGCCATGCCCCCCGCGAAGAAGACCGGCTTCTGTGCGCCAGAGAGTCAGGGTCTTCGATTAGCGTGCCAGTTGTTGATGGCGCAAACGGGCGCCACGGCGGCGGCCAGGTAGTCGCAGGCCGGGACAGGGGCAGACGGCTATTGCAGATTGCTCGGAAGCCCCGTTCGGTCAGTTCCTGTGCTCGAAGCGCAGTCGGACCGTCTGTCCGTCAACGCGGATCTTCCTGACCCGCTGCCTGCAAAGCTGCGCGGCGTCGGGCCATCGTGGCGTTGATCTCGGCCAGCAGCTTGTCATCGCCACCAGCGGAGATTTCGGCAATGAGATCCAAGATCGTCCTGACCGCGCTCTCCTCCAGTTGCGCACTGGCGTGCGCAACCTCGATCAATCGAGAGCATGTGCTCTGCTGCAGTTGCCAGAAGTCACGCAGGACAGCCCAGGTTTCGAACGCGGAAACCGCGCGCTCATTGAGGGAATTCTTGGGCGGAGCGAGGGTCCTTTTGAGGGATTGTAAAAGGTATTCGTTTTTCTTGACTTCGGCTTTCAGGTTGTTGACGGCTCGTTGCAGGTTGTTCACTGAGTTGGTGATAATCGTATCGTTCATTGTTGGCCTTTCATCGGGTTCATTGGGTTGATGGTGCATGACCTAGGGGAATTGAGAGGTTCGTATTTGCCCCGGCATCTCCAGCCAGTTCGTGAAGCCCACGGTAGGCTTGCTCCCGATCGACATCGACCCAAGACGGCGGGTGTGGACGGGAGGCCCACTGCGAGCAGTCCGCCGGCAGAGGATCCTTCGGGAAGGATTGCTAGATCGTGACGAACGAGACCTAGAGCAACGAGGTCAGAAGGACGGTTGAGTCGAGTTGGCGTTGCCATGAGTTCCTTTTTCTTGGGAGAGAGCCATTCTCCAGAGACAAGGAACCGGACACCAGACACCCGCTCGCCGACGCAAGAAGACGAAGACAGCCACGCAACGACTACAAGGATAGTCTGATCGAAGGTGGAGTCAATGATCAGGTATCGTGGTCAGGTATCGTGGAACACTGGAATCCGTGTCTTGAATTTCGCGAGCAAGAACGATCGTCGGGGCAAAATGTTTCTCCTTCCCAGGATGGAAATGCAATGACTTGGGTCCTCATCATCGCTGGAGCTGTGGCGGCGTGGATCTGGATCCATGTCTCCCGCTCGTCGCGGAAGGGGGGAAGCGCCCAGGGTGCCGCTCGCAGGGAGGAAATCTTCAGTGACCAGGTTGCGCCGGGCATCACGTTCTCGGCATACATGGTCCGTCCCGATCCTGCCGTGTGGGAACGTGAGCGCGAGGAACAGAAAAGGGCGCGGCAGGCAGCGATTGATCGTCTACGCGCCGGGTTCCCGCGACCAGCAGCGTTTGGGGACGCCATCGCTGGCGTGAGACTGTCCATCGGCCGTCTGGCGCAGGCGCACTCATGTCCACCACCTGATTTCGACCGGGTCCTTGCCGATGCCCGGGCTGGGGGGCCGCCTGCCAAGACAGAGCAGGCGCTGAGGAATCACCTGAACCAGTCCTACAAACTCCGTTCCGACCCGGCCCAGCTTGCCGAAGCGTTGGCTTGTGCCCTCCTGCACCTTGAACTCCTCGTGAAGCACGGCGATCCGGGCTGGAAGGTGGTGACATCCGTCAAGCGGCTTGCCAACAACCTGGATTACGGGGACCAGCGCCGCGCATGCATCGGTTTCTTCATGCTGCTGGGCGAGGCCATGCGCTCAGCACGTCCCGACGTCACGTTGCTGTGCGACGAACAGATCGGGTACCTCTTTTCGCATTGGCATTCCGACGATGAGGCCACCGCGCGGTTCCAAGACAACCTGGCCCGGGTCGCGGAGACCACGTCGGCATCCGACAAGCACTTTGTCATCAACGGCTTGGTCGAGTACCTAGATCGTCGACGCCATTTCGATCCCAGCGTGCAGACCCAACTGGTCGCACTCTGTGAGCAGGACGTGGCGCAGTACAAGACGTTCCTCGCCCAGTTCACTCAGTTGGACGGGAAGCGGATCTCGTTCGCCAGGGCGGTCCAGTCGAAGGACTACCTCTGCCCCAGGCTGCCATCGCTGGACACGTTGTGGGACATCTACGAAGAGGAGCGCAACGTCGGGGAATTGCGCCGTCTTCAGAAGATCGCCAGGGAGATCCGCTACGGCAGCTACGAGGACGACAGCGAGATCGACGATGCGATCGGCGGTGCGGAGCCTCCAGAGTTGGACGCGCCGGTGGAATGCGCTGCGACCGTCCCCACCGATGTCATTGAAGTGCGCAGATCCGGTCACAAGGGAAAATCTGTCTTCCTGGACAGAAGGGGGCAACCATGTGGGACCGAGGAAGCCGCACTCGACTACCTGGCGGGGCAAGGGTTCAACACCCTGCGGGGAGAAGTGCGATTTTGGCAGGCGATGTTTGGGTTGGTCTTCTGGGAGGAGATCTTCGACGGAACGGGAACGCCGAACGCGATGAACGACATCCCGCATGACCTCTTCTCAGGACAGAGTTTCTATGAAGTCCGCAAGGCCAGGATCGACCAGAAGGCCGCCCTTGTTGCCCAGTCCAATGTTGCGCCGTTCGTGTCAGCCCAGCTCCGCCGCTATGGCGACACTTGGACTCGAATCGTTTTCGACGGCAGAGATTTCTCCTACCGGGACGTGTTGAATAGCGCCCAGGTCTCCCAGTTCCTGTCGACCATCCAGCCGCCCGTCTTCGCGAAGATCGTCCACCGGATCGCCTCGAACCCGACCGAAAACCGCGCCGGCCTGCCCGACTACGTGGCGTGGAAGGACGGGACTGTGGTGTTCGTCGAGGTGAAGGGCATTCGCGAGAAGATCCGGGACACCCAAGAAGCGTGGCTGCACTGGATGGTCGCCGAGGGCATTCCAGTCAAGGTTCTTCGGGTCAGGGGCGTAGCCGAGCCCGGGATAGCCGCGCCGTCTGGCACCAGCAACATTGACGCTTCGGAAGAGGAAGACAGAGGCTAGCCATGCCCAAACGCTCGCATCGAAAAATACTCAAGGCGCACAACCCCAAGATCTCGATTGCCGGTCAGAAGGCACGCGAACTGTCGTGGGTCGCCCACCACGAGGCGGCACACGCGGTCGCCGGTCTCCGTTTGCGTCCGTATGCAGGCTACGGGGTAACCATCGTTCCCAGCGGGTCCACCCTCGGTGTGGCGTCTGGTCAGGACCCGTTCTCCTCGGGCCGGCTCGACGAACGTACGGGTGAGGGCCATAGGCGAATCGAAACGGTTTTTTGAGCGTTGGAGAACCCTGCCCGACCGCAGTATTGCGACCTCGATCGCGGGCGCGGAGCGCAGCGTGGCGGCTTTTGCCACCGTTTGAGGGTCCTGGCGAGGCGGGCTCGAAC
>PLNW01000116.1 GCA_003142855.1 Myxococcales bacterium
TTTTGAATCAGTAGTGCTAACCAGCCCCGACACGCAGTGTTCGTCATACGACAACAGCGTCGTCAGTTGGGGGTCCTCCGCCGAGAGTTCATACAAGAATGATGTCAGTCGCAGCTTTGTGGCCGGCCAGTTCATTTGAACTGGTTTTGACTACATCGGTGAGCCAACTCCCTATCCTTGGCCGGCCAAGAGTTCCTACTTCGGCATCGTGGACACCGCCGGCTTCCCCAAAGATATCTACTATTTCTACCAGAGCCACTGGACAACGACCCCGATGGTCCATGTCCTGCCTCACTGGAATTGGAGTGCTGGAACCACGGTCACGGTCTTCGTCTACACCAACTGCGACAGCGCGGAGCTGTTCCTGAACGGCGTCTCGCAGGGGAGCAAGACATTCGCAGCCGGCGCCGTGCACCTGGAATGGAATGTACCATGGGCGACGGGCACTCTGCGCGTGGAGGGCAAACGCGGCGGGACCGTGGTCGCGAGCGAGGAAGTGAAGACGGCAGGCGCGGCGGCGAAGGTGGCGCTCTCAGTGGATCGGAGCGCCATCAGCGCTGACGGCAGGGACCTGGCCTTTGTCGCTGCCGACATTCAGGACGCCACTGGCGTTCTTGTGCCGACGGCTGCCAATGCGGTGAGCTTCTCCTTGACCGGACCTGGCGAGATCGTGGGTGTTGACAACGGAAATGCCATCGATACCTCGCTGTACAAGAGCACCAGCAAGAACGCGTTCAGCGGCAAGGCATTGGCTATTGTGCGGTCGACCGGGGCGACCGGACCGATCGTGGTTACCGCAAGTTCGTCCGGGTTGGCGTCAGGGTCGGTCTCGCTCAGTGCCCAGTGAGCCGCGTGCGCCTCTCAGGGGCACGTTGAGCTGAGGGCCGACGGCGCGAGCGTGGTCGTCACATTGGTCTGCAGGTACGACGGAGGAGTGGACGTCGTGATGTTCGCCGCCACGACACCGCCGGCGATGCGCGCATTGATGGTGTCGGCCGTCTGATTCGCCCAGCTATCGCCCGCTGCCGAAAGGCCGAAGCTTTCATCGACCAGGATGGGCTTGCCAGTGAAGGTGTGTAAGGCCGCCCAGGTCTCGCTGCCTCCGGCGTTGGCGCTGGTGCCTTTGCCTGTCGTCCAGATCATGTCGCAGCTCGTGCCCAGGGCAGCCATGGCGGTGTTCATTTCGCCAATATATGAGTTCAATTGCGACGTGCTGATCCAGGTTGAGTAGTTCTCAGCGACGACGGCAGGGGGATCGTTGCACTTGATCGCCAGGGCAATCTGCGCGGCAAGCTGACCGAGTTGTGCGTAGGAGAGCCCCGACGTAGAGCCCTCCACCGAGTATTGAATGAAGTCTCCTTCGAGCAGCCAAATGACCGGTTTCTTATAGGCGGCGTAGGTCTGTGCCGCGTACCACGCGTACGCCTTGACCATCAGATTGTCGGCACAAATCGTGCCCTGTGGACATGCGGCATTGAGGACTCCGAGAAGCAACGGTCCCATCCCGTTGGTCAGATTGGGTCCACCAGGAGTCACGTTTCCGTCCTGCAGGCCGTTGGCGTGGCCGTAGTACCCGAGGATGTAGGCGTAGTAGGCGGGAACGGCCGTTGTGCTGGCAAATGACTTGAGCCAGTTGCCCGAGTCGAAGCCGTTGGCAGGGAAGGTGCCATCGGCATTGATTTTGGAGCCAGCCCAAGCTGAAGCGAACTGTAGGTAACTCGTTGGATTGCCGTTGACTCCCCAAGCGAAGGTGCAGCCGAATGGATTCGGGGCTGGCGTTGTGCCTGCGCCGCAGGTAGATGCGGGGCCACCGTCGCCGGGAGGAGCGGCTGTGCCGCCAGCGCCGCCAGCGCCACCTGAGCCTGTCCGACCGCCCGAGCCCACGGTTCCCGCTGAGCCACTCGCGCCGCCCGACCGGGTTCCGCCCGCTGCAGTTCCCCCGCTGCCGCCGCGGCTTGAGGAGCCACTGGTTGCTGTGGCACCTCCGGAAGCGGCCGCGCTGCCGGCGCTTGCCGACCCACCCAAGCCAGCGCCGCCGGTTGCGGTTCCTCCGCTGCCGCCGGGGACCGAGGAGCCAGCAATTGCCGAGGCTCCTGCGGAAGCGGCTGTGCTGCCGGCGCTTGCCGACCCACCCAAGCCAGCGCCGCCACGCCCTCCGCTACTCGCGCCGCCGGATCCACCGGGCGCAGAGCTGCTGATGGTCGCCGCGGTTCCGCCCAAACCAGGGTTGCCCCCTGCGCCCCCAGTTCCTGACGAGACGACCGCGCCGGAATTCCCGCCTAGCGCGCTACCAGTGGCGCCCGCTGAGATCGCGCCGCCAGCCGGACTACCGCCAGTGCCGGAAGACGGCATCCCGCTGCCGTTGCTGCACGCGGCGGTGGTCAGAAGAAGCAGGGTGACTGCAAGACCCGCAAGAAGTGGGAAACGGCGCATGAACCCCTCCGATCTCAGGTTTCAGTAGCAACTCGGCTACGAAGTGGCTCACAAATGGCAAGACCCGTTTTGGTCACGTGAGAGCCCCTTATGGGTGCTGACGCTACTGCACGGCAGAAGACAGTTCAGGCATAACCGTTCCCCAGAAAACAAGGAAAGTTCGGTATGGCATCCACCCATCAACATTCGACTCACTTCGCGGTAATCGCGGGATTTTCGCTGGCTATGGCGCTGGGCGGGTGCTCTGGAAACAATTTCTCAAGTCACAGCGGCGGAAGCACGGGCGCAGCCGGAACGACAGCGGGTGGCGGTACCACGAGCGCTGCCGGGACCGTTGCCACGAGCAGTAGCTCAGCGGGCGGGACCATCGCGCCGGGAGGAAGCACTCAACCTTCCGGTGGTTCAACAACCGCGGAGGACACAAGTGGCACAGGAGGACAGGTGACGAACGGTGGCTCAAATGCCACAGGCGGATCCAGCGTGACGGGTGGGACTATGGCCATAGGTGGCTTCGTAGCAACAGGCGGGACCACAGCCTCCGGAGGAACCACAGCAGCGGGCGGAGCGACGGGTGGGGCCACTGCCAATGGGGGCACGGCCGGCAACACCGCCACAAGGGGAACAGCAGGCGGCGCCGGCATCGTGGCTATTGGCGGAAAATCAGGCGGAAACACTGCCACCGGCGGGAACTCAGCGACGGGCGGATCAAAGACCACGGGTGGATCCACCGCCACGGGTGGCACCTCCGGCAGCGGAGGCACGTCGGGAGGCACCACGACGGGAGGCACGAGCGGCGCAGTCGGGGACGCGGCGAGCTTTCATTGCGTTAACTGGGCTGATCCGGGGGATAACTTTCAGGCCGGCGTGCTTCAGCCGTCCGGGCTGTCCTCCTCCTCGGATACCTATTCCACAGTTTTGGCCAAGGCGAACGCGATCCTGTCTGGGTTTCAAACCGCGCTCAGCGCCAACTCCATTCGGATTCCGATCAACGAACCCACTGTCACCAACACAGCGTGGTGGACCGCCTACAAAGGGATAATCGATGCGGCCATCAGCAAGAACATGAAGGTGATAGTTGCGTACTGGTACAAGCCAGGGGTCGGGACAGTACCCGACATGAACGCGTTCTATGCCATGTGGCAGGCGGTCGTCGATGCATACGGAAGCAATAACCTTGTCTATTTCGACGTCATCAATGAACCCTCAGGATACAGTCCGACTGCCTTCATCAATCTAGTTGTAGCGTGGATGGCGAAATTTCCAGGCGTTCCCCATAATCGAATCTTGGTGGCCGGCAACTACAATGACACCGACGTAAATACCCAAGGCGCCGATTCGCGCCTGGCCGGCTGCATACTGAATATTCACATCTACGCCATCGGCAGCACGGACACGAACCCGGCGAATTGGACCACCAAACTCAAGAACGCAGTCGGGCCCTACGCCAATCGCACGGTGGTTTCGGAATACGGCGCGCCCATGACGAGCGGGTACGACTACAGCGGAGCTGTCAACGGCACTGCGTTCATCGCGTACATGCAGGCCGTCACCAGCCAGATCAGGACTTCCGGAATGGGAAGCTGCTATTGGCCTGGCTTGCGAAATGGGGACTGGTACAGCATCACGACCTTGAAAGGGACGGGCAGCAATCTCTCGCTCAGCGTGAACAGCACCTCCGGCCTGGCCCTGATAAAGTCGGCCTGGGGAATGTAGAAAACCTCTATCCCGCGTTCTCGCTGACCGGGGCGGGTGTGTCGCCGTCGGTCTGGGGCCGCTCGGCCACGCCACCCACGGGCAGAAACACGCGCAGCACGGCCCCGCCTTTCGGGGCATCGTCAACCTCAATCCAGCCTTGGTGATCCTTGACGATGCCTTTGCTCACCGCCAGGCCCAGCCCGCTGCCCTGTCCGGGATCCTTGGTGGTGAAGAAGGGTTCGAAGATCTTGTCGCGATCCGCGACCGGAATGCCAGGCCCCGTGTCGCTCACTTGCAGCATGAGATAGGGCGAAGGCGGCGACAGAGCCAGGCCCTCTTTGCGCCTGACCCTCTGTTCCAGGTCAATGGTCAAGATGCCACCGCCCTTCATCGCGTGGATCGCATTCATCACGAGGTTGAGGCAGACCTGCTGGATCTCGTCGGGGTCGCCGGAAATTGGCCGCAGATCAGGCGCGGCGCGCACGTTGACCTCGATGTTCTGGCGCTTGATCAACTCGTCCACGAAACTGAGCGCCTCGCGCACCACGCGCGTGACGTCCACCTGGCTGAGGCTGGGCCGGCTCTTGTGTGAGGCATCGAGAACCTGCCGGATGATCTTGGTGATGCGCCCGACCTGATCAGTGATGATTGTGGCGTTCTTCTGTACCTCGGCCGAATCGTCAGGGCGCTTGGCCAGGGTGCGGGCGCGGCCACCGATCACGTTGAGCGGCGTGCCCACTTCGTGCGCGATCTCGGCCGCCACCTGGCCCACGGTGGCCAGTTTCTCGGCGCGGCGCAGGTGTGTCTCCATGGTTTGTCGGGCCGCGGTCGCGCGCGCCTCCTTCTCGCGGGCCACGCGCAGAGAGTCCATCATCTTGTTGAATTGGCCGGCCAAGCTGCCGATTTCGTCGTCGCGGCCAGGCAGCACCGCGCGGGTCAAATCACCCTGAGCCACGGCGTCGATGGCTTCGATCAGGCGACGCAGCGGATTTACCACGCGTCGGCGCAAGGTCAGATAAAGAAGAATGCCGAAGGCGAGAATGCCGAGGACGAGAAAGGGAAGCAGGTGCCAGCCGGTGCCCATGACCTCGGCGGTGATGAAGCTGCTGTCACAGACCAGGCCCAAGAAGGCGCTGATTTGGCGATCCGGCGCACCGGACTCGGAGTTGTGCAGGGGAATGGCCATGGCGTAGAAGAGCGGCATGCCGGCCGGCTCGAAGAGTTGGCCCACCGGCGCGTCGAGCCGGCTCGCCTGTTCGACCAATCCGGCCCAGAAGTTGTTGGGCCGCTGGGTGCCCCAGGCGATGGTTTCCAGGCGAAACTGGCCTAGGCGCGTGTTGGCCGAAGCGACGCGGGCAGACAGGAGCGGGCCTGCCTCGGCGGGCGACAGAGGCTCGATCCCGGCTGCCAGCGCATCCGCCATGGCGTGGGCTTCATTGTCCAACCGGCGCACCTGGTCGGCGCGCAAGACGGCGAGCACGGCCCAGATCGCGCAAGCGAGCGCGGCTGTCATGAGCAGCGTAGTGACGATGGCGACACGCGGTCCGAGCTTCATTGCAAACGTCAATTATAGTACGGTTCGCTTTTCTCAACCTGGGAGGTATCTCCATGCGTCGAACGCCAAGTTTCCTGCTCTTCCTGACGATCGCTTCCGTTCTTGCGCCTGCGGTGGCTTTGGCCCAAATCAACCCAACTCCCGAGCCGACCTCGCGAGCTACGGTGACCGGCGCCAGGAGCGGCAGCGGCCGCGGCTTCGGGCTGGGCGCGGTCGCGTTCTATCAGCCGGAGACAGGTACTGTCTCCAACACAGTCCCGAACCTCCTGCTGACCTGGGGAAACGCAGGCGGCCAATTCCACCTCGAGGGGCTTTTCGGCTTGTATCACAAGAATGGCACTGACTTCGACCTGGCGGCGCGAGGCTGGTACCACGTGCATGCGACTTCTTCGGCCGACTTCTCGCTGGGGGCCGGGCTGGGGTTCACAAGAAGGAGAAACGACCCCACTGTGACCACCGCTCAGTGGGATTTTGAGATGGAACTCGGCGCGCAGGTTAGGGCGTTCATCGTGTCCAACGTGGCGCTGCTGGGCTCGCTGGGTCTGGGTCTCTACATTCCGGATACGGGGCCAACCGTAGTCAACATTTCCGGCAACCTCACCGGCACCGTCGGCCTCGCATACTACTTTCAGTGATGAAAGACCAGCGCAGCGCTGACGAGCCAGATTTCGTAGTTGTCCGCGGCGCGCGCGAGCACAATCTCGACATCGACGAGCTGGCCATCCCCAAGCGCCAGCTCGTGGTGTTCACCGGGGTGTCGGGCTCGGGAAAATCGTCGCTGGCCTTTGACACCCTGTACGCCGAGGGGCAGCGCCGCTACGTCGAATCGCTTTCGTCCTACGCGCGCCAGTTTCTCGGCCAACTGGAAAAGCCCAAGTACGATCAGATCCGTGGGCTATCGCCCACCATCGCCATCGAGCAGAAGTCGGCGTCGTCCAACCCACGCTCCACGGTCGGCACCGTCACCGAGATCTACGACTATCTGCGCGTGCTCTACGCCCGGGCCGGCGAGCAACGCTGTCACCTGTGCGGGGGCGAAGTGGCGGCGCGTTCCGCAGCCGAGATCGTCGAGGAATTGCTGGCCCTGCCGGCGAAGAAGCGGGTGACCCTGCTGGCGCCCAAGGCGGCCAATCGCAAGGGCGAGTTTCGCGAGATGTTCGAGGAGGCGCGCAAGGCCGGCTTTGCGCGCGCCCGCGTGGACGGCGTGGTGCAACGGCTGGAAGAGCTGAAGGCCCTGGACAAGAAGAAGCGGCACACGGTGGAGGTGGTGGTGGACCGACTGGCCGTGGAAAGCAGCCAGCGTGCCCGGCTCAACGATTCGGTCGAGACGGCTCTGCGCGCCGGCAGCGGAACCGTGCTGGTCGAGGTCGAGGGCGAAGATCAGGTGCGCGCCTACAGCGAGGAGCGCGCCTGCCCGAACTGCGGCGTGGGCCTGCCCGAGCTTTCGCCGCCGTCGTTTTCCTTCAATAGCCCGCTCGGCATGTGCGTGGATTGCAACGGCCTGGGCTCCAAGCTGGAAGTCGATCCCGACCTGGTCGTGCCCAATCCGAATCTGTCCCTGCTCCAGGGTGCCATCGAGCCCTGGGGCGAGCGCCTGGCCCGCGACGACGGCTGGACCTCGCGCATCGTCGAGGCCCTGCGGCGCGAGTTCGGCATCCCGCTCGACAAGCCGTGGAAGTTGCTCACCCCGCGCCAGCGCGAGATCGTGCTCTTCGGAACCGGCGAGAAGCGTGTCCAGGTGAGCTGGTCCAGCCGCCATGGCACGGGCTCGTGGGCCATGCGCTTCGAAGGCGTGGCCAACAACATCCGGCGCCGCCTGACCGACACGCACTCGGAGATGATGCGGCAGTGGCTGGGGCGCTACTTTCGCGAACAGCCCTGCCGTGCGTGCAAGGGCCAGCGCCTGCGACCCGAATCGCGCGCCGTGTACCTGGCGGGCAAGAGCATCGTGGACGTGACCGCCATGACCGTGGGTGAGGCGGCCCAGCACTGCGCGACCATGCCGTTGAAGGGCGCGCGTGCGCAGATCGCGGAAGAAATACTAAAAGAGGTGCGCACGCGCCTGGGCTTCCTGCTCAACGTGGGGCTCGACTACCTCACGCTCGACCGCGTGGCTTCGTCACTGTCGGGCGGCGAGGCGCAGCGGATCCGGCTGGCGTCGCAGCTCGGCTCTGAGCTGTCAGGCGTGATGTACGTGCTCGACGAGCCATCGATCGGTCTGCACCAGCGCGACAACCTGCGCCTCATCGCCACGCTCCGCCGGCTGCGCGATCTGGGTAACACGGTCATCGTGGTCGAGCACGATGCGGAAACCATCCAGTCCGCTGACCACGTGGTCGACTTCGGGCCAGGCGCGGGCCGCCTGGGCGGGCGCGTGGTGGCGGCCGGTCCGCCCGAGGAGTTGCGCGCCAATCCGACATCGCTCACTGGCCGCTACCTGGCCGGGCTGGAGCGTATCGAGATCCCGGCGCGCCGTCGGCCGCCCTCGGGCTTCATCACCTTGCGGGGCGCGCGCGAGCACAACCTCAAGGACGTGACCGCCAAGATTCCGCTGGGCGTGCTGGTGGCGGTGACGGGCGTGTCAGGCGCGGGCAAGTCGTCGCTGGTGAACGGCACCCTGCACCCAGCTCTGCGCCGCAAGTTGCTCGGGGGGGTCGATCCAGTGGGCGCCTTCACCGCGCTGGAGGGCATCGACGCCATCGACAAGGTGGTCGACATCGACCAGAAGCCCATCGGCCGCACGCCGCGATCCAACCCGGCGACTTACACCAAGGCGTTCGACTTCATTCGCGAGATCTACGCCATGACCCCCGAAGCCAAGGTCTCTGGCTTCGGCCGTGGACGTTTTTCCTTCAACGTGAAGGGCGGCCGTTGCGAGGCCTGCGAGGGAGACGGCGTGCGCACGGTGGAGATGCACTTTCTCGCCGATGTGCACGTGACCTGCGAAGTGTGCCGCGGCCGCCGCTACAACGAGGCCACGTTGCGGGTGAAGTGGAAGGATCTCGACATCGCGCAGATGCTGGACAAGACCGTGGCCGAGGCGCTGCAACTCTTCGAGCACCACCACGGCCTGTCGCACATTTTGAAGACCTTGGACGACGTGGGCCTGGGCTACATCGCGCTCGGGCAGTCGGCGACCACTTTGTCAGGCGGCGAGGCGCAGCGGGTGAAGCTGTCGCGCGAACTGGCCAAGCGGGGCACCGGCCGCACGCTCTATGTGCTGGACGAGCCCACCACCGGCCTGCACTTCGACGACGTCAAACGCCTGCTGGCCGTGCTCAGTCGCTTGGTCGACGCAGGCAACACCGTGCTGGTCATCGAGCACAACCTCGACGTAATCAAGACCGCGGACTACGTGATCGATCTCGGTCCCGAGGGCGGCGCCCAAGGCGGCGAGATCATCGCCGCCGGCACCCCTGAAGAAGTCGCCGCCGTGGCGCGTTCCTACACCGGTCAGTTTCTGGCGGACATCCTTCGCGGCGTTCGGCGCAGGGAGTAGGGTAGGTGACCATGGAAGTGTTGCAAGCGTGGCGCACCATGGTTGCAGTCATGATCCTTGTCGGGTGTGGTCGGACCAGGATGAGCGGCATGGCACCCACCACGACCGCCGCAGCGACCGGCATCGAGGGTTCGGTCAGGGACATGGGCGGCGCGGCTGACACGCGGGCTTCGGCGAACGACTCGGGTGACGCTGGATCTGCTGGGCAGTGCGGCTCCCAGATCACTTTCCAAATCGCCGCGGCACCTGCTGACTCGTTCTGCGCCTACAATTGCGACAGCTTGTCGACGATTGCCTTCACTTCTGGGTCCACGCAACTCTTGGCCGACGATATCTCGTATCCCCTTTGCGCCGCCATCTGCGATTCGTGCGATGCACGCCCGCTGTGTCCCCCTTGTCCAGGCATCAGGCCGTTCCCCGCCGCAGGCTTCAACTATCATTGGGATGGGAGCTACTTCCCCAGCGGTGGCACCTGCGGCGAGCAGCCTTGCCGGGGACCTCGGCTCTGCGCGCGTGCGGGACACTACACCGGGACGTTCTGCGCGATGCGAGGCACTGTCTCGCGTGACCACTGCACCCCGCTGCAATTCATGCAAGATATGGCCTGCAGCACCGTCGAGTTTGACCTGCCATCAACCATGACAGTCGCAGTTGAACTCGGTCCGTAGCGTGCATACAAGGGGAGGGGAAGAACCGCAGAGCTACGGGGCAATTGGGCCCGACGCAGCCGCCTGACTCACCCGGTGCCGCCGTCGGCCGGGCAGTTCGCCGTCGCCGACGGCTGGCAGGTGCCCGCGATGCACGAGAGGGATGCGGCGCAGGGGTGGTCTGGGTCGCAGGCTTCTCTCAATGCGCCCGGCGCCACGCATGTCCACGTGGACAACTCACAATACGCCAAGTAGCAGTAGGTCATTTCGCCCGAGCCCAAGACGCCGCAGGATTGTCCCACTGTCGCGCGCGGGGAACAGGCGTACCCACCATTGCTGGTGTCGCAGAAGAACGCGGGATCGCACTGCAGGCCAGTCGTCCCGCAGGCCCCAATAAGCGCACAGAACGCTCCGTTCACGATATCCATCCCTACGCAGATGGTGCCGGCCGCGCAGACGCCGTCGGCACAAGGCTGGCCCACGCCCGGGGGCGCCGTGCAGGTGCCGGCCGTGCTGCTGTATGAGGCGGTGAGGCAAAGGAGATCGCCCTGGCAGCCGACCACAGGCGTGGCGGACAGATCGCAAGGTTGTCCTTGCGCCGCGTGCGCGATCGCGTTCCCGTCGGTGCAAGTCCGCGTTGTGAAATGGCAGAAGCTTCCGTTCTGGCAGTCACTACTGTCCGTGCACGCACTGCCTACGGGCAGCCCACCGGCTTTGCAGGTCGGGCACTGCTGGTTGGTGCTGATGCACATGCCGCTCTGGCATTGGGCGCTGTGGGAGCAGCTAGCCGCCGCGGGGCGCCGGCCGTTCACGAGGCAGGAGGGGATGAGGCCGAGTCTGATGTCGGTGCAGGTTTGCGCGGCGAGCGGGCCGAGGCAGGCGGTGACATTGGCGACGGTGCGATTCGAGTCCGCGTCGAAGTAGGAATCCGGGCAGAGGTTGGCGTAGTCGAGGTAGGTTTGCGCCGATCCTCCCAGGCACATCGACCCGCGCTCGGCCCGCACTTTGGTGACGGCCTGGCAGGCCTCCAATGGGGTCATCGCGACAGCACCGTCGCCGGCTTCGAACGAGCCGCCAGCCGCGCCAGCACCACCAGGCGAACTGACGCCACCGGTTGTGCTGTTTCCGCCGGTCGCGTTGCCGCCGGCTGCCGCCCCGCTGATCCCGCCGGTGCTTCCGGTCGCGGCTCCGTCGAAGGCGACCGCTCCGGCGCCGCCGCGGCCCGCAGCGCCATCAGCAGATTTCGCCGAATGGCCACTCGAATGACAGGCAGACACCGCGAGGCTCACAAGAAGAACAGGAAACAAACAGGCTAACCGGAAGCGCATGGCAGGATGATACACGCATCCCGCCTCTCCGAGGCGATCGAGGCGCAGGGCTGATCGGCGGAACTCAGCTAGTGTCGTAGAAGAGAAGTTACGCCGACAAGGATGCTAGGAGGCACTTACCTTGGTTCTGCGACGGAAGGTCTTCGGAAACGTGGTCGGGGTGTCCCGCTTCGTTTTTCGGTTCGCGGATGGCGCAAACCGGCGGGTTCAAATCCGCGTGGGGAAGCCATATGAAGTGTCGTTCCGCGAATGGGCTTGCCCCGTGGAGATTCGTGGCTTCGAGCCGCGCTATCCAGACATCCGAGGTGGAGACTCGGTGCAGGCTCTTTGCTTGGCTATCACCCTGGTTCGATTGCGGATTGAAGACTTCATCGAGAAGGGCGGAAGAGTACTGGACCCGGACAATGGTTCGGAGTGGGATAAGCGGATGCTGAGGGCAGCGTTTGGACAGCGCACAACGACGCGGCGGCGGCACCCAGAAAGCCGATGAACGGGATCGGCCGGCCGCCGCCTATCGCCATGACGACGTCCGCCTTTATCAGCCGGCCGACAAGGCCCTTCGGGCACTCGGACCTGCCCGCCCCGCCACCTGCCCCCGCGGCTTCGCCGCGCCTTCGCCGGAGCGTATGGCGCGGCCGCGCCGACTAGCGTCGGACTGCCCGCCCCGCCCACCCCGTGGCTTCGCCGCGCGCGTCGCCGCACCGGAGCATACTTGGGTATGTGAGGAGCGGAAGCGCAGGCGCGGCAAGCCAGACGCCCGGCGCGCGTGGGGAGCCGGCGAGCTTCGCTCGCCGCGCACCATCACGGGAGGGGTTGGGAACCCTCCCAGGGTTCCCATTACAATCGTCGGCCGCCGGCAAATCGAAGCGCGAATGTCACTCCAAGAACAAATGGCTTCCCGTTGGAGTCCGGCTGTAAGCCGGGTTCTGTACCCGCGTCCGTTACCTCGCGCGGGCGATGGTCATTCCTCTGGGCCGCCCGTTGCCGAGCGGCTCGTGCGACCAACTTGGAACCTGGTGTCGACGCGGGCCACGTCGGCGGGGAAACCCCGCGGCTCCGATTCGGTCTTGCTCCAGGTGGGGTTTGCCGTGCCCCTCCCGTCACCGGGAGAGCGGTGTGCTTTTACCACGCCGTTTCACCCTTGCCTGACCACGCGGTTGCCCGCGCGCCCCGGCGGTTTGTTTTCTGTTGCACTTTCCTTCGAGTCATCTCGACTGGCCGTTAACCAGCACCCTGCCCATGGAGCCCGGACTTTCCTCGACGGCGACGAGCGCCGCCGCGACCATCCACCGAACTCCAGCGGGAAGCCGGCCCGAGTATAGCGCGTCTACGAAGCGCGCCTTGTCCTATTCCGCGGACGTGGAGGGAGCTTCAGCTTTCATGATCTCCTCCCAGTAGATGATGCGGTGGCAGTACGGGCAGGTCTCCAGTGTATTTCCCCGTTGCAGGGTGTTGTACAGCTGGGGCGGAACATTCATGTTGCAACCCAGGCAGGTGCCGTTGCGAACCGTGGCCACGGCCAGGCCGCGGCGCATGCGGATGGCGCCGTAGCGTTTGAGATAGTCAGGGCGAATTCCGACTGCGACCTTGTTCCGCGTAACCTGCAAGGCGTCTATCTTCTTCTGCACCTCGGCCATCTTGCTGCGGGCGATCTCGCCGTCCTTCTCGATCGAGCTGCGCAGGCCCTTGAGCTCGTCGGCGCGTTCCGCCAGAACTTTCTCCTTGGACTGGATGGCTTCGACCAGCTTGGCGACCTCGGCCTCGCGCGTCTGTGCGCTTTCGCGGGTCTGCTCGATTTCGCGCTGGGCGGCGACGTATTCCTTGGAGTTCTTGGCCAGCGACAGCTTGTGCTTGGCGCCGCTGACGGTGGCTTCCTCGGTCTGAAGCTGGCTCTTTTGTTCGCTGTAGTAGCGTTGAGTCTCGGTCAGTTGCGTGCGTTCGCTTTCCAGCAGGGCTTCGACTCGGGTGAGATCGGTCTGTGAAGCTTCTAGTTTTGCTGGGATGGCTTTGAGCGCTTTGTCAAGTTCCTGAATCTGGGCGTCGAACTGTTGCAGTTCTTCCAAACGCTTAAGCTGGTCGCGCAACTGTACCTCCTGAGCTCCTCGTCGAGCTGCTCATGCTGCAAGTGAAAAAAGACATTCCGGCGGCTGTGGGTCGAGTGGGCCCACCTGGATTCGAACCAGGGACCGAGCGGTTATGAGCCGCCAGCTCTGACCGCTGAGCTATGGGCCCAGCCTTGCGAAAAGTTCTTGTCAACAAGAACACGAAGAATACCGATCCCTACCTGACCTGTCCAGGTAGGAGTTTGGCCCCTGTGGCGATAGCCGCAGAAGGTCGTGGCCGCGACGGGCGCGCGAAGCGCGCGGGGGCAGGTGGGGTGGGAAGCCCACCGCAGGGGTGGCCGTCGTAGTGGTACGGACGGAGCTTCACGCCAGCTTCCCCGCGAGAACAGCGGCAAGAAGTGAGAGCCCAAGCGCGACTCGGTAGATGACGAAGGAGTACGTGGTTCGTGTTCGGAGGAAGCGCAAGAGCCATCGAATGCACAGATATCCTGACACGCCAGCAGCGGCCAGGCCAGTGAGCAGGGCCGAGATTCCCACGTCGTGATTGTGCAGCAACTTGGGAAGCTCGAAGACAGCCGCAGCAGCCACCGCCGGAATCGACAGCAGAAACGAGAAGCGGGCGGCTGCGTCGCGCCGCAGGCCGATGGCCATGCCGACGGCGAGGGTAATTCCGGAACGCGAAACGCCAGGCACCAGGGCCAGGGTTTGCCCCAGTCCGATGATGAGAGCGTCGCGCAGCGTGAGCGACTCCATGGCGCGCTCGTGGCGCGCCAGGCGTTCCACCAGAGCCATCACCAGGCCGACCACGATGAGCGAGGTGCCGATGACCGCGAGCGTGCGCAACGGGCCCTCCACCAGGTGTCTCAAGAGCACGCCAGCGATTCCAATGGGCACGGTACCCACCACAAGATAGAGCGCCATGCGGCCCTCGGGTCCGCGCCGCCGCTTGGGATCGGCCAACGCGGTCACCATGCCGGAAAGGTCGCGCAAGAAGAAGAGGATCACAGCCAGCAGGGTGCCTAGCTGGATGACCGCGGTGAAGGCAGCCCCGGCGTCCGGCCAGCCGAACAAGGCCGGCGCGATCCGCAAGTGCGCCGTCGAAGAAATGGGCAGAAACTCGGTGAGTCCCTGAATGATGCCGAGAACGATAGACTGGGCGAGGGTCAAAGTGTGCGCAGCATAGCGCGCGGTCTCGCGCTAGCTAGAGTCTGTCGGGA
>PLNW01000131.1 GCA_003142855.1 Myxococcales bacterium
CAATTCCGGTGAAGGATCCGGTGTCGGTCCTGGTGCTACTGCCGGTCCGGGTGGTTACGCCGGTTCTTGTTCCAGTGCCGGCGTCAGCGTTTTCACTGGTGGACGTATCAGTCCCGGAATTCCCGGCCGCACCAGTGTTTCCGCCCATATCTGAGTTCCCCGCAGCAGCGGTGTTTCCGCCCGTCTCTGTGTTCCCCGCGACGCCAGGGTTCCCTGCTGCTCCGGCAGGGCCGCCGGTTGAGCCACCGTTCTGTCCAGTCTGTCCGCCGTTGGACCCGCTGTCGCCGGGCCCAGGCAAACCGTCTTCCGACGAGCAGCCTCCGATTGAGATACCGACTAGCAACGCGCCAACAGCGCAAATCGACAAACCGTGTCTGGGCTTCATTTGGAACCTCCCCGGATTGAATCGTTTGTTTACTGTTGAACACCTTCCCGGACCAGAAGGCGCGCCACAGCTTTACCGTCGTTGGGGGGTAAGAGCGCCAGCGGGGCCGAATGCCATCAAAAAAAAGACATCACGCGCGTACGCGTAGAGCGCCTGGCAGAAGCTCGAAGCTGGCAGGCAGGTGGCCCGGGGTTTCGCCATCGACCTCTAGTGGAATCTTCGCTTCGCGGTCGACCGGCGTGACCTTCATGCGACGGCCCCGCGTGCCCTGAACTTCCTTCATGGTCAGATGGTGGCCGCTGTAGATGCGGTGAATGTTGGCCATGACCCCGACGCGGCCCAGGTTGCCGACCGTGACCAGATCGAAAAGGCCGTCGTCGAGCACAGCCTCGGGGCAGATCTTCATGCCGCCGCCGAAGAAGCGCCCGTTGCCCACCGCGGCCAGAAGCAGGCTCATGCGCCGTTCAGGCTGATCGTCCACTGACAAGACAACATCGACGTTGTCGTAGCTAACCAATGAACGGACGGTGGCCGAGAGAAAGGCGACGCGACCGCCCAGCCGCTTCGAGGATGTGTTCGCCTGGCGCGCCACGTCGCTGGAAAAACCGAACGAGACGACGTTGACGAAGTGGCGCTCAGCTTGCGAGCCGTCGTCGGCGACGAAGGACACGCGACCGGCGTCGATGAGACGGGCCGGCGTCTCGCGGATGCGGCGGGCAACCCGGCCAAGGTCGTCGTCGATCTCCAGGCTGCGGCGAAAGTCGCCACCGGTGCCGCGCGGAATGACTCCCAGCTCGGAGGTGCCTCCTGCGGTGAGAATGCCATCGGCCACCTCGGAGATGGTCCCGTCACCGCCCATGGCCACGATGAGGCCGCGCCCGGCTGTCGTCTCTTCGCGGGCGATGCGCCGGCCGTCACCCTTGCCCTCGGTGAAGCGCACGTCGACGGGGCCAAGCCCATCGGTGAGCGGACCGAGCAGAGCCGCCCAGCGTCGTTGGCTGAGCCCGCCCCCGGAACGGGGATTGACGATCACGACCGGTCGTTGCACAGGGCAGTCAGGCTAGCACAAAGCGGACGCAGCGCATGGGGACTGGCTGGCCAACCCCAAAGATCGGGTACACTACGCGGCCGATGGCTCACCAATACATCTTCACCATGCAGGATCTGCGGCGGATTCATCCGCCCAACAAGGAGGTCTTGAAGGGCATCTACCTCTCGTTTTTTCCGGGTGCCAAGATCGGTGTCATCGGGGGCAACGGCGCGGGCAAGTCCACCCTCCTGCGCATCATGGCCGGCGAGGACAAGGATTTTTTCGGCGAGGCACGGCCAGCCGACGGCATCACCATCGGGTATTTGCCCCAAGAGCCGAGACTCGATCCCAAGAAGACCGTGCTCGGCAACGTGGAGGAGGCCGTGGCGCCGGTGAAGAAGCTGCTGCTGCGCTTTGACGAGGTCAACGCGCGGCTCGGCACCGATATCACGCCTGACGAAATGGAGAAGCTGCTGGAAGAGCAAGCCAAACTCCAGGACGCCATCGATGCGGCCAAGGGTTGGGATGTCGATCGCACGCTGGAGATCGCCATGGATGCCTTGCGCCTGCCGCCGCCAGACGCGGATGTGAACAAGCTGTCAGGCGGTGAGCGGCGGCGCGTGGCCCTGTGCAAGGTTCTGCTGCAGCGGCCGGACTTGCTGCTGCTCGACGAGCCCACCAACCACCTGGACGCCGAGAGCGTGGCCTGGCTGGAGCAGCACCTGCAAGAATATCCCGGAACCATCGTGGCCATCACCCACGACCGCTACTTCCTCGACAACGTGGCCGGCTGGATCCTGGAACTGGATCGCGGCGAGGGCCTGCCCTGGAAGGGAAACTACTCATCGTGGCTCGAGCAGAAGCGCAAACGGCTGGAGGCTGAGGAGAAAGCCGAGTCAGCCCGGCAGCGCACCCTGGCGCGCGAGCTGGAGTGGGTGCGCGCTTCGCCGCGCGCCCGCCAGGCCAAGTCCAAGGCCCGCTTGGCGGCCTACGAGGAGATGTTGGCGCAGGACGCGCAGAAGCGCGAGGACACCGCCGAGATCAGCATTCCGGCCGGGCCGCGACTGGGCGACCTGGTGGTCAAGGCCGAGCATCTGAGCAAAGGCTACGGCGACAACTTGTTGATGGACGATCTGACCTTCAACCTGCCTCGCGGCGGTATCGTGGGCATCATCGGGCCCAACGGTGCGGGCAAGACGACGCTCTTCCGCATGATCGTCGGCCAGGAGAAGCCGGACGGCGGCTTCCTGCGCATCGGCGACACGGTCAAGCTGGCCTACGTCGATCAGTCGCGCGATGCCTTGAAGGGCGACAACAGCGTGTACGACGAGATCGCGCAGGGCTCGGACTACATCCAGGTGGGCAAGCGGCAGGTGAACGCGCGCTCGTACGTGGCGGATTTCAACTTCAAGGGCGCCGATCAGCAGAAGCGGGTAAAGGATCTATCGGGCGGCGAGCGCAACCGCGTGCACCTGGCCAAGCTGCTGCGCAGCGGGGGCAACGTGCTGCTGCTCGACGAGCCGACCAACGATCTGGACGTGGACACCCTGCGCGCGCTGGAAGAGGCGCTGCTGGGCTTTGCCGGCTGTGTGGTGGTCATCAGCCACGACCGCTGGTTTCTCGACCGTATCGCCACCCACATTTTGGCTTTCGAGGGCGACAGCCAAGCGGTGTGGTTCGAGGGCAACTACCAGGACTACGAAGCCGACCGCCGCCGGCGCCTGGGCGCCGACGCCGATCAGCCGCACCGGATCCGGTACCGCAAGCTGATACACGGGTAGGGGCGGCTACGCGGTCACTCGCGGTCACACGCCATTTGCAGGCCAGACGTCTTCCCGGTAGGCTTGTCATAATGATTCCCTACGCCGAATTCGAACGGGCCATCACGCAATGGAAGATCCGCCAGCAAGGAGGCCAAGTCGCCTCGCAGGCCACCGAGGAAGCCTCGGGCGCCGTGGTGGGAGAGATGCCGCTCGCGAACGCCGAGCCGGGCTTCCTGTCGGGAGAGATCTCCAGCGGAGAAGTGAACAGCGGTCCGACCCGGAACGACTTCGATCCTGAGAGCTAGTCGCGTGGGGAGCCGGCGAGATCCCCCTGCGGGGACTTCGGGACCAGCCCACCCCGCCCCCCGCCCGCGCGCTTCGCGCGCGCCCTCGTTGCTCGCCGCGCACCATCGAGGGAGGGTTTGGCGAGGCCGAGCGTCAGCGAGCGGGGTGGTGCAGGGCGTGAAGGGGCCGAAGGGCGGAGCGAACCCTCCCAGGGTTCCCATGTTAATGTTAGAAATACGCGCGCACGCCCAGGCCGAAGTCGATGTTGAAGTCCAGCGGCGGGAAGACCACGATGCCAGGCACGACCTCCAGGTAGGCTTCAAGGAAGTCGGGGCGTCGGAAGGTAGCGGCGATTCCGACGGGAACGCGCGCGATGACCACCACGTCGTGGGCGAGATTGTTGTTCCCATAGGCTGACATGATGACCCGGCCGCCCAGGCCGGCGTACCAATCCAAGCGGTTGGTCATGTTGACGATATTCTCTTGGTACAGGTAGTCCGCGTGCACGCTGATGTCGTGATTGAGGTCGTCGCAGCGGTAGGAGTTTCCTTTTGCATCTTGGCACCAGCCGTAGCCCCAGCCACCGAACCCGAGCCCGAAATCAAGAGCGTTGCCCCCCCTAATGAATGCTTTGGCCGTGATGGCTGTGGGCTCGCCAATCTGGAAGCCCAGGCCGAAGTTGCGCGAGGCTCCAACCTCGGTTGCATGCGCGAGACCCGCGCCGACGGACAGAATTGTCGCAAAGGCCAATGTGAGCAGAGTGGGACGCTTCATGGGACGACATCCTAGTACGTCTTGGCCCCGATCGATCCGTCGATTTCTAAACTCGCCACCGGTCGGCCGAGAGGCTAGACATTGCATGTTTTGACCTTGCGCTCTTTTGCCGTCTTCTCTTTGCTGTTGCTGGCTGGCAGCCTGCCTGCCTGTCGTCGTGGGGGGTCGGGCTCGTCGGCCCGAGCCCCGGCGCTCGCTTCCGCACCGGCGATTTCAGCGCCCGTGGCCCAAGCAGAGACGCCGGCCGCGCCGCCCAAGCCTGACCCCGACGCCCTGCCCGAGTCCACTCCGCCTGTCGAACGCCGTGCCATCCAGGTGGTGGCCGGCCAAGAGCGAGTGGTCGACGCCGAGCAGGCCGGCAAGCGTGGCCTGACCGTGGTGGATCTCTCCGATGAGTGGGCGCCCTACATCTTCCAAGACGGCAAGGCGGCCGACGGTGCGGTCTTGCCCAACCGCTACCGCGCGGTGTTCGTCGGGCTGGCCAACGACCACAGCGACGGTGATGGCCAGGCCTTGCCGCCCGGCGAGCGCAACTATCTCGAACTCTACGGTATCCCGCCTTCGCTCTCGGTGCTGCGCGCGCGCTTTCTCGCGGACGCGGCCCGCACCTGCGAGGCCAGCGTGGACAACGCCCGCTTGCTCGCGGTGGACAGCATCGAGACCTTCGGCCACAGCACCGAGAAGAAGGAAGCGACCAAGCACCGGCTGCGGGGACTGCGCCTGGAAGGTGCGCGGGCCAAGGCGGGCGTCGCCACGTTGGAGGAGTTGGCCGTCAAGGAGCCCCGCTACGCGGGCGACGTGAAGTCCCACTTGCGTGTGGAGGCCGAGCACGCCGCCTTTGCCGAGGTGGAGAGGCGCCTGGCCTGCGAGGGCCTGATGGACGCGGCCAAACACAAGCTAGGCCTGTACGACGCGCCCATGCGCTCGGCGGTGCTGGATTTTCAGCAGAAGAACGACGTCTTCGCCCAGGCCGACCTCACGCGCGCCACGCTGGAGGCCATGGCCCGGCCGCTTCTGGCCAACGACTTCGCGACCCTGCGCAGGGTTCTGGCCGAGCGGGCGGCCCACGCTGGCAACTTCGTCGAAGACGGCAGCGCCATCGGCGCCGTGCCGCCCGCCAAGCGCGGCAAGCCGCGGGCAATTCCGAGCTATCGGACGGCCGACGGGAAAGTGCTACCCGTGCCGGACCTCGTGGGTCAAGCCACCGATGCCTTGATGGCGCGGCTGGGCCTGTCCTCGCCCGAGGAGGCACTCGCCTTCTTTCGCCGCCACAGCGAAGGCGATTTTCACTGGCTGCGGGCGGCGGTGCGCTTTCCTGAGCCACCTGAGTACTACGGGCACAAGATGGACTTGGTCGCGGAGATCGACCGCGGCGATGTCTGGTACGACTTCCCCTTTGACAGCAAAGGCAACCGGGTGCCGCAGCCGCGCACGCGCTACCCGACCTTCAATCTCTACGTGCGCTGGCGAGGCGAGAAGGTTCCCTTGGTGAGTTGGCGCACCACCATCGGCGGCTGGCGCGCGGAACTCGCCGCCGACGGCGAGGAATACTACCGTTACAAGGATTCGGACGTGGGCAAACGGGTATGGCGGCACATCGTGTCTGCCCCGGTGTGGCTGCCTCCGCCCAGCTCGCCGCTGGCGTCGATGGTGAAGACCAAGTGGGTCGCCGGCGGCTACCCGCGCGTGGTCAACTACGACGAGACCGGTCCGGGATTCTTGTCGGCCTATGGCCTGGTGGCGGGCATCCACGAGCAAGCCAAGCAGCGCAGCGAAGGCGTCGCCTATTTCGACAACGGCATTCGTACCCACGGCTCGTCCGACTATCTATCGTTGCGCGGCCGCTTCTCGCACGGCTGCCACCGTCTGTACAACAACCTGGCTGTGCGCATGTTCTCGTTCGTGCTCAAGCACCGGCACGCCAAGGTGCTCGGTCCCATGGCGTTGGGCTTCCGGCGCACCTTCTATTGGGACGGGGAAGTGTTCGAGATGCGCCTGCCCACGCGCGGCTTTTACTATGAGTTGGATCCGCCCATGCCGGTCGAGACCCTGAAGGGAAATATCGCAGGTGAGCGGGAACAAGCAATCACGGGATATGTGCGCAAGCCCGGCGTGACTTATGCCAACGGCAATTTGCCGTCGGCGCCCACCGGGCCGGAGAGCAAGGCGGGCGGCGGCCGCGCCGAACCCAATGCCGAGGGCAAATCACGATGAGCGCGCAGGTGTTTTGCTGGACCTGCCTGGTCCTGGTCCTTGGATTCAGTTGCCGCCGCCCACCTGTCGAACGCGAGGCTCCGCCTGCGCCGGGCCCTGCCTCTCCCACTCAGATTGCGGCGCCGAGCCGGAGAGAGCCAGCGGAGATCTTGTCCAAGGCTGCGCGAGCGCCAGCCCCTGTCCCCGAGAGCGCGAAGGCCGAAGACGATCTGCAATCCGAGGAACGAGAAGCGAATCCCTTGTCGGAAACCGTGACCCTGACCTTGGCCATCAGCCCGCCGGTCAAGGCCTTCGTCATGTGGGGCAGCAAGCAGCTCGCTCGCGCTGCGCCCGACAACCCGACCATCGAGTTGCAGCGCCCGCGCAGCTCGGGCCCGCTGGATCTCGACATTCGCGCCGACGGCTTCCTGCCGCACCACACGCGGCTTTACACCGACAGGAACGACAAGGTGAATGTGCACCTGGTGCGTGAGGCCGAGGCACCGAGCCTTCTCGGCTTCCGCGCTCCTGCCTCGGCGCCGACGGCCAAGGGCAAGACGAAGTAGCCGATCATCCCCTATCGCCGTCGACGTGGCGCGAGCGGCTTGCCGCTGCGCCGGCTGCCCGGGCGCGGCCGCTTGCTGCGCGTGGGAGGGGCGCCACCGGGGTCGGGCGCGCTCGGCGTGACCGATGCTCGCCGCTTGTTCTCCAGGCCTTCAAGGCGCTCGCGTAGGCGGGTCGCCTCACCGCTCAGTCGTTCGACCTCCTGGGAAAGCTTGCGCAGTTTCTCGTCGGGCTTGCCCTTTTCGCGCAGCTCGCTGATGGCCTCGCGCATGCGCCGCTTGGCGCGGCCATCCAGCTCGGCGTGCAGCGCCGCCTCGATGGCGGGTACGGCGCGTCCGTCGGCTAGCACGGCCAGAGCCGAGGCCGACTCCATGCGCACGCGGAAATCAGGGTCGGCAAGCCAGCCTTCGATGCGTTCGCGCGCATGGCGCACGTGCAGGGTGCCTTCCGCCAGGCGGGCGAGGGCGGCCACAGCGGCGCGACGGGCGTAGATCGAGGCGCCGGGCGCAAAGACGGCCTCGACCAGCGGCAGCGCCGCTTCATCTCCCGTGGCGCCCAGTCCTTCGATGGCGCGGGCGCGAATCATATCCTGGAACGAGTTGCGCGAGAGCACGCCTGGCAGCACGGCCACCGCACGGGGCGAGCGGGTGTGGCCCAGAGACAAGGCGGCAGTGGCTTCCACGAAGCAGCTGGCATCGCCCGCGACCACCCAGCCTTCGAGCATCTCGGCTGCCCGCTGGTTGCCGGGCGCGTGGGTGATCACGAAGTCACCCAGCGCAGCGGCCACCGCGCGCCGCACCCGCGGATTCTCTTGTGCGCGTGCCCTCAGCAAGGCGTCGAGCGCGTCCTGCCTTTGCGTTTTGCCCAGGGCAGCGGCCGCAGCGGCGCGCACCGACCAGAAAGAGTCGCTCTCCAGCGCCGCCGTCAGGGCTGCGACCGCAGCGGGCTCGGGCATTTCGGCAAGAGCGCGCGCGGCTAGCACGCGGTCGACACCCAGGTGCGCGGCCTGCAGTTGTCGCTCCCACAGGGCGCGCGGCTTCTTCAGCTTGATGCCCTTCAACACCACGTCGCCGGGATCGAAGATGACCTGCGAGGGACGAGCGGCCAGGGCGAATTCGAAGGCGTGACTGCGCTGGTCCACATCGACGCTTTCCTCGCGCTCCTTGCCATCGACCTCGAGGCGAACCCGCGTGGTGAATCGATGCGGGCGATCGCCGGCTTGCTTCTGTTCCAGGCGCAGCGTGCCCACCTTCTTGTCTGCGTCCCATTCCCAGGCGCCCTCTAGTTCGGGGTGGCCGGGACTGCCCACCCACTGGTCGAAGAACCAGTCCAGGTTGCGACTGGTCGCTTCCTCGATGGCGCGCACCAGATCGCGCGTCTCGACCGAGCCGCGCGCGTGGCGTTCGCAATACAGGCGCAAGGCGCGCCAGAAGTTGTCCTCGCCCAGCTCGTGACGAAGCATGTGCAGCACGCGACCGCCTTTTTCGTACAGGTGCCGATCGAAAAGGTCGATGGGCTCCTCGTACTGGCGGCAGAAGATCGGCCGTTGATAGGTGCCCGCCTCGCCCAGATAGGCGTCGAGATCGCCCAGCAGATCCACATCGGCCTCGTCGCGCCCGCGCGTGTGCTCGCGCCACACGTATTCAAAGTAGGTGGCGAAGCCTTCATTCAGCCAGGCCTCGGGCCATTCGCGGCAGGTGAGCAGATCGCCCCACCACTGATGGGCCAGCTCGTGGCACACCAGGGACTCGACGTCGTGGTCGAGAGCGGCCCGCTGGTCGAGCAAGGCCTCGGAGGTGAGCGTGGTGGCCGTGGTGTTCTCCATGCCGCCGAAGATGAAGTCGTGCACGAAGACCTGGCTGTAGCGCCGGTGCGGGTAGGGGACGCCAATCCGCCGGGAGAAGAAGTCGAGCATCTCGGGCGTGCGGCCGAGGCTGCGTCGCGTGTCCTCTTCGCGGCCCTTGGGCGCGTAGTAGTAAACATCAACCCCGGTCTCGGGCGCGCGGTCTTTCAGTTCGGTGAAGGCGCCGCACACCAGGGTCACCAGGTACGGCGAATGGGGGAAATCGAGGATGTAGTGCCAGCGCGTGCGGCCGTCGGGCAGGTCGCTCTTGTCAGCGAGATCGCCGTTGGAGAGAACCATCACTCCCGCTGGTACAGTACAGAACACCTCGCTGGTGGCCTTTTCGACCGGAAGGTCGACGCAGGGCCAGTAGGTGCGCGAATCGTCATCCTGACCTTGACTCCAGCATTCCAGCGCGCGGTCAGGGTGGGCCTGGTCGGGCCCGACGAAGTAGAGACCCCGGCGCGGCGTGCAGCGGTAGTCGACTGCCAGGGTGAAGCGCTCGTCGCGCGCAAAGCTCCGGCCCAGAGCGATGCGCAGGCGTTCGCCGTCGTAGTCGATTTCGGATACCAGCTTTCCGTCGACGCTCACCTGCTCGATGGTCATGTCCACGGCGTTCAGCTCGACCTTGTCCAGGCCGTCCTGGCGTGCCGTCAGGGACAGGCGCGACTGACCTTGCAGCGTGCGCGCAGCCAGGTCCGGTTCAAAGCTGAGGCGGACGTGGTTGACCGCGACCGGGCGGTCGGGAACATAGTGGGTGGCGGTGCCGGGGGGCGCGAACGGTCTGGGCATGGCGAAAGGGCCTCCGAATAATCACTGACGTTAACGCGAAAACCAGGGCATCCGCTACTCTACCCTTGCTATATCTCGATCAATGGATCCGAATGCAAAACCGGTTCGCCACAGCGCCCTCATGGCGGGTGTGTCGCCAGCCGAGGTCTTTGCCGTGGTGGTGGACTTTCCCGCCTATCCGCGCCTATTCCCTGAGATCAAGCAGGCACGCGTCCTGCGCAGCGAGGCGGGCAAGGTGCGCGCCGAGTTTCGTGGAAACTTGGTGCTGCCTTTTCGCTACGTGCTCGACCTGGACTGCGACGCGCAGGCGGGAACTGTCACCTGGACCTACGTCGAGGGCGAGATGGTGAAGGACTCGACGGGTGGCTGGCGTTTTGTCGCCGACGCGGGCGGAACGCGGGTGGACTACCAGGTGTCCTTGCGCATCGAGGCCCCCGTGCCGGGCTTCCTGCTGCGCAAGATCACCGATGGCTTGCTCACGCTGTCGTTGCCCGCGATGTTTGGGTCTATCGAGCGTGAGATCGGGAGGAGGAAATCGTGAGAGCAGTTTGGTGAGCGGATTCGTGTGACCAACCACCCTCCGTCGAGAACACTGAGGGGAGAGGGGAGGGCGCAGAGCCGGATTGGAACGAAGACAGGGCCGACGTTTCGTCCAAGCAATTTCTTCTCTTCCGACCTCAGTGTTCATCACCGCGTTTCCTCTGACTCTGCGAACTCCCCTCTCACCTCAGTGTTCTCAGCGGCGGGGCGCTCGCGAGATGCATCACCTCACGCCATCTGGTTGCGGCCGCGAGGCTGCTCTGTGGCCTCCCCTCTCACCTCTGCGTTCTCAGCGGCGGATGGCTGACGAGAAGAACCACCTCACACCCCTTGGTTGCGGCCGCAGAGCAACAGGCGTTCGCGGTCGGCTTGCGCCACCAGGCGCGCGAAACGGCCGTCGGCCTCGATGGCAGCCAGCAGGTCGGTGGCCACGCGGGTGTAGGTCGGCCGATCGATCTCGCCCACCAGCAGTCGGGTGCGCAGAAACACGAATGCCGTCTGCGCTACGTCGGACAGGCAGTACTGGCGCAGGATCTCGATCTGCCCCGCGCGATACAGGCCCTCGACCTGGCTGCCGTCCAGGCCCTCTTCTTTGCCGGGCAGCCCGATGAGACGGGCGGCACCGTGCAGCGAGCTCATGCGGGCGGCGCCAAAATCGGCGAGAAAATCGCCCAGATCCCAGTGCCCTTCGGCGCTGAAGCGGTAGCGGAATCCAGGCTCGCGGTAGTACCAGGGCAGGCTGATGCCCTGGCGGAGGCTGCGCAAGATCAGAACCGGCAAGTCGAATCCGCGTCCGTTCCAGGTGACCACGCGGGGTTTCCACTTGGCCATGAACTCGGCGAAATCCGCGAGCATGCCGGCTTCGTCCTTGGCTTCGCCGATGGTGCCCATCTTCTTGCACGCCATGTGCTCGTCGAGCCACATGACCCCGATGACCACGGGCTTGCAGGCGTAGAGCGGCGGAAAAGCACGTTCCATGCCCGGGGTAGGCTGGGGCGGCGTGTAGAGATCGCCGTCGGGAATGGTCTCGATGTCGAGTACGAGATAGGTCGCGGCTGACATGGCAAGACACATTGTACCCAAGGTTGGCCGCGGCGGGGGCTATTGAGAGTGCGCGAAGCACGGCAACCGGCTAGTGTGAAGGTACAGGCCATGGCGACACGCGATCCGGACGAGAAGTCAAAGCCGGAAGGGACAGAACCGCCGGCGCATTCTTTGCACCAGGTGCGGGCGGCCCAGATGCGTGCGCGGGCCACCCGCTGGGCCATCGGCAAGTCGGCGTTGGGGACCGTCTTCCTGATTGGCGCCTTGGCCTACGCGCTCGGGCCCGATCGACGCCTACCTTCGAGCCGGCTGTGGATGGCGTTGCTGGTGGTGCTGTCGACTATCAACGTGGGTCTTGGGCTGCGCACCTTCTCGAGAGTGAGACGCCGGGCTAGGCGCTTCTGGCTTCCCGCCACGATTCTCTGGGGCCTTCTGGCCACAGGCCTGCTGCGCCTTCTGGTTGCGCGCTAGAAGGTCGTGAACGCCATCGCGCTCACACCGTCGTGCGAGAACACCGGGGCGAAATGGAAAGAGGAGCCGCGGGCATCGGCGGTTGCGCCGGAAGAATTCGAGAAGAAGCCGTAGTAGAAGAACACGGCTGAGGTCACCAGCATCGCGGCGCCAACCCCGTACCCGATCCACTGGTAGTTTGCATACTTGTCGCCAAGGTCTTTGGTATGCGTCATCCACGCAAGTAGCGTCGGGTCGGTGATGCGGGGCTTTGCAGCTCCGCTTTTGTCGCAGTAGCCGGTCGACGATGTGTTGCAGGGGAAACGCCGATACTGATCGAGCTTGTTGTTGGCATCAGAGACGTAGTAGCTGTAGACGCCTCCGACGGCGATCCCAACCACCCCGACGGCCAACGAAGCCAAGGCTGCAACTTTGGCGCCGGTCCGGCCTCCGCTTGATTCGCCACTGGCCACTCCCTGGGTGACCGTCTCAGTCGACTCGGCGGGAAGCGTGGCTGCCGGTTCCACCGCAGGCGTCTCAGCCCTGGGCGTTTCCGTGGGTGCCACCGCGGCCATCTCGATGGCGACTTCTCGTGTGTCCCCGGAAGACAGGGTGACCGTCTTGTTGGCCGGAGAATAGCCTGGCTTGGTCACCGCGATTTCATGCTTGCCGGCGGCCACGCTGGCGATGGTGAGCCCGCCCGCTCCCATGACCCCGGCGCTGACCCCGTCGACGGTCACTGCAGCGCCCACCACGCCGCCTTGAAGATGCAGAGTGCCTGGCAAGGACTGGCCGGTCAGGGTCGCGATCCACTTCTGCACCGGTGTGTGCAGGGCAGGGCCAGTCGCTTGCGCGCGGCTGAACTGATCCGTGGTCCACGACTGCACGACCTCTTTGTCGGCATCGAACAGCTTGAGCGTGACGCTGTAGGCGTCGGAACCGGCTTTCTTGACCGAGCCAAAAATGAGGAGCGACGAGCCCAGGCTCTTGGCCGCCTGGCTCATGCACGCCGGCGCCTCGTCGGGACAGGAGAACACCAACTTGACTTCGACGAGATCGCGGCCCTGAACCAGGCGATAGCCGGGCATCGTCGACATACGCTGGCGAAGCGCCTCGGTTATCCCGACGGCCACTGAGTCAGGCACGCCCTCGCTGGCCTCCAGGCCCAGGACAGCCACCGTGGGATTGTCGCCGGCAAGGACCTGGCCGCTGGAAAAGAAGAACGCGGCTGCCGCGCCCATGCTGGCGATGAGAGACACTGGGAAGGAAGCCCGAGCACGTGGATTCTGCATGCCAGGATGATTGTTTTCCCAGGGGGCGTCCCTTGTCAATGACTAGGGCTTGATAGTGAGGGTCGGCTCGCTGGCAGGGCTGGCCCGTGTTAGCGTATCCACTAGCGGAACCAACCATGCGGATCGGCGTCTCGGCCAAGATATTTCTCGCATACGCCGTCTTGCTGAGCGTGTTTGGCGCAAACAGCCTTTTCACTCTGCTCTATCTGCACCGTGGCCGCCAAGAGCTTGCGGCCAACCAGCGTCGCTTGGAGGTCCAGGTCGCCGTGGACGCTGCGTTGCGCTCGTTGGAGGACTTCTCGAGTTCCCGCGCCAACGACAGCACAGGAATTCCGCAGGGCCTGACCAGTCGGGTGGCGGCGCAAAATGGCATCGCTTCTGCGCGACAGAATCTGCGTGACGCGCTCGCCGCCGTCGACCAGTACTTGAACGACGAAGCGAATCCCCGGCGGCGGAACGAGTTCGAGGACTATCGCCGGGAGATCGTGGGCATGGAGGCGCGCGTGGTGGCGGTGGCGGCCGACCTGGGCGCCAGCGATTCGACTGCTGGTGAAGATGTCGGCCATCAAGCCGACCGCAGCCTCGCGAATCTTCTCTCCACCTTCCATCGGCTGAAGAGCAATCTGCGCGGCCGTGGCAACCAGATCGCCGCGGAACTTTCCAACAACGAGCGTCGTGCGGTGGACGCGGCCATGGCACTGACGGGCCTGGGCCTGTTTCTCGCGGTGGCGGCTGCCCTGCTGGTTCTGCGGACGTTGTGGCCCTTGCGCGTGTTGCGCGAGCACGCGCGCCAGATTGCGGGTGGCGACTACGGTCGTCGCACGGGCGTCCGGTCGCACGACGAGATCGGCGACCTGGCCCGCGAGTTCAACGCCATGGCCCACGCCATCGAGGAACGCGAGCACAAGCTGATTCGTTCCGAACGGCTGGCCACGGTGGGCCGTATGGCCGCGCATATCACGCACGAGATTCGCAATCCACTGGCTTCGGTGGGGCTGTATCTGGAGCTGCTTTCCGACGAGATTGGGGAGAATCCTGAAGCAGGTCGTCTGGTCAAGTCGCTGTCCAACGAGGTCGACCGGCTGAGCGAGATCACAGAAACCTATCTGCGCTTCGTGCGGCTACCTAAGCCCAAGCTCGAGCGCGAGGATCTGGGCGCCCTGGCCAGCTCGGTGATGGAGTTTTCGCGCGGCGAACTGTCCCTGGCCCACATCGACCTGGATCTGGCCATCGCGTCCGGCTTGCCCGAGGTGGCGGCCGACGAGAATCAGATCCGGCAGGCCTTGCTCAACTTGGTCCGCAACGCCAAGGAGGCCATGCCCCAGGGCGGCCGTATCCGCGTGCAGGTGGGCACCGTCGACTCAAGTTGGGTTCGACTGGCGGTTGGCGACAGCGGGCCGGGCATCAGCCCGGAGAACCTGAGCAAGATTTTCGATCCCTTCTTCTCCACCAAGGAAAAGGGCACAGGTCTGGGACTGGCTCTGGTGCAACAGATCGTGAGTGACCACGGCGGACGCATCGAAGTGGATCTGCCTCCTTCGGGGGGAACCACCTTTGCCATCTTGCTGCCGGCCGCTGCGCGCTCTGAGCTTGCCCAGCCTGGCAGCCTGCCCGGCCCCGTCACGCCTGGCGCAGGGACTGTGAAGGACGTGGTACGATAGGGTCATGGCCAGCGACGAAGGTTCCCGCCGAGGAGATGATGTCCGCAATGACGTGTACGACGACTACGATGCTTTTCTCAAGCAGGCGATTCGCCAGTACTACGAGCGCGGCTGGAAAAGCCGCAAGGGGCACTTCATAGCCCTGGTCATCGCCTCGGGGCAGATGGCCTCCATGGCCAAGGACTCGGTGACGGACGGCTCGGGCCTGAAGAAGGCGGCCATTGGCGCGGCCAGCGTCGTCGCCTTGCGCTTGGCCTGGCGCTATTTCTTGGCCGGTCCGCTGGGCGTGATTGTGGGAGTGGCTGCCCTGGGCTCGGCAGTCGCGTACCTGGGCAAGCACCAAAAGGAAGTCACTGGCCAGATCCAGCCGTACCGGACCCTGGTGAGCGAAACGCGGACGCGCTTCGAGGAGATCCAAGGCGGCTATCGCGCCGGTCGCTACGACCAGGCGGGCCGCAATCTCATGGTCGACGGGCTCTTGCAGCAGTTCTTGAGACAAGTCGACGAAAGCTAACTCAGCATCACCGACTTCATCCCGCCGCTGGCAAAGCGAACCAGCATGCTTGAGCGCAGAACCGTCTCCACCTTGCCGCGGCCAAACTCTGGGTGCCAGACGACCTCGCCGACTTTGTAGCGCTCGCGCGGGTTGAAGGTGCGCACGTCGGCTACGTCGGCCAGCTCGCGTCCCAGGGCGCGCAGTTCTTCTGCCTTTTGCTCCGCCCTGCGTGCGGCCTCGGTTTCCTGAGGCGAAGACGCCGGCGCAGAACCCTCCGTCGCAGAAGCCTTGCGCGCCGGCGTGGTGCGGTAGTTGTGCCGGTTGCCGCAGGCTTGGCACACGACCTGCTTGGGTGTCGCCCCGACCATGGCCACGATGTGGTGGGTGGTCAGTCCATCACAGGGACCGCACCAGGAATCGACCTCGCCGCCGACGCGGAAGGCTCCTGCTGCCAAGCCACTGCCTCGATTCTCATTTCGCCAGGAAACCCCCGTGATCCGCCGCTCCTCGACTTCTGACGGACCAGAGCCGTGGCGATCCCCCGTGGGGCCGGAGGCGATGGTGCCGATGCGGGGCAGAAGCGAGGCCAAGCGACGCAGGTCAGTGACCCGCCTCCCGAGCTTCCGCTCGACCAGCACCCGCTCATTTTCCGGGACGGCCGCGCAAAGGTTGCGATAATTCTGCGACAGGCGCTCGACGGCCAGGTGAGCGGAGGTCACCAGGTCACGCTCCTCGGTGCGCTCCTGGGCGGAGTTAACTAGCAGCGCCACTTCTCGAATTTCCTCGGTCAGGTTATCCAGAGCTGAACTCATTTTTTTCCTGGCCAGTTCCTCCCATGGACGGGGCCAGAAAACAACTGCCCAAGTGATCCAGAGCTTGATTGCGTCGAAGACAAAGGACGTCTAACATGCGAACCGCTTCTGCCCCCTAGGAGCTACCCACCATGCGCACCACGTCCATCTTCGTCCTTGGTCTTGTTGTGTCCTTGTCCTCGGCAGCGAGCGCGCAGATCGCGCCGCCTCCGGCCTCCGCTCCGCTAGCCCCACCGATGACAGCGCCAGCGGTGGCACCAGCCGCGCCACCTGCCGCGGCGCCAGTGGCCGCGCCCGCGGCCATGCCGATGGCAGCACCTCCGGCCACTCCCAACGTGGCGCCGCCTGCCCTTGCCGGCGCGCCCCCTGCCCCCGAGGGTGAGACGGACGATCGGCCACGCGGCTTCGCGCCGCAGAACTCCCTGGCTGGTTCGGTGGGTCTTCTGCGCATGGGCTCGGCCGAGGTCGGCCGCCTGTGGCAGCTGCGGCTGGGCCTGCACGGCGAGTACTTCAATACCAACAGGATGTTGATTGAAGACAGCAGCATGACCAACGGCGGTGATACCAACACCCGTCTGCAGGGCGCGTTGACCTTTGGCCTCACGCCGCTCGAATTCATGGAAATCTTCGGCGCCGTGTTGGGCTCGGGAAACAGAAATACCCGGTGTCAAGTGGGCGTCACACCGTGCACCCGTGAAGCCGGCTGGAGCGACCCCGAGGTCATCAAGGCATTCGGCGACCTGATCTTGGGAACCAAGTTGGCCTATGCCTTGCCCAGCGGCCTCAGCATCGGCGGCGAGCTGGGTTTCCGTCTTATGTCGTCAGTGGGTGGGCTGAGCTTCAGCGGCAATTCCACGTCGGTGTGGCTCACGGCGCTGGCAAGCTGGAATTTCCAGGCGCTAGAGCCCCAGCTGCCTCTGCGTGCTCACCTGAACCTGGGCATGTACTTCGACAACTCCTACAACCTCCCGCTCTACGATGCGAACACCACGCTCTACTCGCGCTACGTCTCTTCCTTCGCGTACGGCCTGGGCAAGGATCGCTTTCGGCTGGCCCTCGGTCTTGATGCCCCGGTGGCTGATCTGATCGATGGTTTTTCGCTGCGTCCAATGGTCGAGTACCACTTCGAGTACATCACGGCCGATGGGGATCCCGCTTTCGCCGCTTACGGTCCCAAGTGCGTGCCCTCGCCGGTCCAGGCCTGCCGCAACAACAAGAGTCAGATGTGGCTGACTATGGGCCTCCAGGCTCAGATCCTGCGCAGCCTGACCCTCATGCTGGGCGTCGACATCGAGCTGGAGGCTGTCGGCTACCCCTACGGGCCGCCTCTGGCGCCGTGGAATTTCCTGTTTGGCGCCAGCTACCCGCTGGATGTCTTGCCGAAGGTGATCACGCGCAACGTCCCCGTCGAGAAGGTCGTCGCCATGGCTGCGCCCGAGGGCCTCGTGGCAGGCAGGGTGGTCAGCAGCGTGGGCACGCCCGTCGAGAGCGCGGTGGTTGGAGTGACTGGGCGCGACCACTCGCGTGTCGTCGCCGAGGCAGACGGGAGCTTCCAGAGCGTGCCGCTGCCTCCTGGTCCGGCGGAGTTGTTCGTGACGGCCCCCAACTACGAGAACGCCACCGCCAGGGTCGATGTGGTGGCTGGTCAGACCGTCAATGTGCTGATTACGATGACGCCGCGGGCCCCGGCAGCCAAGATCACCGGCCACGTGGTCGACGAGACCGGCAAGCCCGTGGTGGCGACTGTGAAGCTGGCGGGCCCGCAGATCGCCGAAACCAAGACTGACGAAGCGGGCAACCTATCGGTCGGCCTGCAACCCGGTCAGTACGTGCTTCGCGTGGAGGCCGAGCAGCACCTGAGCCGAGAGATGTCGGCTTCGGCGGTAGAGGGCGCGGACGTCCCGCTCACCATCGTCTTGCATGCGCGGCCTGGCGTTGCGGGCGTGACCTACAAGGATGGGAAGATCACTTTGCGCCAGCCCATCGCCTTCAAGGCGAATCGCAACAAGCCCACGGCTGAACTCGCGCCCGGGGCCGCCCGTGTTCTCGACGAGCTGGTTGATTTGCTCATCAACCATCCCGAGATCCGGCAGATTCGCGTGGAAACGCACACCGACAACAGCCTGCCGCCGCCCAAGGCGCAGGAACTGACCGACCAGCAAGCCCAGACCATTGCCGCCTACATCAACCAGCAGGGCGTTCCCAAGGACCAGATCCTGACCCAAGGCATGGGATCGACCAAGCCACGCGTGCCCAACCTGGGCAAGGCCGGCAAGGCCAAGAACCGTCGGGTGGAAGTCACCGTCACGCAGTAGTCAACCTGTCGGAAGACCGCGGGCCAGCGCAGGTCGGCCCGCGGATCGCGTGTGCGAGGGCGTGTGGGTGAGCGAGTTCGTGGGCGGTTTGCGGGAAGCGCAGTGGCGCCGCAGGCCGCTCACGCTCCCCACATGGGCGCCTGGCCTTCCGGGCCAGCGCAGATCGGCCAGCGTGAGCGGTCGCGACCAGCGGTACCCGGCCTGCGTGGGCGACTCGCGCGACGGGCGTGCGAAGCGCGGGGTGGGGTCGGGGTGGGCTGTCCGTCCCGAAGCCCCTGTGGGGTGAGCGCGACGGGCGAGCGCGAAGCGCGAGGGGTGGGCAGGGTGGGCTGTCCGTCCCGAAATCCCCTTGTGGGGTGTGCGGCCCGTGACACGCGGAGCGCTCACGCCCTCGCCCTCGCCCTACGCTTTCCGCCTCCCGCGCACCCCACACGAACTCGCTCACGCCCTCGCGACCCGCAGCCCGCTAGCCGCGGCCCGGCCTGCTGGGCGGCCTCGAATTTCCCGACGAGCCGTCACTACTCGCGGCTCTTCAGGATGAGCAGGCGGTAGTTCGCGTACTCGGCTTGGCCGCAGGAGTAGAGGACTTCGGTGAGGAGGCGGTAGGGCGTGTGCCGGTCGGCGATGATGGTCAGCTCGCCGTCGAACTTCTGCCCGGTCATCTCTGCCACTTTCTTTTCCTTGCGCGCGACCCGGTTCAGGATCTCGACCAAGGGCGTGACGTAGTAGCCGTCGGCGCCGTCGCGCTTGAGGGCCGGATCGAACTTGCCACTATTGATGGGCGCCACCGGCTCGCCGTCGACCAGCAGCACGCGTTTGGTGACAGTGACCGCGATCGCCTGCTTGGCGTTGAGGTGGCTGTTGGACGTCGGCAGCAACATATTCTGGTCCTGGTTGACCAGCATGGCCGACGAGGTGAAGCTCTTGAGCAAGAACACCAGGATGATGGTCATCATGTCCATCATCGGGGTGATGTTCAGGCTGGTGATCTCTTCGGGGTCGGCCAGCTTGCGCGCATAGCTGCGGATCGCCTTCTTGCCCTTGAGGCGGGCTTCCACTTCGGGCGACACGCCGGCCTGAGCGCCCATCACATGATCCCCGCTGCAAACACGATGTCAGGGAAGAGCATGTGGCCGTCCTTGTCCTCGCGCATAGCGTCCAGGGTCTTGATCACGATCTCGTAGGCCGTGCCGGCGTCCGCGTTGAAGGTGGCCTTGGTCTCATCCTTGAACTGATTCTTGACCTCGGTCAGCTTGGTGGTCAGCGCAACGTAGTCGTAGTCGCCGGCGGGCAGCTTGGGGATGGGTGGCATGACGCCGCCCGAGCCCGCCAGGGTAAAGCCCGAGTTGCCCACGGTCACGGTCAGGTTGAGGCTTGGCTTCTCTTCCTCACCCCCGCCGCCGCCGCCGCCGAAGGTCGGCGATGAAGCGTTCACCGTTCCCAGTGGCACCTGATTCACCACCGATGCGAGCAAGAAGATGATGATGTTGGTGACGATGTCCATGTACGGGACGAGGTTGATCTCGCCGGTATCTTCCTCCGCCTCGTCGTACTTTTCCTTCATCCGCCGCATGCGGGCCCGAACTTGACGTCTGGTCATCGCATGTTCGCCTGGTTGATGTGTCCGCTTGCTGGGCTAGGGGTTACTTGGAGGGCGCGGCCGCGGCCCCACCGGTGCTGTGGGCCGATTCCGCCAAGAGGTTTTCCAGCTTGAGCGAGAAGGCCTCGAGGTCAGACGTCTGGCGCTTGGACATGCCGCCCAGGATTGCGTGCGCGATGATGCAGGTCACGGCGATGCCGAGGCCCATGGCGGTGTTGTTGAGCGCCTCGGAAATGCCCTTGGCCAGAAGGGTGCTGCGTTCTTCCGGCTTGGCGGCAGCCACCGCGCCGAATGCGCGGATAAGGCCGACGACGGTTCCGAGAAGACCGACCAGAGTGGCGATGTTGGCCAGCGACCAGAGCACCTGGACGCGCTTCTTGAGCATTGGCGTCACATCCACCAGTGATTCCTCGATGGCCTGCGCCACCGCGATCTCGCCTCGATGCACGCGCTGCAAACCCGCTTTGGCAACTTGAGCGACGGGCGCGGTGGTGGCCGAGCAAAGCTTGACGGCCCGGTCCACGTTGTTCGCCAGCACGAGCTTGCGGATCTGTTCGAGGAAGGCGCGGGCATTCACGCTGCTCTTCAGCAAGAAGAAGATCAGACGGTCGATGATCATGGCGAGCACGATCACCGAAACCCCCAGGTTGACGTACATGAGCGTTCCGCCCTGTTCTAGGAACTGCGCTAGTCCTTGCATCTCATCCTCCGCGAGCCCATCAGCCCGCCTGTGCGAGTCCGCTCGGGCGGGCTCGCAGCCAACAGCAACATTTTTCTTTTCTGGGAACTATACGGCTACAGCGCCCGCTATATTATCGGTCAGCCTCGCGGTGTCAAGAGACGCGAGGCGCCAGTCGGCGATTCTTTCTATGGGGCGATTCCGGCGTGATCGCGTGGGGAGCCCGCCGGCTTTGCCGGCGGCGCACCATCGCGGGAGGGTTTGGGAACCCTCCCAGGGTTCCCATCAAAATCGTTCATCGGAGAACCGGCCCGAGCTGCCCGCGCGAAAGATCGGCGGAAGCGTGCCCCGCTTGAGCGGCATGAGCCGGCTGCCAGGCTTGTCCGGCGTGGCAGGCACGCCCTTTTCGGGATCGGCGCGCACGAAGATGACCCCGGGTGGCGGTTCAAAGTCGCGTGCCGGGATCGAGCGCAGGGCCTCCTGCATGTACGTAAGCCAGATGGGCAGGGCCACCTGGCCGCCCGTTGCGTCGTGGCCGATGGGCTTGAAGTCGTCGCGGCCGACCCAAACGCCGCAAAGCAACTCGGGCACGAAGCCGAAGAACCAGGCGTCGCGATAGTTAGTGGAAGTCCCGGTCTTGCCTGCGGCTGGTCGGCCCAGCTCGCGCGCCTTCTTGCCCGTGCCGATCTCGACCACGCCTTTCATCAGATCGGTGACGACGTAGGCGGTTTCGGGAGACAGGCGATCTTCGCGCGGTTGGGGGGCCGTGTAGTCTTCCAGAACGCGGCCGTCGGCATCCACGATCTTGACGATGAACAGGGGCGTGACCAGCTTGCCGCCAGCCGGGAAAGCAGCCAGGCCGTACGCCACTTCCTGTAAAGTCAGATCAGGAGTACCGAGTGCCAGCGACAGCGATTGCGGCAGCTTGGAGGTGATGCCCAGGCGGCGCATGACATCGATGACGGCATCGACCCCGATCTGGGCGACGATCTGGGCCGAGACCGTGTTGATGCTCTTGGCCAGGGCGGTTCGCAGGGTCACGGGGCCCAGGTACTCGGGCTTGTAGTTGTGAGGCGCCCAGATTCCAGAAGCGGTCTTGAACTTGACTGGCGCGTCCCACCTGATGGTGAGCGGGGTCAAGCCGTGGTCGATGGCGGCGGCGTAGACAAAGGGCTTGATGGCCGAACCGATCTGTCGGTGCGCCTGGGTGGCGCGGTTGAATTGGCTCTTGCCGTAGTCATAGCCGCCCACCATGGAAACCAGGTGGCCGTTGGACGGATCCAGGGCGATGAGCGCGCCCTGGACAGTGGGCGCGCTGGCCAGGTGGGCGAGAAACTCCTCGCGGTGGCCGCGCTCGCCGCCGCTCTGGGTGCGAAAGTACACGGGCACAACGTCGCCGGTTCCCAGATGTTCGCCGCGCGGGCCCGCCCAGGCCAGGGCCTGCGTTTCGCTGGCCGAATCGAGCGGCGCGACCAATCCCCCGGATGCAACCACGACCTCCTTGCCCACGCTGGTCACCGCGGCTGCATAGATGGTGTCTGGATCGGTGTCGAAGACAGGCGCATCGCGATTGTGAGCCGCACGTCGGCGCTGCGCCCAGGCTTCGTCAGCGGCGTGCTTGGCGGCGGCGTCGGGCAGGTGCGCGCCCGGCTTGGTCGCGTCCACGGTCGCAGCCGGCGGGTCGGGCAAGGCCATGAGATAGGGTGACTGTTCCCCGTCGAGGTTGAAACCCTCCGGTCCCACGGGACGGGGCTGGCCCGCGCTCAGCTGGCGTCGCTGGTCCACGTCCAGGTGGCCGATGGGTCCGTCGAAACCGAGGCGCCGCTGCAGATCCTCCAGACCACGACGCAGGGCGGACTCGGCGGCCCGCTGTCGGCGCATGTCCAGGGTGGTGTAAATGCGGAACCCTCGGCGCAGAAGATCCTCGTCGCCATAGCGTTCGGCCACGTGCTTGCGCACCGTCTCGACAAAGTAGGGGGCGGCCACGTTGGTCATGGCGCGGGTTTGCCCGACCAGCATGAGTGGCTCGCTGGCTGCGGCCTCGGCCTGGGCCGCGCTGATGAAGCCTAGTTCCCGCATCTGGTCGAGCACATAGCGCTGACGGCTGTGGGCGCGGTCGAAGTCGCGCAAGGGCGTGACGTTGCCAGGCGCCTTGGGCAGTGCCGCCAGCATGGCAGCCTCGGCCACGGTCAGCTCAGCCACACTCTTGCCGAAGTAGGCCGTGGCTGCGGCCGCCAGACCATAGGCGCCATGACCGAGGTAGACGTGGTTGAGGTAGATGCCGAGAATCTGGTCCTTGTGCAGGCGCTTCTCGATACGCAAGGCGAGCAGCGCCTCGCGCACCTTGCGCGCCAGCGAGCGTTCTTGTCCGACGATGAGAATCTTGGCCACCTGCTGCGTGATGCTGGAGCCGCCTTGCACCACCTGCCGCGCCCGCAGATTGGCCCAGGCCGCGCGCACCACGCCCAGGTAGTCGACGCCGCCATGCTTGTAGAAACGCCCGTCTTCTGCGGCGACAAACGCCTTGCGAACCAGGTCAGGCACTTGCTCGATGGGCACAAGCACGCGCTTCTCCACGAAGAACTCGCCGATGAGCTCGCCGTCCGCGCTCCAGATCTGACTGGCGCGGACAGGCTGGTAGTCGGTCACGGCGCTCAGGTTGGCGGGCAGGTCGGATTCGAATTGGCGGTACACCCAGTAGCCCAGGCCGAGGCCCAGACAGGTCGAGCCCAGCACCAGGCCGCCGACAATGCGCAAACCGGAACGCAGGACCGCTCGGGGGCGAGACATTCGTTTCTTTCCCTCGGGTTCATTTGAGGCGGTGGGGGGACTCAGTCAACATTTCATGCTGGGCGTCCGACAATCCTTGTCGGAGCACAGCGGCACAGTTGGGCAAAGGTTGGCGTCTCGACGATGCTTGCCTATGCTTACCTGTGAAGATAGACTGTTTTTATGGAGAGATCGCGTTTAGGCGGATTCGCTAGATCTCGGGCGCTCACGCCGGAACAGCGCTCGCGCATCGCCAGGCGCGCGGCCAAGGCGCGTTGGGCGCGACACAAGGCGGGTGTGTTGCAGATCTCCGAGATTCGTGCGCTGGTCAAAAAGGCACTGGTAGATATCGACGCCAAAGTTTTCCTCTTTGGTTCGTATGCTCGCGGTGAAGCCACACCTCATTCCGACATCGACATCATGGTGATCAAAAAGAAGCCGGTCGAAAACTGGCTGATGGAAACGGCCGCCCTACGCCGTCGCATGCGCTTTGGTAAGAGCCTTGATCTCGTCGTCGAGGACGAAGCTTCTTTCGCCCAGTGGAAGAGTGAATACGGAACGATTCAGCACGAAGTTTCAAGGGAAGGCATTCGTCTTGTCTGAGGCGGTTGCCGAGATCTTGCGGAAAAAGGCTCAAGCTGATTTCAATGCAGCCGTCGTGCTCGTGGGTGCCGATCCACCCATGGATGACGAGACCGTTGGTCTTCACCTCCAGCAAGCTGTCGAAAAGGCTGCCAAGGCTCTGCTGACCTGGAAAGACATAAGGTACCCGTTCACGCACGACATCGACACGCTCTTGCAAGCACTGACCGCAAGAGGCGGTCCGGTTCCGGGGCGGTTCTCCGACTTGGACACGCTCACGCTCTTCGCCACTCAAGCTCGGTATGAAAGAGTTGTGCCGCCCGGCTCGTTCGACCGTGCGTTGTTTATCGAACTCGTCCGCGATTTTCTGGTGTGGACGGATACCTCGCGCTGACAATGAAACGCTGGGCCCCGTCACGGACCCCGTTCCCGTCCTCGTGCCCGCCCCCGATCCCGTACTGCGAATCCTATCAAATACACGTGGAAAATTTGCGCTCCGACGGGAAGCTTGGAGTATGGATTCATGGGCTTGCTCTCGGGCCGCGCCTTGGGCGTGGCATTCGTCAGTTTTCTCGTCGGCGCGTCAGGCGTGGCGGCGGCCACGCAAGAGGAGCCGACCGCTGCACGCGAGACCTTCGTGGTGGAGTTGTTCAAGAACGCCAACGGCTTTCGCGCTCTCGATTACCTGGAAGCCGGATTGCCTGCGCTGGTGGCCGAGCGGCTGGGCCATCTGGCACCGCTCAAGTTCGTGGGCGGCGACACCCTGTTCGGTCACGCGGCAACGGCCACGCCGCGCTGGACAGTGACTGGCGAATTCGCGCGGCGACCGGACTGGAAGATCGCGGTCACGGTTCGCATCAGGGGAACGAACAGCGGCGCTTCACCGGTGGAAGTGACCAAAATCGGAGCCAAGGATGGCGCGGCCGCGGTCGCGGTCGAGGCGGCCCTGGCGGCTTTTCGCCAGGCACTCGGGGAGCGGGCGCCGGCGGGCAAGGCATCGCTCAGTCAGAGGTTTGCTCGCGATCCCTACGCTTTTGTTCTCTACGGCCGGGGCGTGGCAAGCTACCTGGGCCTCGGCGGCCGCCACCGCAGCCAGGAAGAGGCCATCAAGATCCTCGGCCGCTCGCTGGTCATCGATCCCAAGGTTCCTGAGACCCGTCGCTTTCTCGGCGCCATTCATCTGGAGAACGGCCGGCCGGGCCATGCGCGCGCTATGTGGTCAGTAGCCGTCGAGGCGCGACCCGACTACCTGGCCGCTTTGGCCGGCCTGGCCGCCCTGGACCGCAGCGAAGGATCGGCCGCCGCGCGCGATCGCTATGCGCGCCTGGTGGAATTGGATCCCGCGGATCTGGATGCGCGACGGGCCTACGGCGAAGTGTTGGCCGAGGCCGGGCAGCTCGTGCAAGCCCAGGCTGAGCTGAACAAGGTCTTGCAGGCATCGCCCGACGACCTGCGGGCGCGCCGGGCTTTGGCCCTGGTGCTGGCCTCGCGGCGCGCGGGTCCCGAGCTGGTGGCGGATCTAGAAGAGGTGGTGCGTTTGCAGCCAGACAGCGTCGACGCGCGCATGGATTTGGGCGCGGCCTACCTGGGCGTGGGCAAGCGCAGCGAGGCAGAGGCGGTCTACGACGAGGTCTTGCGCCGCCGTCCCCGCAGCGCGGCCGCCTTGAAGTTGTGCGGCGATCTGGCGCGCGCCCGCGGCGACTTGAAGAAAGCCACCTCGCTCTTCGGCAAGCTGCGCTGGATTGCGCCCGATGACCCTCGGCCGGCGTTCTTGCTGGGAACTTCCTTCTACGAGGCGGGGAACCTGAACGCGGCCGAGCGCTGGTTCACCGAGGCCTCGAAGGTCCCAGGCATGTTGGGCGAGGCCTACGGGAACCTGGGTGTCATCGCCTTGCGCCGGGGCCAGCCCAAGGAGGCACAGTGGTTCTTGAGTCGCGCGGCCAAGCGACGGCCACAGCGGGCCTTGCTGCGATACAATTACGCGCTGGCGCTGTTCTCGAACAACCGGCCCGAGGACGCACTCAACGAATTGCACGTGGCGCAGACGCTGGAGCCGAGTGACGCCGCCACCCAGTTCTTCACCGGCGTGGTGGCGCTGAGGGTAGGGCTGGTTTCCGAGGCCGAACGCTGTTTTCGCGAGGCCCTGCGCCTGGATCCGCAGAACGAAGACGCGCGCCACAACCTGGCCCTGCTGGAACCGCTGGTCAGGCCGACGCGTGAGGAACGGCTTTCCCTGGGAGAGGCGGCCACGGGGTCGGTGCGGCCGGCACGCGTCGATATCGACAAGGGGCCGTGAGATCTCACTTGAGTAGAACGAGGGCGTTTCGTGCAGCCCTATTCCAGAATCCAGACGCCGAGTGCTTTGATTTCGTCGTACATGGCGTCCGGGGCCAGATCGATGTCGCCCGGCCACTCGACGAAGCCGTGATCGCAGCGCACCTGTGCGAACACCGCGGGATCCTTCAATGCCGAGAACACTCCGTGAAGGTGCGTGTCGCGCAACACCACCTCGCCCGACAGGCCGTCCGCGAAGCGAACCGAAAGGCGGCGCGGCGGAAGAGGCGTAACGCTCACGACATCGTAGGGCATCATCGGTGTCAGTCCAGGGGCTGGATCTGCTGGGGCTGCTGAATGATGCCGTAGAACGCGCTTATCGCGGGCATGGGCGAAATTATACCGTTTCGCGCCCGTCGTGGCACATCCCAAGAATGCGGGTGTGGACAGGCGGCGCCAGACATCGTCTAATGTGGTCTGATGCTCTCGGGGATTGACCATACGGCCACAGCATTGCCAACGACGGCTGCCGATGGGTCGCGCTGGAGATCGCAATGACCGACGGCGAAGGCGCGGCCAACACGCGCGTGGGAAAAATCCTGGGCGGCAAGTACCGCTTGGTGCGCCTGCTCGGCGCGGGCGGCATGGGCGAGGTCTACGAGGCCCAGCACGAGCTCATCGGCCGCCGCTTCGCCATCAAGTTCTTGCACCCGCAGCTGGCCAGCAACACCGAAGTCGTGGCCCGTTTTCAGCGTGAGGCGCAGGCCGCCGGCGGCCTGGAAAACGAAAACATCGCCGCGGTGGTGGACGCGGGCACGGCCGATGACGGGGCGCCCTACCTGGTGATGGAGTATCTCGACGGGGAGGACCTTGCCCACTTGTTGGTGCGCGGTGGTGCTTTGCCCCTGCCTCGGGCCGTGTTCATCATGATCCAGGCCTGTCGGGGGCTGGCCGCCGCGCACAGCCGCGGCATCGTCCACCGCGACCTCAAGCCCGAGAACCTTTACATCTGCCGGCGCAACGACGGCAGCGACCAGATCAAGGTGCTGGACTTTGGCATCGCCAAACTGCACACCGGTCGCGCGAGCACATCCTTGACCCAGACCGGGACAACCATGGGCACGCCCTACTACATGTCGCTGGAGCAAGCTCGCGGGGCCAGGGACGTCGACCATCGCACCGACATCTATGCGCTGGGCGTGATCCTCTACGAGATGTTGAGCGGCGCCAAACCCCATCCGGGCGAGTCGTACAACGCGATTTTGTACCACGTGCTGACCCAGGAGCCGGCGCCGCTGGATTCGATGCGGCCCGACCTGCCATCTGGCATATCCGCCATCGTGCGCAAGGCCATGGCCCGCGAGCCCGGCGATCGCTATGCCTCGGTCGCCGAGTTCATGGAGGCGCTGATTCCGTTTTCGGGCCGGTCGGTGACGCCACTGCGTTCGCAGGCTGGTTTGCCCGTGGTCATGGGTGCGACGATGCAATCCCCCGTCTCGCTGCGAGCGATGGCGGTGCCAGCCCCGCTCAAAGCGGAGACGCCGGAGATTCCCGACGATGTGCCAGCCGGCAGCCGGTCGCGCGTCGTGGTTTGGGCCATGTCCGCGGCTGTGGCGGTGCTGTTGGTGGTCCTGGGTCTGTGGTTCGGTCTGCACCGCGAGCCCAAGCAGCAAGCCGCGGCACCTGCGCCACCAGCACTGCCGGCTCCGGTTCCGACGCCGGTTCCGGTTGCGGTTCCGGCCCCGGTCCCGGTTCCGGCCCCGGCCCCGGTTCCGCCGCCGCCCTCCGCGAAGATCGAAAGTCCACCCGGACGTTCACCAAGACAACGTTCACAGAAACGAACGACGGCGACTGTTTTTCCTACGGCTGACATCAAGCCGCCTCCGGTTGTCCCTCCCGCTGTGCACCCCGCCGAGAATCCCGAGAATGGTCTCAATCCCCGGCGCAAACCAGCGCGCTCGATCGATCGCTCGAATCCCTTTGCCGAATAGGCACGGGATCTGGGCAGCAGCATCAGACGATGAGGGGATTCTTCACGCGCAGGCCCTTGAAACGGCCGAAGTCACGATCCGCGCTCCACAGTTCAGACACACCATGATGCAGGCAAATGGCGGCTATCCTGGCGTCGTGGATAGCGCCGCCCGAGATCCGGCCCTTTTCGCACAGCGCGCGGAGCTGAGCGAAATATCCCGGTCCCTCCCCGATGACCCCACAGCGAGGCGATTTGAACCACTCCGCTATTGCATCCATGGCCAGGGCGAGCGGCGATGGTGGCGCGTAGATGCGGGGATGCGTGCAAATGGCGAGAAACTCGTGGACACATGGCCATGGGATCGCCCAGTGCGAGGTACCGCGGGCAAGCGCCAGGACTCTGTCCAGGGCAATTTCATGCCATTCGCTATCGGCGCGATGGGCGTAGACGAGGATATTCGTGTCGACCGCGATCATCCGCCGCGCCTGGGGTAGATGACCTCTCGCAGACGCGGCCATGAGGCTTGCCGGAACTCGTCACTGAGACCCTGTCCCCCGAACACAACCGGTTTGATCTTGGGCGAGCTTCGGCGCGCGTGCTCATCGAGCGCAAGGGTGAGCCCCTCTTCAACCAGGACGCGCAGAGTCTTGTGCTCTTTGTGAGCCAGTTGCCGCGCGCGAACAAACAGGTTGTCCGAGAGATCGATCGTCGTCTTCACCTCCCTACCGTGTTCCCATCTGCCCATATTGTCAAGTAAGGGCACCCGTACAAGTCCCTGCGCCTGGGCGAGATCTTGAACGGCAAACGACCTTCACGGAGAGTGCCGTGTCGGGGTTGACAGCAATGACAGGTGGGTAGACACGCGACGCGACTTGTCGTCTAATGCGCCCCGATGGTTTCGCGGGCTGCCCATACGACTATGCCGTCGAACAAAACGGCCACCGGAGGGATGAGCCAGCCCACGCTCGCAATCCGCTGGGTATTCCCGACTTCGCGCGGGTTGCTCACGCACCTTTCGGACGAGCGGCTCGTTCTTGGCCGGGACGACGATTGCCAGGTGAAGCTGCTGGGCAAGGAATGTTCGCGCCACCACGCCGAGATCCGTCGCGACGGACCGTTGCACATCGTCAAGGATCTGGGCAGTAGGAACGGCATCTTCGTCAACGGCGCCAAGGTACAAGAAAGCCCGATCACGCACGGCCAGGTTCTGCGTATGGGCGAATGGATCGGCATCGTGATCCAGGTTGCGCCAGACGCCGTCGATCCCGAGCCGGTCTTCGATCTGCTCGCGGCCAATCTGGCTGGCGGGCCGGTCCTGCGTCCCATCCTAGAACAGGCGAAGAAGGCCGCGTCCAGCGCCCTGCCAACCGTCATTCTGGGCGAGACAGGAACCGGAAAAGAGGGGCTGGCCCACGCCATGCACGAGTGGAGTGGCCGAAAGGGACCTTTCGTTGCCGTGAACTGTGCCACCCTCGTGCCGACCTTGGCGGAAGCCGAGCTGTTCGGCTATCGCAAGGGCGCATTCACAGGCGCCGACCGGCCGAGCCCTGGTTTCTTTCGCGCGGCCCAAGGGGGAACGCTGCTGCTTGACGAGGTGACCGATCTGCCCGAGCCGGTGCAGGCCAAGTTCCTGCGCGCTCTCGAACAGCGCGAGATTGCTCCCTTGGGCGAATCAACTCCCGTGGCCATCGACGTGCGGGTCCTGGCCGCTTCGCAGATTCCACTGGCCCAGGTGGTGACCGAGCGCCGCTTTCGCGCCGACCTGTGCGCACGCCTTGACGGCCTGACCATTCGTCTGCCACCACTGCGCGAGCGCAAGCAAGAGATCGCCTTTCTGTTCCTGCACCTGCTGCGCTTGCACGCTGGCGGCCGGCCGCCCGAAGTCGAACCGCGCCTGATCGAGCAGCTCTGCCTGCACGACTGGCCCTTCAACGTGCGCGAGCTGGACCTACTGGCGCGCCGCCTGTTGGTCCTGCACGGTCACGAAGAACTCCTGCGCCGTTCGCACCTGCCGGAACACATTCTCAATCGCCCTGTGGCGGGCGAGCCGGTGCCTGCGCCGATTGCAGCAGTTGGCTCCGGCGCGGTTTCATCAACCCCGAACGCGCCCGAATCCCACCGCGCCCGCCGCGAGCGCGAGTTGTCCCTGCTGACCGAGGCTCTGCGCACCCACAAAGGCAGCGTCGCGCGCGCCGCTGCGGCTGTCGGCATCTCGCGCCAGCGCGCCTACCGTCTGATGGAAGCGGGCGGCATCGCCGGCGCAGCCGACGATCCTGTGCCAGGGGAATCGCAGTGACCCAGGAATACGGCGCGGTCAACACGCGCGTGGGAAGAACCGCGGGGGGCAAGTACAAGTTGGTGCGCTTGCTCGGCAAGGGCGGCATGGGCGAGGTCTACGAGGCACAGCACTCGGTTATTGGCCGCCGCTTCGCCATCAAGTTCTTGCACCCACATCTCGCCGCCAACGGCGAAGTCGTGGCCCGTTTTCAGCGTGAGGCCCAGGCAGCCGGCAGCCTGGAAAACGAGAACATAGCGGCCGTGGTGGACGCCGGCACAGCCGACGATGGGGCGCCCTTCCTGGTCATGGAGTATCTCGACGGTGAGGACCTTGCCCACTTGTTGGTGCGCGGGGGGCCTTTGCCGGTGCCAAGGGCTGCGTACATCATCATTCAGGCTTGTCGTGGGCTGGCAGCCGCGCATGGCCGTGGCATCGTCCATCGCGACCTCAAGCCCGAGAACCTTTTCATCTGCAAACGCAACGACGCCAGCGATCTGATCAAGGTGCTGGACTTTGGCATCGCCAAGCTGCACGCCGGTTCCGCAGGCACCGGATTGACCCAGACCGGGACAACCATGGGCACGCCCTACTACATGTCCCTGGAGCAAGCTCGCGGCGCCAAGGAGGTCGACCAGCGCACGGACATCTATGCGCTGGGCGTGATCCTTTACGAAATATTGAGCGGCGCCAAACCGCATCCGGGCGACTCGTACAATGAGATTCTGTACCACGTACTGACCCAGGAACCGGCGCCGCTCGATTCAATTCGCCCCGAACTGCCAGCCGGCCTGTCCGCGATCGTGCAAAAGACCATGGCCCGCGAGGCTGGCGATCGCTACGCTTCGGCCGCCGACCTCACCGCAGCGTTGATTCCCTATGCCGGTCGCGCAGTGACGCCTCTTCGCTCGCAAGTCGGAATGGCTGTTGCCATCGGCGAAACCATGAACTCGCCGGTCTCATTGCGCGCGATCCCTGTTCCAACCCCGCCTTCGCCGCCGGAGAACCCCGCACCTGTTCCACCGCGCGGCCGGTCGCGCGTCGTTGTTTGGTCCTCGTGGGCGGCTGTTACGGTGCTCTTGGTCGCTGCGGCTCTGTGGTTGGGTCTGCACTACGCGCCCAGGCGGCAGGCTCCGACCCCGGCTCCGGAGCCGGTGCCCGTTCCGGCCCCGGTTGCGACTCCGCCCCCGGCTCCGGTTCCGGCACCGACCCCGGCTCCGACTCCGGCCGCAACGCCCCCGCCTTCGCCGACGATCGAGAGTCCACCTGAACGTCCACCCGGACGTCCACCTGGACAACGTTTGTCGAAACGCGCAACGCCGACACGCGCTCCGACCGCTGCTGTCAAGGCACCCTCGGTTGACATTCCTGCCGAAAGACCCACGGAAAGCTCCCAAAATCCGCCCAATTCCGGGCGGAAATCTATGCGCCCGCTCGATCACTCGAATCCCTTTGCCGAGTAGGCACACGACCTGCATCAAGTGAGGTTCCGAATGCGAAGCACAGTGAAACAGACTGCGTCCTTGGTCATCGTCCTGGGAGCTTTGGCGGCGCCGCAAGCCGCCCAGGCCGGGGAAAAGGAAGAAGCGCGCAAGCACTACGATCGCGCGCTCGAATTGGCCGACGATGGGCAGCCTGAAGGCGCCATCGTCGAATTCCGACGGTCCTACGATCTGACCCATCACTTCGCCGTCCTGTACAACATCGGCCAGGTGTACGTGTCGCTGGCCAGGCCGGTTGAGGCAGTCGATGCCTACGAGCGCTACCTGGCGGATGGGGGCAAGAAGATCCCAGCAGCCCGGCGTGCCGAGGTGGAGCAAGAGATCGCACGCCAGAAAGCCCGCATCGCGACCCTGGAGATCCGCGGACTGCCTGAGGGAGCGGTTGTTCGCCTGGACGGCAAGGAGATCGCCAAGTCGCCGATCGCAGCGCCCGTGCGCGTAGGCGTGGGGACGCACGCCATCGCGGCCTCGGCCGATGGCTACGATCCGGCGGAGACAGAAGTAATCGTGGCAGGGGAGGACCGGCGGGTTGTGGAACTCGCGTTGGCCAAGCATGTGGTCGAGACGCCGCCACCGACTCCGGTAGCACCGGTGGTCCAGAGGCCGCCGGTCGCGCCAGCGGCACCGCCAGCCGTCGCACCAGAAGTAAGCGCACCCGTGGTCAGCGCCGCGGTTGAGCCGAGCACGAAGCCGAAATCGCTCAGCAACCTGCGCATTGCCGGGATCGCGAGCAGCACGGCTGGAGTGGCGGGCATGGTGGCTGGGGCAGTGTGCTGGGGGCTTGGGAAGAGCCGGCACGACGATGCCATGAACAACGTGAACCAGAACTATGGCAAGGCGCAGTCGCTACAAAGCGATGCACAGGACTACGTGACCGCCGGCAACGCCGTGTTCATCGCAGGCGGCGTCCTGGCCGCGCTGGGCACGGTCCTGTACTTCGTCGGTGCGCCGGACGGGCGAGCCGCCGCGCCCGACACACATGCGTACCTGATGCCGGCTGTCGGTCCCGGCTTTGCTGGCCTCAATGCCGGAGGAACATGGTGATCTTGAACATTCGCGTGCTCGCGATCGTACTCCTGGCGACCACGGCCGTCGCTTGTACGATCGGTTCGCTGCCGCCGCAGCCGGGTCAAGACGCCGCGACAGCCCTGGCTGGGGCAGGAGGCAATAACACCGGTGCCAGTGTCGACGCCGCCAACGTCGGCACGCGCATCGAAGCAGGCACGAACAGCGGCGGTGCGGGCACGATGGGCGGCACGGGTGGCGCTGCGGTTGGCGGTACAGCCATCGGTGGATCAATAGCAACTGGCGGCGCCACCATTTCCGGCGGGACCACGACAACAGGCGGGACAACAGCGGGCGGCGGGACGACCAGTGCCGGCGGGACCAGTGGTGGCGGCGGTGGTGATGCCGGGGTTCGAGATGCCCCTGTCGCCCAGCCGGATGTTCCAACAGGTGGCGCTGGTGGCGGCGCAAGCGGAATCAGCGGCACAGGTGGCACTGGAGACATCGGTGGCACATGCATCCTCAACAGTGACTGCACTGGCTACTTAGCGTGTACGTGGGGCAAGTGCCACGTCCCCTGCATAGCATCTGCCGACTGCCCAACGGGAGAGAGTTGCGTCAAGACCAGTGACACAGACTTCTGCCAACTGCCTGCCGAAGTCCCTTGTTCAGCAACATCATCGTGCGGCACCGGCCTCTCGTGCGCACCTGACCAGCACTGCCGGGCCAGCTGCCAGTCCGCCGAGGACTGTACCGCCAGGCAAGTCTGCGCGAGCAACTTCTGCGCCGACCCGAGCGATCCCGATCTCGTAAACGGCCAGCTTCCACGGGGGACGACGAGTGCTCAAGCACCGTCTTGCGCAGGTGGGCTCACGTGCGGCAGCGATAGTTGCTGTACCACCATCAACGTGCCGGGAGGGACATTCATACAGGGGACTGCGGACGGCATGGATTGCCCCAATTCAGGGCCTCCGCATCAATCGACGGTGTCGAGTTTCGCCTTGGACAAGTACGAGGTGACGGTGGGGCGGTTCCGCAAGTTCGTGAACGCCTACGTCAGCAACACGGCGAGCGCGCCAGCGGTCGGAGCGGGCGTGAACCCGGCAATTCCTGGCACGGGGTGGCAGAGCGGGTGGAACACGTCTCTTCCGTCGACGCAGTCGGCGTTGATAAACTTGGTCAAATGCGACGCGACCTACCAGACCTGGACCGACGCGGCAGAAGCGAATGAGAACACGGCTATCAACTGTGTGGATTGGTACGAGGCGTTGGCGTTCTGCATCTGGGATGGTGGGCGGCTGCCAACCGAGTCGGAGTGGGAGTACGCGGCGGCCGGAGGCGCGGACAACAGGCTTTATCCCTGGGGCTCGGCAACACCGGACTGCACGTACGCGAACTTCTACACGGGAACCGTGTATTGCGGACCCGGCGATACCAAAGCGGTGGCGCCTGTCGGTTCGTACGCTGCTGGCAATGGCAAGTGGGGCCATGCGGACTTGGCTGGCAACGTTTGGGAGTTGACGTTCGACTGGCATACTGCGTATTCAGGTTCTACAAGCAATAATTACGCCGACATAATCGCCGGTTCCTCCCGCGTTGTCCGGGGTGGCAGCTCTGGACCTTACGTCGGCGCCGCGGCCCTGCGCGCGGCGTATCGCAACTGGTACCTCCCCGACGGTCGCGTCAGTGACCTTGGGGTCCGCTGCGCCAGGGCGGTTCAGTAGGCAATGGGCCGACGTGTGGGAATCCAACTCGCTCAAGAGTTGTCAGGTCGTGCNNCAGCCGTTGCGGTTGTGCCATGCCCGTCCGCCGCCATCCCTTCTCCCCCGATTTCCTCACGCCGTCACCGGCGTTCACGATGACCGATCTTCGCGGTCCGACCTAGCCGTTCACGAAGGTCCCGGCTGTGAGCGCCATAGAGGTGCTGCCGCCATAGAGGGCCGCCAGCCGCCATAGAGGTGCCAGGCACTTGATTAAGATTTGCGGCAATTCGGAAAGTGAAGAGGCAAATGTGGGCGCCAACCACAAGCGCCAGGCTCAAAGGAAACAAGCTAGAAATTTCCCTGATAACAAAGACTTCGACACGCGCCATGTCAGATCAGACCTCTCCCGATCACGCCTCACCAAGGTTGAGCTTCTTCCAAGCCCGACACCTACGTGAGGCAGTGGCCCCGGGATTTGCTGGCCTCAATGCAGGAGTAACATCGTGATGCTGAAGATTCGCGTACTGGCGACCATGCTACTGGCGCTATGGAGGTGCCAGGCACTTGATTAAGATTTGCGGCAATTCGGAAAGTGAAGAGGTGAATGTGGATCAGACCTCACCAAGGTTGAGCTTCTTCTACGCCGCCTTCCTTCTGGGTTTCGCAGGTCGGTGGGAGGGACTTGGGCGCGAGACCACTTTCATTTCCAGAGCAGCGCCAAGCGCGTTCGCTGCGCGCGACACTGAATCGATGGTCATGGTTGGCTTGGCCGAGTCCAGCAGCGAGTGGACGGCCATTCGGCTGGTCCCCATCCGTCGGGCCATCTCCGAGATCGAGACGTTGCCGGCCCGACGCGCCTGATCGAGCTGCCGTGCGAGGACCTTCTTCTGAGTGAGGATCCTGACCTCCTCAAGCTCGCCGAGCTCCTCAAACATCGCGCGCTATGGAGGTGCCAGACGCTTGATTGAAATCTGCGGCAATTCGCGCGCTCGCTGGGAAGATGGCCTTGCAGCCGTCGAGGATATTTCACACGCGGATGCGGTGCATGCGATACCCGCCAGGCCGCACCGAAACCCACTGACCGGCAAGCTGTTCGCGTTCGACGGAGTTCCAGAACGCCGCGAACATGGTGTCGAGGTGTATCGCGGTCAGAGTCTCGGGTCCGCGAAGTAGAATGATCGCCAGAGGTGCCGGTCGAATGGGCAGTGCCGTCGCCCCGATGTCGCGGGTCACGAAGATCCGCTGCGCGGCCACCGCGCGCCGCCACAAGTAGTCATCCGGGCTGCCGCGAAATGGCTGCGCTCCGACCTCGACAACGTCGTGCCCCTCTGACCTGAGCCGATCGGCAATCCGGCGGGGGACGTTCTCGTCAAGGAAGAAGCGGAACAATCCGCTCCTCGCCGACGACCTCGGCAGCGTAGGTCAGCGCCGCGAGTACCTGTGCTCGCGTCAAACGGTATTCGTGCATCACCTCGTCGACAGTCATGCCACCGCCCACGGAGCCCACCACCAAGGACGCGGGCATGCGGGTTCCCTTGATGACTGGCTTGCCACCGAGAATCCTCGGATCGCCGGAGACCAGATGTTGCCACTCGTCAGGGCCGTGCCGCCGCTTCGCTGCGCTTTGCCGTGCCATACGTAGACTCCTGCGTTTCCGCTGCCCTTCAAGTCTACGGGATGTCTCCTGCGAAGAACAGCAGCACGTGGAAGATCCACACCAAGGTTCATCCCGGACAGACGCGACGGCGGTTCACCTGCCCAGCCTTCGTCAACGTCCAAGGTCCACCTGAACGTCCACCTGGACGTCCACCTGGACAACGCTTGCAGCGGGTCCAGCGCCGACGGCGGCCCTGGCTGCTGATGACGAGAGGCCTTGGGTTGTCGTTCCGGCTGCCAATCCGGCGAAAACGCCGAGAATCTGGGCAGTCGCCGCCATGGCTCGGCCATCTCGGCGGCTCGCTTGAATCGCTCCTCCGATGCGGCACGGAATCTGCAACAGGGGGCGGCCGAGATGCGAAGCTCGGCACAAAAGATTGCGTTCGTGGGCAGCCTTCTCGCGGCCTTGATAGCGGCGCAGAACGCCCGGGCTAACGAACAGCCGAACCCCGCCGACCAGACGCCGTCCGACGCGGGAGCGGATGATCGGGTCAACCGGGTGGGCTCGGATGCAGGCGCTGGCCAGATGCCCGACATGGCGCCCGCCGATGCCTACGTGCCCCAGGCTGATTCGGGCCTCGCAGACATTGGGGACGCGACTGCACAGTCGGACGCGGGCGAACTGGCCGGCTCGACTTCACGCCCCGAAGCCACCCACAGGGAAGCGCGAGAGATCTCGCCTGCTCGTGGGGCTGACGTCGGTTCTGGCGCCGGGCCGTCCACTCAGAGCGAAGGTATGTCAGTCGCCGCCATGATCGCTCCTCCTTTGCCGAAACGCTTGCCCATCTTTGGTTTGATGGCTGACGTCGGCGTTCCCGATGGTCTCATTGGCTCACTGGTGATTCGACCGAAGAAATGGGTGCGCTTTTGCGCGGGGGGCGGCGCCAATTCCATCAGCTACGGCTGGCGTACGGGCATAACCGTGCTGCCCTTTGGACGAGGTCCCTCGGCCAGCTTGGAATACGGCGGCTACCAGGACGGCAACGCCAATGCTCTGGCGAAGAAACTAGGATTCAACGGCAGCCCGGTGCTGGACCGAGTTGGCTACCAGTACCTGAACGCGCATTTGGGTCTGGACTTCGGTTCTCGCAGATTCGTCTTCTTCATTCACGGGGGCGTCAGCGTGCTCTGGGGTCAGATCCACAATCTCGATGCCGCGCTTGCCGGCGCAGGTGCCACGGGCACCACAGAGGTGCTCGTGCGACAGGATCCCAGCGCCAAAGCGGTGGGACCGTCAGTCAAATTGGGATTCATTGGCTACGTCTGGTGAGGTGATTGCGATGAAGCTTCGACTCATTTTCGCTGTTTCTGTGTTGGCCGCGCTGTTCGGCGCCTGCTCATTCGAGGCCGATCTGCCCGACGTCCAGATCACTCAGCGCGGCCTCATCGTGCCGGGCGTGCCGCAGACGACGCTGGGCAGTCCCTCCTCGACGCCGAGCTTCTTCCCATTGTCGTCGTCTGATGTCGCTTGGGCCAAGGGAATGAAGACCGAAGTCCTCGTCCATCGGGTGCAGATCGTTGCTAGCGGCAGTTTGAGCACTCTGGATTTCATCGACTGCGTGCATGTGACCGTGGCTGTCCCGGCAAGCTCGGAAGGTGCAATCCCAATCATGGACTACGAACGGAACGAAGAGGCCCCATCTAGCTCCGTTATCGACGTGAATATTCCGGCCCCCGTCGACATCGCAACCGTCTGGTCCGCCGACAAAACAGTCATTGAGCTGCAAATGGCCGGGCAGCTGCCTGAACAGGACTGGACGGTCGATGTGACCCTGAATTTGTCCGGCAAGATTTCCTACTAGGCCAGATCTCGCCGCACCGTGGACACAACAACCCGTGATGAACTGAGAGGACAAATCGCTATGAGAGACACCGTCGTCCGGATGAATATAGTTTCTGCGTTGATCTTGGGAACCGCCCTGGCCGTCAGTGCCGGCTGCGCAAGCAGTCCGGACTGCCCGGCCGGCAGCGATACGTGCCAGTGCTTCTCGAATGGAACTTGCGACACGGGCTTGACCTGTTCGTCGGGCAGGTGCGAAACCGCTGTGGTGGTGCCAGGCACTTGATTAAGACTTGCGGCAATTCGGAAAGTGAAGAGGTGAATGTAGGTGGTGCGCCCGACACGGCCTGGGTGGCGCCGCGTTGGTGGCAGCCAAGAGAGAAAACTGCTCGCCGTGTTCAGGGACCGTGGTGGTCCCTGGACCAGAAGGTGTTCAGGCTTCTTGCAATAGTCGAGCGTCCTCGCGGCCGTCGCGATTGCCTCATCGGACTGGGTTGCTTCGTACAACTCGTGCGGGGGCTTGTGTGGTTCGCGCCCCCTATGCCCAGGGTACCTGGCACCCTCGTTGTGGCCTGTGAGTGTCTCCAGGCCTGCCAAGAATTGGGGATCCCAGCCGCCGGGAGAGAGTAGTGGCAGATGGCCGATGAGGTTCGCCAGCACGTGGACCTTGATGGTATCGATGTGCGTAGCCAGCAGTGTCCTTGCGCTCTTGATTGCCTTCTCCGCAGCCTGCTGACATGCGTAGCAGGCCCATTCGTGGAAGCCGTTCGACTTGAGCACGGCCGCTGCCTTGAGATCCCAGCCAGCCTGCTCCATCAGAGCCTGGGCCGCGAAATCAGGCCTCAGAAGAGGTGGTGGTCCTCCAACTGCTCCGCTGTCGGTCGGAGAGGCCATTTACTCGATGCTGATTTGGGTTGAGTAGACTCGGTCCAGCCCGTTGGCCGTGAGTCGATACACGTTGTTCATGCCGTCGTCGAAGACGTAACCGTCCCGGACCAGATCTTCACAGAGCTTCAGAGTGTCACTCGGCGAAAGGCCCGTGAGACTGGACAGATCTACCAGGCTCATGCCTGCGTTGGCCCTGCCCACGTTGAAGAGGGCGCGCAGGATCTGATCACCCTGGATTGCTTTCCAGTTTTCAATGCCAACGACGCGGCCAAGGGCTGTTGTGGCGACGACCACGACTCTAGCTTACCACAGCAACCGCGTCCTGCAGCAGCCGGCCGATAGTTTTGATCAGACCTCACCAAGGTTGAGCTTCTTGAAGGTTGAGCTTCTTGTCGTGAGGCCCGCTACAGAAGCCGGTGCGACGCAATAGGCGCTACAGCTTCTGCACGTCGATGACGTGCCCCCAGCGGGCAAAGTCGCCAAGGTTGTCCGTGAGCAGGTTCACCCAGACGTTTGTGTCGACGAAGATGCCGTCAGCGGCCGGTGTCGGCATAGAGATCCTCTCGTCGCAGGCTCAGACCGCCCGCCGGCCATTGTGCCCCGGGCAGGGCTAGCTCGGCCCACGATGCAACCGAGGGCTCGGGGGTGAGCGTTTCATCCAGCACCACCACGACGTGATGGGGACCGCTGGAAACATCCGAGGGGACGTCCACCACGAGTTGGTGGGCCGACGTCACGATACCCGTGGCCTGGAGTGCCTTCATGGAATTGCTCCTAGTGTCTGAAGTGTAACCCGGCTTGAGCGTGGGGTGCCAGCCCAACGGTCAGCGCACTTTTCCAGGTGCCGGGCAGCAAGGTCTTTCTACGCCGCTTTCCTTCTGGGTTTCGCAGGTCGGTGGGAGGGACTTGGGCGCGAGACCACTTTCATTTCCAGAGCAGCGCCGAGCGCGTTCGCTGCGCGCGACACTGAATCGATGGTCATGGTTGGCTTGGCCGAGTCCAGCAGCGAGTGGACGGCCATTCGGCTGGTCCCCATCCGTCGGGCCATCTCCGAGATCGAGACGTTGCCGGCCCGACGCGCCTGATCGAGCTGCCGTGCGAGGATCCTCTTCTGAGTGAGGATCTTGACCTCCTCAAGCTCTCCCAGATCCTCAAACATCGAGTCCAGGCTGGATCCAATACGTTCCCTATTCATGACGACATCACTTCCTTCTGACGTCGGCGGGCAAGGTTGATCTCGGCCGCCGGCGTCTTTTGCTTCCCCCCCCTTTTTGGGGAATCGAAAAGCAGTGTACTGTTTGCAGTACATCATGTCGACGTCGGTGAGGTTAGGCCCCAACCTTCGACTGGGCGCGCTGCGGTGCGTGTGCTATAGAGACTAGTAGTGTGTGGGAACGACCAGCCCCAATCCTAGGAGACGGACATGCCAGCGGTGAAAGTCGGCGCGCATCGGGAAGTTCAACTCCCGGATGTCGTTACCAAGCGCCTGCGGATTCGCGAAGGCGCCAAGCTTGAAGTGCTTGTCTCGGGCGATGGGATTTTTCTCATCCCCAGCAAGCGCATTCCCAAGGGACAGCGCTACTTCTACACCGAGGAGTGGCAGGCCAAGGAGCGCGAAGCGGACGAGTCGATCGCGCGGGGTGAAGTCACTGGTCCGTTCTCCAATGCCGTGGCGGCGATACGGGCGCTCCGGACCGCCAAGGCATGAGGCAGGTTCTTTTCTCGATTGATTTCGTCCGCGACTACCAGGGTCTGCCTGAATCGCTCCGTAAGAAGACAGACGTAGCCATCCAACGAATAGTCGAGAATCCCAGGCATCCATCGCTGCAAATGAAGAAGATGCAGCCCAAACAACGGGGAATCTGGGAGGCTCGTGTTACCCAAGGGTACAGGCTGACATTCCGGGTCGATGGTGAGCTGATCACCATGAGACGAGTGGGTACCCACGACTTGTTGCGGACACCGTAGCAGCGCGCTGGGGTTGGTGCCAGGCGCTTGATCAAGATTTGCGATGCAGCCACCAGGTCCTGGCGGGGAAGAAAGTTCCCGAAGGGTATGCCGCCTATGTCGAGGAGTCAGAATGTGGTTGCATGGTGACTACAGCGGGGTTACTTTGATGTGGAGGACAATCCATGCGGCGTGCAGCGCGACTTGCCAACGAGGAAATCGTCTCCTTGAGAGACGCCAAAGCGCGCCTGAGCGGCCTTACCAAGCAGGCCAGGGACGGCATGCGCGTGGTCATCACCAACCACGGAACGCCGATTGCGGACTTGGTTTCGCATGGGGCCTCGGCCATGGCGATGCGCACGCTCAAGCGCCCGGGGGCGCTACCCAAGCTGGTGAAGCTACAGGGCGGCGGTCCGACGGCATCGGAGCTCGTTCTCATGGATCGGGCAGGGTAGGTGGCTGTCCGACGCGAGGGATTTGCCCTCTACCTCGACACTTCCGCGTTGCTGAAGCTGTTCATCGACGAGGATGGAAGCGCAGAGGTCCGGGCGCTCGCCAGGGGACGCGCGGGCGCGGAGGTTCTACTGGTAAGCCAGTTGGGCTACACCGAGGCCTCGGTCAGTCTGGCGCGCATGGTTCACCTGGGAGGAATCCCGGCCGCTGACCTGCCCCATCACCTGGGGGCGCTTGAACGGTACTGGGACGAGTCCATCCAGGAAGTGGCGCTGAGTGAAGATGTCCTGCGGGACGCACGGCAATTGGCTCAGCGGTTTCCGCTGCGAACTTACGATGCCATTCACCTGGCGTCCGCCAGGGAAGCCAAGCGGATGCTGAGAGACGGCTTCGATGGCGAGGTACGATTTCTCGCCTTCGACAGCGGCCTGACTCGCGCTGCGCGGACGCTCGGCTTCACCACACCGTAGCCGGTTTCGACATCTACGCCTTCGGAGAGTCAAGGGAGACTGTGTCGCCCCGGATCAGCGCGCTCCGCTGCGGCAGCGTCCTCGACCTGGTGGAGCGAGAGCTGCGACCCTACGACCGTGCCACCATCGCCAGGGTGCTCGCCACGATACGGTACGTGGCTTGCCGGCGCGCGGACGGCGGCCGGCACCATATCGAAATTCTCCACCGGTTCTGTGGCTCCTTCGTCAGACCAGGCGTCGGGCTGCGCATTCTCGACGACGGCACGGAGGTGGCTGTCGGCGAACTCTGATCGGCTGTATGTCTCGCCCTTGCAGGCGTCGTCGTGCCTCTGGACACGCGCCAAGGACGTGTCTGGAATTGCGTCAACAACGTAGGTAATTACGCATAAGCGATAAGAAACAACATGGTTGCCACGCATCACGTGTACACGTATACTGTGTTAAATGAACGTAACAGTGTCAATTGACGATGAACTCGCGTCAAGAGCCAGGGAAGTTGCGCGACGCGAAGGAACGACCTTGAACGACATCATTCGGCGGCACCTGGAGACCGTGGCGGGCCGTCGCAGCGGCGCGACTCTGGCCAAAGAGTTGCGCCAGCTCTGGGCAGAACATCCTGGCCATTCGGGTGGGCGTAAGATCACGCGGGACGAGGCCTACGAGGGCCGCACGTGAAGGGCCGGGTGTTCCTCGACACAAACATCCTCATCTACGCCGACGATGCGGACGCTGGCACCAAACGCGACCGCGCCCAGCAGATCATCGAGGCGGCGCTCAACAACGGGAACGGCGTGCTGTCCACGCAGGTTCTGCAGGAATACTTCGTCGTGGCGACGAAGAAGCTTGGGTTGCCTGCGGAGATCGCGCAGCAGAAGGTCGAGATCCTGGCCACGCTGAACGTGATCGTGGTCGACGTCGAGCACGTGGTGGAAGCGATCAAACTCCACCGTCTCTATGGGTTCAGTTTTTGGGATTGTCTGATCCTTCATTGTGCAAAGGCGGCCGCGTGCCCGCGATTGCTGTCAGAAGATCTGCAGCACGGTCGATCCATTGAAGGTGTTACCATCGAAAACCCATTCGCCTAGCCCGGTGGCGCCGCAGCGGCGTCGAGGTCGCAGGCGTTGCGCTGGTGACTCGGATCTGCCGGGGGCCACGGAAAGGGCACCTTCGGGAAGCACGACGTTCACCGTAACGCTCATGATCGCAGTGTAGCGATCTCAGCGTCGTGCCTACCTCGCTTCAATTGCGCCGCGCCGGGGCTAACACTACTGATTCAAAAA
>PLNW01000044.1 GCA_003142855.1 Myxococcales bacterium
CACGGAGTATTTGCGGCGGACAGCTGGACCGCCCTCGGCTCAGGTGCATCCTTGCACAGCGACAGGTGAGTCTCCGTGCTGCCTACCGCAGGGCTGCGCAATCAATGAAGTCCTCGACGAATGGCCATGGTAGCCGACACGGCAGGACAAGCGCTAGACAGGACGTCCGTCCCCAGACGAACAAGCCGATCGAGTCCAGGTCGCAAGGCGAGTCGAGTGGTTTGTGGTTGACATTATGTATACTGGTGGCAACATGTGCATGAGATGCAGGAACCTCTCCAGCCTGCGAAGGTCAAATCGCTGCTTGTTGCGATGTTGGAGGATGGAACAGTTGAATTCTCGGCACACGCCCGCCAAGAGATGGCGAAGGACAACATCACCGAGGGCGAGGTGATGGGAGTGCTTCAGGGTGGCGTTGTTGAGCCGGGAGAGTTCGAACGAGGCTCCTGGCGGTATCGGGTGCGGCGGTCCAAGACGTATGTGGTGGTCACGTTGCGAACCGAAACGTGGACGGTCGTAGTTACGGCGTGGCGGACAAAATGAAAGGGATGTCACCATGAAGACCAAAGAGAAAGCGCAAGTCGGCGCGCTGCCCTGCCTGGAGTGCGGAGCACACTTGCGAACCGAACGGCGACCTTACCGCTACCGATTCGAGGGTGGCCTGTCCGTCACGCTGGAGAACGCGACAGTGATGGGTTGTCCGGTTTGCGGCGCCGAGAGCGTAGCGATTCACGCTCCAGCCCGTCTGCATCGCGCGGTCGCAGAAGCAGTGGTCAGGAAGGCGAGCCGTCTGGCAGCCTCGGAAGTGGCCTTCTTGCGCCATCATCTCGACATGACGGGTGAGCAGATGGCCCGGCATCTCGGCGTATCCAAGACCTCAGTCTCGCGCTGGGAGACCGGCCGGGAACCGATTGGACAAGTACCGGATCGTCTGCTGCGCACCCTGGTGTTGTTGCAGGATTGGCGGGCGCGGCCCGATCTCGGTCTATTCGCACGGCTGGGCTCAACCGCGAAGCCGAGTCACATCAAGGTGAAGCTGCAAGGTGAAGACTGGAAAGCCGCAGCCTGACGTCTATGAGGAACGTCCCTCATACAGCTGCGCGCGTCCCTCATTGTGGCAAGACACCACAATACGCACTGTTTGGCCCTCAATGAGGAACGTCCCTCATTGGCCAGAATGAGGAACGAATGAGGAACGGAATTTGTCCTCTCCTGTCTGCTCCTGTCCTCTCCAGTCCGCTCAATTCAATTGCAACTTGCCGAGATTGTTGAAATCATTGGGGCCTGATTGCGCAGTCATGGCCCTCATAACCCGAAGGTCCCAAGTTCAAATCTTGGCCCCTTGGTGTCCGGAAAGTCGTCGCGGAAATTCTGACACGAATTCGCGGAGATACACAGCTTGAAAGCGGCATGCGTGAACCGGCATGGTGATGCCCGATGCTCCCGGCGACGCTCCAATTTGTCATCGCGATGATCGCGTGCGCGATCAACGAGCGAATGCAGCGCAGCTGCGCACCAGAACATTCTGGAGATCAGGCGCCGCAACTGCAACAAGCGCGAAATTGCTGAAGGAATCCGCCCTGCCCCCGACTTGCAACAAGGCCCGGGCGCGATCAGCCTTGACGCATGCCAGCCTCATCCTGCCGTCATGCGTATGACCACCGCATGCGCGACCTCGTCTGCGAAGAACGCGACCCCATGCTGTTCCGTGACCTCGGTGTCCCGCGCTCCACCGCCGCAAGTTGGATCCGTCGCGGCCCCCGTCCCGTCGTCTCCGCCGAGGTCCTCGCCATGGACCAGCAGGAACTCCAGGCCGAGATCCTCGCCCTCCAGCGCCGGGTCAGGTTCCTCCTTGCCATCATCCGCCTGGCCTTCCTCCTTATCCGCCTGTCCGGTTTCTGCCTCGACTCGCTTCGGGTGCCCGATGGCAACACCAAGCGCTCCATCTTGGCCGCCGTTGCACACGCCCAGAAAGCTCTCCCGCTCGCCGTCGCCCTCCGCGTGCTGCGCCTCTCCCCTGCCCGCTTCCACGCTTGGGCCAGTCCCGCCCGCGATTGCCCCCTCGACGATCGGCCCAGTTGCCCTCACACATCGCCCTCCCAGCTCACCGCCAAAGAGATTTCCGACATGCGGGACATGGTCATTTCCGATGACTATCGCCACATGACCATCCGGGCGCTCGCCCTGCATGCCCAGCGGACTGGCAAGGTGTTCGCCTCGCCATCCACCTGGTCGCGTCTCGCTCGCGAACGTGGATGGCTTCGTCCACGACGCCGCCTCTACCCGGCCAAACCCAAGGAAGGCATTCGCGCGCGCAAACCAAACGCCTATTGGCACATCGACCTGACCATCATCAAGCTGCTCGACGGCACGCGCACATATTTGCATGCGGTACTGGACAATTTTAGCAGGCGCATTCTCGCCTGGAAACTCGCCCCGCGCCTGGAACCACAAACCACCTGTCAGATCCTTTCCGAGGCGACGAAGAACCTCCCCAAAGATGGTGGCGGCGCCACAGTGGTCGCCGATTCTGGCGTCGAGAACGTCAATCAGGAGGTCGACAATCTTCTTGGTCTTGGACAACTGCGCCGCGTACTCGCCCAAGTCGAGGTCAGCTTCTCCAATTCCTTGATTGAGGCCTGGTGGCGGTCGCTGAAGCACGGCTGGCTCTATTTGCATTCGCTCGATACGTTCGCTGCCCTTGAGAAGCTTGTCGAATTCTATGTCGAGCAATACAACACCGTCGTTCCGCATGCCGCTTTCGCGGGCCAGACACCCGACGAGATGTATTTCGGACGTGGCGAGCAAGTGCCCGCTGACCTCGCAACCGCGCATGCGCGGGCCCGTGATGCTCGAATGAAGACCAACAGAGAACTGAGTTGTCAGGCCTGCAAGGCGATCTTGGCGTTGCCGCCTGCCCTCCCAGATTCCTTTGCAATTTCCAGCTTGTTGCAAGTGCAGCCAGAAAACTCCCAAAGGTCTTGAGTCGCAGCTGGGCTGTGAGCGAGGACCTTCCGCACATTCGCGTATGCATTTGCGGCCCCCTCAATATCATTGAGGTTTTCGCTGGCGGGTGACATCCAGCGGGTGATCCTTTCGTGATGGCAAGCGACCTTGTGGCCACGTCACAGACGCGACGCGCTTACGACCACCGCCTCCGAGAGCAGGTGTGCCGCACTGGCAAAAGATGCCTACCCTTGCAATCCCACGACCACGCGCACCTCAACGCCTATCGGATCTCATTCTCCGACAAAATGGTCAGTCGCTTTCCCTTCACAATTGCGGACATTTCCAGACGGCCGCCCGCAGCGTGTACATAGCGTGCGAGCGTACTGACTTCGACATTCGCACTGCGCTCCAGCCGGGAAAGTTGCGACTGCGACAGCGTCGCCCGCTTTCCTAGCTCAGCTTGCGTCATTCCAGCGGCCTCACGCACGGCGCGCAAACGAAGGGCCAGCGCGTCTCTGGCGACACGCGCCTTCGAGCGTGCGATCCTATCGGGCGTCATTCCCTGATTCTTGATGTCAGCCCACCGATGCAACTTCATGAGGTCCCCTTTTGTTCTTGCAGGTACTGCTTCCAGATGCGTTCGGCCTGGTCGATGATCTTCGGGTAGAAGAGAGCTTTCTTGATGCCGAGCTTGTCTCCTCCAAGGAGCAGCACGGCCTGACGAAATTGGTCGAAGATGTAGACGCTGCGAAGCTGGTGCTTCCCACTCTTGCGTCGTAGCTCCCTGAACTTGGTTCCTTCGATGGCGCTCGAATGCGGGAACGGGAGGTTGATCCCGAATTGTTCCAAGAGTTCAACGGAGTCGCGAACCGCATCGTGCTCCTTCTCGGGCAAGGCGTTCCACCACGAAACGAACTCGTCCGTGGCAATCACTTCTGTCTTCGGTGGCCTGTCTACCACGAATCCAGTATGACATAAGTATAATATTACTTCAATATCATCCGCCTCGACTTTGAACACGGAGGACGTCGGTATGCGTGGTGAGGTACTCATCACCGCTCACGCGCGTCGCGCCGTCACGGCCTGCCCCTCCCAGCCTGTCATCCGGGCGCCAGCGGGGGCCGATCCCTTGGTGTCCAGAAACAGATCGCTGGAATTCTTGCACAAAATCGCGGAGATGCGCAGCTTGAATCTGCGTGTCTGAGCGGGCAGCGTGGCCATCAATGCTTCCGGCAACGCTCCAATTTCTCATCACGATGATCGCATGCGCGATCAACGAGAGAATGCAGCGCAAGCTGGACTACACTCACGAAGAGGTCCGGGTTCTCAAGGACATGCTGAAGGCTGCCACGGGCAGCGAGAGGATCGTATTCACAGCCGACCAACGTCGTCGCCTCGCCGTCGCCGGCAAAGCTTTGAGCCCGGAAGCGCGGAAGAAGTGCTGCCAGATCGTGAAGCCTGGGACGCTCTTGGGGTGGTTTCGCCAGATGGCGGCGCAGAAATACGACAGCTCGAAGAAGAAGGTCGGTCGACCACGGAAGAAGAAGGACATCCGCAAGCTGGTGATCGCTATGGCCCTGGCGAATCTGGGCTGGGGATATACGAAAATACGCGACGCCCTTCGGACCGGATTGAAGATCGAGATCGGACGAACGACGGTGGCCAACATCCTGCTGGAAGAAGGGATCGAGCCGGCACCGGAGCGCGAGAGGAAGCGGACCTGGAAGCAATTCATGAAGAGCCATTGGGACACGCTCTACGCCTGCGATTTCTTCAGCGTGGAAGCCTTGGGGCCATTCGGCACGGTTCGGTACATGGTGTTCTTCGTCATCGAGCTCAAGAGTCGGGCCGTTGAGATCGCCGGGATTGCCGTTGACCCAGGCGAAGCGTGGATGAAGCAGGTGGCACGAAATTTGACAGATCCGGTTGATGGGTTTCTTCGTGGCGCGAAGTACCTGATCCACGATCGAGATCCGCTGTTCACCGAGGCGTTCATCGCGATTCTGGAAGCGGGAGGCGTGAAGAGCGTGAAGATTCCGGCGCAAAGTCCAAATTGCAATCCATACGCGGAGCGCTTTGTAAAGACCATCAAGTACGAGTGTCTCAATCACTTCGTCATCTTCGGCGAGCGACATCTGCGCCACTTGATAAAAGAATTCGTTGAGCACTATATGACCGAGCGGTTCCACCCTTGCTGTCCGGAAATCCATCGCCGAGTCTCATGCGGCCTCCCGATGGTAGTAGTTCAGCAGTCCGCCGAGGCGCGACCGACAGGCGACCTTGCCATCTGCCCCGTTGTCATTCGTCGGACCGACGTTCCTGATGAGCTGGCCACCAATGCCCTGGTGGAACCGCTCGGTCATATAGTGCTCGACGAATTCCTTGATCAAGTGCCGCAGATGGCGCTCACCGAAGATGACAAACTGATTCAAACACTCGTACTTGATCGTCTTGACGAATCTTTCGGCGTAGGGATTGCAGTTCGGACTTTGCGCCGGGATCGCCACGCTCTTCACGCCTCCCGCTTCAAGAATCGCGATGAACGCCTCCGTGAACAACGGATCCCGAGCATGGATCAGGTACTTCGCTCCTCGCAGAAAGCCATCCACCGGGTCCACCAGGTTCCGAGCCAACTGCTTCATCCACACCTCATCGGGATCCATCTTTATCCCGGCGACCTCGACCGCGCGACTCTTGATTTCGATCACGAAAGACACCATGTAGCGGACAGTGCCGAATGGGCTCAGGGCTTCCACGCTGAAGAAATCACACGCATACAGCGTGTCCCAGTGCATCTTCAGGAACTGCTTCCACGTTCGCTTCTTCTCCCGCTCAGGCGCCGGCTCGATTCCTTCCTCCGCCAAGATGTCTGCCACCGTCGTCCGTCCGAGCTCGATCTTCAATCCCGTGCGAAGCGCATCCCGGATCTTCGTGTAGCCCCAGTTCAGGTTTTCAAGGGCCATCCTGACCACGAGCTTCCGTATGTCCCGCGCCTTGCGTGGCCGCCCCGTCTTGCGTTGGGAGCTGTCGTACTTCCGCGCCGCCAATCCTCGAAACCAGGTCAAGATCGTTCTTGGCTTGATGATCTGGCAGCACTCCCGTCGCTCTTTGGGGGTCAGCTCTATGCCCGCAAGCGCCAGACGACGACGCTGATCCGGGGTGAAAGAGATGCGGTCTTTGCCCGTGGCGGCGCGGAGGATCTCCTTGAGAACCCGAACTTCCTCCAGCGCGTAGTCGAGCCTCCGCTGCAGCCTCTCGTTGATCGCAGAAGCGATCATCGCGATGAGAAACTGAAGCGTGAGCGGAAGCATTGGTCGCCACGCTGGCCGTTCATGCATCCAGATTCAAGCTGCGAATCTCCGCGAATTTGTGGGAGAATTTCGGCGATGGCTTTCTGGACAGCAAGCGGTGCGAATGTGGAAACGGCTGGGGATTCTGTTCTCGCTCGCGTTGCAAGTGACCCCGACGATGACGCGATTTGGCGGGATCTCATTGGCGCGCTGCGCCCTCGGCCTTGCCCTACCTTTCTGGCTAGCCAAGCGTATCTTTAATAGTACACTTCGCCCATGGAGCAGAAAGCTCATCAACCCGTCACGACCGCCAGCGACTTGTTGCGTTCGCTCGACGGCGCCCGCGCCTCGCGCGGCGTGAGCAAGGCGGAGCTGGCACGGCGAAGCCACGTCCGCGCCGAGACGGTTCGCCGCCTGCTCACCGACGAAGCGGCCAACCCCTCGCTGACCAACGTGCTCGACATGCTGCGACCCCTGGGGCTCGGCCTCGGCTTGGTCGAACTGCCAAGACCCGTCGAGCCCACCGACGACATGCTGTGCGCCTGGCTGTCGTTCTACGGCGCGGCGCTATACGGCTCGGCCCGCGTTGATCCCAGCACCGTGCCCGACGTGGAAACAGTGCTTGCCGATTCGTTGAAACTGAGTCGACAGAAGGCAGTCGTCGCCCGGGCGCTGCCCCTCGCATTCTGGAACTCGCGCCAGCAGCTCAACATGGATCGCCTGCGCCGCGAGGCTGAGTGCCGTGGCCAGACCCGTGTGCTCGGGTTTTTCCTCGACCTGACGGCGAAGCTCTCCGGTGAAACCACGTTCGAGAGCGAGGCGACGAAGCTGCACGTCCGCGTCCCAACGAAACCGACGCAGTTTTTTCAACCCACCGCCTGGCGTGAGCGAAAGCTGGCAGAAATGCGTACGCCCGAAGTGGCGCGCAAGTGGGGGTTCAGAATGAACATGGATATGGATAGTTTCGAGTCGATGTTCAGAAAGGGCACACAGTGAAGACATTTGACCGCGACGAGGTGCTGGCATTTCTCGCCGAGATCGACCAGATGCTTACCGAGTCGGTCGCGATGGAGATCATCGGCGGTGCGGCTGCTCTGCTGGCCTATGGGGCGCATAGCGCGACGAAGGACATCGACAGTCTCGCGAACATTGACGAGCGGATTCAGCAGGCAGCCCGACGTACCACACGGACAATTCCCCTCGACCGCGCGGCCATTGCCGACCCGCCCTACAACTACGAAGATCGCAGACGGTCGCTCGACCTGCCCTTTCGGCAGCTGACGATTTGGGTACCTGAACGGCACGACCTGTTGTTGATGAAGGCAGTCAGAGCGCAGAGACACGACGTCGACGTCATCGAGGAGATGCACCAGGCACGGCCCTTTGACCTGGACACTCTCGTCGAGAGATTCGACAACGAGATGGGTCAGACCATGATCGACCCGAGGCAGTTTGAGCTTCAATTTCTCTACATCGTCGAGCGACTCTTTGGCGCGAAGAGCGCGCAACATGTCGGCGCAAAAGGACGACCGAAAATGAAGCGGCGAGGCTCCGACAAGCTCTGAACCATTCGTGTTGATCGCCAAAGGCTCGTCAGGGAGATAGTCCTTGCCCTTGGTGCGCCAATGGCGTAGTGTTGGTCTCGTGGCTGACCGCTGGATCTCAGTCATTGAAACCCGGAGCTACCAAACTCGTGCGGCGAAACTGCTGACCCGGGACGAGCAGGATCGCGTTGTGGAAATGATCGCTAGGGATCCAAGGTGTGGGGCGCTGCTGAAGGAAACGGGTGGCATTCGCAAGGTTCGCTTCGCCGCCGGCGAACGGGGCAAGAGTGGTGGTGTTCGTGTCGTCTACTACTTTCACAGTGATGTCATGCCCGCCTTTTTGCTGACACTGTTTGCCAAGAACGAGAAGGACAATCTATCGAAGTCGGAGCGGAACAGCCTTACGGCACTGGTTGGTGAACTGGCAAGGCATTTCAAGAGGTGAAACATGGGCAGGAAGGCATTTCAGGCAATTGCAGAGGGGCTCGAAGACGCCATCGCCTTCACGCGAGGCGAGAAGGCACGTGGCCACGTCCATAGGGTCCGAGCACGCGATGTCGACGTGGTGGCCACGAGAGAGAGACTTGGGCTGTCCCAGGCGGAGTTTGCGACGGCATTCGGGGTCAGCGTCAGCACGGTCCGCAACTGGGAGCAGGGCCGGCGGACGCCAGAGGGCCCGGCATTGGTGCTTCTCACCGTAATCGAGAAAGCCCCCCGCACCGTCTTGCGAGCCATCTGGGCGGGTCCGACGAAGAGAAAGGCTGCGGCCTGAGAAGGGAGGACATCGACGGAATGAGGAACGCTGCTGTGAATGAGGAACGTCCCTCATACAGCTGCGCGCGTCCCTCATTGTGGCAAAACACCACAATACGCACTGTTTGGCGCCCTGCTGCGAACGAAGACATTCGGAACTTCTTGTTCGCAACAGCGGCGCTATGGAAATCAATGAGGAATTGTCTCGCCAGGAAGGGTGGCTTGCTGCCCGAGACAGCGCTCGCACGACATCGCGCGGTTGGCGGCCATGCGTGCTGCCCGCGCATTGCCCTTCGCCAGCGCCAGTTCTTCGGGTACTTTGGCGCCGGTCAAAAAGAACATCTCGTCAGGCGTCTGCCCACTGAACGCTGGATGCGGCATCTTCGTGTTATGCTCGTTGACGTAGAATTCCACCATCGCACGAACCCGCGCTACAGAATCCAAGGTATTCAAGAACAACCATTGATGCTTCAGCGAACGCCAATAGGCCTCGATGAGCGAATTGGAAAAGGCGACCTCAACCTGGGCGAGGATGCGGTCCAAGCATGCAGTGAGCAGGATGGAATCCACCGCGCCGTTCACGTTCTCCACCCCCGGAATCGGCATACAGCAACGGCCGGCCCGCAATCACGAGATGCTTGCCAGCGGCCAGCAAGACTTGGCACGTGTTCGACGGGGCGAAGCGTTCCGTCACCGTCCACGCAAGGATTTTCCGTGAGTAATTGTCCAATACGGCCTGAAGGTAGACTTTAGCACTACTGATTCAAAA
>PLNW01000099.1 GCA_003142855.1 Myxococcales bacterium
ACGTCTCCGTGCCAAGCACTCCGACTTGGAATGGCGTCGAATCCATTGGTATTGGCTGGACCGGCATTGATAGAGGCGGAATTGGCTGCAGCTTCCATGTGGTCTTCTCCTTGTTTGTTCTGACGGTCGAGAAGAAGTATGGGCACCGTACCCATGCCAGAATCTTGCGGGACCATTACAGCGGTGAAGGGTTCGCGGTTGAGCCAGAGAAGCAGAACATGCACCTTGCCACCGAGCGGCCAACATCCTGAACGGCCGCCAACACTGTCTACGCGCGCTCTTCGGTCGACTTCTTCACGTCCGCTGCGGCCGATGCGGTCGCGTCCTTCAACCACTCGCGCCGCTGTCGCGCGCGACGTCGCCGCAGGCGAAAAGCTCGCAGCATGAGGCTCGCGCCCAACCAGACCATTACCGCCGCAAGTGGCAAAGCGACGACCCTCGGCCAAAGTGCTGCAATGGCCGCGCTCGCCAGAAGAATGCCGGCGAAGATAGCCATCAAGCTGCTCTGGGCGAACCCGAGGGAGCGACGGCGTCTGACCACAGACCCCACGGCGTGGGCAAACCGTACGGCGCCGATCGCTCGCCCGGAAGCGCCCCGAGATGCGGCCTTCCCCCGATCTCCACGGGCAGCGGCATTGGCATCAGGAGCCACGCGACTCTTGAGGTTGATCACGATCTCCGTCGCGTTTTCGAGGTCCGCGAGAAACATCTCCTCCATTTCGCGGGCCAGGCCAGCATGTTGCATTGCCACATCGATCTCGTAGTTCGAGATGAAGCTGGCAAGGTTCAAATTCGACGAGCCCACGCGAGCCCAGCGGCCATCGGCCACGGCTGTCTTGGCGTGCAGCATCGATCCGTTCCATTCAAAGACACGCACGCCCGCCTCGAGCAAGGGTCGATAGCCCGCCCGCGAAAAGGCAGCGACGAGTTGTAGGTCACTGGCGCTGGGCACCAGCAGGCGCACGTCAACCGCGTCCTGGGCGGCGGCACAGAGAGCCTGCACATAGGGAGAGAATCCAACGAAGTAGGCGTCGGTTAGCCACAAGGTCCGTGTGGCCGCAGTTGCGATGAGCTGGTCCAAGCGAAACAGCCGGGCTTTGCTGGGAACATCCGCGATCACCCGAAGCGACACGTCCCCAACGCGTGGCAATGTGGCAGGGTCGGAAAGTTCCTCAGCCGAGATGCTGCCTCCGCTGGCCGCCCATACCTCGGCAAACGCACGCTCGACGTAGGTGACGGCAGGGCCACGAATTTCTATGCCGGTATCACGCCACGGTGGAATGCCCCGCGCCGGATCCCCTAGCCAGCGGTGGCTTACGCAAACTCCGGTTACGAAAGCGATCTCGCCGTCCACGGAAAGCGTCTTGCGGTGATCGCGGCTGAGCCAGCCCACGGGACTATCGATTCGAGGCGGGTTGAATCGTCGCACCTCGACGCCCGCCGCGGCCAAGACGCGCCAGTACCGGCGCGTGGCGCCCCCGAGCGATCCCAGCCAGTCGTGCAGCATTCTGACCTTCACCCCGGCGCGGGCGCGATCGATCAACGCTGCAGCGAGATCACGGCCGACCTCATCATCCTCGATGATGTAGTTCTCGAAGCAAACCATCTTCCGGCCGGCGCGAATGGCGGCGAACCACGCGGCGTAGTTGGCGGCTCCGTCTTTGAGCACGCGGACGGCGTTCCCACCGACCAGCGGCGCCCCAGACGCGCGAGTGTAGGCCTGCTCCACCAGGTCCGACGCCCCTTGGAGCGAGGGTGTGGCTGGCGAGGGAACGAAGGGGTTGTTGCTGGTGGACTCTGACATCACGTCTCTGGCTTGAGGGTAGCCTACACGACTCAGCGGCGCTGCAAGTGCCAATGCGATGGCGCCCAGGCTGCTAGGGCAATGAACGGACGTCAGTTGGATTCTCGGACGGACACAGTGTGACCCGGGCCTGCAGTATTGGCTGGGGCGTTCAAGAGGTCGGCGTAATCGGCCAGGATTTTCACGGTCTCATTCAAGACGATGTCGTCATCGGCCGGTCGGCCGGTCGGCACGCGGTCAAGGGCGTTCCGCGCAGAAGAAGGGTCCGTGACTTGCTTCGGTGCCGCGCTCTTGGTAGCTGCCATGGGCGGTGGTAGACCGGGTGAGGAGACGTTCTTGAGCGTAATTTCGTAGGTGGCGGGCCGGGCGGTGGGATGGATTCGGCTTTCTCGTTCACGTTCGTCCTGACGAGCCTTGGATTGCGCCAAGTCTTGCCGACGTTCCGCTTCATTCAGTGAGACCAACTTCGTGGCCAGGCTCTTCCTGACTTGGGCGAGGTCGTCTGCAAGCAGGGCAAAGTCCTTTTCCGTCCTCACCCGTTGGATGGATTTCTCCCGCAAAGCGCTGAGATACGGCTGTACCCGATTCAACAGCTCGTGGGGCGCCGGAGCCACGGAGTCCCAAGGCAATGGGTCCTTGAGCGTCGACTCGCTCACTTCACTGAAATCACTGGGGGATGGCAGAACAATGTCGGACGCGACGCCGCGCAACTGGGTCGAGGCACCGTTGGGTCGGTAGAACTTGCGAATCGTGACCTTGAGCGCGCCGGGGTCATAGGCATGCGCCAGTCCCATTTTGTCCATGATCAGCGCGAGCGGCAGAAGGTTTTGCACCGTGCCCTTGCCGAAGGTCGAAGAATCACCCACAACCACGCCGCGCCCATAGTCTTGAAACGCGCCGACCAGGATTTCGGAAGCGGATGCGCTGAATCGACTGATCAGCAGGACCAGCGGCCCGTCGTAAAGTACAGAAGGATCGGTGTCGGCGTCGACGTCGATGTCACCCTGGGGACCGCGCGTCTGCACGACTGGGCCTTCACGAATGAACAGACCGGTCAAACTGACTGCTTCGTCCAGCGACCCGCCTCCGTTCCGTCGCAAGTCCAGAACTACGCCGCGCACGCGCTCGGCCTTCAACTTCTTGAGCAACCGCGCAACATCGGCCGTGGCGCTGCGATGTTCGCCTGGCCCGCCCAGGGCGGCGTAAAACGACGGCAGGTCGATGACACCGAGCCGAACCGTCGTGCCTTGAGCGGTTGGCAGGTCCAAGATGCGGGCCTTGGCTTGCTGATCTTCGAGATTCACCTCATCGCGCACCAGGGAGATGGTCTTGGGGAGCGAGCCATCGGCAGCTCCCACGGGAAGAATGGTCAGCGTCACTGTGGACCCCTTGGGGCCGCGAATCAATTCCACGGCGCGCGAAAGGGGCATGTCAGTGATATCGACCGGCTCTCCGCTTGATTGCGCCACCGTGACGATGCGATCACCTGGTTTCAACAGACCACTGCGTGCCGCAGGTCCGCCTGGTAACAACTCGCGGATCTTGCAGGTGCCATCCTCGCTTTCCAGGGACGCGCCAATTCCGAAAAGCGAGAGTTTCATGGCAATCGAAAGAGTCTCCATCTCCTGATGCCCGAGATAGTCCGAGTGCGGGTCGTAGACGTGCGCGAGCGCGTTCAGATAGGTTTCAAGCACCTCGTCGCTGCGGAGAGACTTCATAATCGCCAGTTGTTGCGCCTGCCTGCGCATCAACCTGCTCACGATTTGCTCTGGTCGCTTGTCGGCCAGCTTCTCCTGCAAGTACTCCGCTCGGATCTGCTGCCGCCAGAGTTCCTGCGCCGCCGTCAGATCGCGTGGCCGCTGCGCGTGCTCGCGATCGACGGAGTAGACATCGTGTCCGCTGAAATCGAACTTTTCCGTCCGCAATAGGCTGGTGGTGTAGGCCACCCGCTGCTGCAATCGCTGCAGGTACCTCGCAAAGATGGCGTGGGCGGCGCTGGTGTCGCCCATGTCGCGAGTGGCCTGGGCCAAAGTCGCGCGGTACGCCGCGAATTCCTTCACATCGGGCTGCAGAAAGAGTGACCGGGTTCCATCCAGGTCATCCAGATAGCGATTTAGGAAGTTCCCCGCCAACTCACCATCGAGCGGATGATGTGCGAACTGCGATTGTTCCAGCAGGTTGGTCGTCAGCCGCGTGATATTGGCTTCAGTCGTGCCCGTGGCGGCCCGCGCCGACGCCGCCTGACCGCGAAGATCCATCGTACTGAGACCCGCCGCCAACCCGAGAACGAGGAGGAAGGGGGAAATTCTAGTGGGGGATTTCATTGCGGCTCCAGCGTGTTGGTGCACGAGGCGTTGGCAGCACTCGGCGAGTCCACCCTCGCGCCCCTGCGCCCCTATCATAGACGTCGTCCATTGCTCCCGCCTTGCCCCGAGATTACAAACTTGAAAGGTCCGCAGTCGGTGGTTCCTGCCAGTCGGGTTGGGAACCAGTCGAGGATCCTCAGAACCGGTTGTCCAGGTGGGCAGCTGCGAGCGCCTCTCCCTTGCTCAGCTCAACGATCAGCGGCTGCCTAGTGCAGCCGGATTCTGGCTGTAGAACTGCTGAAGCTGGAGATACAGTTCGGGGTGTTTTGACTGAAGCTGGCGCGGCTTCTCAAAGAAGGTCTCGGTCGCAACAGCAAAGAACTCGGCCGGATTGGTCGCGCCGTAGCGATCGATCAGCGTGCGGTGGTGGTGGGCCGTGTCGCGCACCAGTTGATCGAAGTCGTGGCCGAGCACCCGCGCCCACGCGACGTACATCGAGCGCCGGGGAAGAACCGGCGCGCCGTCGCCGGTGCCGCTCTCCTGGTCCAGTTGATGCGCAAACTCGTGCAGCACGACGTTGTGCCCGTCGTGGATGTCGGCGGCGCCTGAAAGCACGCTGTCCCAGGCCAGCACCACCACGTCGCGCGCCCATGATTCTCCGAGCCGAGCCTGCGTGCCCTCGGCGACCAGCCCATCCGGGGTACTCTGACCGCCGGGCACCAGATAGGTTGTCGGATACACCAAGATGGAGACGAGGTTCGGATAGTATTCCGTCTGGCGATGCAGAAGCAGCACGCACGCTTGCGCGGCGATCGTGACCCGGGCCTCGTCGGTCATCTGCAGGCCGCGGCATCCTTCAAAGTGCTTCTCCGCCAGAAACACCTGGATGTGCCCAACCAGTTCCTTCCGGTCCTCGGCGGGCAAGCATGCCACGTAGGGAACGTTCTTCTCGATGAACGCGCGCCACTCGGCCGGAAATGGGCGCCGGCGAATCGCATCGCGGCGCCGCCGCCTCAGCCAGGCGAACATGGCCACTGACGCTTGTCTACGCGAACGGACGTGAAGCCGCAGATTAGCAACGAGGGCGCGTACGGGGCTTGACCGGCTACGCCTCGGTGTCGCCGCACAGCCTGGGTGCCTGCCTTGCTCGCGTTTGCCCCGCCAGGCAGCCCGGCTATTGCAAGAAGTACGTATCTCGAGGTGGCGCGCATTCTTTGTACTCCTAATGTGTCCCAGCGCAGAAACTGGAAGCTGGCGAATCGCTATTTCGCTCCAGTCAGCAGGCCAAATATGGGGACGACTGTCACCGCCAGGTACGCGCCGAAAAGTCCAGGGATCATCCAGGTCGCGCCGATCAGGATGACGAAGCCGTAGCGTGCGATGGAGCTGTAGGTGTTGCGTGCGGTGTCCGGCAGGAACCACTGAACGACACGCGAGCCATCGAGCGGCGGGATCGGGATCAGGTTGAAGAACGCCAGGACGAGGTTCGCGTAGCAGAAGAACTCCAGCACCGAGCCGATGCTCGTGAATTGGCCCGGCGCGAAGACCGCCGCAGGAAACGCCCGCGACATTAGTCCGGCGACGAGCGCCAGCACGACGTTCATGGCCGGGCCTGCGATTCCCGTCAGCAGCATCCCAGTCCGCTCATCCCGGAAATTTCGCGGCTCGATCGGCACCGGCTTGGCCCAGCCGAAGAAATATGACCCTCCCGACAGCACGAGCATGACGATCGGCAGAGCGACTGTGCCGATCGGGTCGACGTGGGCGAGCGGGTTCAAGGTGAGGCGGCCGGCGCGCTTGGCGGTCGGGTCACCGAGCCGGTACGCGACGTAGCCGTGGGAGATCTCATGCAAGACGATCGCCGGAAAGATGATCACGAACTCAATCAGATGTTGAAATATGGATTGCATGCTCTGGACTGGTACTTCTATTGTGCCACTAGACGTGACCGAGGTTGTGCGTCCCACTCTGGTGTGCTTGCTGTCTTTGGGTTGGCGCCATCAAAAACTAGGTCTGGCATTTGATGCTTGTGGCAGGTGACGTCGGTCAGGGATGGGTGCAAATTTGTGTCACAGCTGCTCGTAGCTCTGAGCGGGTACGCCTTGCCCGAAGACGTAGAGCGGGCGTTCGCGGCCGGGTTCGATCAGCATCTCGCGAAGCCGCCCGACCTGCATGAGCTTGAACAGATTCTCGCGGTGCCGGATATTCTCAGACAGGAATTACCCCCTTCGAATGGGCTATGCACAGGCAGTTGGCAGAGCCCACGTTGCCGATCGCCGGCGATTCTTCTGGCGGTTCTTGTAACGATCCCGTCAGGTCGCACATCAGCAATCATGACACAGGAGGTTCTAATGAACAATCGACGCGATCTTCTCAAGACAACGGCACTTGCGGCGTCTCTCGCCGCCTTCAGCTCCGTCCGCAGATCATTTGCGGCGGGTAAGCCCAAGTACACAAATATCATCTTCACCAAGGAGGATCCCGGCAGATGGAAAGGAAAGGAGAGCATCCATGCTCCCCAGGTGACGATAACCGGTTCCAAGGTGGTGGTGGTCACCGATCATCCGATGTCTCAGGAGCATTACATCGTCAGGCACACGCTGCTTCTCGCAGACGGCACATTTGTGGGCGCGAAAACGTTCACTCCCACCGACAAACCAGAGTCCACCTATGATCTACCCTACGGGTATAGAGGAAGATTCTATGTCAGCAGCTTCTGCAATTTGCACGACTTCTGGCTGCTGGAAACCAAGGCTTAGGGGCCGCGCCAAGCATGGGTTCACACGACGGGGCGCAATCCAACCCGTAGTGTACGAACTCAGGAGCCCTGTGGCTCGCCGAGTGGTCATCCACGCCACCGATTTTCCGACGGTGAGCCGCTCGCGCTGGAGGAAGGTGCGGCCAATGCCGGCTATCGCGTTCATCACCCTGCAGGTCTGCGCACAGCCTGCCTGGGCGGCCCTTGGGGGCGACGCTGCATCTGTGGGCACAGGGCAGGCGCACGCGCTAGCCAGCGCACGCGTCCAGGCGGCCGAAACGTACACGCTGCACGAACTCGTGTCGACGACCGGCACAAAGATTCACGAGTATCTGGGCCATGATGGCAAGGTGTTCGCCGTATCCTGGCAAGGTCCATTTCGCCCTAACCTGCGGCAACTCCTGGGCGTCTACTACCAGACCTACCTAAACGCTGCACGTCCTCGCATCGCACACGGACCAATCAACATTCAGCTACCGGGACTGGTCATCAACATGAGCGGCCATCAGCGGGCCTTCTATGGCCGCGCGTACATCCCGGACCGTGTGCCGCAGGGCCTTGCGACTGACGAAATTCGCTAGCCACGCGGATTGCGTCGAAAATGAATGGGGGAAGGCACGCTGTTCGAAGAATGCGAGGACGGACTCTTTCCGACGTCCGACGGCGATCGCGACCGCAGTGCGACGCTGGCTAATCCGGCTGCGACGAGCTTCACCCGAGGCGCTATGGCACCAATCGTGCATGAGACCCATTCGGATACAAAATGATCGAGCCGAAAGGCGGGGAGGGAAGGCCCATGTTGCGAAGTCTGAAGGAACTGGAACATTACGCGGTGAGCGCCGCCGACGGCGACATTGGAAGTGTTGCGGATTTTCTCCTGGACGATGAGCGCTGGATAGTGCGCTATCTGGTCGTCGAGACCGGTGGCTTCTTCAGTGGGCGTCGGGTGCTCATCTCGCCCATCTCATTCCGCCAAGCGGACTGGTCGACCCGGCGCTTTCACCTGGCGCTGACGAGGGACAAGGTCAAGAGCAGCCCGAGCGTGGACGTGGACAAGCCCGTCTCGCGGCAGCACGAGCTTGACTGGTTCGGCTACTACGGATATCCCCGCTACTGGGGGTACCCGGGAGTATGGGGCACGGGTGCCTACCCGGGGTTGCTCGCGACCAGCAGGTCGAACGGAGCGCCTGCTGAGGAGCCGGGGGGATCAGGCGACGTCCATTTGCACAGCGCCGAGGAGGTTCGTGGATACCACATCCAGGGAACGGACGGGCCGATGGGCCATGTCCACGACTTCATCATCGACGACGAGACCTGGGAGGTCCGTTATCTCGTGATCGACACCAGGAACTGGTGGCTCGACAAGAGAGTGCTGGTTTCCCCGCATTGGGCCAACCGCGTCAGCTGGGCGGAGGGCGAAGTCTTCGTCGACCTGTCTCGACGGGCGATCAAGAACAGTCCCCAATGGGACGCTGCTGCGCCCGTCAACCGCGAGTACGAAGCACGCCTCTATGACTACTACGGACGCCCGGTGTACTGGGACAGCGGCGACCGACCGTTAGAAACGCCGCCACCGCACCAGCAACCAGGGAGCCACGCGCGATAGCGCGCAGTTCTTGCACGTACAGAGGTGGTTGCGCTCCAACGACAAGGCATTGGGCCAGGACCAGGCCGCAACCGCCGAGATTGATAACGCTTGTGAGGAGGAGAAAACCATGTACTGGGAGTGCGACGACGTGGGCGCTCTGCCTCGCCTAGCAAACGCTCGAGGCGCAGGCCACGACGGGATGCGCGGCCATAGCGAGGCACTCTGCCTCGTGTGACATCTCGCCACGTTCCGGTTGGCCGACCGAATCCAGACGCGCGGGCCTTGCGAAGAACATCGAAACTGTCACAACTCCGGCGCCAGGGATCCCGCCAGAGCTCTCCAATGACCCGTCGAATCCCTCTAAAGCAGGAGTCACCCACAATGAAAAGTGCATTGAGAAACAACAGTGGAAAAGCAGCGTTCTTCTGGAGCCCCTTCGTCCACAGCGATGAAATCAAGGTCTCGGTTGACGGAGGAATGGCCACCTTGACTGGCACGGTTGGGACCTGGATTGGGTGGGGTGAGGCTGACAGGGATGCCCGCAGGAGCGGCGCGACCGGAGTGGTAAACCGCGTAAAGGTCAAGACGGGCGCCTGGTGGTGGTAGCAGAACCGAGAAGAAGGAGAGTGACATGGCAATCTTTCATCAATGGTGGTTGTGGATAGCATTCATGTTCCTGTTCTTCGTGGGTCCGATTAGCTATGGGTGGGGCTACCGCAAATGGGGGGCGCCGTTCCCCCGGTATATCCAGAGGCGCCTGGGCGCGAAAACGGGCACGGGTGGCGATTTCGCAACGCTCAGCTATCAGCATTGGGGATGGGGCGGCGACCTGGTGTGGATGGTGCTTCTCATCGGGGCCATCTGGGCTGTCGCAGGACTCTGGTGGCGCTGAAGTCATGAAAGTGAGTCCTGCGGCAGGAAAGCCTGGCGAAGCATCGCCGCTGGTGAACAGCAAGCCCCCTGACATCGCGTCCGCATCGGTTTCCGACGCGCTGGCAGCGCTCCATGTGAACCCCGAGGCAGGGCTCACGCGCGCGGAAGTGGATGTCCGCCGGAAGGAACACGGCTTCAACGAAGTGGCCGAAGAGCGCGAGCATCCGGTCCGCAAGTTCCTCCGGAAATTCTGGGGAATCTCGGCGTGGATGCTCGAACTGATCATGGTTCTGTCAGCCGTGCTGGGGAAATACTCGGACCTCGCCGTGGTAGGCGCGCTGCTTGTGGTCAACGCCGTGTTGAGCTTCATGCAGGAACACCGGGCCGCCGGTGTCGTTGCGGCCCTGCGGCGACGGCTACAGGTGAGTGCGCGCGTCCGGCGCGATGCGATCTGGCAGGTCATTCCTGCCCGTGAGTTAGTCCCCGGCGACATCGTTCGCGTGCGACCCGGCGACATTATCCCGGCGGACGTGAAACTGCTCACGGGAGCGTTGACCGTGGACCAGTCGGCGCTTACCGGCGAATCGAAAGACGCGGACAAGGCGCCTGGCGAAGTGCTGTCGTCCGGGTCCGTCGTTCGCCGGGGCGAAGGCAACGGCGTGGTCATGCTGACCGGGGCGAAAACCTACTTTGGCCGCACCACGGAGCTTGTGCAGGCCGCGCGTCCGAAACTTCACATCGAAGCGGTGGTGGCCAAGGTCGTCCGCTGGCTCTTTGTCATCGTCGGCGCGCTCCTTGCCGTAGTGATCGTGCTGTCGCTGGTTCGAGGCATGCCGCTCATCGAAATGGTCCCGCTCATGCTCGTTTTGCTGATGAGCGCGGTGCCGGTTGCCCTCCCGGTCATGTTCACAGTCAGCATGGCGGTCGGGTCGAAGGAACTGGCCAAGCGCGGCGTGCTGGTCACACGCCTCAGCGCCGCGGAAGATGCCGCGACGATGGATGTGCTCTGCGTTGACAAGACGGGCACGATTACCATGAATCAATTGGTCGTCACTGGCGTGATTCCGCTGGAGCGCGCGACAGAAGCCGACGTGCTATCGGCCGGCTCACTTGCGTCGCAGGAAGCCAACCAGGATCCAATTGACCTCGCATTTTTGACCGCCGCAAAGGAGAGGCACCTCTTCGACAGTACTCCCAAGGTCACGCCTGTCTCCTTCGCGCCGTTCGATGCGAAGAACCGGCGGACGGAAGCTGTGGTCGAGCAAAACGGGCAGCGACTGCGCGTGATGAAGGGCGCCGTACGAACGGTCGCCGAGGCCTGCGGACTCCAGCCGCCGGCGATCGATGAGTTGGAGTCGCGGGTCAGCGAATCGGCGCGGAAGGGATATCGGACGCTAGCGGTCGCGCGCGGCCCGGAGACGGGCACGCCTGCATTGGTCGGATTGGTGACGCTCTACGATCCGCCCCGGCCCGATGCCAAGCAACTCATCGCCACACTACACGACCTGGGCGTGCCAGTGAAGATGCTGACCGGCGACGCGCTGGCGGTGGCGTGTGAGATCGGCCAGGGAGTCGGGTTGCCCAACATCCGGCGCGTGGGGGATCTAAAAGCCACAGGCGCTCAGGCCGGCAACCAGTCGATTGACTTGTTGGCGGGCGCCGATGGTTTCGCTGAAGTGTATCCGGAGGACAAGTACATCGTTGTGCAGCACCTGCAGGCGGCTGGTCACGTTACCGGCATGACTGGCGATGGTGTCAACGATGCGCCCGCGCTCCGCCAGGCAGAAGTCGGCATCGCCGTCAGTTCCGCGACCGACGTTGCCAAGGGCGCTGCGAGCGTCGTCCTGACCGAGCCGGGGCTAACCAACATCGTGGCACTGGTCGAGCAGGGGCGGACGATCTACCAGCGCATCTTGACGTGGATCGTAAACAAGATCAGCCGGACCATCCTGAAGGCGGCCTTCGTGGCGATTGCCTTTGTCGTGACCGGCAAGTTCGTCGTTTCTGCCTTGGCAATGCTGCTGCTCGTCTTCCTGACGGACTTCGCGAAGATCTCCCTGGCCACGGACCACGTTCGGCCGTCCAAGACACCGGAAACGTGGAATATCGGGGGATATATCACGGTGTCCGTCGTGCTTGGTGTCGCGATGCTCATCGAGACGCTATTTCTCTTGTGGATCGGATGGTCGCGTCTCGGTTTGGCGACCAACAACCATGCCCTCTACACTTTCAGTTTCCTTACGCTGCTCTACTTCGCCGTATTCTCCATTGTGTCTGCGCGGGAGCGGCGCTGGTTCTGGTCGACCGTACCCAGCAAGACCTTCCTGTCAGCCCTCACGGCGGATACACTCACGGGAACTGTCCTGACCTTCGTGGGTCTCCCGGACCTCATGCCATTACCTTGGACACAAACACTCGCGATCTTTGCCTATGCCATGGTCTCGTGCCTGGTCGTGAACGACGCCGTGAAGGTTGCAATGATCAAGTGGCGCGTCGTGAATGCCGTGGTCAAGAAACCAGTGGATGTGGCCCCGCAGATCGCCAAGCGTGCCTATGAACTGTATGAACAGCGAGGCCGCCAGGACGGCGGGGCAGCTCAGGACTGGAAACAGGCGGGGCAGGAGATTCGGAAAGATGCACACCATAGATAGACGGACCCAGACAATGCGGCAGGCATTACCGAAGGAATGCCAATGACAATCCATTCCAAGGATTTCCGCGCGCATCCAGGAGAAAAGGTCAAACTGAGCGAGTGGCCGACGGCTGTGAAGCCTCTCTGCCATTCGCGAAAGCGTTACCAGAAACTCTTGGGAGAACATGTTGAGGAGCTGAGCTCGCTGCAGCGCCTTCACTACGCGTCCGGACGCTACGCGTTGCTGTTGATTTTTCAGGGAATGGACACTGCTGGCAAGGATGGCGCCATCCGGCACGTCATGTCAGGGGTCAATCCGCAGGGCTGCGAGGTTTTCAGTTTCAAGCAGCCGAGTGCCGAGGAACTGAAGCACGATTTTCTCTGGCGCACGACCCGCTGTCTACCGGAACGCGGAAGGATCGGCATCTTCAATCGTTCCTACTATGAGGAGGTGCTCATCGTTCGCGTGCATCCGGAGATCCTGCGCGGCCAAGGACTTCCGGATGAGTTGGCCGACGAGAACACCATTTGGAAGGAGCGGTATCGTTCCATCATTGACTTGGAGGAGCATCTCCACCGTAACGGCACCCGGATTATCAAGGTCTTCCTCCACCTGTCGAAGGACGAACAACGAAAGCGCTTACTCGATCGCATTGACAAACCGGAAAAGAACTGGAAATTTAGCATCGCTGACATTGCAGAGCGAAAACTGTGGAATCACTACTGGAAGGCGTACGAGGCGTGCCTGAGTGCAACGAGCACCCAAGCCGCGCCCTGGTATATCGTGCCTGCCGATGACAAAATGGACGCCCGGTTGATTGTCTCCCAAATTGTCCTTGATGCGCTCAATGAACTTGGATTGGCATATCCGAAGACCACTGCGAAACGTCAACGGGAATTGCAGTCTATCCGCGAGCGGCTCTGACGCTGGTCCTGCTGCTCAAGGCGGCGCTCGGCGAGGTGATGGACATGACAAGGAGGATGAACGGGGCGTTGCGCAGAGCCCTGGCAGGCTGCCTTCGGGCGAATCCAATGGAAGACATCTGGCTCAAACTAGCAGTTCGTGATTGAACTGTTCCCATGACTCGTCCATCTCTTACCATCCTCGGTCGCGCAATCGAAGGCCGCTATGCAGGGCTCGCGGATTCTTGCTGCTCGCTCTCCTGCGGTGAGGCACTGGACGTCGCCGCCCCTGGCACGGGCGAAACCCTCGTGGATCTGGGCTGCGGTCGGGGCCAGGACGTGATCCGCGCTGCCGGCCGGGTCGGCCCCAGCGGCGGAGCTATCGGTGTGGATCGGACACAAGCCATGATCGACAAGGCGCGGGCTGTCGTCCCGCCCTTTCTCACCAACGTACGCTTCGTCTGCTGCGATCTGGCTGTGCTGGACCTACAGGATGCTTCAGCCGACGTGGTCATTTCCAACTGCACCATCAACCACGCTGCAGACAAGCAGGCGGTCTATCGGGAAATCCGCCGCGTTCTTCGGCCTGGCGGGCGTTTTGTGGTCTCGGACGTGATCGCGGAGTCGGAGTTGCCCGAGTCGGTGCGCAGCGATCCCGCTGCCTGGGCCGCCTGCTATGGCGGAGCCATTCCCGAACCTCAATACCTGGATGCCATTCGCACGGCCGGCTTCGCCAGCGTCGAGGTGCTGACCCGCAGCGAACCCTACGAAAAGGGCGGGGTATTCGTGCGCAGCCTTACCGTCCGTGGAAATCGCTGACATGGGAACCCTGGGAGGGTTCCCAAACCCTCCCGCGATGGTACGCGGCGAGCAAGGCTCGCCGGCTCCCCACGCGACTAGATGGTCAGCGCCCCGGTGTCGAAGTTGCCGGCGGCTCGTCCAGAGGATCGACCACCGCCACTGCGACTTTGCGGGCGAAGATGAGCCGCTCGGCGTTCGCGTAGTAGAGCTTGTGCAGCACATCGATGGGAAGGTGGATGGCATTCACCTTCCAGCGACCCTGGATGGGCGTGGGGTGGTCGATGTTCTGCAAATCGGTTTCGAAGAAGCGAAAATGCGCCTGGTAGAATTTGACTGCGTCCTCGAATCCGACGGGCGTCTCGGAAACCGAGCCAAGCTGCCAGGTGTCCGGCCCGATGGACAGGTCGGTGCCGAAGAGAATCCGATCTTGGAATTTCAGGAAGAAGCGCCTCACTTTGTCGACGGGATGACGGCCGAACTCGGGAATTCGCGCCGAGGTGTCCACATAGACGTTAAGGTGGGAATCGAGCAGCCTCTCCATGTAGTCGAGGTTTTCGGACAGGCCGAGGTGAATGAAGAGGAAGGTCGTCGTGGGATGGCGGCTCAGCAAGCGCTCGGTCTGGTTCCACAGCTCCATCAGCGGTGGGTAGTCCTCGCCATAGAAGCTCCAGTCGGGCGCCAACTTCAGCTCGTCGTAGCGTTCGTTCTGCGGCGTGGGTGGCTCGAAGAAAGCCTTGGGATCGCCAACGTGAATGGCTACCACCACGTTGAGACTGGCCGCCCGTTCAATGATGGGATCGAAACGCGTATCATCGATGGGAATGAGCTGCCCATTGGCGTCGCGCGCACCCAGACCCATGGCCTTGAAGAACTTGATGCCCTTGGCGCCGTAGCCGACCTCCCGCTGAAGTCGCTCGGCCTCGCGGGCGCCCCAGCCCGGCTCGGTCACGCCATTCCATGAGACGTTGACGAAAAACTCGAACTGATCCTTGAGCCGGTGCTTCACCTGTAGCGTGGCCGCGAAGGCGCGCGAGCCCATGTACCCGCCGTTCTTGTTGCAAAACTTCACCACGCCCACGCGCTTGAATAGCTTGAGTGCCGCGTCGATCGGCCCGTCGAGGGGAGCGATGAGGGTGTGCGAGTCGATGACCGGGCCGCGATCGACGGTGGCGCCAGATTTTGCTGCCGGGTTCTTGCGACACGCACCGACAGCAAGAAAGCAGACGACGATGGCTGCAGCGCGAGTGGTGGCGAACATGGCGCAGGCTACCTTACCCGAATAGCTCGGGTACGCACACCGATCATCTCTTGGCGCGAAGCTGGGCTAGACTGGTGACATGGTGAACGAAGGCGACGCCGCCCCAACCGAAGACGCGCTCCTCTTGGCCGCGCGCAAAGGGGATCGCGCTGCGCTCGGCGATCTCCTCGAACGCCATCAGCGCCAGGTGTTCGCGTTCGGCATGAAGATGTGTGGCGATCCGGAAGACGCCCAGGAGGTTGCGCAGGACACCCTGCTGTCCATGGTGCGATCCGTGCGCGATTTCCGTGGCGAGGCTTCGCTTTCGACTTGGCTCTACACCGTGGCTCGCAGCTTCTGCATCAAGAAGCGCCGGCGTACCAAGGGAGCGCCCGCGCACCACGAGCCGCTCGATGCGGCCGCGCACGAGCAGGCTTCCGCGCCGGCACCCAGCCCGGAACAGACACTGCTCGGCCGCGAGACGCGCGACGCTGTGGCCGCCGCCTTGGACCAGCTGGAGCTCGAGGCGCGGGAGGTGGTGATCCTACGCGATCTCGAAGGGCTGACCGCCCCGGAAGTGGCGCAGGTCACCGGGCTCAGCGTGGCGGCGGTGAAAAGCCGGCTGCATCGTGCGCGGCAGTCGCTGCGCACCCAGTTGTTGGCCGTGGTTGGCGGCGACGGCGATGCGCCGGCCCAGCCGAACTGTCCCGATGTGCTCACGATGCTGTCCAAGAAGCTGGAAGACGAGATTAGCCCGGATCTGTGCGCCGAGATGGAGCGACACGTGGATGGTTGCCCGCACTGCAAGGAATTGTGCGACTCGCTCAAACGCACGCTGGCCTTGTGCAAGTCTGCGCCCAGCCCACTGGTTCCCCGGCAGGTGCAGGAGTCGTTGCGCAAAGCCGTACAGGCGGCGCTGGACGAGCAACGCTAGTCGAAATCCCTCGGCGGACCGGGGCTCTATCCTGTAGGTTCCGGCGGCACTGCACGCGGCTCAGGCAGGTAGGCCCGGGCCGATTCCGCAGCGGCCTCTACATGGCGCCAGGTGGTCCAGCCGCCACTCAAGTTGCGGGCGTCGAAGCCGTGCTGGCGCAAAATGCGCACGGCGATGTGAGCACGAAGCCCGACCGCGCAATGGACGAGAATGGGCCGGTCTTTGCGTAACTCGCCCAGCCGGTCGCGCAGCTGGCCGAGCGGAATGTGAACCGCGCGTTCAAAGTGGCCGGCGTGCCACTCGGAACTCTCGCGTACGTCGAGAATCAACACGTCCGGGCTGTCGATTTCGGACCAGCCCGCCAGAGGCGAATCTTGGTTGCGGGCGTTCTGCGCGATCATGCCGGCCAGGTTCACCGGGTCCTTGGCCGCGCCATATTGCGGGGCATAGCAAAGCTCGGCCTCGGCGAGATCGTCAACTGTGGCGCGCATCTGGATCGCCATCGCAATGGTGTCGATTCGTCGCTCGACGCCGGCCTCACCCACTGCCTGCGCGCCCAGAACGCGGCCGTCCGACGGGCGAAAGAGCAGCTTGAGATGGATTGGCTTTGCTCCCGGGTAGTAGCCGACGTGATGACCGGGATGCAGGTATACAGCCTGAAAATCGCCAAGGCCGGCCCTGCGCAGGGACTTCTCCGATGCGCCGGTGGACGCGATGGTCAATCCCAGGACGCCGCACACTGCGGTTCCCTGCACGCCACGAAATCCGGTTGCACGTCCGGCGATGGACGCGGCGGCGATGCGGGCCTGGCGATTCGCCGGACCAGCGAGCGGCACGAGCGCGGCACTGGCGGTCACGACGTCGGAGATCTCCACGGCATCTCCCACTGCCCAGATGGCTGGATCACTCGTGCGCATGTGCGAGTCGACGACGATGCCTCCGCGTGGACCGATGGTCAGAGCCGCCGACTTGGCTAGCTGGATTTCCGGCCGCACGCCGATGGAAAGGATGACCAGGTCGGCCGCGATTTCCAGGTTGTGGTCCGTGCGCGCAGTTAGCCCGCCGTTGGCGGCCGCCGTGAGCGAGGCGAGTCCGTCTCCCAGGCGCACAGTCACGCCGTGGGCCTCGCAATGCAGTCGCACTGGCACTGCCATCTCCGGGTCGAGAGGAGGCATGAGCTGGTCCAGCTTTTCGATGATCGTCACATCCAGCCCGCGATGTCGAAGATTCTCCGCCATCTCCAGTCCAATGAAGCCGCCCCCAACGATGACGGCGCGCTTGGCAGCGTGCTTGTCAATCCAGGCGCGGATCTGTCGGACGTCCGGGATGCTCCGCACCGTGAAGACGCCCGGCAAGTCGATGCCCGGGATCGGCGGTCGGATGGGCCCCGCGCCAGGGGACAGCAGCAGGGCATCGTAGGTCTCCTTCCGCTCGGAACCGTGCGAAAGATTTCGCACGGTGACCGTGCGCGCGACACGGTCGATGGCGGTGACCTCGTGTTCGGTGTGGACCTCGATGCGAAAACGATCACGCAGCAATTCCGGGGTGGCCACCAGCAACTTTCGCTCGTCGGTGATGACGTCGCCCACGCGGTAGGGCAGGCCGCAATTGGCAAACGACACGAACGCGCCGCGTTCGAAGATGACAATCTCGGCGTTCTCGTCCAGACGGCGCAATCGAGCGGCTGCCGAGGCGCCGCCGGCAACGCCTCCAACGATGATGACTCGCTTTTTCACGCCCTGTGAGAGCCAGAAAGAGACATTTGGGTTCTGAATCCTTTTCAACAAGACTGGCTCTCACCGGGCAAGAGGGAGATAAAACATGGCAACCAAGGCACTCGATCAAAGCAACTTCGAACAGACCGTGAAGACCGGCATCGTACTGGTGGATTTTTGGGCACCCTGGTGCGGCCCATGCCGCGTCTTTGGCCCGGTGTTCGAGAAGTCATCCGAGTCCAACGCCGACGTCGTGTTCGGCAAGGTCAACACCGAGGACCAGCCGGACTTGGCCACGACCTTCGGCATCCAGGCCATTCCGACCCTGATGGCGTTTCGCGACGGAATTCTCGTCTTTGAACAGGCCGGTGCGCTACCCGGACACGCGCTGCAGAAGCTCATCGACGAAATCAGGGCGCTCGACATGGCGGAGGTTCGCGCCAAGGTCGACGACAAGGTCAGCACCGCGACCGCCAGCAGTGGCGGGGGATGCTGCGGGTGATTCGATGCGACTAGCCCTTGCGCGGGAGACGAAGATGACTCTCTTTACCTTGGCCTCGGTCGTGGTCGGCGGTGCTCTCGGATTTGGCTACTACCGGCTGGTTGGTTGCAGCTCGGGCGCATGTCCGATCACCTCGAACCCGTACATCTCCACGCTGTACGGCGCGTTGCTGGGCTATCTGATCGGAGCTGGCGGCCGACTGTAGCCGTGAATCGAATCAGTCGTCGCCCAGGCGATAGTAGCGGGCGCCCAGCCCCAGCAGTTCCCGAATTGGCCGGCAGTCCGGCGCTGCCACGGTGCCGGTGCGATTCACGGCCACGGCGCCGCAGCCGCCGCCACACACGGAGGCCACAGGACAGCTCTGGCAGGCCGGGATAGAGAACACGTTTCGATCGCGCCAGCGGGCGATGGCGTCTTCGTCCCGTTCGATCTTCGGCGCGTAGCTTCCCAGCCGGCTTGCCTGATGGCCCACGGTGGCCGTGCAGCCGTAGAGGCCGCCGTCAGGCGCAAAGGCCCATTCCTTCTTGGCAGCCGGGCAGCTATCGAAGGTGGCCGGCGGCCATTCGCCAGTCTCAGCCAGGTGGTGCATGCCGTGCAGGCGTGGCTGGTGAAATCGTCGCAGGTCGGGATGCGCCTCGGCCAGGGCCAGGTATGCCGTCCACAGTTCCAAGCGGTCGAATAGTTGTTCGCGGCCCTGCCGGCTGGCGCAGCCGAAGAGTTCGTAGTTGCGTCCGATCTGCGTCTTGAAAGCCGACTCGGGATGGTCGAGCCATCCGCGTTCCGCCGCCAATCTGGCCAGGGCCGGCAAGGTCGGCAGGTTTTCGCGGTCAACCACCACGCGAAGATTCACCGGAATCTGGGCGGCCAGAAGAGCGTCGATGCCGGCCGCGACCCGCGCGAAGGTTCCCAGTCCGTTGTGCAGCACGCGGCGCCGATCGTGGATCTCCGGCGGACCATCCAGCGTCACCTGGACCTCTCGCACGTCGGCCCCCGAAAGCACCGGCAGAAAAGCCTCCACCTTATAGCCATTCGTGACCACGGCCACGCCGATGCCACGCTCGCCTGCGCCAGCCATCAAACGCCCGACCCGATCGTGGTGCGCTGGCGAGTCCATCAGCGGCTCGCCCCCGAACAAGGTGAGGTAGGGTCGCGGCTGGTCCTGGCCATGAAAGCGATCGATGTAGGCAAAGAGCGCCGCGATGGTCTCGGGCGCGATCAGTCCGCTTGCCCCACCGACGAAAGGTTCCTGGTAACAGTACGTGCAACTGAGGTTGCAGCCGAATGTGGGCACGACGATGAGCTGGGTCGGCGTGCGCTCCATTTCCTCCAGGTAGTTGGCGTAAGCCTCGGCCAGCATGGCTCGCTCGTCGTCCTCGGATTCCACCGCAAACCCGGCCTCACGCATGTCGGCCAGGGGCAGTGCTGACGCCAAGGCTTGGCCCGCCGTGATCCCACGCAAGCTGGTCGCCTCCTCTCCCTCGAACAGGGCGACCTCGCCGGTCAATGGCTGGACCAGCAGCAACCGATCTGAATCTGGGAGAGGCGCAACAATGGCGGAGCGAGACAGGTGCATGGTGAGTAGAGACCGCAGTCTTCTCTGAGAGCCAAGAACGGGAAAGAAGATTCGCGACGCTCGCGGAAATCAGCATCTTGGGCCAAACGTTCTTCGGCGGAGAAGAACCGCCAGTTGACAAATAGTGAACTTATGTTCATAACCAGGGTCGAGGTTATCCTTGTCCCGACCATTCTGCTGCCGCCGTATCTGCGGGGAGCCGCCCTCCGCAGTGTTCAAGCCAGCCGGCATCCCCCTACGCCAGCTCGACGAGGTGGTGATGACCCTGGACGAGTTCGAGGCTATCCGGCTCGCCGACCTGGCGCAGATGTACCAGGAGAAGGCGGCCAAACAGATGGGGATCTCGCGGCCGACCTTCAGCCGGATCATCGACTCTGCCCATCGGAAACTGGCCGACGCCCTGGTCCACGGCAAGGCGCTTCTGATCGAGGGCGGCGCGGTGAGGCGGGCCGGCCGGCGCTGTTGTGAGCTGCATGACGGCGATGATCCGCCCGTCGCTTCGCCAAGATTGGAAACAACCAACAAGAAAAAGAGGAAGAAACCATGAACGTCTGCATTCCCGTGAACAGGCCCGAGAACGGGGCAAGCCCGGTGTGTGCCCACTTTGGTTCGGCTCCTGCCTTCGTGATCGCGAACACCGAAGCTGGTACCTACCGATCGGTGACGACCGGAGGGCAGCACATGTGCGGCGCCATCGGCACGCTTCAGAAAGAGAACGTGGCGAGCATTATCGTGGGCGGTATTGGCATGGGGGCCCTGAACCGGCTTGCCGCTGCGGGCATCCAGGTGTTCGCTGCGCAACACGCAACCGTCGACGAGAACCTGGCCGCTCTCAAGGCGGGGCAGCTTCCCCTGATGAGCCTCGATGGTGCCTGCGCCCACCACGGCCACGAGCAAGGTCACGGCCAGGGCCACGGATGCAGCAGCCAAGGAAGCTAGCCCCTGCAAGAAGCCCACGATGCCGCGATCGCGGCCAGGAGATAGCCGATGGACGACTTTTCGCCCGACAGGATGCCCGAGACCACGGCGGTCTCGCTGGCGCAGCAGAAACTGGATGCGATGAAGATCGCCGAGCACTCGCGCTGCCTGCTCTGTGGCAAGGACAACCCTATCGGATTCAAACTCGACTTCCGCGTGATCCGGCCCGGGATGGTTCTCGCCAATTTCCCGTGCAGCCGAGTCTTCCAGAGCTATCCCGAAACTCTGCACGGCGGTGTCATCTCCGCCCTGTTCGACGCGGCGATGACCAACTGCCTGTTTTCGCTGGGCGAGGTGGCGGTGACCGCCGAACTCGTCGTTCACTATCTGCGGCCCACGCGGGTCGATCAACAGGCCGAAGTGGTTGCGGAGCTGCAGAAATCGAGCTGGCCAATGTACCAGATGACCGCAGAGTTGCGGCAAGCAGGCATCACACTGGCACGGGCCGAGGCGAAATTCGTCAACCGGCGCTATGCCACCGATGCCCTGGGGTGACAAGTTGACGGCAGCGAAGCCGCCCAGCCACAGGAGCTACCATCATGATTGAGCCGTTCCGGATTGGCATCGTCATCTGTCATCGCCATCGAACGTGTAGGTCGCCCCTGCCGAGCCGAGGCGAACACGCTCACCGAGCGTCTGTCTGAGCTTGTCGACCGCGAGTTCTCCCGTGCAATGGCATGGGACAATCAGGTCGGGGCCAAGCGCCGTCAGCGCGCCCATGGTGCGCGCGACACGCGTCTCGCTTGCTTCGCCCAGGTGGAACCCGCCCAGCACGGCATGAATTCGGGAACCTCCGCTCAGTCGCTGGGCGTATTTCAGGGTGTTGATCACGCCGGCGTGGCTGCACCCAACCACCACCACCAGCCCCCTATCCGTGCGTATCCACAACGCGAGGTCGTCATCAATCGGATCGCTATGTTTTCCCTCGCCGTCGACAAAGAAGGGGCCGCCTACGTCTTCATAGGCCCTTAGGCGTGGAATAGGGCCAGTGAGACCAATGCCCGGTGCGACCTCTATCGGCCGCGTGGTCCAGTGCAGCCTTTCGGGCGGAACCCATTCGAGTGCCGATCTTGCTGATTCCGGCATGCCAATCGGCCTGGCTGCTCCATTGCGGATGGCGTAGCGAGGGGTCGTCACGGCTGGATGGCAGTAGACATGAGCGGCGGGTGCGCTGTCGATGACCAGAGACACTCCACCCGTGTGGTCATAGTGCCCGTGGCTCAGCACCAGGGTGTCTGCCGCGTGAAGGGCGACGCCGAGTTTGCCCGGGTTGCCGGCGAGCGCCGGTCCTTGACCCGTGTCGAACAGCAGCCGCCGGCCCGCGACCTCGACCCAGACAGAGAAGCCGTGCTCCGCCAGGAGACCGTCATTCGCCTTGTTGTCGACCAAGATGGTGATCCTGGGCGCACCCACGAGGTCACTCATAGCGTCCTGCCCGCCCAGCTACGGCTTCGCATCTGTCCCGCGCGATCATTGAAATCGCATGGTGCGGGCACGCTGAAGCGCAGACCCCGCAGCCATCGCACAGAGCGTCTATCACTACTACCCGCGCCGGCAAGCACGGCACTTCCATCGTGGTGCAATACTTCACGCACTTGGCACACCCGGTATTCCCCGGCTCTATCAGCGCTCGGGTGGGACACTGAACAATGCAGATTCCACAGCCATCGCACATCGCATGGGCGATGCAAGGTATCGTCGTTCGCGCGGTTGTACCGACGGGTTTCGCTGAGACAACAGCAGCGTCGGACTTGGTCAACCTGGTCATCAGCGTTTCTTGCCCGGAGTCTCATGAAATCGTCCATCGGCAACCTTGCGATCCACCCCACAGGCATCGAACCAGCCAGCCTTCGCCGACGGGTACGCATCGAATTCGGGTACGTATGGCTTGATGTCGAGCAGGGGAGTGTCGTCGAGGACGTCTATGTCGACAACGTGGAGGATGCATCCTTCGCGCCGCACCAACCGGACAGCGGACATGCCGATCGGATTCGGCCGGCACGGAGAACGGGTCGCGAACAGACCGCGTTCCCGAGTGTCACGATACGGCACCACACGAGGTTGGAAAGCGGTTGCGCGATCCATCCAGTAGACCAGCCAGACCCGATCGAAGCCCTCGATGTCATCCAACGCGCCGGCGAAGGAGTCGGCCACGATGACTTGCCCCTTCGCATCCTGGGCATAGACGGATTGAATGGGCGTGCCCGTGGCCTCGACGAATGGCGTTTGAATGCGGCCAATCACCTGAAGGCTGATAGGGACGTTCTTCCGGCCACGATCCATCGGGTTATTATTGACATATGTTCACAACAGTCAAGGGGTACCACATGCTGCTCATCCCCTATGCGATGAACCCTTTTTCGTGCGCCACGCAGATGCCGAAAAGCGCGCCTGGCCGGCTGCCTCTTCTTGAGGCAGTGTTGCTGCGGCAAGCCCCGTCGGCATTCCCGGCTATCGGCGCCAATACCCAGGAGTCTCCATGAGTCACCATCACGAATCCTTCGCCAGCCACGGAGGGCTGGACAGGAGACTCTGGGCCAGCGCCGCTCTCAACGCGGCCATCACGCTGGCTGAATTCGTGGGCGGCATCTTGTCGGGCAGCTTGGCCCTGCTCTCGGACGCGGCCCACAATCTGAGCGACGTCGTCGCCATTGTTCTGGCGCTGATGGCGCGACGACTCGGCCGTCGGCCCCCGACTACTCGACACACCTACGGCCTCAAGCGCGTCGAGGTCGTGGCAGCGCTGGTCAACGCAGTGACGCTCATCGCAGTGACCGTGCTCATCGCCCACCAGGCCGTGCTCCGCCTTCTTCATCCCGAGCCGGTGGCGCAGGGGATCATGCTGGTGGTTGCCCTCGGCGCCCTGGGCGCCAACGTCGGCTCGGCCCTACTGCTGCGACAGCATGACAAAGGCGACGTGAACGTGCGCGGCGCCTTCCTTCACATGGCCCAGGATGCCGTCGCATCCCTCACCGTGGTGGTCGCGGCGCTGCTCGCTCGCGCCGGCGTGGGCCCCTATGTGGACTCCGTCGCGGCGCTACTCGTGGGGCTCGTCGTCTTGCGAAGCGCTCTTTCGCTGGCGTGGCAGACCCTTTCCACGATCCTCGAAGGTGTACCCGGCGATGTGGACATCGTGGACCTGGCGGATCGTGTGCATCGGGCCTTCGCCCCGGCCTGCCTGCACCACATACACGTCTGGGAGCTGGGACCCACCCAGCGCCTACTCACGGCCCACGTCACCGTCGCCCAGGACATGAGCGGGCTCGACATCGAGAGCTTCTTGTCGCGACTGAAGGCGTTCTTGCATGAACAGTGGGCGATCAACCACGCCACCATCGAGCCGGAGGTTGGAGCCTGCCCACAACCCGAACTCCTGGGCCGATGGGACAAGTCGCACGTTTGATGACCAGGGGAACAATGGACAGGTGAGGGAGGGGCACGTGGACGATTCGGCGGGACGGAGCCATGCTTGGGCCGAGTTCGTTGACGATAGGACCGGAAAGAAAGGACGGAGCGCGATGTACGAGAGAGACTATGTCTACACAAAGCGGATGGATGGTGTTTCCGTCGGCGAAGTGACCACGCGCGTCCGCCAGGCATTGGCCGCTGCAGGCTTCGGTGTTTTGACCGAGATCGACGTCCAAGCGACGCTCAAGCAGAAGCTGGGGGTCGAGCGCAAGCCCTACCTCATTCTCGGCGCGTGCAACCCACCGCTGGCGCATCGGGCATTGCAGGCCGAGCCGTCCATCGGTGTCTTTCTTCCCTGCAACGTCGACATCTTCGAGGGCGATGACGGCGCGGTGTATGTCCAGACGCCCAAGCCGACGATCATGTTCGGTCTGGTCGGGAATCCGAAGGTCCGACCGATCGCGGAGGAGGTCGACGCAAAGCTCCGGCAGGTTCTCGAGACCCTGGTGGGTTGAGACTCGTCGGCGGCGTAGATACTCCACCATGGCCACGATCCGCCGTCCGCCGGTTCTTCAACACAGCATGCTCGTCTGCGCGGTGCTCGCTGCGGGCTGCCCGAACAGAGACAGGAACACCGCCGTTTCCTGCGCCACCCCTGCGCACAACGTGCCTGCCGCAACGTCTGCCACAACGACTGCGGGGGACGTCAGCTCGCCTGGGCAGCAAGCGCAGATGCACGATCCGGCCCATCCGCCCATCGACTGTCCATTGCGCAAGCAGGGTCTTGACCCGGCCCACCTGCGGCCGTTTGAGGACACCGCCAAGTACATCGCCTTTCTCGAACGACCAGACCGGGCCGCCTGGCAGAAACCCGACGCGGTGGTGGCTGCCCTGGGTTTGACCGGCAAGGAGACGATCGTCGACATCGGGGCCGGCTCTGGCTATTTCTCTTTCCGACTCGCGCGTGCGGTGCCGGAGGGAAAGGTGATCGCGCTGGACGTGGAGCCCGAGATGATCCGCCACATCCACCACAAGGCGATGACCGAAGGCGTGCGCAACGTTCAGGTCGCCTTCGCCAAGCCCGACGATCCTGGCGTCCCCGCCGAGGCCGACCTGGTTTTCATGTGCGACGTCCTTCACCACATCCAGGACCGCCCAGCCTGGCTGGCGAAGCTAGGGTTTGCCTGTTGAAAGGGAGATGGGCTTGCCGGCTGTGCCTACCCAGCTTGCACGCCAAGGGGCTGTGCCCTGTTCCATCAAGGAGATAATTCGGTCGGTCACCACATCGAAAACGGTTCCGCCTTTCTGACCTCTGGCTTTCGAACCACCTGCGGCGGAGAGGGGCGGGACGGGAATTCCCCCCACCTGGTGGGGGGAAGGGGCCGGAACAGGCCCCAGGGGCTCTGGGGTGAAGGGGAAGGTGGTGGTGGTGGGTTGCGAGTTTGGTGTGTTGGCTTGGTTGTTCATTTTGGATCCTCCTGCGTTTGGAGTTGGGGCGCCCAAAGGCGAGCGACCTAGCTCCCCGAGCGGGAGGGACCCTGCGCAGGAGGCTTGGCGACGAGCAGGGAGGGCCCCGCGAGAGGGCGCGTGGGAAGCGAAGCCGCGCCCAACTACGAACGTAGGAGGACCATTCCTTGACCAGCCAACCCAACTGCCTCGCAGCCTCCGCCTTCTTCAGCGGACACCAGTGTCCGCTGGGATTTTCCGTGCCCTCAAGCACCCGGTCGCCTTCCTGAATGCCGGCCAGTTCGATCATGCGGGCGGCGATGGCTGGTGGGGTTGGGAAGAGCTGCGGTGCCGTCACAACCTGTACGCCGGCCTTGAGGGCCTCCTGGATTTCCACGAAAGGCGCGGCTATTGCGCTCTGCTTCCTTGCCTTCCTTGGTTCTCAGGTAGTGGAGCGAGCCGAAGCCCGATGCCTCCGGAATGGCTCCTTCCAGACTCGTTATTCGATTTCGGATGAGATCTTGTCGGGAGATCCTCCGGAACGGCGTGGCCGCATCCGCCGATAATCCATTGTGCTTGGAACTGCAGCCACGAACCATTCACGTGCACGGCCTACACCCTGCCTGACGCCGGCCCCGATACGGGTGAAGCAGACAGGTTCAAGATCCAGTGGTTGGTCCACGTGGTGGGGCTGATAGAAAATATGCGGAACGGCTTGTGACGGCATGGCGCGCGGTTGTGATGAACACGCCCAACATTTTATGGACACGCGTACGCGGTGCGCGAGGACGCGGGAAACATGAAGACCACCAAGAACACAGACTCTGGAATCGGCGAGCCCCAAGTCGCCGGGGAGTTGTTCTCTGAGATCGGCGTGATGGGTGTTGTCGGCGACGGCGACGCGCATCAAAGGCGCGAGATCGTCAGCGTGGCTGAGTTCCTTGCAGAGATCCCTTTGAACCGAAAGACGCTCTATAACTCGATTCGGCTAGGTGAGATCCCGGGGGTTCGGCGCGTGTGCGGGCGGATCCTGATTCACCGCCCAACGGTGATAGAATGGTTCCGCACAGGCCAAGGTGCTGTCCCGCGTTCACGGAGAAAATCATGAGCGTGAGACAACAGCGACGCCGCGACCCGAAAACAGGCAAAGAAACGAAGTTCTGGATCGTGGATCTTACCGTCCAAATTCCCGGTGGTTCCATCGCGAGATTTCGCGAGGTGCCGAAAATCCAGACCCGACGGGGAGCGGAGCAGTATGAGCGGCAGCGCCTAGCGGAGCTGCTCGCCGGACGGCAACAACCCAAGGAGGTGCCAGCACCAGTAGAGAAAAAGGAAGTTGTTCCCACCATTGCAGCGTTCACGAAGCAATTCATCGATAACTACGCGGTGGCAAACAACAAGCCGTCTGAAGTGGCAAGCAAGCAGTCCGCTTTGCGCTTTCACATCCTCCCCGTGTTGGGGCACCTGAGCCTTGACAAAGTGGGGCCAGCCCAAATCGAGGCTTTCAAAGCCATGAAGTTGAAGGAAGGCTTATCGCCCAAAACGGTCAACAACCATCTCATCGTTTTGCGACGGATGCTTTCCGTGGCCGAGGAGTGGGAGCTGATCAAGCATGTGCCGAAGTTCAAGTGGTTGAAGGTGCCGGAGGTCGAATTCGACTTTCTGACCTTTGAGGAAGCAGCCAAGTTCTTGGCGACGGGTGAGGGCGAGTGGCGCACTATGATCGCGGTGGCGATGAAGGCGGGGCTGCGGCAGGGCGAGATTCTGGGGCTTCGGTGGAAGGATGTGGACTTGGTGACGGGGAGGATCATTGTCAGGCAGTCCAGCGTGCGGGGGATAGTCGGTACTCCAAGGGGCTGGCGATCGCGGGAGATCGAACTCTGTTCCGATCTGTGGGACATCCTGAAGGCGCACCGGCACTTGCGGGGGGAGTTGGTGTTTTGCGATCTGGACGGTCAGATGTTGACCAAGAACCAATGCAGGCGGCCGCTGTACGACGTCTGCAAGCGAGCGAGTTTGCGCCAGATCGGCTGGCATGTGCTTCGCCACACGTTTGCGAGCCATCTGGTGATGCGTGGGGTGCCGATCAGGGTCGTGCAAGAACTCCTCGGCCATCGCGACATCAAGACCACCATGCGCTACGCACACCTGTCGCCTCAATCGCGACGGGACGCGGTCGCGCTACTTGATGCCAATGCATCGCATGAGGCAACCGTACGGCAACAGAAACCAGAAATAGTCGTAAATAGCTGAAAATACTGTGGAGGCGCCGGGTACTGCCCCCGGGTCCGGAAGGTCTACACCTTGGCTGCTACGTGCGTGTTCGGCGATTTGATTCTCGCATCCGGGTTGGCCCGCCGACGGGGCGTCCCGCATGCCAGCCCTCCCTGTGTCTCGCGTTCGGGCCGGAAGACGCTGCCCGCACGCAAAGCCCACTAAGTTGCCGCTTCCCTAGGCCGTAGGCAGTTCCAGGGGTCGCGGGATGGTCCGTTCTTTAGGCGGCCATCGCAAACGAGTTATCGTTCGCGTTTGTTTGTTGCCCGTTTTTACGAGGCCTCGGGCGCCTCGGCACGCTACCAGAGCTTCGCTTACTCCCGTCGAAACTATTTCGCCCCCTTATGTGATCTTGCGGGAAGCATAGCGCCCATCAAGGCATAGAGCCACCGGGTCGACGGCAATTGGTGATACCCTTGCCGGCCATGTTGACCGCACTGGTGGCAGCCGTGCCTTCGCTGGCGCTCCTCACCTATTTCTACCTTCGTGATCGCTACGATCGCGAGCCCATCTCCTGTCTCGCTATCGCGTACCTGCTGGGCATGTACGCGATGCTGGCGGCGCAGAGCCTGGCCGCTGTCTTGGCGAACGCCGTGTCCGAGGAATGGCTGCACCTGGGCGGCGAGCCGGCGCGCCTGTTCGAGGCCTTGGTGCTTTCCGGGTTGGTCGAAGAGGTTGCCAAGTGGGCGATGCTGATGGCCGCTGTCTACCACTGGCGCGCGTTCGACGAGCCGCTCGACGGACTCATGTACGGCGTGACCATCGCCCTCGGCTTCGCCACGCTGGAGAACTTCTTCTATCTTTCGAGCCACGGCGTGGGCATTGCCTGGCAGCGTGCCGTGTTCGCGGTGCCGGCACACGCCCTGTTCGGCGGGGCCATGGGCTACTACGCTGGCCGTATCAAATTCAGCGCCAAGGCTGGCCGGCGCGCCTCAGGCGTCTGGCGCGACCAGATCCTTTGTCTGGCGCTGCCGGTGCTTTTCCACGGCGCCTACAACTTTGCGCTCTTGCACGGCCTTAACTGGTTCATCTGGGTCGCCATCACCGCGCTTTCCGTCAGCTTTTGGGTTTTCGTGCTGCGGCGGGTTCGTCGCGCCCAGAAGGCATCGCCCTTCCGGCCCAAGACCATGTTGCCCACAGACTTCCGGCTGCCACCATCGGCCCGAGGGGTGTAGACTACCGAACCATGTGGAACCACACCAAGCTACTGGCTGTAGGAATCGGACTGGTTGTAGGTCTCTCAATGGCGTGCTCGAAGCGCGCCGAAAAAAAAGTCTCGCCTGGCGCCGTGGCGAGCGCGTCCACTTCTGATCCGGAATTCGACAAGAAGTGGGCCGCCTTGGCCCAGGCCGGTGCGGACGTGGCCTATATCGAAGATGACCGCGGCGAAGGCCTGATGGGAAACGTGCGCCGCGCATCTCGAGTGAAGGGCGAACCCCCGCCCGTGCTGACCGCTCCCGCTGGGGATCAGGCGCTGGCGGTTCTGCCCGAGCAACCCGCGGGTGAGGAAGTCCAGCGCATTATTCGGGGCAACCTCATGGCCGTGCGTGGCTGCTACATGAACATGGCGCGCACCGGTCAGGCCAAGTCAGGCAAAGCCATCGTCAGCTTCACCATCGGCGCTGATGGCCGCCCAGCCAGCTTGCACGTGGATGCCCCGACTTTCAGCGACACCCCGTTGCCGGGTTGCGTGACTGCGCAGATTTCGCGCTGGTCCTTCCCCAAGTCGCAAAAGGGAGGCGGCTCAGTCAACTACCCGTTTGTGTTCGTCGGCGGATAAACGACGAACACGAAGGACAGACTCCGGCCCAGCCTAACCGTCCTGTCCACCCGCCGCCCTGTCGGGCCCGGGAGAAAACTACTTCGCCTGCCGGTCTTCTAGATAGAAGACGGTGATGGCGAGGCAGTGGAACGCTTCATCGGAGGACTGGGTCACGATGGTATCGACCACCTGGCACTGGGGATGTTCGCGAATCCAGCCAGTGACCTTCTCGCCAAGGTTCTCGCGCTCTTGGGCCATGGTGGCCGAGAAAATCTTGACTCCATTGAAGCGTGCCGTCGTGTGCGTCTGACTTTGGGCCATCATTCTTTTTTCTTCCTCTCCGGACTTCTTAGTGCTGCGACGAGTACGGACAAGGCCAGTCTTGTGCTGGCCTACTGCAGCCCCGGAGCGCTCCGCATCTTCCCCGTACAGTCGCCTTGCTCACCATATAACAGGGTTTCGGGGCCAGGGACAACCATTGCGAGCAAGAGGGGCCAAGCATGACCCAGAATTCAAAGGATGCCATGCGGCATGGGCGTGAAAACGCAGACTAGCTGCTGCCGGCCCGGATCTCTTCGCTCAGTTCCAGCTGTTCGAAAGATAGCGCGAACGCCAGCAGGTCATCGAGAGCCAACTGGCCCTCTTCATCGGCCACCGCGCGTCCAATCCGCAGCAGATCGCCGCACATCACCAGCGACAGGCGCGAGGCCATTCGGCGCAGGCCTCTGGCCCAGGCGGTCAGGTTGATGGACCCGTACTTGCGCACAAGTTGCTGGCTGACCTCCGCGATGCGTGTGCGCGCAGGTGCATCGAGCGCGGCGATGGCATCGCGCGCGCCTTCGTAGGCTGGTCCCTCCAGGCGCAGCGACCCGCGGGTCATAGCGAGAGCGGCGATGAAATAGGGGCGCAATTGGCCACCCGAACGTACCGAGCCGGCCAGTCGCCCAGTCGTGGCCAACGCCAGGGCGCGGCCCAGCCTGAACCCGAGCTCTACCGAGTCGGACTGCTCCAGAAGCGTCGGGCCGCACAGAAGTGAGGGCGGCTGCAGGTGGGCCATACGTGCATCACCCACCAGCCCCGGGTGGCGCAGCACCGCCGGTTCGCGAATTTCCAGAAGGTCGCACAAGGTGAGCAGCACGCCACGGAACGGCGCCGGTTGCTGGCTGGGAAGAACCGATGCCTCGCGATTGAGTCCCAGCTCTGCCATGGTGACAGGCGGAAGCACCCCGGTTTCGACCAGCAGAGCGATCAGCGATTCGATGTCCGCGAACTCTGGGCTGTAGCCAAGGCGGCTGGGCCAATCGGCGGGGAGCTTGGTCGCGATCCCAGTGAGGGCCGTGGGACGGCATTGGCCGGCCAGCTTCGCGATCTTTTCGTCGCCCAACCCGCGTAGCACCATGGCCGTTGCTACGACCTCTGCAGCGTGATTCAGCCCTCGATCCAGGAACAATTCCACTATCCGCTGCCCCGAACCGCCGTCTTCGGGATGGATTTCCCACTCCGCTGTGATCGCACGCGCCATCTCACGCCAGCGCGTGGGATCCTCCGCATTCATCTCAGCCGACTTTCTCAGAATGCTTACGTCGTCGGGCGCCAGGCGCGCCGCCATGTCGTATGCGATGCGCGCGGAAAGCCGATCGCCTAGCTGGTTCTCGTAGACAGTGGCCAGCTCGCACCACAAGCGTCGCCGCAAGGGCTGGGCGCGGTCGCCCAGAGCAGCGACGAGCTTGCGCATGAACCCTTCCACGCCCTTGGGATCGTTGAGTCGTTGATAGGCCTGCAGCAACAGCTCGACGGCGTCAGGCTGGAGTGGTTGCAGCTCGAGGCTCCGCTCCAGGTGCTTGCGGGCCGTGGCGGCGTCGTCCTCGGTGGCGGCCAGGTGGCCAAGCATGGTATGCGCCTCGGCCAGATCGGGATCGAGCGCAAGGGCTTGCTGGAGGGTGTCGCGGGTTGTTCCGGCCCACTCGGGACCGAAGGCGACGAATTGGGCCCAACCCAAGTAGGCGTGATACAGCGCCTGGTCCGGCCGGGCGCGCACCGCGGCCTCGAACTTCGGCAGGGACTCGGCGGCCTTGTCAGTGTTGAAGAGACGCAGGCCTTCGCCGAAAGCCAGCTCGGCACCCAGAGGATCCGACTCGGGCGACGAGGAGGGCGTCAGGGTTCGGTCGTAGCCCTGGCGCAGTTGCGGATTGGCGAGAACCCTGGCCGCTTGGTCGATGGCTGCGCGCAGAGCATCGAGCCTGGCCTGATCGGCAGGACTGAGCTGGAGCCCTGCCACGGCAGCAGGCGAGAACTCGTTGGCTTTGGCCGCACAGGCGGCAACTACTTCCGCAGTCGGGGCATCGCGGGACACGCCCAACGCTTCGTAGAGGCTCTTGCCACGTATGGTCAGATAGGTGCGCAGGAGCTTTTGTCGCAGAACCTCGCTGGGCGAATCGCGGCCGGAGGACAGGGAACCGCCGCCCACTCCGTCCTCGTCTGGCTTCAGGGTGACTGCGCGCAAACCGACGTCCAGGGCGCCGGAGTCCTGCCCGTCGGCCGCCTGAGAGAATCCGCTTTGCAGATCGGGCGCGGGCGTTGTGGTCTGCGGAACCTGACTGAACAGTTCATCGGACGCACCCGTGTGGATGGCGTCGATTCGCCGCCCGACCTCGGTCCCCAGTTTCTCCAACGAGAGCGAGGACTGCCACGCGTTGGACGCGGGAACCTCGTCAGTTTCTCGAACAGGGTCGCCTAACTCGGCGAGGCCCGTTTCTAGCAGGGTGTCGATGGCGGCAATGACCAGATGGGCGTCGTCCCGCAACGCGAGCGAGCCCACGCTGGCTCCGGCCGTCAGAACTTGGGTGATGTCGGCCCCGAAGACCGCCTCGAAGCCTAGGCGATGATGGGCAAAACGGCGCGTGAGCCTGACCTCACGGGCTCCATTCTGGTCAAAGCGGCCGACCAGCTTTTCGGGCGTGGCGCTGCGGAGCAGCCCCATGAAGATGATGCGCTCGACCTCCAGATCGTGCTCGATGATCCGGTCGCCGAAGGTGTCGCCGGGAACCCAGGTCCAGCTTCCTTCTTCCCAGCGCAGGCAGTCGGACACGCGCTTGCGCACCTGCGAGGACAGACACTGCAGCACCTCCTCGGGCGTCAACCAGCCGAGCTCGACCAGCACAGCTCCCATCTTGTGACCGCGGGCTTTGGTCTCCGCCAGCAAGTAGGCGAGCTGTCGCTCGTCGATGATTCCCTTGGCACAGAGTAGGGTGCCCAGGGCCTCTTGGCGCAGATTCGAGTCCGCGGCCACGACCTTGCCTTCGCGGAAGTAGATCTCCTTCCGCACCTTGCCGCGGGCCAAGGCGAGAGTGCCGGTCTGACACCCGTCAATCAGGTCGAAGAGCAGCTTGGGAACCCCTCGATCGGCCAGCGATCCAGATGGCCCTGGCAAAGGGCGCGAGGAAGGAGCGGGTGGAAAGAAGCGCACGGTTTCCGTCGCGGCGGCTGCGGCGGGCGCGTCGGGCATCGAAACTGGCTGCGCGGGGGGCTCCAGCTCAGGGGCGGGCGTGCGCGCGGGCGCTGGCGCACGCGGGACCGTGACGATAGGTCGCGGGGTGTTTCCCGACGCAGGGGCTCGGCCGGTGGCGACGGGCGGAGGAGCCGGAACCTGGGGTTCAGGGGCTTCCGTCATGGGAATGGTAGGTCGGCCCGGCGTGCGCAAACAGACCAACATCGCCTCCACGAGATCGGTTCGGGAAAACGGCTTGGACAAGAAGATTGCGCCGACATCCTTGTCCAGGCTGACCGCCAGCGACGGATCCTTGTAGATGCCAGATATCACGATGAGCCCGACATCTTTTCCGGAAGGAGATTTGCGCACAGCCCGACAGAACGCGAAGCCATCCATACCGGTCATGATGAGGTCGGTGACAACGATCTGCGGGTGCTCGTTCACGAACATGGCGAGGCCTTGCTCGCCACTCGCCGCTTGCGCCACCCTGGGTCCGAAAGGTCGCAGCCTGGCATCGTCGAGGATGGCCCGCTCCATGGCACTGCGAGCCATCGGGTCATCATCGACGAGCAGGACCGTGAATGCCATCGCCTATCCAATCGGTTGGTCGGCGCTTTTCCTCAGGGTTCTTGTCGCGTGGGGAGCCGGCCGGCTTCGCCGACCGCGTACCATCGCCAGGGTTGGATGGTCTGCCGCGGCGTACATTTTTCGCTCCACCGTCCCGTTTCTCGGGCGAGCGTAGCCCAGCTTTGCTGGGCGGAGCGAGGGGGGACCGGGGGCTTGTGAGCGAGAGCGAACCAAGCCCCCGTAAGATGCCAGGGTTTGGGGATCCTTTGAGGGTCCCCATTTCGAAGTCCGCGAGCCTAGGGTCACTTGTTTCGGTTTTCCGTTGTCAGGACGCTGGGGATCTTTGACTCGTCCTGGGTGACCTGGGCGGGCAGGGCGGCCTTGGCCGCGGGCGCAGCGGCAAGGCCCATCTTGGCCTTCAACTCGGCCAGCGCCGTATCGGTACCGACGCCTCCGGACTCCAAGGCCTTGAACTTCTGTTGCAGGGTGTCCCCCGTCAGCTCGTTGCCAAGCTCAACGGAGGCATCGGCTTCGGCCTCGATCTGGTCCACCCTGTTCGCCATGCGCTCGAAGGTGTCGAAGGCGCCGGTGTCCGACAGACCTTGCATGGTGTCTTGGATGGCCTTCTGGGCCTCGGCGCGCTTCTGGCGCGCGATGAGGATGTTCTTCTTGCGCTTGGCCTCCTCGATCTTGTCGTTGAGCGTGCGCAGTTGCTCCTTGAGCTTCTCCACTGCGTCCTTCTGCAGCTGCGTCTGTTTGGTGAACTCGGCTGCCTGCGTCTCATGCTCGCTCTTGCGCTTCAAGGCCTCGCGCGCAAGGTTGTCGTCGCTGGCGCGTACCGCCAGCATGGCTTTGCGTTCCCATTCCTGCGCCAGTTCCCCCTGCTCGTCACGTTGCTTTTCCAGGCGCTTCTGGTCCGCGATTGAGACCGCCACCTGCTTCTTCGCCTCGACAAGCTGGTTCTGCATGTCGGCGACGAGCTGGTTCAGCATCTTCTGCGGATCTTCCGCCTTGGAGATGAGATCGTTGAGGTTCGACTTGATAAGAGTTCCGAGCCGCGAAAAAATTCCCATGACTGATTTCCTTGTCGGGCGCTTGGTCTAGGGTTCAGGCTGCTGCGCGAAATTTCGACAGCGTGGGATAGTGCTTGCTGATGGCCATTCCCATGTCGTCCACCACCGCTTGCAGTTCGCTGAAGTCGAGATCCTCCAAGGGCAGCGAATCCGTGAGCACGACCGCGTTTCCGTCGACGCCGAAGGTGGCGTAGACCATCTCCCGGGCGTTGAGCCTGAGCAGGGTTTCGAAGAGCGCTTCCCGCCGGTTCTGAGGCAGGTCCATCACCTTGAGTCGGAACACAACGACGGGGCCGGCCAGGGAGACCAAGAGGTTGTCGAAGCCATTGTCCTTTATGCGCCAGACGTCGTGGCCCAGGTCTTCGTGAGTGACGCCAAGCTTGAGCAGGTAAGACTCGATATCTTCACGCGTTTTCATGGCAATCACCTTTCCTGTGGCTTGGTCGAACCCGGCGGCTTGCGAGAGGATTCCTTGCGAAGGGTAGACGATTCCGGAGCGGCCTACAAATCCGTTTTCTTGCCGTGGACTCGCGCCGGCAGTTGAAGCAGGCCCTTTCCTGTGGTAGCCGGAATCGTCCATGCCCATCGATCCTGCCGCGCTGCCGCGCCACGTTGCAATCATCATGGACGGGAACGGTCGCTGGGCGCAGGATCGGGGGCTGCCGCGCATCGAAGGCCACCGTCGGGGGGCGAACGCGGTCAGCGAGGTGGTGCGAGCCGCGCGCCAGATAGGGGTCAAGGCCCTTACTCTGTACGCGTTCTCGCTGCAGAACTGGCTTCGTCCCCCCGACGAAGTCACGATGTTGATGCGGCTTCTTCGCGAGTACATCATCGGCGAACGCGCCGAGATCATGGACAACGGCATCCGGCTGGTCACCATTGGAGACTTGGGCCGGCTGCCCGGCCTGGTACGCGAATCGCTCGATGACCTGGTCCGTGATTCGGCTGGCAACCAAGCCATGACCCTGTGCCTGGCTCTCTCATACGGGGGCCGCGAATCAATCGTCGCCACGACCCGCGCTCTGTGCGAGGCGGTGAAGCAGGGCACACTTTCGCCCAGCGACATCACAGAGGAGAGTTTCCAGTCGGCCATGCAGACCGCTGACTTGCCCCAGCTCGATCTTCTCATCCGCACCTCGGGGGAGGTTCGGCTGTCAAACTTCTTGCTCTGGGAATCGGCCTATACCGAGCTCTACTTCACCGACATCCGCTGGCCCGAATTTGGTCGCGACGAGTTTATGCGTGCCCTGGAGTCGTACCGAGGGCGCGAGCGCCGCTTCGGCCGCACGCGAGAGCAGCTCCGGCGGCTGGGGTAAGGTCCAGGGTGTTGTGAAGCCGGACCGGAAAAACCTGCTCGTCCGGATCGCCTCGGCGTTGGTGGCGCTTCCCGTCGTCGGCGTGCTCGTGTTCTGGCGTGAGCCTTTGGGCATGACGGCCCTGTGTCTCGTGGTGGCGGTTCAGGCCCTGCGCGAGTACACATCCATGACCATGGCTGCTCGGCCCAGGGCCGAGCGCGCAGGTGTGGTGCTGATTGGCACGGGCTTGTACCTGGCGCTCTCTCTCCGGCCGGACCTGGGCGCGATGTGGCTCCTGGACGCCACGATCGCCGTGGCCATCTTGATATTGGTGAGCGCGGTCGACCTTCCGGCCGCAGGGGCGCGGCTCTACGCCGCGGAATTCGGCGTGTTCTACATCGGTGGATTGCTTGCCGCCTTGGCTCTCCTGCATGGCAGTCCAGGGCCGGCGTGGGTCGCGTTGGCCATCGCGGTGACTTTTGGCAACGATACCGGCGCCTACTTCGTGGGGCGGGCGTTTGGGCGGCACAAGCTGGCGCCGGCCCTTTCGCCGGGAAAGACAGTCGAAGGCGCGCTGGGCGGACTGGCGGCCGGCCTCACTGTGACATTCGTGGCAGGGTGGGCTTTCATGCCTGCGCTAACCATCTATGACCGCGTGGTGATTGGTCTTATCTCCGGCGTAGTCGGGCCAGCGGGCGATCTGGTCGAGTCGCTCATCAAGCGCACGGCGGGTGTCAAAGACTCTGGCCGGTGCATTCCTGGCCACGGCGGGGTTCTCGATCGCATCGATGCGTTGCTCTTCGTTGGCGCCTATGTCTACCTGCACGTGAATTTTCTACGCTGATGGAGATCATGGTGGCCCAATACGGCAAAGCCCCCGTGGTTATCCACGAGGGCTGCCAGAATCCTAAGCGAGGCTGGTTAAGCTTGGCTAGATATGTTAAGCGGTTGAAGAATCAACCGCGAGTACAGGTCACACCGGCTTGCGCCGGTGTGTTGGGAGGAGACGCAACTCTCGGAGTTACTGCCGCCGTTCGTTGCTTGTCGACTATGGCTAGCAACGCTCGTGCCGGCCTGGACGCGGGCACCCGCTCGACTCGGAACTGTTTGAATTTTTGAGGTTTTCATGCTATATGCGATAAAACGACGAGACACTGATGGGCTGATTCCCCTGACATTGACGTCAGGGTTGTCGAACCTAGATGCCGGTTTTTCACAGTCCTAAATGACTGACAGCTTTCTGGTCATCAACGCGGACGGCCCCGAGACTCGCGTTGCGCTAGTGGAGGATGGCCTGCTGGCCGAGCTCTATATCGAGCGCAAACAGGAACGCGGCATCGCGGGCAACATCTACAAGGGCCGGGTCGAGCGAGTCTTGCCGGGGATGCAAGCGGCCTTTGTCAACATCGGGTTGGAGAAATCTGCCTACCTGCACGTCTCGGACGTGCGCGGGACACCCGACGATCTGCGTCGGTTGGTTTCGGCAGGTGAAGCCCAGGGGCGTGCCAGCGTCCAGGACGACGAAGACGACGGCGAGCCGTCGGGGCCAGCGGGCGGCGCGCGCATTGAGGATCTCCTGAGAGAAGGTCAGGAAATCGTCGTTCAAGTAACCAAGGAACCCATCAGCACCAAGGGCGCTCGGACGACCCGTTATATCTCGTTGCCGGGCCGGCACTTGGTGTTCATGCCCACGGTGGAACACGTGGGAATCTCGCGGCGCATTTCTTCGGACAAGGAGCGGCGCCGCCTGCGTGAGATCATCGACCAGATGCGGCCGCCGGGGACGGGCTTCATCGTGCGCACCGTCGCGGAGAACGTGCCGGAGAAGGATCTCCGCGCAGACATGGATTTTCTCATCAAGCTGTGGAACGAGATTGTTCGTCGTACCGGGAACAGTCGCTGTCCCGCTCTCATCTACAACGATCTCGATCTCCTGCTGCGCACGGTGCGCGACATGTTCACGCCCGAGGTGGCCAAGCTGATCATCGATTCCCGCGCCGAGTACGACAAGATCAAGAAGTTCATCGCGGCGTTCATGCCGGACTTCACCGGGCAGATCGATCTGTACGACGGACCGGAGCCTATCTTTGACGGCTACGGCATCGAGATCGAAATAGACCGGGCGCTGGAACGCAAGGTATGGCTCAAGTCAGGCGGCTATCTCATCGTCGACGAGATGGAGGCCCTCACGGCCATCGACGTCAACACCGGCCGCTTCGTGGGCAAGAAGAATCTGGAAGACACCATCACCCAGACCAACCTGGAAGCCTGTCGCGAGGTGGCCGAGCAGCTGCGCATCCGCTCTCTCGGCGGCATGATCGTGGTCGACTTCATCGACATGGACCGCGCGTCCAACCGCGACCGGGTCACGCGCGCCTTCAACGATCACTTGCGTCGCGATCGATCAAAGGCGGCGGTTACTCGCATCTCCGAGTTGGGTCTGATCGAGATGACCCGCAAGCGAACGCGCGAGTCGCTCTTGCACGCGCTGACCGAGCCCTGCGAACACTGCGAGGGCAAAGGCTACACCAAGTCGCGGCGGACCGTGGCCTACGAGCTGCTGCGTGAGCTGAGGCGGCAGGGCAACCTCATCGAAGGGGATACGGTGCTCATCGAAGTGCACCCCGATGTCGCCCAGGTGTTGGCCACCACGGACCATGGATATCTGGAGGACATGGAGAAGCGCTTGCAGAAGCGCATTATCGTGAAGGCGCGTGGCTCGTTCGCGCTTGAGGATTTTGAGCTGCGTTCCCCCACGCAGAAGGCTCCGCTTGATCGCTCGGATGCTGACCGCGAAGGCGATCGCGCTGACCGGCGCCGACGACGCCGCAAGAAGCTTGGCCCGCCGGCCGAGGTCGAGGCCATGCTGGAAGAGGAAGAACGCAGCAACGCCGCTGATCGCGAGGTGATCGGAGGGGAGAGCGCGCCGGAGACCCGCGATGACGAGCGTGAGGAGGAGCGTCGAGGTGCAGACGCAGAAGCGGCGGCGGGCAATTCCGCGCCCGATCACTCGCCGTCGGGTGCCGCGCCAGACTCGCCCAGCAGCCTTCCTTCTTCTGAGACTCCGCAGGTTGCGTCCGAAACGCACGCGGTTCCCGTCGGCTCCAACGACACCAAGCCACGGGGTTGAGGGTCGTGCCGTCCGCCAGTCGATGGCGATGATATTTCCCTACAATGTATCAAAAGGTCTTACTTTTACCGAGGTGTAGTTATCAACAGGAAAAGTCAAATAACTTCAAAGTGATAGAATTTTGATCAACAGCCTGCCGGTTGTTACGATCGCGGAATCAAACGTGAGAAAAGAACGTTCTGCGATGCGACGAGGAGACGGCAAGATGCTCCATGGGGGTGCCGAAGCCGCACCCACGGGCGCTGAGTCGGCCTACGTGGATGCGCGGCAGCTGACCTTCCGCTTTGCCGATTCCGACGACGAAGAGGGCGCCTCTTTGGCTCCAGTATCGCGTTGGGCCACGCGAGCGACGAACCCGGGCCGGGTCGTCAGGATCCCGGCTAGCGGTCGCTCACTTGAGGAGATTCGCCTGGAGCAGGCCGTGGCTGCCCACCTGCCACCGGGCCATGGTCTGCGCCTCGCCCTAACCGATAATCACTACAACATCGTGGCAGTGCGACGAGACCCCTCGACCTACGTGGTTAGGATTCACCGCATATTCGCCGACGCCGAGCCTCGGCTGGTGCGGGCCGTGGCACGCTACGTGGTCCACAACGACCGGCGTGCCTCCGGCGTGCTTGGGGAGTTCATCGAGCGTCACGAGCACATCATCAGTCGGACGCCGCGCCGGCCGCGCTTCGTGAAACTGCGGGCGGCTGGACGCGCCTACGACCTGCAAGACATCTTCGACCGCCTGAACCAGCAGTACTTCGAGGGGACGCTCCAGGCGCGGATTACTTGGGGTCCAGCGGTTTTCCGGGCGCAGCAGCGATCCATCAAGATGGGCAGTTTTTCAGTCGAGGACCGCATCATACGGGTGCATCCTGCGCTGGACCGCGCCGAGGTGCCGCTCTTCTTCGTCGAGTGGATCGTGTTCCACGAGATGCTCCACGGCAGGCACGAGATTCGTCGCAGTGGGAGGCGACGCTGCTTCCATCCGCCTGAATTTCTCGCCCAGGAACGGGAGTTTGCCGACTACCAGCGCGCCTCCACTTGGGAGAAGGAGAACGTTGATCGCCTGTTTGGGAAGTAGTCCAACAGCGCTGTCATCTTGGCAGCGCGGAGGATGGTTTCTGGCCAGAGAGTCGCGGCTCGTTCCCGGCCTGGCCAGGGACAGGCGCGGTCGCAGGTCTTTTCTGCTGGAACGATTGATGCTAGTTCCCTGCAAGAAGCGCATGACAACGTCAAGACTCGGTGCACTGGCGGTGGTATTTGCAGCGGCCATGGCCGGCTGCGGTCACACTCGGTATCTGGCTGGGACCACCATCCCGGCCACCGAGGACAACCTGGCCATCGTCGAGACCATCGAACAGTATCGAGCCTTTCTCATCGAGAAGAACATTGATGGTCTGCTGCTACTGGCGTCGAAGAAGTACTTCGAAGATGGGGGTACGCCTCAGGCGAACGATGACTACGGCTACGACGGCCTACGTGAGATCCTGACCAGCCGCCTCGGGCGCGTGCAATCTCTGCGCTACGACATCGAATACCAGAAGGTCACGATCCGAGGCGAACAGGCCGAGGTCGATGCGTTCCTCAACGGCGCATTCGAATTGCAGAGCGAAACCGGCGAGCGCTACCGTCGGGTCAACGATCACCACAGGTTCCTGCTGGAACGGACGTCCAACGGCAAGTGGCGCTTCTTGAATGGAATGTAGCGTCTTCATGGGAACCCTGAGAGGGTTCCCATGCCCTCCCGCGATGGTCCGCCCCCGGCGAGGGCGCGCGCGAAAGCGCGCGGGGTGGGCAGGGTGGGCTGTCCGTCCCGAAGGCCGGCGGGCTCCCCACGCGACTACAGCCGGTAAACCAGCAGGCGCGCTTCGAGCGGGCCGTTCCACAGACGGTGGGAGATTTCGTGCTTGCGCCGAATGGCACGCGCAAGCAGAGGGTTGCCACACAGAATGACCGCGCTCCACCCGCGCATCCGGTCCAGGACGTGGGCGATGGTGGCGTAGAGCTCGTCCAGTGGTTGCTCTGGGTCCGGACCGGGCAGTCGCTCGCCGTAGGGTGGGTTCATGCAGATGGTCCCGGGCGGATCGCGCGACGCCAGCGTCGCCACATCAGCGACCTCGAACAGGATGTCCTCGGCCACCCCGGCGGCCTGGGCATTCCGGCGCGCTGATGGAATCGCCGAGGTCAAGACGTCGCGGGCCAGGATGGGGCAGGGGGCTTTGGCCAATCGGGCGTCTTGCGCGGCTTGCTTGAGTCGCGTGAACACCGGGAGATGGCTCTGGTCAGCCCATCGCTCGAAGCCGAAGCCGCGGCGCAGGCCCGGGGCGATGTTGCGGCTGGCCAGCGCGTGCTCGATGGCCAGCGTTCCCGTGCCGGTCATGGGATCGACAAAGGGCCGCTCGGCCCCTACGCCGCCCAGGGCGAGGACCGCCGCAGCCAGGGATTCCTTGAGGGGAGCGTCGGCCATGGCCACCCGGTAGCTGCGCCGATGGAGTGGTTCGCCGGCCAGATCCACAAAGAGGCGTGCATCTCGTCCGCGCAGGTGCAAGACAAGAGACACGTCGGGGTTCTTCACGTCCACGTCGGGGCGGTGGCCCATGCGATCGCGGAGCGCATCGACCACGGCGTCTTTCACTTTGAGCGCGGCGAAACCCGAATGGTGCAGCTCGGGGTTCTCATGTGTGGTGGCCGTGACAGCGAGCGTGGTCTTGCCGCCGAAAAAGCGGTGCAGGTCAGCCGCGCGCGCGCCGGCGTAGAGGGTGTCGGCGTCGAAAGCGGGAAAGCTGCCCACTTCGAGCAACACGCGCATGGCCACGCGCGACCAGAGGCACACCTTCATCCCATCTTCCAGCGTGCCGTCGAAGGAAACGCCGCCGGTGGCGCCGCGGGGCGCGTGGATGCGCTGGACCACCAGCTCGCGGCGGAGCGCACCCTCGGTGCCCCGGGCGCAGGTCACAAAAAATCTCATCGCCCCAGGACCTACCAGGTGCCGTCGGGTGCGTCGAGAGCAGGTTTGCCAAGGCGCGATTTCTGGTCCTTGACCAACGGTTTGGACATGCGAACCTTAGGCAAGCAGCAGTGGCAAGTCGCCGGGCAGGGATTATAGAGGCCTGCTGTGTCCAGGAGGGCTCATGATCCGCGCGGCGAAAACTATCTTTGTCTTCAGCATCGGGCTTCTGGGCTGCAACCGCGACCCGATGATTTCCCGGTCGGCCCCAGCTGGTCAGCCGCCCGCGGGCGGCGGGGCACAATCGGGTGGCGATGCGGCCCTGGCTGCCGACGGGTCGAGGTGGGACGCCGGGCCCAGCAGCGGAGATCGCGACGGTGGTGCTGCGGCGGATGCGGGGCCGCAGGCCGTCCCAGGCGATGCGGCGATGACTCCAAGCCCCGGCCGGGACGCTGGCACGGTCCTGCCTGGGAGCCCGGACGCCCCGGTCTCGCGGCCGAGCGACGCGGGCGTGACGGGTGGTTTTGCCGATGCTCCAATCTTGCGGCCGAGCGACGCGGGCGTGACGGGTGGTTTTGCCGACGCACCGGTCACTCGCCGGCAGGACGCCGCGGGGACGCCGGCCGATGGCGGCACGCTGCCACCTCCGTCCGATGCGGCTGCGAGTCGGATCGACGCCTTGTCGTCCGGGTCCGATGCCGCGCCCCTGCCTGGCACGGTTCTGCCCGGCGGCGCCTGCACGGACAGCGGCCAGTGCGCCTCGTTGCCCGGCCTGACGGCCGTCTGCGTGCCGCCGTCCATCGGATTCACCTCTGGCTACTGTGCGGTGCCCGGTTGCTCGATCCTTGGTCAGAACTGCCCGGGCGGGGCCGCTGCCCTGTGCATCCCAGGCGACAACGGGCCGATCTGCATCGGGACCTGCGATCCTGGCGACAGTTCCTCGTGCCGAAGCGGCTACGTGTGCCAGTCGCTCGGTCCCTTCCTCCCGCGGGCGGTATGCATACCCGGATGTCTCGACAACACCGGCTGCCCGACTGGCACGACTTGCTTCCCAGTGACCGGAAGCCCGGTGGGTCAGTGCCGCGATTCCGGAAGCAAGGTGGGCGATTCCTGTGCCGTGGCCGCTGATTGCCCACAGAACGGGCTGTGCGTTTCCGAAACAGATTTCGGCTGGCCTCACGGCTATTGCGTGACCAGCAAGTGCGCCACCAGCGCCGACTGTGCCGCGGGCACCGCGTGCACGGGCAACGATCCCGATGGTGTGTGCGCCTTGCGCTGCACCGGCGACACCGACTGTCGCACGGGCTATCATTGTACCCCGGCGGGCCGCGCTGGCGAGAACGTGTGCATCCCCCACTGCACCAGCGACAGTCAGTGCGAGAACCTGACCTGTCACATCGGCACGGGGCTCTGCTGAGTCTTGTCTACTTCACCCGATTCGCCGCATCGACTCTCGCCGCCGCCCAGGCGCGCTTTCCCAGCAGCGCCTTGACTTCGGCGGCGGTCTCGGCCTTGGTCTTGGCCAACTCCGCGTCGACGGCGGCCAGTTCCTGCGCGGCCGTGTCGCGATCGATGTCGCGCGCGGGCTCGCCCCGATCCACCAGCACCGAGATCTTGTCGCTCTCCCCGCTGTGCGCCACTTGCAGCACTCCGTCGCCCACGGCGAGAAAGCGCGGGCCTTCCTTGGTCCGGTAGAAGAGCACGCCAGGCTTGAGCGCGGTCATGAAAGGCACATGGCCCGGCAGTACGCCGAATTCTCCCAGGGCGCCGGGCGCGGCGATCTCGTCCACTTCGATCTGGACCAGCGAGCCGCGCGGGGTGGTGACGGTCAGGTGCATTGCTTGGCTTAACTTTCTTTGGCCATCTTTTCGGCGCGCGCACGCACGCTCTCGATGCCGCCCATCATGACAAAGGCCTGCTCGGGGATTTCGTCGCAACGGCCCTCGATGATCTCTTTGAAGCCGCGCACGGTGTCCTTGATCTCCACGTACTGGCCGGGCTGGCCGGTGAAGGTTTCGGCCACGTGGAAGGGCTGTGAGAGGAAACGCTGGACCTTGCGCGCGCGCGACACGGCCAGCTTGTCGTCCTCGGAAAGCTCGTCCATGCCGAGAATGGCGATGAT
>PLNW01000026.1 GCA_003142855.1 Myxococcales bacterium
CGTCCTCGGTCGGACGGTTACGTCGCGAACTCGGCGGGGGCCGAACGCTTGATCTCGCGCATTTTAGCGTCCAGCTCCTTGAGCTGGCGCTTCAGCTCGCGGTTGGTTTGCTCGAGGCTGGAGCAGCGCCGTTCCGTCTCGTCCTCATCGTTGCCCGGGTCGGGGCACGCACCCGCGAGCCACACTTTCTCCAGCTCGATCAGGCTGGCCAGATCGCCGTCCCGGTAGGCGCGGGTTACCTCCTTCATGGCCTCGGTCCGCTCCTCCTGAGAGTCCGCGTCCTGGGCCTTGTCGGGGTGGATGGCGGTCGCGAGGCGGCGAAAGAGATCCCGCATGGCCGTCGCGGTGGAGCCGGCCGAGCGCCTCGCGGACGGGCTTTCGCCGGTCGGGTCAGGCGATGGCGGAAACTCTCCATCGGGAAAGTCCGAGGACTTTTCGTCGGACACATTGTCGAACTCGAAGATGTCATCGTCGGGCGATGGCGTGGGCGTGAGGATGCCCTCTAGCTGCAACATCTCGTAGAGATCCTGGATCAGGCGCCGGTCCTTTCGATTCAGGCTCGGCCTGGCCAGGATGGCGGCGAAGAGCCCGTGGACCTCGCGGTCAATCTCCTGCCCTTGCGCGAGCAGAGGCTGGGCTGCGCTCGCCATCTGCGCCATCTGCGCATGCTGGGCGTCGAGCGTCGCGAGCAACTTTTCGAGCTTGCCCTTCTTTCGCGTGACGTTGGCCAGCAGCTTCTGTCTCTCGCGCAACAGGGCTACAAGCCGGCTGGACGTTTCTCGAAGCTCGAGCTGGCCTGTGGCGGCCGGTGACACGCGTGCGGTGGCGGGGCGCATGGGGCCGAATGCTAGTCGAGCCGCGCACGGATTTCACGGGTCTTGAGCGAAAGAGGCGCCGAGGCGGGGAAGCTCGGGTAGCCCTGGGGATTTCTCTCAGCTGTGGACGCGGACATTCCATGCTTCTGCGTACGCAACAGCGATAGGGCCGGGCCGAAGTACATCTCGTCCGTGGTCCGGCCCAAGAAGACTGGATGTGGCATCCGGGTGCTGTGGATAGCAAGCCGGCGAAGTCATGTGCTTCGGTGCTGCCCCGGCCAAGAGCCATGGGCTACTCTACGGCATGTTGTGGTCACTCCAATCGACAGCGAGTGGCCAGCGCCAAGGAAGGACCAATGAACGAACCGATCCCATCCGAGTACAAAGGCTGGTGGCGGATCATCGATACATCGCAATGGGTGAGTGATGGGCTCGACATCTTGGGCCAGGCCGTCATCTCGCTGACTGGAGACGCTGATCGGCTGCGAATGCACTGCCTCCTCGCCAACGTCAACTGCAAGGCCACCAAGACTGGCGTGTCGTTCACCTGGATGGGGGCGTGGGAGTTCGACCAGATGTCGGGTTCGGGCCGGGTCACGCTAGGCAGGGATGGTCGTCTCAAGGGCGTCATCAGGATCAAGGATGGCGAGTCGAGCACGTTTATCGCCGAGCGGTCGGCCGCGCCCGACGAGCCGATCCCGCCCGCACCGAGCTACCGAGAAAAATGGCGAAAGCGCTGGTGAGGAAAACATGCCGAACAAGCCGAAGAAGGTCGCGCCTAAAAAGATCTCACGTCGAAATGAGCACTCGCCCGCCAGACTTGACGAACTCATCGCAGAAGCGACCGTGGATGCCTACGACGATTCGGAGCAGATCACGGGCTTCTACACGATGTTCGAGGAGCACCTCTCGATGCCGTTCAAGACCGAGGTACTCGGCGTCGATGTCATCGTCGACCGAGTCGATATCACCGATGACGAGCGGATCGTTGCGGTCTGCGTGCGCGGCAAATCCCGCCAGCGGATACCAATTCACGAGCTGCCTCTGCCGGACCCGCCACCAGAGGGCTCCGCGTGGATTGATGCCTATTGCCGCTGGGCACGCGGAAGGTAGCCGACGTGCCGCATGGGACCAGGACGGGAGCAAACGGCAAGGTACTCTTTCGAAATGCTTCGTGAAGTCACAAAAGCCGTGCTCGCCACGCTCCGCGACACGCTCCGCTCGCGCGCCGCGCTCGTGGCCGAGAACACCTTGCTGAGACAGCAGGTCATCCTCCTCCACAGAGCCGCGCCCCACCCTCGCCTCAAGGCCCGCGACCGCTTCACCATCGGCGCCATCACCAAGCTGTTCCCGTCGCTCGTCGCTGCCGTCCCCATCGTTCGCCCCGACACCGTGATTCGCTGGCACCGCTCCCTGTGGAAGTTGATCTGGCGTCGACGATGTCGGCGACCAGTCGGGCGACCGCCCATCGACGCGGACACCCGAGCGCTCATCCGCCGGATGTGGACCGAAAACCCGCTGTGGGGTGAGGACGTCATCGCCGCCGAGTTGGCCAAACTCGGCCATCACGTGTCGCCAAGGACCGTGGCCAAATACCGGCCGGCGCGGCTACCTCGCGGTCGTGGCCAGAAATGGTCCACCTTCATCCGCAACCACCTCGGCCAGACCTGGGCCGCTGACTGGTTCACCATCGTCACCGTGCGCTTTGAGATTCTCTACGCCTTTGTCATCCTCGACCTTGGGCGCCGTGAGATCCTGCGCGTTGGGGTGACGTCGACGCCGAGCGCGCAGTACGCTGCCCAATCCTTCGTCGAAGCCGTGTGCGACCGCGACGACCAAGCACCGCGCTTCCTCATCCACGATCGCGACTCGATCTACGGCACCTGGTTCCGGCGCAGGGTGAAGGGCTTCGGCACGAGGTGTCTCGCCACGCCGCCGAGAGCACCGCAAGCCAATTCGTATTGCGAAAGAGTGATCCGAACCCTTCGGCGGGAATGCCTCGACAACGTGATCATCGTGGATGAGCGACACGCAGAGCGCGTCCTGCGCGAGTACATCCGTTACTACCATGGCCGCCCTCATCGCGGGCTGCACACCCAAGCGCCGCTCGGCGCACGCTGGTTGCCTCCGGTACGGCCGACACCAGCGAGCGCCGTGCGCGGCGTGTCGGTTCTCGGCGGACTACACCACGAATACACCGTCGCTGCCTGAACGTCACACGACGCATCGCCTGAATCTCCCGGCCACTCAGTGGGCGCGTTCACGCCCCGTGGCCATGAACATGGCCAAGCCCGTGTCGCTCCCGCAACGTTGCACGCGGGCTGCGCGGATTTCCGCTGGGGCGCCGTTGACCACGCGAATCCCTGTCAACTGCCGCTCCTGCGAGCACTGACAGAATCTCAGGCGCTACACACTCCGCACGGAATTATTGCGGCTTACAGGCACCCATGCAGACCTGTGTCTGCACGCCCATGTGACAGCCTTGGCAGTCTCGCAGGCCCTGGGGCACACGAGCACGGAAGTCACGTTCGGCCACTACGCCGACCGTGGAATAGTGGACCAGCAGCAGCACGCACAGGCCCTATCGGTATTGGCCACTACAGTACCGAGCCACCAAAACTAGTTACCAAATCTCCAGTTTTCTCGGATATTCTAGGTGAAAGTGAAAAGTTACCACGGTGTTACCACGGTCATTTTTCAGACTCGCGCCAGCACACCAGGGCAACAAAAAAGCCACTGATTCCAGTGGCTTGAATGGTTTCTTAGTGGAGCTGATGGGGATCGAACCCACGGCCTCTAGAGTGCGATTCCTGAAGAAAATGGCTATTTAGCCAATGAAAACCATAGCTTAATCAATGCCAGAGAGCAGCAAACTGTTACCACGTCGCTTGCATCGTCTCGATGTTATTCAGGAATCCGTGGTAACAGCCATTGGTGAAACGATAAAGACTGCAAGCGTACGTACAATCCGGCCTTGCCAGGAACAGCCTATATCTGGGTCCCCCGGCACATGTGACCCAGGTTCATGGGGCCGGCACAAATTCACAAGCAGGTAGCTAACTGGATACGATCACCAGCTCTGCAACCATCATCAGCTCAATCAGTTTCGCTCGGGTGGCCCGTGCTGGCCTTGGTGATGAACACGACATGAAGGGCATCATCTGGGCAGTACCAGATTCTCCCAGCTCCGAGCACTTCGTACTGCCACTGCTCCAGCGCCTTGCCCTTGATGGTGCGGGTGCCAAGGTCGCTCCTCAACCTGTGCTGCCTGCTGGGGTTGGTTCGGTCTCGAGGTTCTCGTGACAGAGCATCCCATGCTTCTCGAACTGGACCAGGTGCCTGACGACACAGCTCTTCCCATCCAGCAGCAGCTTCTGATTCACCAAACCGCAATTCCCATTCCCCACGTCGAGCAGGTGGAGCTACTCGTTCACCACGCTTGGGCATCAGGGACGTGAGACCTTGGTGTGTGTGCCTGGAAGAGAACGTTTCAGGTCTGCTGCCAGCTTAGGATCTGAGTAGATAGCAGCCGTGGATTTCCAGGCATGAACAACCTCATCCAGGGCAGCACTGTTCCCTACCGAGGCACAGGCCCTCACGGTGTCGATAAACTCACGCACGAATTTCTGCTTGGCATCTTTGGTCAAGAACTTCATCCAGGGAAAGCGAACAGCCAGCAGGCTGGCCAGAGAATCTGGAACCTGGGGAAGGTCCACCAGGTCCGCAAGAAGGCTGGCTGCTACTTCGACACCTGAGGAAGAAGCAGACGCTCGTGTGTCCAGGGATAGCCGGAGAGCAACATCACCACGCCTGCGAAGCACAACATCCTCCTTGGCCAGCTTCTTCAGGATGGACTTCGGCTGCCGCAGGAAGTCGGTCAGGGTCTCGGCGTGGGCACTCATACATGTGAGCTTATCAGATAAATCGCAGATGTCGACGTGGAACAAGCCAAGGCTGTTTCTGACCACTTTCCTGGCGAACAGAGTCAGCAAGAAAACGGAAGCGGCAGAATGCTCCCACACCCACCCCCGGTATGCATGACCCAGGTTCATGGGGCCGGCAGCATTTCGTGGGGAAATAGCCAACTGGATCAACCATCGAACGCCCTCTGAGCCTGCTGATGGCCAACGTCGGTGAGAAGCCAAGACTGACCTGCCGGCGAAAAGCGGTAACAACTGCTACGGTGTTTCCTGTTCGAGTCGCCGAAGCGCATCGGCATATTGCTTCGGGCTGAATGTTTCATTCTTGGGGCCGTACTGCGCGTCCCTATTGGCTGGATCGTATCTGGCCTCATAGTTCATCTCTAGGTATTTCCGCAACGCCGGGCTCATCCTGCTTGCCTCCCACCAAGCCACACGCCAAAAAATAGCTCCATCGAATTGGCTGATACCGTCGAGATTCGCTCCCTTGAGATCTACATGACTCAGCCAGATGTTCTTGATGTTGCTGTTGCTCAAGTCCGCACCTCGCCAATCACAGAGTTGAAATGCGGTGGCCGAAAGGTCAAGGCGCTCGTGGTCTTTTCGGGATTCCTTCAGAAGGTAGCCCACGTGTTCGCAGAATTGAGGCATGACGTTCTGCACGTAGTCGTATACCGGCCTTTCTTTCGTCGGCTCCAGCCTCCTCTCGTCAGCGTTTTTGCCATCCCAGGCCTTCTCCACCAAAGGACGCTCCCTTTCAGCCACGGCCCGATCCATTCTCACGATGTAGTCTAGGTCCTGCCAGCCAAGAGGCACGAAGGCCATCCCGAACACCTCTCTGAAGAAGGTGATATCGGTGGTATACGCCAGCAGCTGTACCGCTGTTTCTTTGGCTAGGTTGCCATACTTGGGCGATTTTAGAAAGCGCTTGAGCGGCACAATGGCTGGGTTGATCCCGGCGCTTTGGGAAACAGACCTGTAGGCATCCCGCCATTGTGCCTCCTCGGCTTCTGCCGCTTTGTCCTTCTCTGATTGCAAGAATTGCCAACTCTGGAAGGACAGGGTTGCGGTGAGGGTCACGATGGCCACAATTGGGGTCGAAAGGCTTACGTATTCTTTGATACGCTCGAAACGTCCGCGTGTCGAAGCAGTATCATTTTCGTGCTGGAGCTTGCGCTCTTCGAGCGCAACCTTTCGCGCTTGGGCCCTAGATGCTTCGAGTTCAGAACAAAGTCGCAACACTCCGGTCGCCTTGTCAACTGCGACGGCGAGGTCGGACACTGTTGCGCTTTGCTGGGCCTTCTCAAGCAGTGACGTGGCAGCTCTTTGCAGTTGCTCTACTTGGTCCACAGTGCCCTCCTCAAATACGCCCGTTCTGCGTGCCCCAAGACGGATGCGCGGGAGTTCAATCCGGAGCGGTCTCGTGCATTGGGAAGGGCATTAGGTGTAGTCATGAGGCTGTCATCCTCCTCTATTGTGGGTTCCGCGCAGAGGCCGCTGGTTGCTCCAAACGGACAGCACGTGCTTGCAAGTCAGCCAGGACGTCTTCGATTTGTTCCAAGCTGGCACGCAGGTCATCTGCAATTTCTTCCGCCAGCACATGAGGCTCGGGAAGGTTGGCTGAGTCTTCGATGCTTTCGTCACGTAACCAGAAGATGTCCAAGCTCGCCTTGTCTCTGGCTACGATCTCGTCATAGGTGTAGGCACGCCATCGGCCTTCTGGTTTCTTCTCTGACCATGTCGGCTTCCTCTCATGCCGGTTGTCGGGGTTGTAGACCTTGACGAATTCATCAAGATCTTCCCGGCTCAATCGGCTCTGCTTCAAGGTGAAGTGGTGGTTGGTGCGCAGGTCATAGAGCCAGACCTTGGTGGTCCAGGCTGTCTCCCTTGCAGGCTTGCGGTCGAAGAAGAGCACGTTGGCCTTCACCCCCTGGGCATAGAAGATGCCCGTGGGCAGGCGAAGGATGGTGTGCAGGTCGCATTCCTGCATGAGCTTTCGTCTGATCTTTTCTCCCGCGCCACCTTCAAAGAGAACATTGTCGGGAACAACCACGGCTGCTCTGCCGTTCATCTTGAGCAGGCTCTTCACGTGCTGGACGAAGTTGAGCTGCTTGTTGCTGGTGGTGGTCCAAAAGTCGCTGCGGTTGTAGGTGATGGACTGCTTGTCGGTGTCGCCTTCTTCCGTGACCACGGTGATGGAGGACTTCTTGCCGAAGGGTGGATTGGTCAGGACGATATCGACAAGGTCCTTGGGTGGGCTTCGCAATGAATCCCTGCCGCTGTCGATGGGTACCTCAGCCAGGGCATCATCAGGACCGATACCATGAAGGAACAGGTTCATGGCACACAGGCGGCCTACACCTTCCACCAGTTCGATCCCACGAAGGGCATCGTACCGTAGGTGCTTCTTCTGGTTCTTGTCCAGCTTGTACTGTTTTGCCAGGTAGCCATGGGTGGCAAGCAGAAAGCCCCCTGTTCCACAGGCAGGGTCACAGGTGACCTCACCAGGCTTGGGACGAATCACCTCAACGATGGCTTCTATCAGGCTGCGGGGGGTGAAGTACTGGCCGGCACCACTCTTCACATCCTGGGCGTTTCGCTCAAGCAGGCCCTCGTAGGCATCACCTTTCACGTCGGAAGACATGGACAGCCAGTCTTCCTTGTCAATCAGCTCCACGATGAGCTGGCGCAGTTTGGCTGGGTCTTGAATCTTGTTCTGGGCCTTTCTGAAGATGAGCCCCAGCATTCCACCCTTTTGACCAAGGACCCGAAGGGTTTCCCGGTAGTGCTCTTCCAGCTTGGCCCCTTCCATCTTGGGAGATGACAGGTCAGCCCAACGGTAGCCCTCTGGGATGGGCTGCTTTGTGCCTGTCATCTCCGCCCGCTCCTCGGCCATCTTCAAGAACAGCAGGGTGGTGAGCTGCTCCAGGTAGTCCTGGTAGGAGAGGCCATCATCACGCAAGACCGTGCAGTAGTTCCAGAGCTTCTGGACCAGAGCCTGCTGGTCAGTCATCGTTCCTCCGTCCGGGCTTAGCCGTGACGGCGCGGCGTGTTGTTCCGCGGGCGAGCAACTCAGTCCCCGTCTCATCGGTCGGGTCTTGCCCAGTAAGACGACCCGAGAACGCCCGTTGGAGGACCGAGCGTCGGAGTTGAGCCGACCTGTGAAGGGAACGCTCAACGGTTGTCCCGAGGGCGTCAGCGAGTGACAAGGCAAGCTCGGCTTCGCGTACCATTTCCTGCTGGTCGTACAAAGCTGGGACCGGGACCTTGAGAGCCCTTAGATCGCGTAAGTACAGGTGCGGTTGTGCCGTCGAACCTGATGCCGCGGCCAGAAGTTGTCGGTATGACGGCGACGACAAGACCATTTGAAGATACTGCGGCGTCATGTGGTTCTGGTCGTCCTGCAATCTCACCGCCGCCAGATTCCTGTCCGCGCTGAATCGAACTCCTTCCGGTACTACAGCCGTTTCCCCTATGGTGCCCACGCATGTGATCACCACGTCACCTGCCTGCGGGGCATACCGGCGAGAGGTCTGCGCATAACCTTCCTCGCTAACGAAAGTACAGCCGTCAAACATCAGGCGCCCCTTCCGCACGTGCTTGGCTGTGAGATGGGGCACACCTGAGGCAACCCGAGGCGGAGGCCGATGGTCGCCGTCCGTGATCATGGAGGCGACTGCATCGAGAGGTATTTCCCGCGAGTCGATCTGGTGCATCCGATCCAACACAGCTCCCCGTAGTCTTTCAATGCGGTTCATCAAACTGACTAGAAGTCGCCATCCCGCGTCGAGCCGGGAGAAGTGCTCCTCGATGACATTGACTATGCGGCGTTGCTCATCTAGGGGAGGGACCGGTAAGCGATAAGTGGAAAGCCCTGCCGCACCGATGTGGTAAATGCCGACTCCGCGAGCGACATCGCCAAGACGACCCTCTAGTGCTTCAGACTTCAGAAAGTACAAGAGATACTCGGGCAGAGGTCCCCGGGATCGCACGCGAAGCAGTGTGTTTTGGAAGCAACAGTCATGCAGTTCAGCCCGCCAGATTGCGGGCTTGCCGACTTCACTCCGGCTGCCCGAGGCTTCAGCGACTAACACGTCACCAGCCTTCAGCCGGTACGTCTCAACCTCCGCAGGGTCGAAGTGCATTTCCTTGACATCCCCGAGCGCGAGTCCTTGCCAGGTGACGTTTGCAGCTCGCAGATACGGCCTCATGTTCGTCCCGGTGTGTGTCTTCGGCGAACGCTGTCTCCCAAGGCGGACCTCCGCAACGTCAGTGAGAGCAGCTTCTACCCAACCCTGCGGCAAGCCGCTCATGCCGCCAGCGCCTCGGTCAGCTCGTCCAGCAGCGAACCTAACTTGTCGCCGAAGACTTCAAAGGCCTTGCCGATCCCACCTCGCTCGACGAACGGCGTGTAGTCCAGGTCGTCGGTGGAGATGCTCATCGAGGCAGCGATGTGATCCTTGATTTCTTCCAGCCAGCGTCTTTGCTCGTTTGTAAACTCTGATCCGGCGTTCTCCTGTTGCATGAGCCACATCGCGAATCGCTCGTTGACCTTCTCGGGGAACGGAACCAACTCGTTCTCCTCACCGAGCGCGAAGCGCACCAGCGAGACGAGATCCGTCGTAACTCGCTGGCCAGAGCCGTGCACCTTTGACTTGTCGAGCGCCTCGTAGGCAGCCCAGAGATCCTCAGGGGTCCATTGGTGCGGCGGTCGCCCGATGGCGTTCGCGAGGTCACGAAGGTCTTTGAAGCTCAGACGCCGGCTGTACGGGTGGCTGTAGAGGATCTGTAGGGCTGTGATCTCGTCCTTGTTGGTCTCGATGAACTGCCGGAAGTCATCGACGGTCTGTCGCGCTCGGTCCGTGGAATAACCAGCATGCAAGACCTTGTCCATGCTCGTTTCGTCGATGATCTGCTCGTAGGAGCGGCGGAAGTCGACGATCTTGAGCCTCAGTTCCGGGTTCGACGCCAGTGGGAAGACGGCGGCTTCGATCAGGTCGGCCGCTGCCTTCTTCACGTCCTTGGCGCTTGGCTCACCGGCTTCGGTGCCAGCCTCCGCGACTGCGTACTGGTGGTCGGGATCGAGGGCGGCGATCAACGTCTCGGTTATCTCCTTGATGCTCGTCCCGTTGGCGAGCCCCTGAAGCATCACTCGGTCAGCCTGGCTGAGGCGCAAGTCGAGCCTGGCAAGGCGGTCTGCGATGGAAGAGACGAGATCGGGATCACGCTTGCCGAAGGCCAGGTCCCTGAAGAGCCGGTCCAGCGGAACGTTCGGCTTGCGATCGAGGGGCTTGGTCTCCATGAGCTGCGTTTCGGTCACGCCGACCGCGTCGACGATGACGAAGTGGTCCTTGATCCTGGCGTCCGGGGTCACCTGCTGCAGGTCTGTCGGATTGATGACGCGCACGCCACGACCCTTCATCTGCTCGAAGTACGTCCGGGACTTCACTCCGCGCATGAAAAAGACACACTCCAAGGGCTTCACGTCGGTGCCGGTCGCGATCATGTCCACGGTGACGGCGATGCGGGGATTGTAGGAGTTGCGGAACTCGGCGAGCAGGACCTCGGGCTTCGTGCCGGTCGTGCGGTAGGTGATCTTTGCAGCGAAGTCGTTGCCCTTCCCGAACTCCTCGCGGACGATCTCGACGATGTCCTCGGCATGCGAGTCGTCCTTGGCGAAGATCAAGGTCTTCGGGACCTCGGTCCTGCCGGGGAAGATCTCGGTGAAGAGCCGGTCCTTGAAGGTCCTGATCACCGTTCGGATCTGGTCGGGAGCTACTACGGCCCGGTCAAGTTGGCTGGCTTCGTACTCAAGCTCCTCGTCTGCCTCCTCCCAGCGCACTCTCCGCGTGGAGCGCTCTCGATGTCCCACGTAGACACCAGCCTCCACCTTGCCGCCCATCTCGGTCATCTCGGTCTTGATCCGGTAGACGTCGAAGCCGACGTTCACATGGTCAGCGACGGCCTGTTCGTGGGTGTACTCCATGACGAGGTTCTTGTGGAAGAACCCGAACGCCTGCTTGTTCGGGGTCGCCGTCAAGCCGATGATGAAGGCGTCGAAGTAGTCGAGAACCTGTCGCCAGAGCCCGTAGATCGAGCGATGGCACTCGTCCACGATGACGAAGTCGAAGAACTCGATTGGCAGGGCGGGGCTGTAGACGACCGGGGCGGCATCTGGTCCGGAGAGCTCGTAAGAGGAATGCTCGTCGATCTCCTCGTCCAGTTCGGGTTCACCCCTCATGATCGAGTACAGGCGCTGGATCGTCGTGATGGTCACCCGGCTTACCGGATCGATGACGTTCGAGGAAAGACGCTGCACGTTGTAGAGCTCGGTGAACTTTCGGCCGTCGTCCGGCGTTGTGAAACCCTGGAACTCCTTCAGCGTCTGGCGGCCGAGATTGGCTCGGTCCACCAGGAACAAGATCCTCCTGGCGCCGGCGAACTTCACGAGGCGGTATGCCGCGAACGCAGCGAGGAGGGT
>PLNW01000012.1 GCA_003142855.1 Myxococcales bacterium
TTCTCCTGTACGTTCTCGATCTCTAGCCTGTAGCGCGGACGGGGCTTGCCGTCCCGCTTCTGCTCGACGATCTTGGCCAGGAAATCGACGACCGGCATCGTCGAGAACTCGTGCATGGGGTCGTCCTCGATGGACAGATCGAACTTGTCGACGGGGCGAGGGTTGTAGGGCACGCGCTCGCGCCGCTCGACCGCTGGCGCCGTGGCCACGATCATCAGCGGCCGATACTCGGTGCCGTCGAGCCAAGGTCGATAGACGTCATTGAACCATGCGCCGAAGTCCTCTGGCGCGTCGACGAAATACAGCGCGTGGTTGCTGTACACTTCCCCGTTATCGAAGATGTAGATCATCGTTGCACCGTCAGCAATACCGCCCGAACATTAGTGCCCTGGTCGGCGAATGTCCCGTCAGGCAGCTCCTCCCAGGTCGTGGCCAGGGGGCGCAGCTCTGCTTGCTGGCGAGGGCCGTTCGCGCAGAGAGCGACGAGGCGGCCGTCGCGCTCCAGGAAATGCAAGGCGTGCTTGATGTGGGCGATGTCCGAGCCCTGGACGAAGGGCGGGTTCATCACGATCCGATTGAACCGCCTGAGCTGCTCCGTGGTGCAGTCCAGGAAGTCGGCGCAGAGCGCTTCGCCATCGGCCATGAGGCCGGCCGGCAGGGCATCGCAGAGAGCGCGGTTGATTTCTACGGCGTGGACTTCCGCTGTCGGCTCCGCGTCCACGATCGCACGGAGAAGGTTGCCGGTCCCCGCGCTCGGCTCAAGCACGCGGTCGTGATACTCGATGCCGGCGAGCGTGGCCATACGGGCGGCGAGCGCTGGCGGGGTGGGGAAGAGTTGGGGCGACACCACGACCTGCACGCCGTCCTTGAGCGCTTGCCTCATCGCCGCGATGTCGGGCGGAGTCTGTTCGCGCGTTGCTGGCCTGTTCGGCTTCGGCGCCTCGGTCAGCAGCACGAACCCGCAGCCGTCGGGAGTCTCGGCGATCCGCTTCGCCTCCCTCGCGGCGTCGACCTCCGCCTTGCCCATCACGGCGGTCAGCTTGTCGAAGGGAACCGTGCGGGTGAAGTTCTTCCCGCCGTTTCCCCAGTTGTCCAGGACCGTGACCGAGATCTTGTTCACCTTCTGAATGTAGAGCCAGGTCCCACGGCTGACCCAGCACTTGCAGGCTCCGCCTTTCTCGGGCTTGGACTTGTCGGCGACGGTGCCGCCGTCGGCCGCCAACATGGCACGCTCGTAGGCCAGGCGGTTGTCGAGGTGGGCGACCCAGCGGCCGTAGTGATCGATCAGCGTGTTCGCCGCCGCCACGCACTCGGCCTGCAATACCTCCGGCGTGATCTTGCCGCTTTCGAGGTCGGTGTGCAGGCCGTAGCGTGCCCAGCGATCGCATTCCACGACATGGAGCGCCCGTTGCAGGAAGGTCGTCTCCGCGCCGTCCTTGCGCTGGATGCTGTTGGGCTCGTGGAGCTTCGTCCACAGCCCGAGCCGCGATCTCTGGATGCCCAAGTCCTTCTCGGCTTTCCGTTTCTCGGCTTCCAGCTTCTTGATCCGACGTGCGCGGACGGCTGGCATCTCCTTGTACTTCGCGGCCCGGATGGCGCCAGCCGCTCGCTGCTGCCAATACCCAACCGTCTCCCACAGGCGGACGGCCCGGCGCATGCCGTTCTCGATTTTCTCGGCGTCGCGCCGGGCATGGCGCTCTGAGTGGTGGCCGGCGAGAATGGGCTGGCCGAGCGGAATGCCGTCGGCGATTGCCGAGACTGCCTTGCGGGCCTGCTCGGCGTCGGCTGCCCGCTTCCCCTGGTAGCCCTCGAACCGCTCGGCGCGCTGGGCGGCCCGCTCCTCCAGGCTGGTCTCCTCGTCGCCGATTTCGCCGGCCAGCTCAACGAGCAGGTCTTCACGGGCGGGAGTCCAGACCGCGTAGAAGAGATCTTGTTTGGGAGCCCAACCGAAACTGGCGCCCTTCACTCGCGCGTAGGTCTCGGCGTCGAGGCGCGAGCTGGCGCGAAGACGGAGCTTGTCGTCGGCGGGGTCATAGGTGGCGTCGAATGTCGTGCTCACGATGAGCCTCCCAGCTCGTAGCCGTCGAGGAGCTTGCCGGCCCACGCGGCGCCGCCTGGGCGGAGGCGCTCGTTCTCAGCCAAGAATTCGCGCTGCTGCTCCTCGGTCATGTTGGCGGGGCGCCACCGGCTGGAGGTGAATTCCAGGGCGCGACGGACGTGGCTGGCGAGAGGGGTGGGGATCTCGACCACCACCCGGGCGATGTCGAGGCGGACCTCGTAGACCTCGCCGTCCGCCCACTCGACGCGGAAGCCGGTCTTGTCGTAGCCGTGCTCGGGCGCGACCTTGGCCATGGCGTGGATCGCGTCCTCGGCCTCAGACCAGGTTGAGAGGGGACGGTCGAGCGCGGACTGGTCGGAGGATTCGGTCCAGAGGAGAAAGATGTTTTTGAGAGGAACGAACGAGGCGGAGTTTTGCATTTTGACACCTCGTTCAGAGTGTACACAAAGACTCTCGAACATTAAAGATCCTTCACGAATAATCGAGAGCCTTCTCTATCCTTGCTGTTTTCGCGGGGTTAGGTATCGTGGAGGGGATGCCTCGGAAAGCCACAGGCCACGTCAAGATCATGTTCATGTTGCCGGCACGGCTGGTGCAGACCATCAAGCGCGTGTCGGTGGAGAAGCGGCAGACACACTCGGCTGTAGCGGAAGAGTGGCTGCTGAGGGGTTTGGCCGAGTACGAGACCAAGAAAGCGGCTGAGAAGTGAGTACAACCGGCCTCGTTCCGCTGGAACGGGTGGAGCGGACGATCCTCGTCCTGCGCGGTCGTCGGGTCATCCTCGACTCGGAGCTAGCGGCCCTGTACGGAGTCGCCGTCCGCGCTTTCAACCAAGCAGTGAAGCGGAACGTGAATCGTTTCCCGGCCGACTTCGCCTTCCAGCTCACTCGCGAGGAGTACGAATCTCTAAGATCACAAATTGTGATCTTAGAAACCGGCCGAGGTACTCACCGGAAATACCTGCCCTACGCCTTCACCGAGCACGGTGCGGTCATGGCCGCGACGGTGTTGAACTCGCCCAAGGCCGTCGAGATGAGCGTCGAGGTCGTTCGCGTCTTCAACCGACTCCGGGAATTCCTGGCCTCCCATCGACAGCTCGCCGCCAAGCTGGAAGAGCTGGAGAAGAAGATCGCGTCCCATGACAAAAGCATAGTGACCTTGTTCAACGCCGTTCGCAGCCTGATGGCCACGCCGGAGAAGCCCAAGCGGCAGATCGGGTTCCAGGTCAAGGTCAAGGGCAGGGGCTTGCCGTCCACGCGCCCAGCGTCGTAGAGGTCACCGCGCCGATGAGTGAACTACTTTCACCGCCCGATTCCGCCAAAGCAGCGGTATCCGCCGCCGTGAGCGATGCTGGTTCACAGGCCAAGCTCAATGCCCATTCCGGAGATCCACTCTGGTGGCGGTGGGGATTCGCGCTGCTGTCCTTGATTCTCTGCGCGGCAGCTCCGCTTACTGCTGCGGTTCACGGCAGTTATGCCAGATCGAGGGAAATCGAGATCGCACGTCAAACGAAACAGATGGAGTTGGAGATCGCGCAGCGAAAGGAAGACTACGCTCTTCGCCTCCAGTTTCTCGATCGCGCGGTGGATCCAAAGTATCCAGCCCAGCTGCGACTCAAGACATTTGG
>PLNW01000053.1 GCA_003142855.1 Myxococcales bacterium
ACGTCGTCAGTCGGACGGTTACTGGCGCACAGCGCAGAATCGTCCGGCCCGGCCTGGACAGGGCGCCGAGGGCTGACGCCACAATCAAGTTGAGGGGGGATCGAGCGCGGCCAGCGCTTCTTGGTAATTCCAGGGCATCCAGGCGGCTGGGTCGTCGGCGGCTGCCTCGTGGTAGCGGAGGAGCGCGACCAGGTAGGGGAAGGGCTGGACACCGCAGAGTTCGGCCGTGTGGATGAGGCTCATGAAGATGTCGCCCACGTGGGCGCCGTGCTCCGTCTTGAAGAAGTACGAATTCTTCCGGTGCAAGATCGCCTTTTTCAAAATTCTTTCGCAAATGTTGTTGTCTATTGGGGCGCCGGCCACGCGCAGAAAGAGGGTCAGCTTGAGCCAGTGCTTCTGCGTGTACTGGATGGCTTCGCCGAGGCCAGAATTCGGCTCGGTCTTGCGCTCTTCAAACTGCGCCTTCATCCAATCCTCAAGCGACTTCATGTGCGGGGCGCTTTCGGCCTGGTGAAAAGCCAGGCGATCTTCGGCAGACAGTCCGCGCTGCCGAGCGAGCTGGTCGTTGTGGTAGACTTCGCGCAGGGTTTCGAGGACGAAACGGCACTCCTCGGGAAAGTCGGCGACGACATCCACGTAGCGGCGACGCGCATGAGAAAGGCAATTGGCCAAGATGGTACGCAGCGGAGGTGAGGTATTTGCGGCGAGGGCGTCGCACATTTGAATGGGGGCGCCCAATTGCTGCGAGCGTCGGGCCAGGACATCGGCGAGGTTCTCGCCGGCGTGCTTCCGTCCAGTGAAGAACAGGGCGACACGGTGTCCATTGACGACGGACACAATGCCCGACGTAAACATGCCCGTGCGCTCTGGCTTCTCGGTTCCGGCATCGGGGCCTGCTCTTTCTGTCTCCGGTGTCACCTTCTCGTCGAGCTTCTCGTCGTCGACCTCAGCCATCAATTCGAGAATCTTGGCCGGCGTATCGTCATTGTGCAGGACGGACCCCTGGGCGCCCTGGTTGACCAGCTCACCGTGAACCGGCTTGAGACGGTCGGCCGCGCGCTCGACGATTTCCCACTGCGTGGCTGCGGGCAACGGAACGCCCATGCCGGCCTGCAACCGTTCGAGGCGATTGAAGGGCAAGCCTGCTCCATACTTGACCGTGCCGATCATCGCCGCTGCCGTCTCGTCGTACTTCTCGCTGCCAACCCCCTCGGGGGCCGGGGCCGTGAAGACCTCGCCACACAGGTTGCAGCGCAGGCGCTCCTGCTCGTACACTGTGGCGGACAGCGGCGCCATGCCCACGATGCGCACGAGCACCGCCGGATCCGAAAGCAAGTAGACCTTCCCCTTCTGGCATTCGGGGCAGGCATCGCCGCCGTGCAGACAGGGGTGCGACACCTTGATCTTGGTGGCACCAGAGTACGCCGCCGCACCATTGCGGCCATGCCCCGGTCGCTTCGGCTTGTCCGGGCCACTGTCACCCGTGGCTCCTGCGTCCGGCGCGCCACCTTGGGCCGCAGTGCCACCAGTGGGGGTGTCGTCGTCGATGACCTGACTGGTCTTCTCCGTGCTCGCCCCGAACAGCATCTTGCGCAGCCGCTCGATCGTCGTCCCTTTCGCCGAAAGCTCCTGCGTCAGGAAGGCCAAGGTGTCGACCGCTGACTTGAGCGTGGCGCAATCCGTTTCACTGAGCGCCCCAGCCTTGGCCCGTTCGACAATACCGAGCAACTCCGCGAGCGGCAGGTCGCGCCGCCTGGGCGACGAGGCGTGTCGGTGTCGCCTCCGTTTGCTCATCCTGGTTGCACAATTATCCACTGAACGGCGCGCGCAAGTTTTTGCACCATGACCGACTCAGGCACTGACCCGCCGCCACACCGGCGCGGCCTGCGTTGCCGACGGATCACCCGCGCAAACCAGCACCTGCAGCTCGTGTGCCTGCATGACCGTTGCTGCCTTGTCCGCACTCGACGGCCACCAGCGAAATTTCCCTTTCGACAATCGCTTGTGGCATAGCCAGAAACCCTGGCCGTCATACACCAGAATCTTCACAGCAGTGGCCCGCCGGTTGCGGAAGACAAAGACCGTCCCGCTGAATGGATCCAAGCTGAGCGTCCCCCGGCAAAGCTGGGCCAGTCCATCTATCCCACGGCGAAAATCGGCGGCCTCGATGGCCACCAGCACCCGCATCTGTGGCGTGATCTGGATCATGCCCATCGGCCCTGGAATGCCTTGGCCAGTGCCGGCAAATCCAGGTGCTGGCCAGCAGCCAGCCTGATCACCATCCTCTCGCCCTGCACACCCACCAACTCCACCTCCGGCCCGCGCGCCGGGGCCGGCGTTGTGGCAAGCGGCGCCGGGCGCAGCTCGACAAACGGAACCGCCGCCTGCCTCATTGTGTCTGTTGGGCGCCCGCCAGTCCCCGAAGCCACTCGATACTTGAGCGACTCATAGCTCACGTGCAGGGCTCGGGCCGTTCGGTAAATGCCATGCGTCCGCCCAAACGTCGCCGCAGCCTCCCACAGCCAATCAGGCAGCCGACAACGCTTCGTGCGCGTCGACCGCCATTCCTCGATATCGCGCCTGACCTTCGCCATCTCCACCGGGATCTCGAACTTGTCTCTTTGTCGCATGAGCCATCCTCCACTTCGGATGGCAAACTACCCCTTGCGCTACAGCGATTTCACGCACGCTGGCCGGAAGGACA
>PLNW01000160.1 GCA_003142855.1 Myxococcales bacterium
GTCGGCCTCCTGAATGCCATTCAGGCGCTCTCCCAGCTGAGCTACAGCCCCATGGCCCCTTGCGGGGCGGTGTAGGTAACTACCAGCCGGCGCGGCGTTGGTCAACCCTGTCTGCGGCTTGCTTGCTTGACACAGGGGTAGGGGGTGGCAGAGTCTCCCCTCCCCGGGGACGCAATCCCTGAGTTTTCCAAGAGATTTTCTGCAGGAGAAGCCATGGCAACGATCGATTTCGGTGGAGTCAAAGAAGAAGTCGTCACCCGCGACGAGTTCCCCATGAAGAAGGCGCTCGAGGTCTTGAAGAACGAGACCGTGGCGGTGATCGGCTACGGGGTGCAAGGCCCGGCCCAGTCACTCAACATGCGGGACAACGGCGTCAACGTCATCATCGGCCAGGCATCCAGGTTCAAGCGCGACTGGGACCGCGCCATCAACGACGGCTGGGTGCCGGGCAAGACGCTGTTCGAGATCGAGGAAGCCGCGGAGCGCGGCACCATCATCCAGATGCTGGTCTCGGACGCCGCGCAGAAGGCGATCTGGCCCGAGATCAAGAAGCACCTCAAGAAGGGCGACGCGGTCTACTTCTCGCACGGCTTTTCCATCGTCTACAAGGACCAGACCGGCGTGATTCCGCCCAAGGATGTGGACGTGATCATGGTCGCGCCCAAGGGCTCGGGCCTGAACGTGCGGCGCAATTTCCTCTCGGGCGCGGGCATCAACTCCAGCTTCGCGGTCGAGCAGGACGCCACCGGCCACGCGCGTGATCGCGCCATCGCCATCGGCATCGCGGTGGGTTCGGGCTACCTGTTCCCCACCACCTTCCAGAAGGAAGTGTACAGCGATCTGACCGGCGAGCGCGGCGTGCTCATGGGCGCGTTGGCCGGCATCATGGACGCGCAGTACGAGGTGCTGCGCGCCAACGGCCACAGCCCGAGCGAGGCCTTCAACGAGACGGTCGAGGAGCTGACCCAGAGCCTCATCCGCCTGGTCGACGAGAACGGCATGGACTGGATGTACTCGAACTGCTCGGCCACCGCGCAGCGGGGCGCGCTCGACTGGCGCCCGCGCTTCAAGTCGGCGGTGCTGCCGGTTTTCCACTGGCTCTACGACCGCGTGGCCTCGGGTAAGGAAACCGCGCGCGTGCTCGAGTCCACCGGCGGCCCCAACTACCAGGAGCTGCTGGGCAAGGAACTGGCCGAGATGGGCAGCAGCGAGATGTGGCGCGCCGGCAAGGCCACGCGCGCACTGCGCCCCAAGGAGGCGGCCAAGGCCATCTCGGCTGATACCAAGGGCGTAGGCGGCCGCAGCGAGAATTAGCAGCCGCGCGGATTGGGTCCGGGGTAGGGGCGACCTGCGGTCGCCCCAGTCACGCAGCTAGATCCGCCGCCTCACCAGCAGCAGTCCCACTCCTATCACCACGGGCAGGTGCCACCAGCGCGGGCCGTACACGAGCAGGCTGCTGAGAAGAAACAGCGCCAGAGACACGGCTGCAACCACTGGCAGGTTGCCGCTCGACCGAGGACCCGCGCTCTCTTCATCGAACGGGTTCTGGCCACGGCCCGTCATCGAACGCCACAGGGAGATTTGTTCGCCCGCTCTGCGCGGACGGCGGCTCATCTCGCGCGCGGCCAGTTCCTCCAAGGCGGCTCGTCTGGCCGCCTCTTGCTGCGGCGAAAGTACTTCCTGCTCCGGGGCGGGAACTCCAGGTACGGGTGGTGACCACTCGACTTCGGGCAGACCGGCTCGCCACAGCTTTTCGTTGTGGGCGCGCGCAGCCGGCGTGTCGAGCCGCGCCCCGCAGTTGACACATGTTCGGTCAAAGAGATTGTTGGGCCGTTCACAGTGGGGGCAATCGTTGCGAGGCACGGCCTTGAAACCCTCGGCATCAACGACGATGGCCGCGTGCTTCTCCGTCGGTGGCCTGAACGCGCTGGAAGGACGACTGGCCGGCGTCTTTTCCCCAGGTGCCAGCACAGCATCAAAGCGGTCGCTGGTGGCCGTGTGGCCCGGCTCGTCGGGGGCGTCGCTGCGCGGCCCTTCGAGCTGGCGGAAGCGGTCGCGGGTCTCGTCGTCCATGCTTGGCAAGGCTCCGCGCTAGACGATCCCGATCTTGCCCGGTCGTTCGGGCTCGGGCTTGGAGGCCGGGCGCGTGCGCGTGCGCGCCCATTCGCGCAGGCGCGCGATGTCTTCGCGCATGGTCACGGCCGACCACGTGTACAGTGCCTTGCCGTGTGATTCGGCCAAGCTGGCCAGGAGCGCGTCAACACGCTGCTCTTCCCAGGTCACCAGGTAGATGAGCGGGTAGCGCGCGCGGATGAGCACGTCCAGCTCGTCGACGAAAGCGGACAGGGTGGGGCTGATGGGGGAGGCAGGCACGTCCTGCCATTATGCTCCGGTCTTGCGATGGGTAGAAGTAACCCCTGCGCCAGCACCGCTTGACCCGCCTTAGGCGCGGGGACGCGCGCTCAAGCTGGGCGACAGAACAGACGAAATTCTCCTTTGTAAGCCGAGGTCTGCGGGCTCGCACGCCGAGCCGGCAGAGCGTCTCCATGGCACGCCAAGAACGCCACAACGCAAAAGGAGAGCCGAGCTCCAGGGGGAGGAACGCGTGAACGCGGTCAAGAAAGTTCTCATCGAGAGCCTGATCCGTTTGGTCAACAAGGGATGACGTGCTCGGAACCATCAATCATAGCCGGCGGTCCCGCCCATGAGCTTCCAGGGGGGAATTGAGGACGTTGCCGTCATCGATGTGATGCAGCTCATTCGGTTGGGCGGGCATTCAGGTACCTTGTCGATTCACGCCGGCGAAGAGGAGGCGCTCATCGGGTTCGAACGCGGTCGCCTGGTCAGCGCGTGGAGTTCACGCTCGCTGCGGCTGGGCGAGATGCTGCTGGCGGCGGGCGTTCTCGACGACCCCGCCTTGCAGCGAGCGCTGGAGGCGCAAGAGAGCGAGCGGCCTCGGCGCACCATCGGGCAGGTTCTGGTCCGGCAAGGCGCCACCACGCCGGATGTGATCCGACAGGTGGTGGGGCAAGAGATCGAACGTGTGGTCAAGGAGGTGCTGGCCTGGCCGGCAGGCACCTTCGATTTTGCGCTCGACGACCTCACACCGCTGGTCGAGGTGTCGCGCTTCTCCGGCGCACCCAGGGTCGACATGGACACGCAGCAGGTCATCTTGGAGGTGTTGCAGGCCATGGAGGAGGATTCCAACGCGCCGCCTGCCATCCGCCGACTCCGATTGAAGTGGCGCCGGAAGGGTCGGAGCCGGTTCAGGAATTCGTGCAGGTGCTGACCAAGGGCGGCCGCAAGCAGCCCGAGGCCCAAGGCACTGCAGGCACCGCAGTGCCCGAGCCCACGGACACCGATACCGCGATTACCACCAAGAACGAAGTGCCCGAGCGCCCGCGCTTCCAGATTGTGTCTCCCGACGCAGAGCTACTGGCGCAGATCAATCACCTGCTGGCCGAAACCGGCGACCGGATGTCGGCGGTGGGATTGCGCGACGCCGGGGCCTCGCTGCTGGGCGAGCCGCCACCCATCGTGGTGGTGGCCCTGCGCTACCAGACCCACGCGGTGGACACGCTCACCGCGCTCTGCCGGGCGCGACCGCGGGCCTCGGTCATCGCGCTCTTCGTGGGGCGGGCCCCTTTGCGCGACCTGTACCAGGCGGGCGTGCTGTCCATCACCTCGGCGGCGCCCGAGACGGTGGTCGCCTGTTTGGGGAGCGTGGCGCGGCAGCGCAGGTACCTTTCCAATGAAGACGCCATTGCCGAAGGTGTGCGCGCCAGCTTCGCGCGTTTGCGACGGATCATCGCCGATCTGCGCTCGGGGCTGCTGGCCACCTCGGTCTCGCTCAATTTGCTCAACGTGGTGGCCGAGTCGCTCGATCGCGGCGTCTTGCTGGTGCCCGACCGCGACCAGTTGGTGGCCCTGGGTGCGTTTGGCCAAACCGCGCTGGGTGAGGAATTGCTGATAGCCACACAGACGCTCGCCTTCCCAGTGGGCGCCAGCGGTGTCTTGTTCGAGTGTTTGCGCGACAGTCACACCCGCCGCGTGAGCTACGACGACGCTGGATTGCCACAGGCTTTTCGCGAGGCGGTCGACCGTCCGGTGTCGGGAGAGATTGTCGTGCTGCCGGTGCCCGGCAGCGAGCGTGTGATCGCCGTCATCTATCTCGACAACGGCGTGCGTGACCGGCCGGTGGGCGATCTCGAGATCTTCGAGCTGGCCGCTTTCCAGCTCGGGCTGGCCCTGGAAAACGAATTCCTACGGCGATCGAGTCCCGAGCGAGAAACCGGCGGACCCGTCATCAAGATGCGCAACACGGGATAGCGCCGTGCAGGAGCTATTCGCATCCCTCTTCAAGGATTTCGTCGAGGAGACGGAGCCGCTGGCACGCCAGGTTTTGAAGGTTTTTTGCCAAACAATTTCGCCGGGTTGCGCCCGGTGCGCCCGCACTTTCATGACGCCGTCGCGGTCCTGGTGCACAATCGACGTCCGGGATAGCGAGATTCGGGGGTCAAGCTCGTGCAGCAAGCGCTTTCACTTTCAGGTCAGTCCGTGCAGAGGTCGAACTACCAGCGGGTCAAGCCAGAGGAGTTGAGCTGTCTGGCGGGCCTTCTCGCGGCCAAGCTGAAGGCGGGCTTGTCGGTGGGACAGGCGCTCTATGCCCTGTCGGTCGAGTTCAAGCATCCGCGTGTGGCGGCAGCGTGCAAGGGTATGAAGGCCAGCGTGGACAAGGGGCGCTCTTTGGGCGAAGCCCTGCGCGACTACCCGGATGTGTTTGACGAAATCAGCGTGGCCATGCTGGCCGCGGGCGCGAAGAGCAATCGCTTGCCCGTCGAGCTGCAGCGGCTGTCAGTGTACCTCAGCACCACGGCGAAGATCGCGCGCGAGCTGGGCAGCGCGACCGCGCGCCCGGTGGTCATCCTGGGGATCGGCTTGCTCGTGGTCCTTGTCGGCCTGGCGGTCGCGGCTTCTGCTGTCGAACCATTTCTGCGCGGCCTGCCCGAGCAAGAATGGCCGGTGGCTACGCATTGGGCGATTCACGTCTCGAATGGCGCGCGATCGATCTTGCCGGTCGTGCTGGTTGCGGCGGCTCTCGCCTATGCGGGCCTTCGCATTCTTCTGCGCGGAGAAAAGGGTCAGCTTCTGCGGGATGGGATGCTTCTGCAGGCACCCATTATTGGTTCACTGTGGCGGGCCAAGGCTCTGGCTCACTTCACCCGCACCACTGGGGTGCTGGTGGCAGCCGGAATCCCGCTGTTGAACGCGATGGAAAGCGCGGCGATGACCGCGGGCAACGTGGCCGTGCGCGGGGCTGTATTGCTGGCCATGGACAAGCTGAGCAAGGGTCGCGATTTGTCCACGGCGCTCGCCGAAGTGGGACTGGTTTCGCGAGCCGAGATCAACGCCATGCAAGCGGCCGAGCGGCGCGGAACCCTGGGCGAGGTGCTGCTGAAGCACGCCGAGGTGGGCGACGCGGATCTATTGAAGCACATCAGTCGGGTCAAGACCGTGGCCCAGTCCGCGACTGTCTTGCTGTTCGGTGTGGTGATCGCGGGTGCGCTGATGGGCTTTGTCGGGCCCGTGCTGGGACTGCACTAACCCTATCTCCACCCAATCCGGTACCCGGCATCGACAATGAAGCCGCCGGTGTTGCCCACAATCACGTCACCACTCGACAGCTTGCCCAAAGACATGGCCAGGTAGCGCAGGCCGAGGACCACCTGCGACCGGTGCAAGAGCAAGGCGGCTTCAGTCGAGCCTTCGACGGCAAAGGCCACGCTGTACCCCGCAATGTCGCGATCGAAAGCGTGAAGGCTAGCCCGCCCCAGTGCCATTCCGGCGCCCGCACCAACCGACAAGCCGAGTCGATTGAAGCGGCGGCGATAGCGGGCTTGGGCCAGCAAGGGAAGCTGGTCAAGCACGACGTCACCCGCGCCGGCGTTGTTCGAGGAGAAAATGTTGCTGTGCAGGTAACCGAGAGTCGCGCCGAATGCGAAACCAGTCAGGCTGGGATGGCGTGACGCCATCGCCTCGACAAAGAGAGCGAGTCCCGGTGTTTGCTGAAAATTCCACAAGAAGCCCAGGCGCGGCGTGAGCGTGTAGCGCGGAGCCTGCACCGGATCAGGCGGCAACCGGCGCTTGAAGAGATCGAGTGGGATGCGCTCGGTGGCGTGCCCATTGTCCAGCACGGCCTCCACGTCCATGGATTCGCGAACCGCCAGCAGCGCGGGCGGCCGAAGCGTGAGCATCACGCGGCCATCCTCGGTGGCCTCGGGGGAAGCCGGCTGGCCGTCGACCAGCACCGCCGCTTCGCCCACGTCGGTGGGATTGCCAAAGGCATCTTGTGAACTGAGGAACACGCGCAGGCTGCGCAGAGGAACGCCGTCGGGACGGGTTGCCTCCGGCTGCAGCAGGACCTGGGCCGTCGCGGCGGAACCCAGAACCACGTCCGCTTCTGCGCTCACCTCGGGCTGTCCGCGCAGCGACGCCATGAGGTGAAGGGTCGGGTCTTGCAGGGAGGCTGGTGCGCGCACCAGGAATCTGGCCTCTCCTTGGGCGAGGCTGCCCAGCGGCTGGGGCCGCGGCCCGGTGGACGCCAGGGTGATGGTGGAGGCATCGACCAGTCGCCCCGATGGTTCCACCGCCAGCACCGCGATCTCGCCGGCGCTACCGGCGGGCAGCTTCTCGGGGGCCACTATCAACGCACGCTGTGCGGGCGGAATCTTGAGATCCAGAATCTGCTGGTTGGCCTTGCCGGCGCGGTTGACTGAGCGGGCAATTGCGAAATTGATGCCAGGAGGAACCACCACCGGCACGTGGATATTGCCGTCCGCGGGCGCGACCAGGGGTCCGAACTCTTTGTCCCCGACTTTCACCGTGACCTTGGCGCCCGGGGCGGTGTGAAAGGCCGGACTGGCAGCGGCACGCAGCCGCACCGCCAGGGCCCCGCGCAGAATCAGTGAATCGTGCGAGAAATCGGCGACCACAATGGCTGGCTGGGGGAAGCGGCCCGCGGGCAGGAGAAAGCGGGCCGAGAAGCTGGTCGGTCCCTCGCGCACCATGTCCTCGACCCGGCCTGCGCTGCACAGGATGCGCGGAAAACGCAAGGGTGATGCGAAAGCACCCGTGACCACGATGCGAAGCTCGGTTTCGTCTTCGATGCCAAGCACCGGCGACGGTGTCGCCAGTGAGAGGGACACCCGTGCTGCCGACGGGAGCGGCTCGGCGCGCGTCGCGGGCGTAGCCGGCTTTGCCGGCGGGATCACTGGGACCGCTGCCGGACCCTGGGCCGGGCCAGCCGGGGCTGGACTCTGCGAGATCTTCGCCTCGTTGGCACCGGCGTCTGTGGTTATCGCGGGCGTGACTTTCTCAGGCAATACCCCTGCACCGTCTGTCGCCCCAGCATCGGCGGCAGCGGCTCGATGCCCATCGGCGGCGCGCGCGGCATCAGGCGGCGTGGCGGCGTCCGGGGAACTCTCGCCCGCCTCGACTTGCGCACCCAAGAGTAGAATCAAGGCCAGCCCGGCTGCCACCTGGGTCCGACAATCGCGCGCAAGCGACGAGGCCGTCATTCCTTCCACAGCTCGTCACCCGAGGTTTGCAGCGAGGGCGCGCGCGGAGCCGGGCGCAGGATCTTGTCCACAGTCTTCTGTCGCCCGGTGACATCCTCGGCTTCCACATGGACGCGGGTCTTGGGCTCGGTGACCTGCACGCGCGCCAGAAAAGTCCCGTCAGGCGCCACCGGCGTCTCCGCGCCGTTCACGCGCACCCGCGACGAGGGGCTGGCGCGACCGCGGATCTTGGAGACGGCTTCGGCCTTGTCGTCCTCGGGCCAAATCACCGAGAGCAAGAGCTGCTCGGGGATGGGCTCGGGATCACTGGGGGCCGCCCCAGGGAAGGCCGTGCTCTCGTTTCCCTTGCGGACCACAACGCGCTTGCCATGGGCTTCGAAGCGGGCTGCGCCCTCGGCGGCCGTCACACTGACTTTTCCGCTGGGCGCCACCGACACGGCGAAGCGCGCGGCGCCCACGTTGGTGGTGCGGGTGTCAAGGGCCTCAATTTCCAGTTTCTCGTCGTCCCTGCCCACGTTGGCGGAAACTCGCCCTTCGCGCAGCAGGCCCAGTTTGGCGGTGCTCTTTTCCAGTTTGTCGAGGCGCAGGTCCATGTTGTCGCGCACGTCGATCTCGACGCTGCCCCGCCGCAGAAGCGCGCGGGAGCCGCCATGGGTGCGTATGACATCTTTGGACGAGAGCAGGTGGCCGGCGCGCGCCACGTACCACTGGCCGTTCTGAAATGCCTCGACCGTGCCCGCCAGAGCGCTGACCCGAAACTGGGCGGGCTCGGCCAGCGGCTGGCGGGGCGCCGGCGACGGCAAGCCGGCCGGCATTTCGGTCCGCCGCCGCTCGAAGAAGAAGCGCGACAGCAGCGTGGCCCCCACCAGGATGACCACCACCAGAGCGATGACCGCGATCTGGAAGGGAGACGTGGGCCGCCGGCCTCGGAGATTCATGCGAGGAGACTGGCTCCTTCGGCGATGGGAAAAGTCAGCCAGAAGGTCGTGCCCAGGCCCACCTGGCTTTCGACCCGGATGGTGGCCCCATGATCCTCAATGATCTTGTGCACCATGGAGAGGCCTATGCCGGTGTCGGTTCGCTGCGCCTTGGTGGTGAAGAAGGGATCGAAGATGCGCGACAGTTGCTCGGGCTTGATGCCGTGTCCGCTATCGCTCACGCGCAGCCGGAGCAGTTTGTCGTCTGGCCGCGTGGTTTCCATGGTCAGGGTGCCGCCCGAGTCCATGGCCGCCCTGGCGTTCTGGATGAGCTGAATGAGCGCGGCTTGCACCTGCAAGGCACTGCCGCGGATGAGCGGACTGGGACTGGGGATGTGCTTGACCACGGCAATGCCCGCGTCGGCCAGGGCCTTGGCCCCGCACAGCTCGAGCGCGTCGTGAACGACCTCGGAAAGATCGAAGGGACGGAAGTGCTCGCCTGACTGCTTCTGCGAGAAGCGCAACAAATTGGCCACGATGGCCTGAATGCGCGTGGCCTGCTCCTCGATGTCCTTGATCATCGGCCGGACCGGATGGCCCTCGGGCAGATCGGCCAGCAGGATCTGCGCCAGGCCCAGCACGCCGGTCAGCGGATTGTTGATTTCGTGCGCGACCCCGGCGCCCAGCGAACCGATGGCCGCGAGCGAGCGCGAGCGCAACAAGAGATCCTGGGCGTCGCGCAGTTCTGTGGTCTTGTCATCGACCCGCTTTTCCAGGGTGACGTTCCAACCCTGGATCTCTTCGTTGCGCAGCAGGATCTCGCTGCGCGCCGCCGAGAGCGAGCTGGCCATGGAGTTGAACGCTTTGGCCAGCTCACCCAGCTCGTCGTTGGATGCCACCTCGATCTCGGCGTCCAACTTCCCCTGGGCGATGTTGCGGGCTCCTTGTACTAGCGTGCCGACCCGACTGGCCAGCGAGCGCGCCAGCGCGGCTCCGACCACGGCGGCGACGAAGGCCGCCACACCCACCCAGTAGATGGTGGTCCAGCTGAGCCGCCGCGCAGGCCGGAGCGCCGACTCGACCCAGCGCTCGACCACCACACCCAGGCCAAAAGTGAGCGCCGGCACGTAGGCCCCGATGACCGAGTGGTCGTGGCTGGGGTACTCGGCCACGAACCACTCGGGCGGCAGCGAGCCTGGTTTGCCCTGCGGCAAGCGCTTGGGTTCGGGCCGGGCCGCGCCCAGAGCCCGGCCGGAAGCCACCGTGCGGCTCTCGCGATCGAGAAGCAAGATGTCGGTGTCGATCGACGAAAGCGAAGCCAGATGATCGGCGATGCGGCGCAGGGACACAGCGGCTACGATGATGCGGGGATCCTCGTCGGGCACGCCCTGGTAGCGAACTGCCAGCACCACATGCGGCACATGCGCGCTGCCGGCCACGAAGATCGTGCCCACCGCGCTCCCTTCGCGCAGAACCGCCTCGACCGAAACATGCCCGGCGAGTTGGGCCACGTCCTCGGCTGAAACGATCTCATGGGCTCCGAAGGAATCGTTTCTGGGTGCGACCGACTGGAAAGCAGCCGAAACCACCGGCTGTCCCTCGGTGTCGAGCAGCGCCACCACGCTGAAATCGTCGCTCTGGTGGTACACCAACTGGAGAAACTTGCGCAGGGCCTGCGCGGTCGGCAGCGCGCCCCCCACGCGGGTCAAGTCGAGAATGCGCGTCTCGACCGACAGGGTGGACTGCAGGTTGGAGAGGTGGCTGCTGACGTACTCCGAAATCTGGCGCGCCAGCAGCACTTCGTGGCCATAGATGGCCTCGCGCAAGGCCGCCTGGCTGACCCGAATCGACGAGTAGCCGGCGATGGCCAGCGGCACAGCGGCCACGCCGATGGAGAGGAGCGCAAACTTGGGCAGCAGCTTCATGGCTCAATCCAGGAAAAGCCGTTGGGCAGGCTGGTCCAGCCGTTGTCGGGGTCGAAGGCCCAGACGGTAACTTGTCCGCTTCCAGGAGGTACTACGCCGTCGATCTCAATGTCGGTGGCCAACGTTACACCAGTCAGGGCAACCGCATTCGCCAGGGCTTGACCCAGGTAGATGATCGTCGTCTTGGTGAAGTTGGCGCCCGCGACCCGGACGGGCGTGTCTTCGCCTTGCAGGCCAAGGGCGGGAGTGATCGATGAGATCTGCGGCCAAGGTCGATATTCAAATTTCTGGTCCCAGTAGGCCCACCCGAGGCGGGACTGCACTGTGACCGCGACGAAGCCTTCGTCGTGAGCCGGGGCGTAGCCGCTGATGGTCTCATTGTTGACCACGATGCCGCCATTGGGGATGAGCAGGCTGGTGCCGAAATAGGCGCGACTGCCAGCCTCGCCAGCCTCAAAGCCCGATCCTTGGATGACCACATTGGTTCCGCCGGCCACGCCTCCGAATTGCGGCGTGACCAAGGACACAGTGGGGCGCGGGGTGAGCCCGATGGAGAAGTGCTTGACCGTCTGGTTGTCGGGCGGGACGGCGTCGTTGAGGGCAGTGATATCCAGGTTCACCGTCATGCCTGCGCTCAAATTCGAACTGACAGTCACATCGAAGGCGCAGTCGATGGAGGCAGCGCCGGGCAGGGACGGACACGAGGCTGTCACGGGCTGGCGTTGCGTTCCGTTGGCGGCCTTGGGTTCAGTGTAGATCCAGGTCAGTGCTGTCATTTGTCCGGGTGGCGAGGTCGTGGCGGTCACGACCGCGTGAATGGTGGTTCCCGGAACGTAGATCGGACCGATGGTCGGACTCGTGACCGTCACGAGAGGGGGCGCCTGCGCGCCCAGCCCAAGAAAGCCAGCGCGTAGCACGGCTACGCGGCCGCGTGGATCCGTAATCTCCACGTCGCAGGGAACGAGGGGCAGGTCTTCGGCGTCCTCTTTGAGCAGGCCGACCGAAATCTGCGTGGGGCCGATCCAACCGAAATAGGTGAGCGGTTCCCAGTTCGGCTCGCTACCGATGCGGCCGGAGAAGCCCTCCATCGTGGCCACGCGTGCGCCTGACCCAGGGTCGATACGGAACGACGGGATGAAGTCTGCGCCGGTCAGGGTCAGCCAAATGTTGCGATCGGTGTAGGCTTGTGCGGGGTCGACGGCGTCGATGCGTGGGTGTGGCTCATTGCCGGCGCAGCCGACCAGAGCAGCGGCGCAAAAAGCGAAACCTGCACGGGGACCGATGGGCACGGCGCTATCTTACTCCCGGTCGCGGAATTCGGGCGGGTTCTGCACGCGATAGCAGGCGCTATGCCGAAATCGGGCGTGCCGCGGGTTGACGGGGAGCGGCCAGCCTGGGAGATTTGCGCCCCATGGCCAATCACCAGAGCTTGAGAGAGATGCTGAGCCATCGCGTGACCTTCACCTATGACACCGGGGCGCAGGTGGTGGGAACGGTCACGGCTTGCGCGCCCGTCACCGGGCCGGTCGAGTATGTGGTGTTGGCCAAGGTGGAGGTGAAGGGTGGGGCCGGTCAGGTGCTGGCGCGCTTCGCCGAGTTGCCGCTCGTGCCCAACAACCTGGTGGGGATTACCGTGACCGAAGGGGCGCTGTAACTTCTATCCCCGATGAGCGACACCGCCCCTGCCAAGAGCCGCCGCTTGCACGCTGTGGTGCGCGGTTCGGTCCAGGGCGTTGGCTTTCGCGCCACCACCTTTGACGAAGCCCGGCGCCTGGGTCTTGCGGGCTGGGTGCGCAACCGAGTGGACGGCACCGTCGAAGTGCTGGCCGAGGGCCCGGAGCCGAAACTGAACCTATTTCTCGGCTACCTGCGCCGCGGTCCACTCGGGGCTCGGGTGGCGGGCGTGCTTGAGGACTGGTTGGAAGAGCAGGGCGCGCCCATCCCCTTCCAGGTCAAACGCACGGAATAGGGGCCGACCCCTACTTTCCCCGATAGACTGGACTGCGGAGGATTCGCCGGGGAGCTGACCCAAAAGAGAAAGGTCGTGACAATATGATCCCAAGGCGCGTGACGTACGGTGTCGCTGCCATGGTGGCCGCGGTGAGCGCTGGCTTGCTTGGCCGGGCGCAGGCACAGACAGTCAGTGTGTCGGTGGATGCCACGGCGGCCGGGACGCCGCTTGAGCGCGTCTGGCCGTACCACGGCTACGACGAGGTCAACTACTCGACGACCCCGGAAGGCGAGGCTCTGCTCAAGGCCCTGGCCACGGCTCACACGGCCCCGGTTCACGTGCGATCGCATTTCCTGCTCAACACCGGCGACGGCGTAGGTTCGCTGAAGTGGGGATCAACAAACGTATACACCGAGGACGCCGCCGGCAATCCGGTCTACTCGTGGACGATAATGGATGGAATCATGGACGCGGTTACGGGAGCGGGAGCATTCCCGTTCACTGAGATAGGGTTCATGCCCGAGGCGCTGTCAACGCATCCGACTCCCTACCAGAATACGGCGGTGACTACGCTGGATGGTGGTTGCTTCTACCCGCCCACGGACTACACCAAGTGGGGCAACCTCATCACGGCGTGGGCGACCCACGTCAACGGGCGCTACCCGAACGTTGCGACGTCTTGGTTGTGGGAGCTATGGAACGAGCCTGACAACAGTTACTGGCACGGAACATTCGCAGAATACGCCAAGCTCTACGACTACACTGAGGCGGCGATCCACGGCGTGTTGCCGACGGCGCAACTAGGCGGACCCGCGGTGGCGAGCGCAAGCAGCTCCTATGTGTCCCAGCTGCTGCAACATTGCGCGACGGGAAGCAATGCGGTTACCGGCAAGACGGGCACACGCCTCGACCTTATCTCCTTCCACGCCAAGGGTGGCACCACGGTCACCGGCGGGCACGTCGAGATGAACCTCGGTCACCAGCTGAGCCTGCACCAGACTGGCTTCAAACAGGTGACCGCGGTGGCGGCGTACAAGCAGACACCTATCTACATCACCGAGGCCGATCCCGATGGTTGCGCCGCTTGCCCGGCGACATCGACGCCGGCCGATGCATATCGCTACTCGCCAGCCTACGGCACCTACGAAATCGCGATGATGAAGCACACGCTTGAGCTGGAGGCAAGCATGGGTGTGAAGGTCGGCGGGCTTCTGACCTGGGCATTCACCTTTCCCGGAACGCCGTACTTTGCCGGCTATCGCGCACTCGCGACCAACGGCATCAGCCTGCCGGTGCTGAGCGCCTTCAAGCTCTTGGGCAGCCTGGCTGGGACGCGCATGCCTGTAACCAGCAGCGGCGCGGCGACACTGGATTCCATCTTGGCGAACAGCGTGCGGGGCAATCCCGACGTCGACGCCATGGCGACCTTGAACGGGCAAAGCGTGCAGGTGCTGGTCTGGAACTACCACGACGACTTGGTGACGGTCGCCGCATCGCCGGTGCAACTCACAGTCAAGGTTCCGTCCACGTTCGGTTCAACCGTGACGGTTTCGCACATGCGCGTCGACGAAACCCATGGGGACGCCTATACCGTGTGGACATCGCAGGGCAGCCCAGCCAAGCCCTCTGCTGCCCAGATCCAGGCGTTGCAGCAAGCAATGGATCCCATGCCCTTGAATCCGCCACAGTCGATGGCGGTCAGCAATGGCTCGGTCAGTGTGAACTTTGATCTTCCGCGATTTGGTATCTCCCTGCTGACTATCACGCCGGGCGCCGGGGTCAGTGATGCGGGGGTCGAGCCGGTCGATGCCCCACGCGCAGACGCGCCAGGCGCGACTGGGGGCGTGGGTGGAGGCAGCGGGCGGGACGGGGGCGGCGGCCGTGGTGGCACGGCCGGCGCCGGCGCAGGAGGCGGTGGCGTGGACACCGGCGATGCAGGCGGCCCCGGAGGGGCGGTTGGCGGTGGTTCAGGCGGCAGTGGCACGGGCAGTGGTGGGGTGTCCGGGCGGACCGGCGGCGGCAGCGCGAGCAGCGGCGGCGTGTCCGGCCAGCCCGGCAGTGGCGGCGCGAACAGCGGTGGCGTGTCCGGGCAAATCAGCAGCGGCGGTGTGTCCGGGCAATCCGGCGGTGGCGCAGGCGGCGCAGGGGGTGGCGGCGGCGCGAGTGGTGGTGGCGTAGGCAGTGGCGGCGTGGCCGGGAGTAGCGCGGGTGGCGGCGGCGTGGCCGGGTCCGGAGGTGAAGCGCAAGCCACTGCCGGCGCGAGTCCCCATCAAGCAGGACAGGGAGGCTGCTCGTGCGCTTTGGCAGTCGGCGGCGAATTGCACGCGCCGCTCGGCGTCGGCCTGTGGGCCGTCGGTCTGGGGATCGCCATCCTGCGGCGGGTCCGGCGTCTGGGATCGAAGCGAACGGCCTCACCCGAGTCCAACCGACGCAGCGGATAGACCTCAGTCGGCAATCATGCAGCCTGCCGAGGTTACCTTCGTCGCACTGCTGGCGCGCTTTCCCTGGCGACCCATGCACGGATGCCCCGGCCGCTACCTGCTGCCGGGCGGGCCGACTACCTCGGCGCCCATGGATTTGTTCGGCGATCTGGGTTTTCGCGAGGCACGCAGTGCACAGGCGCCCGATCTCGTGTTCATGGCTGCCGTTCGAGGCGGCGGCATCATCTCGTACGCCAAAGAGAACGGCACCTTCGTCCATACCCTGGGCGACGAAGCAGGCTTTGCGCGCAAGCTCCACGCCCTGGGTCTGGAAGGGATCAGTCCGTAGTATCTACTGTGGGGCAGTCTGGCTGGGCGCGCCGGCGCGGACCTTGGCCTTGGCTACCAGCTCGGACAGGTTCTTCACCTGCACGCGCTCGCCCGCGTCGCGATCGTCCACGGTGTCTGGGCCATCCCTCCTCGTGGAGTTCTAGGCAAAGGGGCGCCCCCGTGAGGGCGCGCCCCCTTTTCGCCGACCCTACGGACCAGCGGCTGCCTGGCAAGTGTCCCCGCCGCTACCAATACCGCCACCGCCCGAACAGGTCAGGCCAGCTTTGCAGGTGCGATCGGCACAGCACGACTGTGCACTACCGCCGCAGGCCTCGCAGATGCGGCCCGCGTCTCCCACACCGCAGACCAGATTGGCTACTGTGCAGTAGTCGGAAGCGCCGCCGACGACGCCGCCACCCCTGGTACAACACCGATCGCCCAGACCGCCGCAAGCGCCGCCGTCCCCGACGCAGGCCCCGGCTCGGCAGACCCCATTGTCGTTCGGACACGCGGAGCCAGCTCCCGTGCAAGACTAGAAGGAATAGATGGGCTCGTAGCAGCTACACCCCTGCTGCCCGGCCGCGCAGACCTGGCCCGTGTATCCGGGCCCATTGCACGGGACGTTGTCGCAGCAGGGGAGCGTGTCCGAGCAGCTCTGGCTCGGCAGTGCGCAGATTCCGGGCGGTAGCGGAACGTCGGTCGCGGCGTCGCCGGCAGTGGGAATGCCGCCGTCGCCGGTCGGTGGTTGGATGATGGGCGGACCTCCGCACAAGCCCGTCGGCTGCCCGGGTGTGATGTTGCAGGTCAGACCTGCGCAACAGTCACCTGTGGACGTGCAAACTCCAGCAGCGGGAACACACACGACGTCACCGCCGTCCGGCCGGTTCATACAGCGAAGCTGTCCGTCCGCGCCGGGCACGCAGGGCACGCCGCCGCAGCACTCTGCGGAGAAGGTGCAGACGTCGTCGCCGTGGATGCAGCAAGGCTCCTGGCTGGTGTAGCCGGTGGGACAGTCGGTGGTCGAGCCACCGTAGCAGCGCGGAACGCCGATCGAATCGGGCTTGCAGCACTGCCACTTGGGCGGCTGGCAGTCGCAGCAATCTTCGCGAGCGTTGGTGCAGGCCGGGCCCGTGCTGTTCTTCAGGCCGCAGATACCACCCTGCGGGTTGCAGCTCAGTGGGTTGCGACACACGCCCAGCGCTGGCAACACGTTGTCGGCAAGCTGGCAGGTGACGTTGCCTGCGCCGGGCAGACCACTGGTGGGATCGCCGCCGCAGCAGTCCTTGTCCTTGACGCACAAGTTGTTGGTCACGCGGCAGCCGCTGGCGGGCTGGCAGATCTTCACGCCGGTGCGGGCGAAGGGTAGGCACAGGGCGCTGCAGCAGTTGGTGCAGTCTTCGCACACGGTACCGTCCTTGGCGCAGTTGCCAGCGCCTGTGGTGGCCAGTTCTGCGCACACGCCCGCAGCGCCGGCGCCGCTCGTGTTGCACAGGCCTGAGCAGCAGTCACTGCCGCGGTAGCAGACATCGCCGGTTTGAATGCAGTACGAGACCGACAATGTGCACGTGCCGTTGGTGCACAAATGGGAGCAGCACTCGGTGCTGTCCGCACAAGGGTTGCCCGCGGTCTTGCACGCGGTGTTGAGCGGGCTGCAGAGACCGGCAGAACAGGTGCCGCTGCAGCAGGCTGCGGACGAAGTGCAGGCCGCGTTGTCTGCCACGCAGATCGACACATTGGGCGCACAGAAGCCGCCCACGCACGAAAGGTTGCAGCAATCAGTGGCGTACTGGCACGGCAAGCCCGGATCCAGGCACAGCGCGACTGACGAGCCGCAGGTGCCCGTGCTGACATCACAGATCCCCGAGCAGCAGGCTTGACCGGCGGTGCACGAAAGACCGGCGCCCAGACACGCGGCCGACGCGGCATCGTTGCCAGCGTTCTGCCCGCCGTTCCCGCCCCCACCGGCGCCACCCGGCCGCGGCCCAGACGAGCCAGAGCTGTCGCAGCCAAGAATCAATCCGACAAGGGCGGCGCATCCTGTCGCGACAAGGCCGATCTGCAGTGGACGGTTCATGGGTTCCTCCGGGACGCCGGTCGGGCGTCGCCGGTACTACGAACGAGCAGGAGAAGGGATGCACGAGCGGGGAAAGGGGGTTTATGCTTAAGAGGTGCATCCTGTGCCCGGGCAAGGTCGTACTACTTCCGACATGACTGGCGACGCCAGCGTTGCCCTGCCCATCGAGAGTGCCACTCTTGGCTCGGGCCCGATCTGTCCGGACGAGGAGCAGGTGCTGATCAATCGCTGTCTCGCCGGAGATGCGGAAGCCTTTCGACCCCTGGTGCAGCGCTACCAGAGGGTGACCTTCTCGGTGGCCCTACGCATGCTGGGCAGCCGGGCCGATGCCGAGGACGTGGCCCAGCAAGCATTCGCCGACGCCTACGCCGCGCTCGATCGCTTTCGCGGTGAGGGGCGCAGGCGGGCTTTCTACACCTGGTTGCTGCGCATCGCGATCAATCGTGCGAAGGACGTGTTGAAATCGAAGAAACGGACCGAGGAGCCGCTTTCCGCCGACGCGGAGGGAGGCCAGGCCATGTTCGCGCACGATCCGGGCAGTCCCGAGGCACACGCCGGGCAGGCCGAGGACCGACGCCGGCTGCAGGCCGCCCTTTTGACCCTGCCGCCCAAGTATCGCGAGGTTCTGGTGCTAAAGGACGTGGAAGGGTTGGCCTACGAGGAGATTCGCCCCATCTTGCGTCTGTCCATCCCGGCGTTGAAGATCCGCGTGATACGCGCGCGCGCCCGCATGCGAGCCGCGCTGGAGGAGGTGCCCCGATGAGCGAGCGCGATCAACAGACCCGACAAGCCGACGACGAGCTGGCCGCCCGGCTGGCGGCGTTGCGCGAGGTCACGCCGCCGCCTTCGCTGGTGCCGCGTGTGATGCAGCGGATCGCCGAGCCTGCGCCGGTCACGTTCTGGACCTGGCTGCGTCGGCCACGCCGCTTCGAACTGCGCTTGTCGCCTTTGGCGCTGGGCGGACTGGCCGTGGCCGGGCTGTTGTTGGTCGGGCTGTTGGCGCGCGCTCCGCGTCCTGGTCCGCTGGTCTCGGGGCGGCCGACCACAGCGGCCGCACATGAGCCCGAGGTCGTACTTGTGCGCTTCGTGCTGGTCACCCCGGGGGCGCACCGGGTGGCGCTGGCCGGTGATTTCAATGGCTGGGACCCGGGCCACACGCTGCTCGAAAACGCCGATGGACGAGGCACCTTCGCGGCCAATCTGTGGTTGCCGCGTGGCGCGCACGAATACATGTTCGTGGTCGACGGGCAGTGGGTGCCTGACCCGTCTGCGCCGGCCCGCGTTCCCGACGGTTTCGGACGCACCAACTCTCTGCTGTGGCTGTAGACTCGCTCGGCGTTGCAACCGCCGCGATCCCTTCCGATTCTCGCAACCCTCGCCGCCGTGCCCTGGCTGGCTGGGGCGACGGCGTACGCGCAGCCCGCAGCCATCGGGTCGGCCGAGGTATTGGCGGGCGCCGGCCATGACAGCAACATGTTTCTGCAGATTACACCTGACCCGGCCGCGGCTGCGCCGTTGGTCTCCGGTTGGTTCGGCCGTGTGGCACCGGCGCTTAGCGGGGCGCTGGCCTGGCCAAGCTGGCGTTTGGGACTGGCCTACAGGCTCGACTACCGCGGCTCGGACGCGGCTGGCTCGATGTTGCAGCACGAAGGCGAGCTTTCCTTGGCGATGCCCGCGCTGGGAGGGCTGCGTTCCTGGCTCGGCGTGAGCGTTGGTCGCTTCGACGCCTATCGCTTCCCCGAGGAGGGTTTCTGGTTGGCCGGGGGCAACCTGGGATTGCGGATCGAGATCACCAGCGCTCTGCGCCTGTCCGCCGCCTATCGTCTCGACCGGCGCAGCACCACCGACGGCGCGGGCACCCTGGCGTCGACGTCGTGGCTGAACCAGGCCGATGGCCGTCTGAGCTACCAGCCGAGCGCGCTTCTCGCCGTGGGACTCGCGTCGAGTTACCTGCGCATGAACTCCACGGGTGCCGGCGTCTTTTCCATGCTTCGGGCCGGTCCCGATGCGGAGATCCAGTGGGGCCGGCTGGAGGCTCGGCTTGCACTGTGGGGTGGCCACCTCGACGATGCGGGGGTTGGCGTGCATGATACCCAGGCCGGAGCCTCGACGTGGTTGCTGGCGCGGATCACGGGCGACTTGGACGGGTTTGCCAGTTTCGATTGGTCGGCCAGCGTGACGTCAGCGGGCCTGGCCACGGACCGCTACGCCCGCCATGTGTTTCTGGCCGGGGTGGTCGGCCACATCACCGGGAAGTTCACCCCGGTTTTCTCGGCGGCGGACGACCTATTCCCCTTGTTTCAGGCAGGGCGGGTGCGACTGCGGGCGCGCGTCGAGCAGGCGGGTGATGTACGCGTGATAGGCTCGTGGGATGCCTGGGCAGAGTCTACACCCTTGCGCGCCACAGGGCAGCCTGGCTTGTGGGAGGTTTGGCTGGATCTACCCCCGGGGACTCATCGCTACCGTTTCCTGGCGGATGGCCGGGCGGTCGCGCCGCCCGACGGCGTACGCACCCTCGCCGACGACTTCGGGGGACGGGATGCCGTGGTCGACGTGACTGAAGGGCAGGGGACGCCGTGAATCAAATCATTCGCTTGGCAGGCCGTGCATCCAACGGGCAAGCTGCTCGTATTCTGGGTAGGGAGCATTCGATGTTGCGCATGATTGTCTTGCTGCTGATGCTGTCGGGCACCGCCCTGGCAGCGTCCGGCGCTGCCAGTCTGCCCGAAGATGCGCGGTTGGCGCCGGTGCGGGCCGGGCTACAGACGTGTATCGATTCAGCGGCGGCTGCGGGACTGCCCGCAGATGCCCTGGTCAGCAAGGTGCGTGAGGGTCTGGCCAAGGGCGTAGATGCACAGAGGATCGCTTCCGCGGTCATGCGCCTTGCCGACGATCTCGAGGCTGCGCAGCGTTTCGTGACCGCGCGGCGGCCGGGGCCTGCGGCACCCGGACTAGTGCGAGCCGTTGCCGAAGCCAGGATGGCGGGGCTCGACCTGGCGACGCTGCCATCGCTGGTGGCCGCCGACCGGCCCCCGCAGCCAGCCCAGCGCGCGGTCGAGGTTCTGACCGACCTGTCCCTGCGCGGCTATCCGGTTCAGCGCGCGCTGGCCGTGGTCGAGCGAATCGAAGTGCGCGAGCCGGCCGCGCTCGACCGCGTACCCGCTCTGCTCGACACCATCCGGCGCGATCAGGCGCTGAGCCCGGCCGAGGCCGCCGACGCCTTGGCGCGCGGGCTGGCCGTGGCCGATTCCCTGCAGGGCGCCTATCGCCGTGCGGTCGAGGACGAGCGGCGCAGGGACAACGGCAAGGGCTCGTCGAGCGCCGGCACCGCGGTCGACGGTCCGGGCAACAGCGAAAACGCCCCGGGCCGGCTGATCAAGGTCAAGCTGCCGCCGGGACAGGCGAAGAAATAGTGATCTGCGGGGGTCGCGCAGGCGCCACCTCAACTTGGGCTACGCTGGGACTGTGCAACGCTACCGATCGCGGGTCTCCGGCCCGCGGCACCCTACTGCGCGGCGGTTTCGTTGGGCGCGCTGCTGCGGACCATGGCTTTGGCCACCAGCTCGGACAGGTTCTTCACTTGCACGCGCTCGCCGGCGTCGCGATCGTCCACGGCATCCTTGATCATGACCGTGCAGTAGGGGCAGGCGGTGGCCACGGTGGTGGCGCCGGTGGCCAGGATTTCGTCGGTGCGGTCGTGGTTGACCCTGGCTCCTGGCTTCTCGTCCATCCACATGCGACCGCCGCCCGCGCCACAGCAGAAGGCGTGCTCGCGGCTGCGACCCAACTCCACGCGCTCGCCACCCAGCCGATCCAGGACCGCACGTGGCGCCTCGTACTCGCCGTTCCAACGGCCCAGGTAGCAGGGATCGTGGAAGGTGAGCTTGCCCACGCCGCTCGCCTTGGGATCGAGCACGAGCTTGCCCTGCTCGACCAGTTCGGCGATGAGCTGCGAATGGTGGAGGACCTGGTAGTTGCCGCCCATTTGTGGGTACTCGTTCTTGAGTACATGCAGACAGTGCGGGCAGGACGTGACGATCTTCTTTACCTTCTTGGCGTTCATGGTTTCGATGTTCTGCTGCGCCTCCATCTGGTACAGCATCTCGTTGCCCGTGCGCCGGGCCGCATCTCCGCAGCAAGTCTCTTCCATGCCCAGCACGGCAAAGTTGACCCCCGCCTGGCGCAGAATGTCCACCAGAGCCAATCCGTGCTTCTTCACCCGGTCGTCGTAGGCGCCCGCGCAGCTCACCCACAGCAGCCATTCGGCATCCGGCTTCTCGTCGAGCGTGGGCACATTGTGGCCCTCCGCCCAGTCCATGCGCCGGTCGGCGCCCAGGCCCCAGGGGTTGCCGTTTTGCTCCAGGTTCTTGAAGGTGCGCACCAGATCGCCGGGTACCTTTTCCTGCAGCAGCACCAGATTGCGCCGCATCTCCAGGATCTTGCCTGGGTGGTCGATGAACACCGGGCACACCTCCAGGCAAGCGCCGCAGGTGGTACACGACCACAGCACCTCTTCGCTGGTACGGCCGCCGATCAAATCGCGCGGCTGGCGCGCTTCTTCAGCGGCGGCGTTGCCATGCTGGAAGCGTTCGATGAGATCGTCAAGCGGCCCACGATCCGGCAGGCGCGACTTCATGTCGTCGCGCAGATCGTGCACCACTTGCATGGGCGAAAGCGGCTTGCCGGTCCGGTTGGCCGGGCAGTAGTTCGAGCAGCGCGCGCACTCGGTGCAGGCGAAGCTGTCAAGCAGGGACTTCCAGCTGAAGTCCTTCCATTCCGACACCACACCGGTTTGCGCCATGTCGTCCGCTTCCAAATTGAGCTTGGACAAAACGCCGCGCTGGCCAAGCTGGCGGAAGTAGATGTTGGGCAAGGCCGCCAGGATGTGGCTGTGCTTGGAGTAGGCGAGGTAGTTGAGGAACACCAGCAGCAACGCCACGTGGAACCACCAGTTGACTTCCGACACCAGACCGGCGGTCTCGGGCGAGACGTTGCCCGCCAGGACACCAGCTAGGGCATCCGAAATGAAGAAACCGGGCTCGACTGTGCCAGCCACGGCGCGGAAGCCGTGCATCGCGAAGTGGGTGATCATGAGGAGCGCGATGGCAGAGAGAATCGCGGCGGCGTCGCGGCTCATGGGGATGAGGCGGGGTCGAAGGAACAGGCGGCGGAAGAACGAGAAGCCCATCACCACCAACACAATCAGGTTCATGCTGTCCACCGCGGCGTCAAGCACGCCGGCCAGGGTCTCGCCCATGACGAGAGACCAGGAGAACGCGGGCCACAGTCCCTGCGCAAAGGTCTCTAGGGTGCCCAAGCATATGATGAGGAAGCCCCAGAAAATGATGAAGTGGTGCCGGCTGCCGATCAGGTTGGAGAAGCGCGGCCAGTGGCTGGCTGGGATATCCACGGCCTCGATGACCTTGCGCTGGCCGAAGAAGAAGGAAAGCAGCGAGTCCACGCGTGCCTCGACGCGGTCGGTGCACTTTTCGGGGCGGCCGGACAAGAGCATCTTGGCAAAACGCCTGAGCGTCCAGGCGAACATCGCGAGGGCCGCGGTCAGCAGGACTGCGAAAAGGATCTGTTTCAGCATGGCTGGTTACTATCATGGGTAGCACGAGTTAGAAACCAGCGCCGCCTCGTTGTATAACCAGGCCATGCCGTTGAATCGTGAGCTGATCGACATCCTGGCTTGCCCAAAATGCAAGGGGTCGCTGGAATTGACGCCCGACGAAAGCGCCTTCGTGTGCCGCGCCTGCCGCTTGGTCTACGCCGTAGTCGACGAAATCCCCAACTTCATCGTCGAAGAAGCGCAACCGCTCGAAGGCTAGGTGGATGTTCCGCGATCGCGGCATTGAGGCGCTGGGTCGCGCTGACTTGCAGCAGCTGCAGCTCGGCCGCCTGCAGGCGCTGGTGGCGCGGCTGCATGAACGGGTACCGTACTACCGCGAGCGCTTTGTCGCGGTCGGGATCACGACTGCCAGCATCAAGTCGCTGGCCGACTTGCGCCGTCTGCCTTTCACCACCAGCGCCGACCTGCGCGACAACTATCCGGCGGGCCTGCTGGCGGTCCCGATGGACCAGACTCTGCGCCTACACACCTCCAGCGGAACGACTGGCCGTCCCAAGGCGCTCTTCTTTTCGCAGCGGGATGTGGACAATGCGGCCGAGCTGTGCGCCCGCAGCTTCGTGGCTACCGGAGTAACAGCGCGCGACGTCTTTCAGAACATGATGACCTACGGCCTGTTCACCGGGGCACTGGTGGCCCACTACGGGGCCGAAAAGATCGGCTGCCTGGTAATCCCGGCCGGCCCGGGCAATTCCGAGAAGCAGCTCCAGCTCATGCAGGACTTCGGCACCACGACGGTGCATCTGACGCCCAGCTTCGCGCTGTACTTCGCCGATTTTCTCGACGGGAAAGGCCTGGACGCGCGCCAGTCACTCAAGCTGCGTCGGGCCTTCGTTGGCGCCGAGCCGTACAGCATCGAGACGCGCGACAAGATCCAACAGGCCTTGGGTGTCGAGGTCTTCAACTCCTACGGCCTGTCGGAGATGAACGGCCCGGGCGTGGCCTTCGAGTGCGTGCAGCGGGCAGGCATGCACCTTTGGGAAGACCACTTCGTCCTCGAAGTCATCGATCCCAAGACGGAAGAGCCGCTGCCCGACGGCGAGCCGGGCGAGCTGGTGCTGACCACCCTGTGCCGCGAGGCCATGCCGCTTGTGCGCTACCGCACGCGCGACATCACGTCAGTCGTGCCGGGCGCCTGTGCTTGTGGCCGTACCCACCGCCGTCTGGCGCGCATCACAGGCCGCGCCGACGACATGCTGATCGTGCGCGGGGTCAACGTGTACCCGCAGCAGATCGAGCGCGTGCTCATGGCCGTCCCGCAGGTCGGTCGCAACTACCTCATCTTGCTCGAAGGCCGCGACGACATGACCGTGCAGGCCGAGCTGGCCCATGGTGAATCGGACATGGGCGAGGAGCAGAGGGTCGCTTTGGAAGGCGAGATCGCAGCCCGCCTGCGCTCCGAGATCTTGACCAAGCCCAAGGTCAAGCTGCTGCCGCCAGCCAGCCTGCCGGTGAGCGAAGGCAAAGCCAAGCGCGTGATCGACCGCAGAACGTTGTAACTGGATAGAGCAGGGGCCGGTCGGCCCCGCCATCGGGCAGTCTACTGCCTCAGGTACTGGGCCAGGCCGATGCTCTGGTCCTTCATGGCTTGGGCAACAAGACCAGCGAGTTTCTCTCCACCCGGGAGGTTGGTGTGGGTTTGGTCGCTCCCATTCGCGTGGAACGTCAACTCGGCAGCCTTGGAGCCAAGAGTGTTGTACCAAGCAGTCGAAAGGGCGGTGAGGTCGATGAAGGGAACGCCCCCGGCCGCTGCGGCTGCCTTTGCCGACGCTGCATGCAGGCTGGATTGATCACCTATTGGGAAGGCAGTCGCCCGAGCGGGAGGCGAGACCAGAATCGCGTTGACGCCCGCGGCCTTTGCATCGTTCACGTACTTCGTGAGATTCGCCTGGACCGTAGCGTCGTCCACAGTTTTGTCGTTGTGACCAAACTGGATGATGGCCCAGTCGCCCTTCGTCCACTTGGACTTGATGGCGCCCCAGAAATTGGAGGATCCGTAGAAGCTGGAAGAGCTGGCCCCGCTGTTGGCGTAGTTGGCAATTCCAACCGGAGGTCCGAAGTACTCAGGCAGCTATGGGTCTATGTATTTAGTGAGTGAGGTTGGTGCCGTCGGCGGTGCAGTTGCTGCAGGCGATAGTCGGCGATCCGTCGCCCATGAAGATTGGGACCGCGCCGTCCGCAGTGTCAGTGTTGTTGATGGTCAAGTGATCCAGCGTCAATGTGCCTGCGGGCAACGCACTCTCGACGACGATGGCTCCGTCGTCGTTGCCCCCTGCGTAGTCGATCGTTGCGTAGGTTACTTGCGATCCGCTCGCCGTGCCCGACCAGAACTCGATGCCATACCAACCTCCAGGCAATTGAAGGTTGGGTTGAGTGGTCAGAGTAACCGGGTTCTGCGCCGTTCCGTCGACTAGGAGCTTGCCTGTGCCCGACTGTCCAACGAAGATCACCGTGTTGTCACTGAATTTCAGCGTAGCGCCCGCCTCGATGGTGAGCACGCCGCCGTCTTCTACCGTGATGGAGTCAACCGTGTAGGGGCTGCACTTGCTGGTCAAGGTGAGGCCGCTGGGATAGGAGGCGGCGGTGACAGTCCAGTTGTCAACGGTGCAATTGACCGTAGGACTACCGGACGTGCCGCTGCCACAGCCCAAGGAACAGAGTGGTGCGGCCATCAAGGCCAAAGTGAAGATTCGGATACTAGAGGTGCTCATCGAGAACTGCCCTTTCTGTCGACAAGACATGCTGCGCATTTGCTGGGACGGTCACAGTCTACACGCTTCAGATCCGCAAGCCCAGGTTCTGCAGCGTGGGGTTGAAACAGCTTTTTCGAGGGAGTGAAGTCACAACCTCTTTGCGGCAGAGAAGTGCGTTTAGCGCGTCTCCACATATGAAAACAACAGGTCCGCACACTGCTGCGCGCGGGGAAGAAACGGCGAACTACTGCCTCAAGTACGGGGCGAGTCCGATGTTCTGGTCCTTGATGGCTTTGGCCACAAGACCCGCGAGCATCTCTCCACCCGGCAAGCTGGTGTGCGTTACGTCGGTTCCCATCGCGTGGTATGCTTGCAACGCTTGTGTCTGGGTCATACCAGAAGCGTTGTAGAAGGCAGTCGAGAGGGCGGTGAGATCGATGAAGGGCACGTTGTTGGCCGTTGCGACCGCCTTGAGCGCGGCAGCATGAAGGCTGGACTGATCGGGTACCGGAATACCCTGGAGGCGAGCGGGAGGAGACACCATAATCGGGTGGACACCTGCGGCCAGTGCAGCGGTCACATGGGGCGTGAGGTTTGCCTCTACGGTGGCGTCCGAATCCGTCTTGTCGTTGTGTCCAAACTGGATGATGATCCAGTCTCCTGTGGTCCAGCGTGACGAGATGTCGCCCCAGAAGCCAAAGTCGCCGGATGCGGCGCCGCTGTTGGCATAGTTGGCAATCCCAACCGGAGGACCCAAGAACTCAGGCAGCATTTGCGCCCAGCCCCCGTAGGCGCCACCGGTCTGGTCGCAAGTCGTGGAGTCGCCGGCAACGTAGACCATGATCGGCTTGGTCGCCGTCGTGGCCAGGGCGTATCCGATGGCGCTAACCTGCGGGTTCTTGCCGGAGAAGAACAAATCCAGTCCTGGGTATCCGCCCGGCCCGCCGGCATGCTTTGGCTGCCCCTCCATGGCTCGCACATTGACCACGAACGCGTACTCCAGCGACTGGCCGGCGGTGGTGGTCACGGACTTCAACATGCCTCGGGTTGATTCCGCACTGACATAGGTGTCACCGGCGGCGGCGCCGCCCAGTTGCACGGTTACGACATAGTTCCCCGCCTCGCTCGTGGCATCTGCCGTGGGAGTGGTCTCAGAGGGGTTGTAGTCGGTGCCACCGAAGAGGCATTCGATGCAGATATTCCCGCTGGGCTGGCCGCCGCACGCATCATTGGTGCCTATCGCTACCTTCTGGCACTTGGCGTAGTTGTCTGCGGTGGGTGCGGGATATCCCGCCGGGATGCCGGTCGATGGCGGAGGGGCGCCAGCCGCACCGGCTGCGCCTGCCGCGCCCGTGGTGCCTCCGGTCGATCCCGTTGTTCCTCCGGATGCGGTCTTGCCGCCCGAAGATGTCCCGCCCGCGGCGCCTCCGGTCGAGGTGGATCCGCCGGTTGTTGCGGTGCTGCTAGAAGTTGTGACACCGCCGGTGGCCGTTGCGCCGCCGGTCTTGGAGGTGCCGCCAGCCGCCGTTGTGCCGCCGGTCTTGGAGGTGCCGCCGGTGACAGTTGTGCCGCCAGGAGCAGACACGCCGCCGGTGGTCGTTGTGCCGCCAGGAGCGGAGACACCGCCGGTGTCCGGCGTGCCGCCAGGAGAGGAGACACCGCCGGTGCTCGTGGTGCCGCCAGGAGAGGAAACACCGCCGGTGTCCGGCGTGCCACCAGGAGCAGATACGCCACCCATGGCTATCGATCCCCCGACAGCGGTCGTGCCACCACCCGGCCCCTGCGTTCCCCCTGCCGTCGTGGTTCCACCAGTATTGCCCCCCTGGGGTGTTGTGGAATTCAGGGAGCAGGCCATCAGGCCGGCTAGCGTGAACAACGGAAATAGTGAAAGAGGTCGCTTGCTGGTCATGATGTCCTCATGTTGTTGGAAGGGCAGCAGGGTCGCGATCGACTACCTCAGATACTGGGCCAGCCCGATATTCTGGTCCTTGATCGCTTTTGCCACGAGGCCAGCGAGTTTGTAGCCACCTTCCATGTCCGTGTGCGTCGTGTCAGAATGGTCTGCCTTGTAACTGTGAAGGGTAGTCATGTCTGGGAGAGTGTTGTACCAGGCGGTCGAGAGGGCCGTGAGGTCGATGAAAGGCACGGGCGGGTTGGCGGCCGCCGCTGCATTCTGCGCCGATATCGCATGCAGGCTGGACTGATCGCCCACTGGAATACTGCCGGCGCGCGCGGGAGGAGAAACCAGAATGATGTTGACCTTCGCGGCCTGCGCGTCGTTTACATACTTCGTGAGGTTGGCCTGTACCGTAGTATCCGCAACACCCTTGTCGTTGTGACCGAATTGTACAATCGCCCAGTCGCCCGGAACCCAGGCCTTCTTGATGGCGCCCCACATCTTCGAATTCCCATAGAACGATGAAGAGCTTTCGCCGCTATCGCCATAGTTGGCAATGTCGACCGGAGCGTGGAAATACGCAGGGAACATTTGACCCCAACCACCGAAGGCCGAGCTGGTCTGGTCGCACTCTGTGGAGTCACTGGCCATATACACCATGACCGGCTTGGTGTCCGCCGCAACCAAGGCATAGCCAATCGCGGTGACCGGCGGGGCGGTTGGGCCGGAGAAGAACAAGGAGAGTCCCGGATAGCCGCCCGCGGCGTTTGCTTCGTCCGGCTGGCCCTCCAGCGCTCGCACGTTGACGGCGAACGCATACTCCAAGGTCTTGCCCGCTGGAATGGTGGTAAGCGCCAGAAGGTTTCGATTTGATTCCGCACCAATATAGATCGAGGTGTCGGTCGCCGCGCCGCCGACAGTGACGGTCACGGCGTAGTTTCCCGCCTCCGAGGTCGCATCCGCGGTCGCGGTCATCGTGTTGTTGTAGGTGCTGCCTCCGAACAGGCACTCGGTGCAGGCCGGCCCGAAGCCGCCGCCCGGACAGTAGCTGCCGCTGCCCCCAGAAACCGGCACCGTCGACTTGCAAATAGCGTAGTTCGCGGCAGTAGGAGCGGGATAGCCAGCAGGGATGGTGTCGCCCCCGCCAACGGGGGCGGTCGTGCCAGTCGAGCCGCCAGCAGCACTTCCACCAGCCGCGCCGGTGCCTCCGGATGCGGTCTTGCCTGCTGAGCCAGAAGTGCCGCCCGGTGCTAGCGAGCCGCCTTTCCCGCCCACGGCCCCGCCGGTCGAGGTGGTTCCGGCGGCTGGTGCAGTGCTGCTCGAAGTGGTGACTCCGCCGGTGGCTGTTGTCCCGCCGGGCTTGGTCCCACCCGCGGCTGTCGTACCGCCGGTCTTGGAAGTGCCACCTGTGATAGTTGTGCCGCCAGGAGCGGAAACGCCGCCGGGAGCGGAAACACCACCGGTGTCCGGGGTGCCGCCGGGCGCAGAAACACCGCCGGTGTCCGGCGTGCCCCCTGGAACGGTGACACCGCCGGTATCCGGGGTGCCGGCGGGAGCCGACACGCCACCTGTGTCCCGCGTGCCGCCCGCTATCTCCGATCCCCCGGCGCTGGTCGTGCCGCCGACTGGATTCCCTGTTCCGCCGGTGACTGTGGTCCCTCCGCCACCATTCTGCGGAGCGCCAGATCCTGAGCAGGCCGTCAGACCGAAAAGCGTGAACAGCGGGAGCAGCGAAACACATCGCATGGTAGGCATGGTTCTCCTCAACTTCGCAAAGAGTGGGTTTTCAATATTGGATAGTGGCGTTCCCTCCCATCTGTGGCTCAAAAAAGTACGTGGTCCCTACGGCAGCCAAGCGTGTGCCATCGACCAGGAAACCTCCCTGGATTGTTCTTGACTTCTGCTGCCCAAACGCTCATATGATATCGCTGTGAAACGTATAACAGCGTTCTGGAATTCACAACTATGACGACAAACCAGGCACGGCGGACTGTTGGCAGGAAGACAGTGTCCGAGCTTGTCGTAGTGCGGCTGATTCTCTATCGGCGTATCCTTCGGGACCTGGCTTTCTCGGGCACGCGCTACGTCTTCTCGCACCAGCTTGCGGTGCTGGCAGACGTGACGCCTGAGCAGTTGCGGCGGGATCTCATGAACGTGCGCTACGAGGGCAGCCCGACGCGCGGGTACGAAGTCGTGATTCTGGAAGAACGGATCGGGGCCTTCCTGGATCCGGCCACCACGCAGTCCGTGGCGCTGGTGGGGGTTGGAAACCTCGGCCGCGCCCTGTTTGCATATTTCTTGGGCCGCCGACCCTTGCTCCAGATTGTCGCCGCCTTTGACATCGATCCCGCCAAGGTGGATCGCATGATCAACGGTTGTCCGTCGTATCACATCAGCGAGGCCCGGACGGTCATGCGCGACAAGGGAATCAACGTCGCCGTGATCGCCGTGCCGGCTGCGGCCGCGCAAAGCGTGGCCGATACCTTGGTCGAAGCCGGGGTGCGCAGCCTGCTCAATTTCGCCGATGTCCGCTTGCGCCTGCCGCCGGACGTGTACGTCGAGCACATCGACATCGGCGTCACGTTGGAGAAGGTGGCGTTCTTTGCGAGGAGGCAGGCGACGGCCAAGCCCCCGGGCTCGCCATGAAGCCCACCGATCTCTCTCTGGTCAGCACGATTCGGGAGCGGTGTCGCGTCTGCTACACCTGCGTGCGTGAGTGCCCGGCCAAGGCCATCCGCATCGCCGGAGGGCAGGCCGAGGTCATTCCTTCGCGTTGTATTGGCTGCGGGTCGTGCGTTCTGGTGTGCAGCCAGGGGGCCAAGCGCGTGCTCAGCTCGGTCGAGGAAGTGAATGGGCTTCTGCGCAGCGGCGCGCGCGTGGCGGCGTGTGTAGCGCCCAGTTTCCCGGCGGAGATCGGCGGTCGTGATGTGCGGCACATGGTGGGATCGCTGCGCAAGCTTGGCTTCTCACTGGTGTGTGAGGTGGCGTTCGGCGCCGATCTGGTGGCCCGCGCCTATCGCGAGCTTCTGGCCCAGCGGCGGGGCGAAAGTTTCATCGCCACCGCCTGTCCAGCCATCGTCAACTTCGTCGAGCGTTATCACCCGGACCTGGTACCCCATCTGGCCCCCATCGCGTCTCCCATGTTGGCCACGGCGCGGGCCCTGCGCGCGCGTTACGGCGCTGACACGAAGATTGTGTTCATCGGGCCGTGCATCGCCAAGAAAGGCGAGGCAGCCACACTGACGGGCCCGGACCGTATCGAGGCGGTCCTCACCTTCCGCGAGCTGCGAGACATGCTGGCATCCGCGGGGAGTGGCGGGGACGACGTGGTCCTGTCCGACTTCGACCCGCCTCGCGCGGGCATGGGAGGGGTCTTCCCCTTGCCGCGCGGAAGCCTGCAGACCGCGGGCATCGACGAGGATCTGACGTCCAGCGACGTGGTGTCGGCCGATGGGCGCTCGGCGTTCCCCGAGGCGTTGCAGGAGTTCTCTGCCGGTCAGCTCAACGCCCATTTGCTCGAGTTGCTGTGCTGCCGCGGAGGCTGCGTGATGGGCGCGGGGATGAGCGTGGCGTTGCCGCCGTTTGCCCGGCGCGCGCAGATCAGCCGTCACGTGGAAATCCAGCAGGCCGGTTTTGATCGCTCAGCGTGGTCGACCGAGATGGAGCAATTGCGAGACCTGCCCTTGGGCCGCAGCTTCCAGTCCGTCAGCCAGAGCCTGCCCACCCCATCTGCGGACGAGATCCGCAGGGTCATGATCGAAATGGGGAAATTCGGCCCTGACGATGAGTTGAATTGTGGGGCCTGCGGCTACGAGACTTGTCGCGCGCACGCGGTGGCCATCTTGCGCGGACTGGCCGAGGACGAGATGTGCTTGCCCTACACCATTGAGCGGCTGAAAAATGCGGTGCAGAAGCTGGACCTGTCCAACACCAAACTGGCCAGCACGCAACAAGCCTTGGTCCAGGCGGAGAAACTGGCCAGCATGGGTCAGTTGGCGGCCGGCATCGCCCACGAGGTGAACAACCCGCTCGGCGTCGTGCTGCTCTACGCACACCTTCTGCTCGAAGCCAGCGACCCGGATTCACCTCAGTCGAAGGACGTGGCGATGATCGTTGAGCAGGCCGACCGCTGCAAGAAGATCGTCTCGGGACTGCTCAACTTCGCCCGTCAGAACAAGGTCGTCTTGCTGCCGACCAAGATTGCCGACTTGGTGGAACGCTCCCTGCACGGCGTGCTGGTGCCGGCCGGAATCGAGGTCGTGGTCGAGCATCAAGATCCCGCCGCCTCGGCCGACCTGGATGCGGACCAGATCAGGCAGGTCCTCACCAATCTCTTGATCAACGCGGTGGCGGCCATGCCCGCAGGCGGTCGCCTCACCGTGCGCAGCGCATTTAGCGACGAACAGGTCCTGTTTGCAGTCGAAGACACAGGGGTGGGAATTCCCAAAGAGAACATTAAGCGTGTCTTCGAGCCGTTCTTCACCACCAAGCAGATGGGCCGTGGCACGGGGCTGGGCCTGGCAGTGAGCTACGGCATCGTCAAGATGCACCGGGGCAACATCAGGCTCAAGTCGAACTCTGACTTGTCAGCCGGACCCACAGGCACGACTTTCACGGTGACTTTGCCGCGCTTCGAGCAGCGGGAAGAGTCCATGAGCGTTTTGGCGCCGGAAGGTGACGGACGCGAGGACGCTCGATGACGACCATGTTGCCAAGACCATCTCTCGGGGAAGAAGTACGGAGTGTCCCCTGCCCATGAATGCAGCACTGAAACAAGACGCAAGGACCGAGAACTTGGAGGCTGGCCCCATGGACACTTTGCGTGTGTTGGTCATAGACGACGAAGCTGGGATGCGGGCGGGGGCGTCGCGTGTGCTCGACGGGTTTCGTGTGGCCTTGCCCGATACCGGCGAACACGTTTGCCTGGAAGTGGCGCACGCGGAGAGCGGCGAGGAGGGGCTGGAGAAGATGGAGACGAGCCAGTTCGACATTGTCTTGCTCGACCACAAATTGCCGGGAATGTCCGGCCTCGACGTGCTGGAGCGGCTCAATCAAAGACGCGACGATGCGCTCGTCATCATGATCACGGCGTACGCATCGCTGGATGTGGCGGTCAGCGCCACCAAGCGGGGGGCTTTCGATTTTCTGGCCAAGCCGTTCACCCCGGAAGAGTTGCGGGACGCAGTTCGCAAGGCAGCCCGCCACCACGTCTTGCGCTGGCAGGCTCGCAAGCTGGCGCAAGAGAAGCGCCAGGTTCGTTTTCAGTTCCTGTCCGTGCTGGTGCACGAGCTCAAGGCGCCTCTCGTGGCTGTGGAAGGCTACTTGCGCCTCTTGCAGGAAGGCGCGGCCACGGATCCGGAGACCGCGAAGCGCGCGGTGGATCGCAGCCTGGTGCGCCTCGACGGCATGCGGAAGTTGATTGTCGATCTGCTCGACCTGACCCGCATCGAGTCGGGGCAGAAGGCGCGCGAATTTTCCCCGGTCAATCTGGTCGAGGTGGCGCGCGCGGCAATCGAGACCGCGCTGCCGGCGGCGCAGGAGCGCACCATCACGATGGAGTTGCACGCGCCCGCCCCGGTGGTGTTGCAGGCGGATCGAGGCGAGATCGAGATCATGCTCAACAACTTGGTGTCCAATGCGGTGAAGTACAACCGCGACGGCGGCCGGGTCGACGTGACGGTTTCAGCCGCGCCCCAGGGCGTGACCATGGCGGTGAAAGACACGGGCATCGGCATGAGCAAGGAAGAAACCGCCAAGCTTTTCGGCGAATTCGTGCGCATCAAGAACGCCAAGACCCGCAACATCATGGGCAGCGGGCTGGGGCTGTCGATCCTGCGTAAGCTGGCCACGCTTTATGGTGGCGACGTGACGGTTGCGAGCCAGCCCGATGTGGGCACGACCTTCACCGTGCAGCTGCCAGCCGTCGCGCCGGGAAATGGTGTCGCGTAGAGGAGTACAAATGCACAGCACCCTGGGATTCATAGACGAAAGCGAAATCATCCGCGTGTTGGCGGCACCGGCCAGCAAGGATGCGGAACACGTGCGCGCGGTATTGGCCAAAGCCCGCGGTTTGGCCGGGCTCGGCTTGCAGGACGTGGCCACTTTGGCCGCGGTCAGCGATCCCGAGCTGCTGGGCGAAATCTTCCAGACCGCGCGCGCGGTGAAAGATCAAATCTACGGGCCGCGGCTCGTTCTCTTTGCGCCGCTCTACGTGTCCAATATGTGCGCCAATGACTGCACCTATTGTGCTTTTCGCGCGCGCAACAAAGAGGTCAAGCGAAGGGCACTGTCACAGGAAGAGATTCGCCGCGAGGTCGAGATCCTGGTCGACCAGGGCCACAAGCGCGTCCTGCTGGTGGCGGGCGAGTCGTATCCGCACCAGGGCTTCCAGTACGTGCTCGACTCGATTGCGACGATCTACAGTGTCAAGCGCGGCAAGGGCGAAATCCGCCGCGTGAATGCCAACATCGCGCCCTTGACCCTCGATGAATTCCGCGCGCTCAAGGGCGCAGGCATTGGCACCTACCAGTTGTTCCAGGAAACCTACCACCACGCGACCTACCAGAGCGTGCACCTGGCAGGCAAGAAGAAGGACTACGACTGGCGCGTCTCCGCCATGGACCGCGCCATGGAAGCCGGGATCGACGACGTGGGCATCGGCATCCTGTTCGGCCTGGCCGATTGGCGCTTCGAGATCCTGGCCCTCATGCAACACATTCGGCACCTGGAGGCGCGCTTTGGTGTCGGTCCGCACACCATCAGCGTACCGAGGCTGGAGCCGGCCATCGGATGCGACATCGCCTCGACCCCGCCGCACGCGGTATCCGATATCGACTTTCGCAAGATCGTGGCCATTCTGCGTCTGGCGGTGCCCTACACCGGCATCATCATGTCCACGCGCGAGACGCCCAACATCCGGCGCGAAACCTTCGCGTTGGGCGTGTCGCAGATTTCCGCCGGCAGCCGCACCAATCCGGGCGGCTATGCCGAGGCCGAGGCCAACCCGGCGGAATCGAGCCAGTTCCAGCTCGGCGATCATCGCGATCTCGACGAGGTGGTGCGCGACGTGGCGTCGATGGGCTACGTTCCGTCGTTCTGTACCGGCTGCTACCGGCTGGGACGCACGGGCCACGACTTCATGGATCTGGCCAAACCCGGCGCGATCAAGTTGCACTGCGACCCCAACGCGCTGTCGACCTTCACCGAATACCTGGAGGACTATGCCGGCCCGGAAACGCGCAAGGTGGGCGAAGCCCTGGTGGGCAGCACTCTGGCCAACATGGACGCGCGCCAGAAGGAGATCTCCGAGGCCCTAGTACGCAAGGTGAAGGGCGGCAAACGCGACGTCTTTGTATGAGGTGAAGTACCTCACATGAGCGAAACACGCCGCGAGCGAGACTTGTTGGGGGAGAGGGAGGTTCCTGCGGCAGCGCTCTGGGGCGTGCACACGCTGCGGGCGCTGGAGAATTTCCCGCTGGCCGGGCGGCCCGTGCATCAAGCCCTGGTGCGCGCCTTCGGAGCGGTGAAGGGGGCGTGCGCGCTCACCAATCAGCGACTGGGCGCGTGGGCCGCGGATTCGATCAAGGGTGAAGCCATCGTGCGCGCGTGCGCTGAAATGGCTAGCGGGCAACTCGACGAACATGTCGTGGTGGACGCCTTGCAGGGCGGGGCAGGCACCAGCACCAACATGAACGTCAACGAGGTGCTGGCCAACCGCGCGCTGCAGATCCTGGGCGAGCCGCTGGGGCAGTATCAGCGCGTGTCGCCGCTCGACGACATCAACTTGCACCAGTCCACCAATGACACGTTCCCGACGGCGATGCGGGTGGCGGGCCTGTGGCTGCTGGCTGCGCTGGAAAAGGAAGTCGTGGCGTTGCAGGAGGCTTTTCAGCAAAAAGAAAAGGCCTTCGCCCACATCGTCAAGGTCGGCCGCACCGAGATGCAGGACGCGGTCCTCATCACCTTGGGCCGCGAGATGGGCGCCTACGCCGAGGCCCTGACGCGCGACCGCTGGCGCATCTACAAGTGCAGCGAGCGTCTGCGCGTGGTGAATCTCGGCGGCACGGCCATCGGCACCGGCCTGGGCGCTCCGCGCGCCTTCATCTTTCAGGTGGTGGACACGCTCTCGCAGTTGACTGGGCTGGCTGTGGCGCGCGCGGAAAACCTAGTCGAGGCGACGCAGAACGCGGATGTGTTTGCCGAGGTTTCCGGGATCCTCAAGGCCTGCGCGGTGAACCTGTTGAAGATCTCGTCCGACCTGCGACTGCTTTCGTCCGGCCCCGAGGCCGGCCTGGGTGAGATCAAGTTGCCCGCGCGGCAAGCCGGCTCGTCCATCATGCCGGGCAAAGTGAATCCCGTCATTCCCGAAGCCGTCAGCCAAGCGGCCCTGTTGGTCATGGCCCACGACGCTGCCCTTGCGCAGGCGTGCGCGGCCGGCAGCCTGGAACTGAACCCCTTCTTGCCTCTCGTCGCTCACTGTCTGCTCGACAGTCTGGACTTGCTGGCGCGGGCCGCCGGGATTCTTCGCCGCTTTTGCGTCGAAGGAATGACCGCCGACGAAGAGCGCTGTCGCGCGCATGTGCAGGCGTCGACAGCCGCGGTCACGGCCTTGGTGGCGCGCGTGGGATACGCGGCCGCCGGCACCATCGCGCGCAAGGCGAACGAGCGTCGCTGTTCAATTCGCGAGGTCGTCCTGGCCGACGGCGTCTTGAGCGAGCGAGAGTTCGACGAATTGACCACGCCCGAGGCCGTGTGCCGCCTGGGCTCGCCCGAGCGGGGAGGGCAACCATGACGAAGCTGTCCACGCCCAAGGGCATGCGCTTGCACGTCGGGATCTTTGGCCGGCGCAACGTGGGCAAGTCCAGTTTGCTCAACGCGATGGTGCGCCAGCATGTCTCGCTGGTGTCCGACGTCGCAGGAACCACGACCGATCCGGTGGAAAAGCCCATGGAGCTTCTCCCGTTGGGCCCGGTTCTCTTCATCGACACGGCCGGCATCGACGATGAAGGCGCGCTGGGTGACTTGCGGGTGAAACGCACGACCGAGGTGTTCGACCGCACCGACCTGGGCCTGATTGTGGCCGCGGGCGAGTGGGGTCCTTTCGAAGAGGCACTGGTGCGCGAGATGCAAGCGCGCAAGGTTCCGCTGTTGGTGGCGTTCAACAAGTCGGATGTCGCGCCGGCCAGCGCCGCTCAATTGGCGGCCCTGCATGATCGCGGGCTGTGTGCCGTCGAGACCAGCGCGGTCACGGGTGCCGGGCTTCTGGATCTGCGGCAGGCGCTGCTTGGTCAAGCTCCACCGGATTATCTCGACAGTCGCGCCATCGCGGCCGATCTGGTGGGTTCGGGCGAGATGGCCGTGCTGGTCGTCCCCATTGACAAGGAAGCGCCCAAGGGCCGCCTGATCCTGCCGCAAGTGCAGGTGCTGCGCGATCTGCTGGACCACGACGCGTTTGCTTTGGTGGTGAAAGAGCGCGAGCTGCGCGCCGCCCTCGACCGTCTGCGCGCGCCGCCCCGGCTGGTCATCACCGACTCACAAGCCTTTTTGAAAGTCGCGGCCGACACGCCGGCCACGGTGCCGCTCACCAGCTTCTCCATCCTCTTCGCGCGCCTCAAGGGCGATCTGGTCGCCCAGGTCGAGGGCGCGCTGGCCATCGATCAACTTCGCCCCGGCGACCGCGTGTTGATCGCCGAAGCCTGCGCGCATCACCCCATCGGGGAAGACATCGGTCGCGTGAAGATTCCGCGCTGGCTCACGCAGTACGTGGGCGGCCGCCTCGACTTTCACACCGTGCAGGGACACGACTTCCCGGCGGATCTGTCTCCCTACCGGCTCATCGTCCATTGCGGCTCGTGCACGCTCAATCGGCGCGAGGTCTTGAGTCGCATCTTGCGCGCGCGCGCGGCCGGCGTGCCCTTCACCAACTACGGCCTGTGCATCGCCTACAGCCTGGGGATCTTTGCCCGCGCCCTGGCTCCCTTTCCGGCGGCGCAGGACATGCTTTCTCGCCATGAACAGACTCGACGCCATACTGGACAAGGATAGGCTGGACCCAGAAGACCTGGCCGTCTTGCTCGGCGCCGACGCGCCAGCGAAACATGCGTCTGTGTTGTCTGCGGCCTACGCGGTCAAGTTTCGCGAGGTCGGCCCGATTGTGTATTTTCGCGGCCTCTTCGAGCTGTCGAATCTTTGCAGCAAAGATTGTCTGTACTGCGGAATTCGCCGCAGCAATCACAACGTCGAGCGCTACACCGTTCCGAGCGACGAAATCCTCAACGGCGCACGCTGGGCATGGGAGCAAGGGTACGGTTCCGTGGTCCTGCAATCCGGCGAGCGCAGCGATCCGGCTTTCGTGGACCTGATCACGGAGCTGGTGACGAAGATCCGCGCTCTGTCGCGCAATGAGCTGGCGATAACCTTGTCAGTGGGCGAGCAGTCGGAAGCGACCTACCGCACCTGGTACAAGGCCGGCGCCGAACGCTATCTGCTGCGCATCGAAACCAGCGACCCGGACTTGTACCGGCGGCTTCACCCTGCGGATCACAGTTGGGAGCGCCGCCGCGATTGCCTGCGCCTGCTCCACAGCATCGGCTTTCAGCTCGGCTCGGGCGTGATGATCGGCCTGCCCGGCCAGAGTGTGGAGCAGCTCGCCCGCGACATTCTGTTTTTCGAGCAAGAGAAGGTCGTCATGATCGGCATGGGGCCGTTCATCCCGCACGCCGATACGCCCTTGCGCGATTCGATCCGCAACTTCGCCTGGAAACGGCACGCGCAACTGGCGCTGGCCTTGCGCATGATCGCAGTCACGCGTCTGTACCTGCCGGACGTGAACATCGCGGCCGCGACCGCGCTGCAGGCCCTGGCGCCCAATGGCCGGGAACAGGGGCTCATGGCCGGGGCCAACGTCATCATGCCCAACCTGACCGACCCGAAATACCGGAGCGCCTACCAGCTCTACGACGGCAAGCCGTGCCTGGACGAGTCGGCCACGCAGTGCCGAGGCTGTCTGGAAGCGCGTATCGCGAGCCTGGGAGAAACCATCGGCTTCGGCAAGAGAGGGGATTCGAAACGCTTTCTCGGTCGCAATGTCGCGGCCGCAACGAGGGGAGTGATTTCAGCTGGTCAGCAGCGCCCTGCTGAGAACACAGAGGGGAGAGGGGAGGGCACAGAGATCGGAATCGCTGGTCGGGCGTCGGTGGATTCAAGAGAACATCGGTGATTTCATGAACATAGGACCACAGGAATGGCGTTGGGCGTACCGGAAAACGGATACTGGCGAGAACAGGGATTTGTGAGTTGATTTACGAAAAGTTTTCTTGACGATAAACGCTAGATGATGATACCTTCATTGTGAAATATTTCACAGCGTGAGCCAGGTAACAAGAAGGATCTGGTCAAATGACAACAGTCACACAGGACATTCAGCCCATCCTTAGGAAGTATCAGAACGCCCGACGCGATTCCTTGATCACGATCCTGCAAGAAGTTCAGGACGCCCAGGGGTACGTGTCGAAGGAGTCGGTCATCGCGATTGGCCAGCACCTCAAGCTGCCCGCCAGCAAGGTGTTTGGCGTCGCGACCTTCTACAACCAGTTCCGCTTTCATCCCGCTGGCAAGTTCCACGTTCAGGTGTGCCGAGGCACGGCCTGTCACGTGAAGGGATCTTTGTCTTTGCTCGATACCGTGAAGAACGAGCTGAAGCTCTTGCCGGGACAGACCAGCCGGGATCGCATATTCAGCTTGGAAGTCGTCGCCTGTTTGGGGGCTTGCGGTTTGTCCCCGGTGATGTGTGTGAACGGCGAGTTCTTCGCCCGCATGACGCCGACCCGAGCGCGCAAGCTCCTCGACGGCTGTCGCAAGGAGGCCGTGCAGTCATGACCACTATGCCGAAGTCCCTGTTCGCTGCGCTCGACGTTTCGACCACGCCCGATCCTTTCGTCCTCGAGTACCTGCAATCCGGCAGTGTGGCCAAGAACAACGAGCAGGAAGCCGTTCTGGCCAAGCTTCGTCGCGATGTGGTCAGCAAGCCGGTCATCTACCTGGGCATGGGAACCTGTGGCATGGGCGCAGGCGCGGCCAAGGTGGAAAAGGCGGTTCGTCAGTACCTGGACGCCAACCACAAGGACGTCGAGATCGTCGAGGTTGGTTGCATCGGCATGTGCGCATTCGAGCCCATGCTGGACGTTCAGATGCCAGGCAAGCGTCGTCTGTCATTCATGCAGGTTTCGCCCGACAACGTCGCCGGCATCCTCGACGGCGTGTTCGCTGGCAAGATCCCGACCGCGAACCTGGTGGGGCAGTTTAGCGCGGGACCGTCCGAACCGTGGTCGGACTTGCCCCGGCTGGACCAGCATTCCTTCTTCAAGCCGCAGCTGCGTTGGGTGCTGGAATTCTCGGGCATCGTCGATCCCGGCAGCATCGAGGAGTACATCGCGCGCGGCGGATACAAGACGTTCCTCGAAACCATCCGCAGCAAGACCCGCGAGGTGGTGTGCGACATCGTCGAGAAGAGCGGACTGCGCGGCCGTGGCGGCGGCGGCTTTCTCACCGGCCGCAAGTGGAAGATGGCGCTCAGCCAGTCGAGCGACCAGAAGTACCTCATCTGCAACGCCGACGAAGGCGATCCCGGCGCCTTCATGGACCGCGCGCTGATCGAGAGCGATCCGCACAAGCTGCTGGAAGGCATGATGATCGCCGCCTACGCCATCGGCGCCAAGGACGCCTACGTGTACATTCGCGCCGAATACCCGCTGGCCGTGCAGCGTCTGCGCGAGGCCATCGCGCGCGCCACAGCCTACGGCCTCATCGGCGACCACATCATGGGCAGCGGGTTCAACTTGCAGTTCCACATTAAGATGGGTGCCGGCGCCTTCGTGTGCGGCGAAGAAACCGCGCTCATGCACAGCATCGAAGGCCGGCGCGGTATGCCGCGGCCACGGCCTCCCTACCCGGCGCAAAGTGGCCTGTTCGCCAAGCCCACGGTAATCAACAACGTCGAGACCTTGGCCAACATCCCGGTGGTCATGCGCAAAGGCGCCGAGGGCTACGCCGCCGTCGGCACCGCCACCAGCAAGGGCACCAAGATCTTTGCGCTCAGCGGAAAGATCCAGCGCGCGGGTCTGGTCGAGGTGGCGATGGGAACCTCACTGCGCACCGTGATCTTCGACGTGGGCAGCGGGCCGCCGGCAGGCAAGAAGTTCAAGGCCGTGCAGATCGGCGGCCCCTCGGGCGGCTGCATCCCGCCGCAGTTGCTCGACACGCCCATCGATTACGAAACCCTCAAGAGCGCGGGCGCCATCATGGGATCGGGCGGCCTGGTGGTGCTGGACGAGACCACCTGCATGGTGGACTTCGCCAAGTTCTTCATGGAGTTCATCCAGAGCGAAAGCTGCGGCAAGTGCATCCCCTGTCGCGAGGGTACACGCCGTATGCTCGAGATCCTCGACGCCATCACGCGGCCACGGCGCAAGGAAGAGAACATCGATGCGCTGATTCGCTTCCAGGGCATCATGCGCCTCTCCGAGCTGGCCGAGACCATCAAGATCACCAGCCTGTGCGGTCTGGGGCAGACCGCGCCCAACCCGGTGCTGTCGACCTTGCGCTGGTTTCGCGAGGAATACGAAGCCCATGTCTTCGAGCGGACCTGCCCGGCGGGCGCGTGCAAGGACTTGGTGGGCGCGCCTTGCCAGAACACCTGCCCGGTGGGCACTGAAGCCTGGCGCTATGTCGCGCACATCGCGCGCGGCGAGTACGCGGAAGCCTATCGAGTGATCCGCAGCGCCAACCCGTTCCCTTCGGCCTGCGCGCGGGTGTGTGACCACCCCTGCGAGTCGATGTGCCGCGCGGGCGCCACCGGCGGCGAGCCCATTGCGGTGCGCACCCTCAAGCGCTTCATCGTGGATCGCGTGGCTCCCGATTCGTACAAGGAACTGGTCAAGGTCGCGGGTGCAAACGCGCCCAAGATCGCAGTCATCGGCGCCGGCCCGTCGGGGCTGACCGCGGCCCACTACCTGGGCGCGCTGGGCAACCGGGTCACAGTGTTCGAGCGCGAATCCAAGCCCGGCGGCATGCTGGTTTCCGCCATTCCCGAGTACCGCTTGCCACGCGAAACATTGCAAAAGGAGATCGACTCCCTGTTGAACGTCAACGTCGAACTCAAGCTCAATCAGACCTTGGGCAAGGACTTCACCATCGATTCTTTGATGGACAAGGACGGCTACAAGGCGGTGTACGTGGCCACTGGCGCGCACGAGAGCAAGCGGCTGGGCCTGTCCGGCGACGATGCCGAGGGCGTGCTCCCCAGCATCAAGTTTCTCAAGGCCTACAACCTGGAAGGCAAGCACCTGGCCAAGGGTCGGGTGGGAATCGTCGGCGGCGGCAATTCTGCCATCGACGCGGCCCGCGTGGCTTTCCGCCAGAAGGGCGTGACCGGCGTGACCGTGTTCTACCGCCGCACACGCGCGGAAATGCCGGCTTACGGCGAGGAGATCGAGGCTGCCTTGGCCGAGGGTATCGTGCTCAAGCCGCTGGTGGCTCCTATCGGGGTCGTGGTCAAGGATGGCAAGCTCGGCGGGGTGAAGTTCATCAACAACGAGCTGGGCCCGCTCGACGATTCAGGTCGCCAGCAACCGGTGCCGATTCCGGGATCGGAACACGTGGTGGATCTGGACACGCTCATCGTGGCCATCAGCGAGCAGCCTGAAGGCGTTGGGCTCAAGGATTTGAAGACCACGCGCTGGGGAACCGTGACCGTCAACCCCGAATCATTCACCACCAGTCGTCCCGGCGTGTTCGCCGGGGGCGACGTGACCTCGGGACCGAGCACGGTGATCAAGGCGATCGCCGCGGGCAAGAGCGCGGCGGTCATGCTGCAGAACTTTGTCAGCGGCAAGCTGCTCAAGCAGCTGCCCAAGGTGAAGTTGCCGTCCTTCTACGTCGAGCCGGTACAAGGGACCGGGGAAGAAGAAGAAAGCGACGGCATGGCAGCGCGGGTGCAGCAGCCCCACCTGCCGGTCGAGAATCGTCGCGGGAATTTCGCCGAGGTCGAGCTGTGCATCTCGGAAGAGGCGGCCCAGTGTGAGGCGCGGCGCTGCTTGCGCTGTGATCTCGATTTCACCCGGCCCTTGCACTGAACCTGAGTCATCGCGAGGAATACACGATGTTTACCATTGAAATTGATAGCAAGCCGGTCGAGACCAACGGGGCCGAGACCATTCTTTCGGTGTTGAGGCGCGAAGGCGTGCACGTGCCGACCCTGTGTCACATGGAAGGCCTGCCCCCCAGCGGTGCCTGCCGTCTGTGCATCGTGGAAGTGGAAGGCGCGCCTGGCCTGGTGCCGTCCTGTTCTTTCCCGGTCGCCAAGGACATGAAGATCAAGACCCGCTCGCCCAAGGTGCTGGCGGCTCGGCGCACGATTGTGGAATTGCTGCTGTCCAATCACCCCGACGATTGTTTGTACTGCACGCGCAACCAGCGTTGCGACCTACAGTCCTTGGCCGCCGAGTTCGGCGTGCGCCAGCGACACTACATCGGCAAGAAGAACAACCGCGACATGGACGTGTCGTCGCCCTCTATCGTGCGCGACCCGGACAAGTGCGTGTTGTGCGGCCGCTGCGTGCGCGTGTGCGAGGAGATTCAGGGCGTATCGGCCATCGACTTCATCCACCGCGGTCCCAAGGCGGTGGTGGGCACGGCATTCGAGACCGGCCTCAACGTCTCGTCGTGCATCAACTGCGGTCAGTGCATCCTGGCCTGCCCGACGGCAGCCTTGACCGAGCACAGTTACCTCAGTGAAGTGGTGGCGGCGCTCTCCGACCCCAACAAGTACGTGGTGGTGCAACACGCGCCCGCGGTTTCGGTGACCATCGCCGAGGAATTCGGCATCAAGCCGGGCAAGGACGCTGACGGCCACATGGTCGGGGCCCTGCGCAAGTTGGGCTTCAAGCGCGTGTTCGACACCTCGTTCACCGCCGATCTGACCATCATGGAAGAAGGGTCGGAGCTGGTGAAGCGCATCCAGACCGGCGGCACTCTGCCCATGATGACCAGCTGCTCGCCGGGCTGGATCAAGTACGTCGAGCAGTTCTACCCGGACTTCATCCCCAATCTGTCCACCTGCAAGAGTCCGCAGCAGATGATGGGCGCTGTGATCAAGACTTTCTTCGCCCAGCGCGAGGGCCTCGACCCGTCGAAGATCGTCAGCGTGTCGATCATGCCGTGCACGGCAAAGAAGTTCGAGTGCGCGCGCGAGGAAATGGGCCGCGATTACGTCCCCGACGTGGACTACGTGCTGACCACGCGCGAGGCGGCCCAGCTCATTCGCATGTTCGGCATCGACATGATGGACGTCGAACCGGATCACGCCGACACGCCCTTTGGCATGCGCTCCACCGCTGGCAAGATCTTCGGCGCCACCGGCGGCGTGATGGAAGCGGCCATCCGCAGCGCGTATTTCTTGCTCACCGGCAAGGAATTGAAAGAGCTGAAGGTTCAGGAAATGCGCGGCCTGGACGGCATCAAAGAGGCCAAGATCAAGATCGGCGATCTCGAGGTGGGCGTGGCCGTGGCCAGCAGCCTGAAGAATGCGGCGCGCTTGCTGGAATCGATACGGGCCGGCCGCAAGGACATCCATTTCATCGAGGTCATGACTTGCCCGGGTGGGTGCATTGCCGGCGGTGGGCAGCCGCTGAACGGCGACCAGAATGCCATCAAGGCGCGCATGCAGGCGCTCTATCAAATCGATCGCGACGAAACCCTGCGGGTCAGCCACAAGAATGAAGACGTGGCCCGCCTGTACAAGGAGTTCCTGGGCGCCCCGCTGGGCGAAATGAGCCACAAGCTGCTGCACACGCACTATCACAAGCGAGACGTGTTGGTCTGAATCGAGTCCACGCGAAGGCTGGAAGGAAATAACCATGGCGAATGCAAAGAAGATACTGGTGGTGGACGACGATCCGGACATCGTGGAGCAGGTGACCATGATCCTGAAGCAGGATGGTCACGAGGTGCACAGCGCGGGAACCCAGGATGAGGCTGAAGAGATTCTCCTGTCGCTCAAGCCCGACCTGGCCATCCTGGACCTCATGATGGAGGAGAAGGACACCGGGTTCGTGCTCTGCCACCGCATCAAGAAGCTGTACCCGGATACCCCGGTCATGATGGTCACCGCGGTCAAGGCCGCGACCGGCCTGTCCTTTGCGGCGGATTCGGCTGTGCAGCAGTCGTGGCTGAAGGCCGACCTGCTTGTGGACAAGCCTATTCGCGCCGAAGTCCTGCGCAATGACGTGAACGGGCTGCTCAATCGCGCGGCAACATAGCCGACGACTTCACAGTCGCGTGGCCCACGCCGCGCGGCCGTCTCTGCGCGCGCGAGACGCAGCTTCGGAGAGTCCGTTGCCAATCGCCCACCAATGGCAGCGCGGGCAGTTTCCGTGAGGAAAGCGATTTTGGAAGAAGTGAACCAATTCGGAATATACTCCACATTGGTTCAACCAATACGGAGCGCAGTCCGACATGACGATTCTCTCACGGGTCCTTTCCCTCTCCCTTCCCCGGCGCCAGTCAGCGTTCTTGTGGGGCGCGCGCAAGACCGGAAAATCCACCTACCTGAAGCAGCGCTTTCCCGAGAGCGTCGTCTTCGATCTCCTCGATACCGACCTCTTCTTGAGCTTGTCCAAAACTCCCTCCCTGCTCGCCGAAAGGCTGGCCGCGACGGATGAGAAGCGCCTTCGCTCCCCTATCATCCTGGACGAGGTCCAGAAGATCCCCCAGCTACTGGACGAAGTCCACCGCCTGATCGAGAACCGGGGTCTCTCGTTCATCCTGTGCGGATCAAGCGCGCGAAAGCTCAAGCGCGGACACGCCAACCTGTTGGGCGGCCGGGCTTGGCGCTACGAAATGCTCCCCCTGGTTTCCGCCGAGGTCAAAGAGATGAACCTCCTCCGGGCGCTCAACCACGGGCTGATCCCCGTCCACTACCTTCAAAGCGACCCGGACTGTGCCAAGTCGTTGAAGGCTTACGTTCGGGACTACCTGAAGGAAGAGGTATTCGACGAAGGGTTGACGCGGAACTTGCCCGCCTTCTCTCGGTTTTTCGACGCCGCGGCTTACAGCCACGGGGAGCTCGTGAACTTCACAAACGTCGCGCGCGATTGCGGCGTGGATTCCAAGACGGTCAAGGAGTACTACCAAATACTTTCCGACACCCTCTTGGGGACGCTTCTAGAACCCTTCAAAAAGAGGCAAAACAGGCAGGTGATCGGAAAGGCCCCCAAGTTCTACCTTTTTGACGTGGGAGTGGCCGGCGAGTTGGTCAAGCGGCGACTCCTCGATGAGAAAGGCGAGGCTTTCGGTCGAGCCTTCGAGCACCTCGTCTTCATGGAACTTACCGCCTACCGCTCCTACAGCGGGAAGGACTTCCCCATCCATTTCTGGCGGACAAAATCCGGACTTGAGGTGGATTTTGTCCTTGGGGACGGAGAAACGGCGGTCGAAGTGAAAGGGACGTCGCGGGTTGACGGCGCGGACTTGAAGGCCTTGCATGCCTTCAAGGATGAATATTCGCCTCGCAAGACTTTCGTCGTCTGCAATGAGCGGGCTCCGCGGGACATGGGGAACATTCACATCGTTCCCTGGCGCGACTTCTTCGCAGCCCTCTGGGGCGGAAATGTGATCTAGCGACGAAATCGACGAGGCTGCGCACATCTTCCACAACTGCAAGCGGCGAACAGAATCTGGCGACTAGACCGAAGACACCGCCCAGCTGCGATTCAAGACATTTGGGAGTTTTCTGGGTGCATCTGCAACACGCTGGAAATTGCAGAAGAATTAGCACTACTGATTCAAAAAG
>PLNW01000122.1 GCA_003142855.1 Myxococcales bacterium
TTCAAACCGTTCGGTGCTCTAGAAGCGCGCCTGCAACTGCGCGGTGAGGATGTCGTTGGGCACCGCCGGGGTCTCCCAGAGGTGCTCGTACGACAGGGTGAACTTGATGTTGGCCGAGCCGTAGGCGAGCAGGGCCACACCCAGCCGGGTCAGACGATCCGTATCGCGGGCCGCGATGGCAGCAGTCGGTTTTGGCGTCACGGTCGTGTCGTAGCACTTCGGATCGACGGTGCTGGAGAGAAGCGGATCGAACTGGTCCAGGCGAAGTGCGACACCCAGGTAGGGGCCGATGTTTTGCACGACGGTCACCATCCAGCCCAGGCTCTGGCTGTTGAGGCAGCTGTTGGCCTGGGCGAGGTCGTAGGCACGGTTGGTCTTGCGCGCCCAGATCATCTCGCCCTTGATCGCCAGCCCGCCCACCTCGGGCACGTCGACATAGCCCTGTACGTCCCCTGCCAGACGCGTCTGGGAAAAGGACGTGTACGTATCGGGCAAGAGCTTGCCCGCCGTGCTGCTGGTGTCGATCACGTCGAGCGCGCCGAACTTGGTATCCAGAGTCCGTCCCCACATCCAGGAGAAGCCACCCACCAAAAAACCCAGGTCCGCGCCCAGGCGGCCCACGATGGTCTTGAAGCCGTTGGGATCGTAGCCGTTCTGGACCACGCCGAAATAGTTCGAAGGATCCTTCTGGCCGAAGCTGGCGCCGTTCACCAGGGCGACGTTCAGACGAAGCATTTCGTAGCTGCCTTGCAACCGCAGACCACGATCACGATCGCCCGGGAAGAGTGTGGTTATGACCGACGCACGCTCGGGCATTTCGCGATCCGCATCCGACTGCAGAATTTCATATCCGAACGGAATCTTGAACTGACCGAGGGTCACGCGCAGATGAAAGGGCGTCCAGGTGTCGACGAAAGTGGCCTCGGCGTCCTTGAGCACCACGCCGTCGTTGTTGTTGGCGTCGATCTGCAGGAAGTACTCGGCATTCTTGCCCTCGTACTTGGCCCCGAGGTAGCCGTGGCGCACGTAGAAGCGGTTCTCGCTCTTGTACTTGGACGTGCCGTCCAGTGCGTCCTGGTGGTACTCGTAGCGACCCTGGACAAAGCCGCCGACCTTGATCTTTTTCAGGCCGTCCACCGTCGACTGCAGGGCTCCCACCGTCTCTTCGGTCCCCGCCAGCTTGGTCTCGACCGCTTTCAGGCGCGCATCGAGCGCAGGGCTGACGGACGCCGCGACCGCGGGCGCGGGAGCTGCCGGCGCAGCGGCCTCCACCGGCGGGGCCATCACCGGGGGCGCTTCGCTGCCCGCCGGAGCCATCTCTTGCGCAAGAACCGCCGGCGCAACCAACAGCGAAATTGCCAAAAGCGTGCCTTGGACTTGTCTGCTCTTCATGGCTTTCAATCTCCTTGCGCGCAGGCTAGAGGCCGTGTGTGACGGGCTTGCGACAGCCTCGAAACTTCTCCGCAAACGCGGCAGCCTTCTGATCCTCCAGGAACGTGGTAGCCTTGGCGTCTGGCCCGAGGTCAGTGATATCCGCCGGCAAAGGCAACGCCCACCATGAAGCGCAGCGGAAGTGCAAGCGACCCGCTCTGGTACAAGGACGCCATCATCTATGAGCTGCCGGTCAAGGCGTTCTTTGACAGCAACCACGACGGCATAGGCGACCTCGGCGGGCTTCTGCAGAAGCTCGACTATCTGCAGGACCTGGGCGTCACCTGCCTGTGGCTGCTGCCTTTCTTCCCTTCGCCCCTGCGCGACGACGGCTACGACATCTCGGACTATTGCAACGTGCATTCGGCCTACGGGACGCTGGACGATTTTCGCGCCTTCCTCGACGCCGCCCACAGCCGCGACATGCAGGTGATGATCGAGTTGGTGGTCAACCACACCTCGGACCAGCATCCTTGGTTCCAGGCTGCCCGCCACGCCCCGCCCGGTTCGCCCGAACGCAACCGCTATGTGTGGAGCGACGACGACCACAAGCTGAGCGGGGCGCGCATCATCTTCACTGACACCGAAAAGTCCAACTGGACTTGGGATCCGGTGGCCAAGGCCTATTTCTGGCACCGCTTCTTCTCGCACCAGCCCGACCTCAATTTCGACAACCCGGACGTTCTGCGCGAGGTGCTGGATGCCATGCGCTTCTGGCTGGATCAAGGCGTGGACGGACTGCGCTTGGACGCCATTCCCTATCTGGTCGAGCGCGACGGCACCAACTGCGAGAACTTGCCCGAGACCCACGCCATCATTCGCCAGATTCGCGCGGCGCTCGACGAGCGCTACGCCAACCGCATGATCTTGGCCGAGGCCAACCAATTGCCGGTGGACGTGCGCCCGTACTTCGGCGAGGGCGACGAGTGCCACATGGCCTTCCACTTTCCCCTCATGCCCCGGCTGTTCATGGCCCTGCGCCTCGAAGATCGCCAGCCCATCCTCGACATCATGGCCGACACGCCGGAAATTCCGCCCAGTTGTCAGTGGGGCCTATTTTTGCGCAATCACGACGAGCTGACCCTGGAAATGGTCAGCGACCGCGAGCGCGACTATATGTACCTGGCCTACAGTGCCGATCCGCGCATGCGCGTGAATGTGGGCATTCGCCGCCGCCTGGCCCCGCTGCTCGACAACAACCGCCGGCGCATCGAGCTGCTCAAGAGCATCCTGCTGTCGTTCCCGGGCACGCCCATCCTGTACTACGGCGACGAGATCGGCATGGGCGACAACATCTACCTGGGCGACCGCAATGGCGTGCGCACCCCCATGCAATGGAGCGGGGATCGCAACGCCGGCTTCTCGCGCGCCCTACCCGCGCGACTGTACAGCCCGGTGCTGCTCGATCCGGTGTACGGCTACCAATCCGTCAACGTGGAGGCACAGCTTTCCGATCCCTCGTCGCTGCTGCACTGGACGCGCAACATGATCGGGCTGCGCAAGTTGTTCAAAGTATTCGGCCGCGGCCGCATCGAGTTCTTGCGGCCGTCCAACCGCAAAATCCTGGCTTACCTGCGCACGTCCGACAAAGAGCAGATCCTGTGCGTGGCCAATCTGTCGCGCTTTGCCCAGCCGGTGGAACTGGACCTGGCGCGCTTCGAGGGCGTGGTTCCAGTGGAGATGCTGGGCTACGTGGAGTTTCCGCCCATCCGCAGCGAGCCCTATCGCCTGACTCTGGGTCCCTATGGCTACCTGTGGTTCGAGCTGCAGGCGCCGGCCGCGCCGCCGCGCGATCTCGACGGCGATGGCAGCGAGCCCGTGCTGGCGGCGGCCAGCCTGCGCGAAGCCCTGGCGGTGCCGGCGCGCGCCGCCTTCGAGCGCCTGCTCGGTCCCTTCCTGCGGCGCCAGCGCTGGTTCGGGCGCAAGTCGCGCGTAATCGATTCGGTCTCAGTGAGTGACTTCGCCGACTTGTTTGATGTGGGCGCGGCGCTCTTGCTGCTCGACGTGCGCTACGCCGAGGGCGACCGGGAATCGTATTTCCTCCCCTTGGTGCACGTGCCCACGGATCGCATGTTGGGCATGCGCGACAAGCATCGCGATTCCCTGCTGGCCACCTGTCAGGGCGGCCAGGGCGCCTTTTTCGACGCCACGGTGGACGACGGTTTCTGCCAGTGGTTGCTCGGCGTGATCGAACGTGGTGAGAGCGTGCGCTTCGAGAGCGGTACGCTCATGGGGATGCCGGGGCGTCTGGTCGCCATTCTGCACGGTGAGGCCGGCACGCCACTGCCTGCCAGCCGCGGCACCGCGGAGCAGAGCAACACCTCGATTCGCTATGGCGAGAAACTGATCCTCAAGCTCTTCCGTCGGCCCAGCCCCGGGCCCAATCCCGACTGCGAGATGGTGCAGCACCTGTGCGAAGCCTGCGGCTTCTCCCATATTCCGCGCTTTGGCGGGGCGCTGGAATTCATCGACCGCGAGGGCGCTCGCTTCACGTTGGGCATGTTGCAGGAACTGGTGACCAATCAGGGCGACGGCTGGACTTGGTCGCTGGAGGAGTTGCGCCTGTACTACGAGGCCCACACGGTGGAGCCGGCACCAGCCGCCGTCATGGAGGCCAGCCGACGTCCGATTTTGCTGCTCTCTGAGGAGCCGCTTCCCGAACTGGCCATCGCCAGCATGGGCCTGTATCTCGAAGCGGTGGCCGCGCTGGGCCGACGCACCGCCGAGATGCACCTGGCCCTGGCGGCCCAGAGCGAGAATCCCGCTTTCCAGCCCCAGCGGCTAGACAAAAGCGACCTGAATCTGTTGGCCCATCAGTTCCGCGAGCGCGCCAGCGACGCGCTCGACGAATTGAAGTCGCGGCTGGCCACGCTGCCCGACGATCTGGTCGAGCTGGTGGGCCTGCTGCTGGCGCGGCGCCGGCAGGTGCTGGAGGCCTTTCGCCGCCTGGAAGAAACCGATGTGGTGTTGCAGAAGACCCGCATTCACGGCGACTTCCATTTGGGCCAGGTGCTGCGGGCGCGCGGCGATTTCGTGGTGCTGGACTTCGAGGGTGAGCCGGCGCGCTCGCCGGAAGAACGCCGCGCGATGCAGTCGCCGCTCAAGGACGTCGCCGGCATGGTGCGCTCCTTCAGTTACGCCGCCCACGCCGCGCTGGCCAGCTATCTGGCGCGACGGCCGCAGGACGCGGACACACTTGAGCCCTGGGCGCGCCTGTGGTCGAAGTTCGCCTCGGCTGCGTTTTTGGCCAGCTACCGCACCGTCGCGGCGGGCGCGGCCTTTCTTCCCGCGGACAGCAACATCTTCGCGCGGCTGCTCGACGCCTTCCTGGTGGACAAGGCCTTCTACGAGCTGGGCTACGAGCTCAATCACCGGCCCACCTGGGCGCGCATTCCGCTGCAGGGTCTGCTCGCGCTGGTGCGCGAGCCGGTGGGTGAAAGGTAGCCGTGCACGACAGCACCGCGAGCCAGCGAATTTCATCGACGGTGGCGACCACGGCGCCCGCGACGGCCGAGATCGTGGTCGGGGTGCCCAGCTGCAACCATGCCGCGACGGTAGCCCAGGTTCTGCGCACAGCCCAGGCCGGGCTAGGCGAGTTCTTCAGTGGGCACGGCAGTTTGCTGGTCAGTGCCGATGTCGGCTCCAGCGACGGCACGCGCGGCCAGGTGCGCACGCTGCGTGCGGAGAACCCGCTGCTACGCGAGCTGGGGCCGGCTGACGACGCCCCGGACACCACCAGCCCCGGTGTGGAGACGCGCGAGCTGCGCATGATCCTGGAGCAGGCGCACGAGGTGCACGCGCGCGCCTGCCTGGTGCTCGACGCCAGCATGACCAGCATGGGCGCGGACTGGGTGGCGCAGCTTGCGCGCCCCATCCTCGACGACCAGTTCGACATGGTGGTTCCCTATTTCGCTCGGCATAAGCTCGACGGCGCCATCAGCAAGGGCATCGTGTATCCGCTCACCCGCGCACTCTACGGCAAGCGCGTGCGCCAGCCCCTGGGCAGCGTGTTCGCGCTGTCGAGTCGCCTGGTGGAACGCTTCCTGGCAAGAAGAGTCTGGGACATCGAGGTCTCCGCCCTGTCCGCCGATGCCCGCGCCGTGAGTGAAACCATCTGCGCCGACTTTGCCTTGTGCCAGGTTTTCCTAGGTCCGGCCGAACACGCGGCAAGCGCATCGCCGCTGGACTTGAGTTCCATTTTGGCTGCGGTGCTGGGCTCGGTATTCGACGAGATGAACCACAATGTCTCGTATTGGCAGAAGGTGCGCGGCTCTGAACCGGTTCGCTGGTTCGGCACGCCGGTGGAGATTGCGGGCAATCCGCCCCCGGTGGACGCTCACAAGATGTGGGAGTCGTTCCGCCTCGGCTGCCGCACCCTGCAGGAAGTGTGGTCCGCGGTCTTGCCACCCGCCACGCTGCTGGCGCTCAAGTATCTGGCCCGAGACGACGCGGCCACGCTGGCCGACGATCTGTGGGCGCGCATCGTGTACGACTTCGCGCTCGGTTACCGTTTGCACGTGATGAACCGCGGCCACCTCTTGCGCGCGCTGACCCCGCTGTACCTGGGCTGGCTGGCGTCTTTCGTGCGCGAGATGAGCGCCGCGCCTTCCCAGGACGTGGAACGGAGGGTGCAGCAGCTCTCCATGGTTTACGAAGCCCAGAAGCCCTATCTAATCTCTCGCTGGCGCTGGCCCGATCGCTTTAACCCCTAGTTCGACAGGCGGAGAAAGGAGCGTTTTGTCATGTGGGATCAAATCAAGGACGCACTTTACGGGGCCACCCACCGCGTCGTGGTGGGGGTAGCCAATTTCTTGCCCGCGCTGCTGGCCCTGGTGCTGGCGGTCTTGCTGTCGTCGCTGGTGGGCTGGCTGCTGGGCGCCCTGGTGGGCGTGATCCTGCGCGCGCTTGACTGCGACAAGCGCCTGCAGAAATGGGGCTTCGTGGTTCTGGCCGAATGGTCACCCAAGAACAGCCCCACCCTGCTCTTGCGCAAGACCGTCACCTGGACCGTGGTGGTGTTGGGCTGGTTGGTCGGGCTGACCGCCTTCGGCGCCGGGGTCACGCCACAGTTGATCGTCAACGTGGTGGAGTCCCTGCCCAACCTGGGCACGGCCATTGTGCTGGTGTTGTTGGGCGTGTTGCTGGCGCGCTTTCTCTCGCGCGCGGTGCTCATCAGCGCGGTCAACATGCAGATTCATTCAGCGCGCCTGCTCAGCCTGGCGGTCAAATGGCTGGTGCTGGTCTTTGCCGCGGCCATGGCACTCGACCATCTGCACGTGGGTGGCGAGATCGTGCGTCTGGGCTTTGCCATTCTCTTCGGCGGAATCGTGCTGGCCGTGGCGCTCGCCATCGGGCTAGGCTCCAAGGAAATCGTCAGTCGATCCTGGGAGCGGCAAGCCCACGGCAAGGACGAGCCGCCCGAGGATGCATTGAAGCACCTGTGAGCTGTCACACCGACGCGAACAGCCGCGTCCACGCCGCCTGCAGCTCGGGCGCCACCGCGAACAGGCGGGCCTCAATCCGGTTGGCATCACCTTCGGGCTCGCAGGACGCGACCACGGCCCACACGTCGAGGGTTTGTTTGGGCGTTTCCACGTCGATCCGGATCATGCTGTTTTCGCGAATCTTGATCTTGCCGACAAAAGCAATTCCGTCGCGCGACAGGTAGGTGCCCTGGCAGGGCACGTTGCCACTCGAGCGCAGAAGACCCACCTTCAAGTCCACCGCCTTGTGGGGCGGTGCCAGCGCGCTCGGCGGCCGCGCCACTTGGTTGGGAACCGGCGTGGCTTCAACTTCGGGGACTGCGGTCGTCTCGTCGATGGCGCTGACCGATGCGGCGACGGTGGACAGAATGGTCACCATGTACTCGGCCTCGTCAATCCGCAGAGGCGCCGCCTTCATCAGGTCGCTGGTGTTGGGATGGGGCTCCTTCTCCAGGGCTTCCACCAGCTTGTCGGAGGCTGCCACGATGTCCACCATCGCGCGATAGGCGCCCGCTCGCTGGGGTGCGTGATGGTTGGTGATCACCGACGAGAGCAAGGGCGAGAGGTTCCAGCGCTGAGCAGTGAGGATGCCGAGTTTGAGGTGCACCTGTTCTGCAGCTTCAGCCCAGGCCGCTTCAGTCAAGACCCGCGTGTCGTGCGTGCGCGCGAGGACGTCTTCAAACCCGCACACGGCCACCACCCGTCCAAAGTCGTGCAACAGCCCACACACATAGGCCTCCTCAGCGTCGGTCTGGCGCCAGTAGGCCAGGGCTCGACAGCACAACGCCGACACCAGCGCCTGGCGCCACACCCGGAAGCGGACCGCGGCCAGCGGCCCATTCTCGACGGCGAAACCGCCCACACTCAGGGCCATGGCAATGCGCGCCACCTCGGTGGCGCCGATGCGCATGATGGCCGCGCCCAGGGTGGTGGTGGGAGTGACCCGGCGGTAGACCGCGGAATTGGCGTAACGGAGCAGGGTCGCGGCCAAGCTCTGATCCTCACCTGCAATCCGCTCCAGCTCACCAATTCCAAACTCGCCCCGGGCAATCACCCGGCGCAGGCGCACCGCAATCGCCGGATAGGGCGGAATGCGCAGAGCGTTCCGATTCATCAGATCAATGACGCGGGGAATCAGATCAGCAGCGTCGGCCACGGGACGAGAGTTTACCTGCGCTGGGGCCGGTCTCAAAGCAGCCTGCGCAGACGAAAGGTCGAGCAGCTCGCGGGATGTCACCGCATGGACCTCTGGGCTTTGGGGCGACTTTTCGATGCCACCGCCGCCATGACTGCCCCGCGCTCGAGAGTGGAAAGCAGTTTCCCGGCCTCTTTTCTCAGTTTCTCCATGCGCGCGCTGTCGAACCCCAAGGCGCTGCGGGCATGGGCCAGGGCATTGTCGCTGGTCACATCGCAGTTGTGGCCGTCGAGCACGATGCCCAACCCCACATCGCGGGTCAGGTCTTCGGCCAGCGCCACCACCGCAGCGAGCGGGTGCACCAAGCCATCGATCGCCACATCGTGGTGGTGGCCCAGCACAAGCGTCACGTCGGCAGGCAACCTCCACAGACTAGCCACCGTGGCCGATGCCTCCTGGTGGCACTGCTGCAAGGCCATCGCGAGCGTGGCGGGATCGAACCCCGCTTCCGTGTGCTTCTGCTCGCCCAGCACGATGAGTGCCGCCGCTATCCCGATGTCGTGGAGCAGCCCACACAGGAAGGCATACTCCGAGGCCAGGGGCGTGAAACTGGACACCATGCGGGCCAAGTACGCGCAGGCCGTGCTGTGGCGGCGCACCATCTCCATCGCGTCGCCGTAGGCGCGCGAGCGGAAGACGCGCGTGCCCAGGGAGACCTCCCAGGCGATCTCCGACAGGTTGCGCAGACCCAGACGCACCACTGCGTCCTGCAGCGAAGTGATGGTCCCCACGGGCGCAAAGGCCGCCGACTGCGCGATCTTGAGCACGCGCCCGGCCAGCATGGGGTCCTTTCGCATCACCTCGACTACCTTGGTCGCGTCCACGTCCACCTGCTGGGTCAGCCCATGAACTTCCAGGGCCGCGGCCGGCAGCAACGGCGGCGTGTAGCCAGGCGAGCTGAAATGCGCGCGCAAGCGCCCCGCGAACTGATCGGCCGTCTCCACCAGGATTCTATCGTTGGCAATCGCGTGTTGGCCTTTGCCGTAGGTGGAATTGTTGGTGTAGCCCATGGTCCGTCTGTCCTTCGCCGCTAGCGGAAAAGCATGAGGGCCTCATCGCGAAGCGCGGACGCCTCGGAGACTGTGGCCACGATGTCTTTTTCGCGAATGCCGCCGCGAATCGCGTCCGGGCCGTCGGCCAGGCGTTTGAGGGCGACACCGTCGGTCGGCTTGTCGCTGGAGACCAGCGTGTCGATCACGTCCGCGATACGCAAGACGGCCACCAGGACCGCCACCGGGCCGCCTTCCTGATAGGCGCGCGCGGGTTGGTGGTGCCAGGCCACGATCTTGGGCACGGGATAGGGCAGGCCCCATTTGGCCAGAACATGCCCGCCCAGCACCGCGTGATCGTAGCCCAGGAATTCGCGTTCCTGAAGGTGAAGTTCGTCGGGAACACCAACGGCGGCCGCCACCAACTCCGCATAGCTGTGGTGGCGGGTCTGCATGATGAGCAGCTTGCCGATGTCGTGCAGCAGGCCCACCAAGAAAGCCATCGCAGGAGCGGCCCCGTCACTCATGCGGTAGGCGAGTGCGCGCACGATGGCGGCCGTGCCCACACAATGCTCGCGCACCGCCTTGCCCGCACCCTTGAGATCGGCGAACGCCGTCATGGCCGCCATGCCACTGGCCAGGTCGATGACCGTTCGGGCTCCCATTCTGACAATGGCGTCTTGGATCGAAGCGCAGGGCATCCGCGCATGAAACGCAGCCGAATTGGCCACGCGAAGGATGCGGGCAGCCAGGGCGGGATCCTCCTCGATGAGATCGCGCACCTGCTCCACCCTGAAGTCAGGGCGCGCGACGCAAGCGATTACTTTCTGCACCACCACCGGGAAAGGCCTCAATCCCTCAATCTCGGCCAAGTGAGCGGCCAGGCTGTCCGCCGCCTTGCCGTCGGCGACAGCCGGATCATCCTCACCGAACCACAGTTCCTCCAGCACCGATGTCGACAACTTCACCATGACAGTCATCTATCTTCAGTTGGCCGCCACCGAACGGACAGCAGCTTCCAGTTGGGCGAGGTCAAATGGCTTATCCAGGTGACGGTTGGGTACGCTTTCCAGGAAACTGCGAGCCCGTTCAGTAAAGGCGCCGCCGGTCATGAACAACATTCTCTTCGACAGATCCGGCTTGGACTGGACCAGTTCTTCATAGATATCCATGCCTGTCACTTCAGGCATCATGAGGTCGCACACGATGACGTCGTAGCCGCAGTCGTGGCGCAGCAGTTCCAGGGCCTGGCGACCGTCGTTGACGAAACTGGCATTCCAGTAGCGACTGATGCAGCGACGCAACGAGGTGCCCAAGGCGGTTTCGTCGTCAATCAGTAACACGCGCAAGCGACGCTCTTCGCGCACGCCCACATCGTGAGGAGAGAGCGGCTTGGCCTCCGCAGCCTGGGGCGCCCCCTGGGCCGGCGGCAGAATGATGCGCACCTTGGTCCCCGAGCCCACCTGGCTTTCGATGTAGATTTCCCCCTTCAAAGCCGTGACGATGCGGTGGACGATGGCCAGGCCCAGACCGGTTCCCTTGCCCACCGCCTTGGTGGTGAAGAAGGGATCGAAGACCCGCGGCAAGACGTCGAGCGGGATGCCCACGCCGCTGTCTTGCACTTGAATGACGGCGCGACCAGCACGGTCGGTGGTGGTGGAAATGCGGATCTCGTTGTTGGGCACATTGCCTTCCGGAATGGCCTGTGCGGCATTGATGAGCAGGTTGAGGAATACCTGGGCCATGCGCGACTCGTTGGCGTCCACCATGGGCGTCTCGCCATACTGGCGCACAACCTCGGCGCGATACTTGATCTCGTTGCGCGCCATGCGCAGGGCGGATTCCATGATGGCACAAATGTCGACCGGCCAGACGCGCTCGCCCCCGCCGCCGGTGGAGAAGGAGCGCAGGTCGCGCACGATGTCTTTCACGCGCTGGGCGCCGTCGCGTGCCTCGTGCAGCGGCCGGTCCAGGGCTTCCAGTTGCGGCACCAATTCGGCTGCCTTGTTCACGCCGCCACTGCCCAGCTGGCCCGAGATTCTCTGCACCTCGCTGGTCACGTACTCGAGATTCATGCTGATGTAGAGCAGCGGGTTGTTGATCTCGTGGGCCACGCCCGCGGCCAGGGTGCCGAGCGAGGCCAGCCGATCGGCCAGCATCAGGTGGCCCTGAAGCTGCTTGCGCTCGGTCATGTCACGGCAGAGCAAGACGATGGCGCGCTCACTCTGAAACTCGGTGACCAGGTAGGACACGTCCAGGGTGGCGCGGCTTCCGTCGCGGCAGAGAAAGTCAACCTCGGCCGACGGCGCCGGCCGGCCACTGGACAGCATCTCGCGCAAGCGTTGGGCCAGAGCTTCCCGATCCTTGCCTTCGACCAGGTCGAAAAAATTGCGCGTGGTCAGTTCTTCGGCGCTCTCGCAATGAAGCGCGGTCACGGCTGCGCGGTTGGCGTAGACAACGCGGCCGCCGGCGCACACCAGAACTGGCTCGGGCGCGACCTCGACCAGACTGACCAGTCTTTCATCGGCCTTGGCCGTCACCGCTGCAATCCGCGACGTGGCCGACAGGACCCTGCCATCCCTTCGCCCCTTTGTGCGTCTAAGCGCGTAGCCAACGGCGAATCCCACCAGGGAGAGGGCGAGAACCCCACCCGCCACTGCCGGCCCCCGCACGACACCCAGCAGGATGGCGGTCGCCACAAGACCGCCGACCCCGAGGAGCGGAGAGAAATGGCGCGGGTGGATCATCTTCATGGCCTGCATGTCCAGTTGCCTGGGACCGCGGATCGGATCTGCCTTCAGCCAAATTGTCGGCTCACCACCGTCAATTCCTAAGTGCAGGCGTCAAGATCCCGACGGCCACAACCAGGGAAGTTTCTGCATCCACGAAAGCTATTGGCCAAACGAACCGATACCTGTAGCACTATGGCCAGCGCCCACCTGACCGTTGACATGTGCAGCGGGACGGACAGCCCCGTCCCGTCCGCAGCAGCAAGGGCAGCCCCGATGGTGGGCCAGACTCTGGGATCGTTCCGCATCACCGGGCTGCTGGGCGAGGGTGGCATGGGCCGGGTGTACGGGGCCGAGCATGTGTTGATCGGACGCAAGGCCGCCATCAAGGTGCTGGCGCCGGAAGTCGCGTCGAACACCGACGTAGTCACGCGCTTCTTCAACGAGGCCCGCGCCGTCAACGACATTCGCCATCCCAACATTGTCGAGGTGACGGACCTCGGCCATTTCGGCGCCCAGCCCTACATCGTGATGGAGCTGCTGGAAGGCGAGACGCTGGAAGATCGCCTGGCTCGGGTCTCTGTGCTCGACCCGGTTTCTGCCATCCAGATCCTGACCCAGGTTGCGTCTGCCGTGGGCGCAGCCCACGAGCACAGCATGGTCCACCGCGATCTAAAGCCGGCCAATATCTTCTTGTGCCAGCACCCGGACTATCCCGACTTCGTCAAGGTGTTGGATTTTGGCATCGCCAAGCTGACCGCGACCCGCGAGCAAGGGACGGGACAGCGAACTGCGTGTGGAGCCATCATCGGAACTCCGGCCTACATGTCGCCTGAGCAGTGCTTGGGCGACGCCAACCTGGACCATCGCAGCGACATCTACGCGTTGGGCGTGGTGACCTATCAGATGATGACCGGCCGGCGTCCTTTCGATGCCGACACGGCGGGACGTCTCATCATACTGCACGTGCAAGCCACGCCGCCTCCCCCTTGCTCGGTCAATCCCGCGCTGCCACCGGCCATCGGCGCCGTCATTCTTCGCGCGCTCGAAAAGCAACCTGAGCATCGCTTCGCAAGCATGCGTGAGTTTCGTGACGCTCTCCTGGCGGCGGTGGCAGGCACCGCGCCGCTCTTGCCAGCCAACAGCAACGCCCGCGCGCCGTCGACGATTGTCCCCTTGTCCACAGCGGATTCGATGGGGGCGACCTTGCTGTGCGACCTGCCCACGGTGATGGGTACGACTCCGCCGCCGCTCACGCGGGCGCCGGCCACAATCCCCACACCGGTCATGCCGCGGCCCGCGCCGGTCACGCCCACTCCCACCGCCGAGCGGATCAACAAGCAAGCCCTGGCCCTGCGTCTGGTGGAAATCGTGCGCTCGCGCATTCACAGCGGCACCCTGCCGCTGCCCCAGCTTTCCCCCCGCATGCTGCGTTGTTTGAACCTGGCCGCGGTACCCGAGTTCTCGTTTGCTGGCATGGCCGCGGTGCTGACCGAGGAACCACACCTGGCCACACGCGTGGTCCAGGTGGCCAACAGCACCGGCCCCACGCGCTTGCCTGCGCGCAACGCCGAACAAGCCATCGGCCGATTGGGCGCCACCGGCGTGCGCACCGCCCTGCTGGAAATCGCCGCGCGCCCGGTGCTGGAATCGCGCGAGCCACGCATCGCTGACATTTTCAAGCAGCCCTGGCAACACGCCCTGGCCGTCGCCCTGCTGACCCAGAGGCTGATGCAGGCGCGTGGCTGCAACGACGCCGTGGCCGCGGAGGCCTTTCTCGCGGGGCTGCTCCACGACACCGGCAAGCCTGTGGTGGCTGCGCTCTTGCTCGACGTCGAGCGACAGATGGCCAGCACTAAAGGTCGCCGCCTAATATCCGATGATGTGATGGTCACGTGCATCGAAGTCACCTCGGCGTCGGCTGGCGCGCGGGTGGCGTGTACCTGGCAACTGTCAGACGCTGCGGCGCGAGCCATCGAAGGCGCCAGCGGCCAAGCCACACCCGGTTGGTCGCTGAGCCACGCCATCAAGTTGGCCGACGCGCTGGCTTCGCTCGACGGGTTTCACCTGCGGCGCGACGACATGACCCGGGCGCCCGAGGTGGTGGAGGAGATCCGACGCGCCACCGCCATCGACGAGCCGACCCTCGCGCAAGTGGTCGCGGGTTTGCGCGACTCCGTCCTGCGACGCTGCTAGTCGGCCTCACGGCCGCAACCAAGGGGTGTGAGGGAGTCATCTCGTTCGCTACCTGCCGCCGAGAACACAGTGGGGAGAGGGGAGGCCACAGAGCCGGAGAAGATCACGCTCGCTGTACTACCAAACCCAGGGCTCGCCTGAGTTGACGTTGGCATGCTACAGCGCGATCGCAGGCTCTCAATGTACGAGCGCGGAAAGCCTTGCAACTGAGGCGATCTCTGGGCTTAGCGTCGGGTTTCTTCGCGAGCCGCGAAGATGCTTTCGCAACGCTCGAACATCATTCCCGTTTTCTCCGACTCTGCGAACTCCCCTCTCACCTCTGTACTACCAGGGTGCCGTTGCTTCGCGGGCCGCGAAGATTTTTCGCAACGCCCGAACATCATTCCGGTTTCTCCGACTCTGTGAACTCCCCTCTCACCTCTGTGTGCTCAGCGGCCGGCGGCTGACAAGACGAATCACCTCACCCGTTTGGTTGCGGCCGCGAGGCCGCCCTGTGTTCTCAACGGCGGCTGGCTGTCGAGATGAATCACCTCACATGTCTTCTGTGGTGGAGGAGCTGTCGTACAAAGTAAGTGTCGGTTTGCCGACACCCCCAAGAACCCAAAGCGCCGTCGGAAAACCGACGCCCGATCGCAGCAAGCGCCCGCGCCGCTTCATTTTCTACTTGGATCGGCCGTTGCATTGTCCGCCCCCGTTCACCTCAAGGCCTAGGACATCATGCCAGCGTATCTAGCGGAATTCGAAGCAGAGTACCGGCGACTGGGTCCCCAGTCGTTCGTGCGCGCGTATCACTGGCCGGTTCTCATCGTGTCCGGCGTGGGCGGTGTGCTTGAGGGGAAGTCGAGCCACAGCGGCACGATGATCGCCATGAACAGCGAGTTGCTGCAGGCCACGGCCCTGGCCGGGCGCGTTTTCCCGGTGATCAAGGGCCGCAACTCGCTGCCCGGCCCGGTGAGCATCGGCCGCACCTCGGACAACGATCTGGCCATCCCCGAGTACACCATCTCGACACGACACTGCATCTTGGCGCTGGTCGACGGCGAGTACCGACTGACCGATTTGGGAGCGACCAACGGTACCTTCGTCAACAACCTGCCACTCACTCCGCGCAAGCCCTCCCGCCTGCAAGGGGGTGAGACCCTGCGCTTGGGTCGCTTCACTCTGCTTTTTCATCTGCCCCGTGGGTTCGGCGAGTTCCTGCGACAGCGGACGCAGACCCAGGATCAAGATCAGGATCAAGACGACTTCGGCAACGCCAACAAGAAGGTCATCTGATGTTGAACACGGCTCTTCCTAGCGCATGCGGTGTAATCTCGGATTCCTTGCCTAGCGACCCGAATCTGGTCTACGGTTCTGGCTCTCCCATCGCGGCCATTCGCGCGACCTGCACGCGCATCGCCGCCAGCAACGCCACTGTGTTGCTCACCGGCGATACCGGAACGGGCAAAGAAGTCTTCGCGCGCCTGGTTCACGCGCACAGCAGCCGCGCCGACCGCCCCTTTGTTCCGGTCAACTGCGGAGCCATCCCCGATACGCTCATCGAGAGCGAGCTGTTCGGTTACGTGCGCGGCGCCTTCACGGGCGCAACGGCTTCGCGCCGTGGCCGTGTCGCCATGGCGGAAGGGGGTACGCTTTTCCTCGACGAGATCGGCGAGTTGCCACTGCCCATGCAGGTCAAATTGCTGCGCTTGCTGCAGGAAAGAACCTACGAGCCCGTCGGCAGCTCAACCTCGGTCACCGCCAATTTCCGTCTGGTGGCGGCGACCAACCACGACCTGGCCGAGTTGGTGCGGTCGGGCCGTTTTCGCCAGGATCTGTACTACCGCCTGCATGTCTGCCCGGTTCACCTGCCGCCCCTGCGCGAACGGCGCGCCGACATTGCTCCTCTCTTCCACCATTTCTGGAAACGGCACGGGGAAGAACGGCCGGTCACCTCCGCGGTGATGCGCCGGCTTGAACGCTACGACTGGCCGGGCAACGTGCGCGAGCTGGAGAACCTGGTCGAGCGCCTGTCGGTGTGCGCACAAGGTCACGTCATCGAGCTGGCCGACCTGCCTGCGATTTTCCTCGAGGTGCACGACAGCGGCACAGTCGACAAGCCCGATGAGGGCTCGCTGCTCGCGGGGGAGGTGTCACAGGAGATCTTGGCGGACCTCGACGGGGTTCCCGCTGCGATCTCGGCCTGCGAACGAAGTGAACTGCTGGATGCCACGGTTCGACGCGGGCCCATGGCCATCGCGCCGGATGCTGCAGACGACACCAGCGCGCAAGGTGGAACGGCTTCGGCCTTCCCTATGCCGACCACTCTCTCGCTGCCCGTGGATCTGCCCAACCTGCTGCGCATGCTGGAAGAGTCCTTCATTCGATTGGCGCTTGAGCAATCGGGCGGCAACAAGAAAGAGGCCGCGCGTCTGCTCGGCCTAGGCCGCACGACTTTGGTGGAAAAGCTGCGTCGTCGCGCTGCTGACGTGTCAGCTCCGTGACCGCAATTTTCCTGTCGCGCCAGATCGGTGACAGCGAAGACCGTTGGTTTGGCCAGCGCAGCGTGCGTCGCGCACCGTCGCGTGCTGGGCGACCGCAGGTCGCCCCTACACAGGACGTTTTTGCCAGTGACTGCGGCTCTGTGCCCTCCCCTCTCCCCTCTGTGTTCTCGGCTGTCGGCGCTTGTCCAGATGAAGTCGCTCACATAGTTGCCCCCGCCACGCTTCGCTGATCCTCGGCACAGAGCCTGCATTGCTTGTCCACGCAATGCTTGTCCCTGTTCTTCTTCTTGTGCTGGCCGCAGAAGTCAGCGAGACAGCCCCCCGGCTGCCCACAGTGGCAACGGTCGAGCGCATTCCGCTCCAGCGCGCAGCCAAGAGCGTGACCTTGACGGTCTATCCCTTCAAGAAGCGCATCGAGCTGCGTCCCACCGGCGAGAGCGCAGCTCTGGCCTCCAAGATCGCTTCGGCCGGCTCGCGCCTGTGCCCGCGCTCCCTGGTGGATCACGGCACGATCATCCTCCAGTGTGCGACCCGCCGTCTTGACGGCGCGTTGATCGACGAGAAGGGCAAGCTCTTCCTGGAAATCTACGAGGTGCGGGGAGTGCCTTGGCGGGGCGAGGAGAATCGCATCCAGATATTTTACAGTCCCATCGCCTTTCGCTTGGGCGACGGCTGTCCCGGTGACACGCCGGTATCCCGGGGTGAGTGCGCCTATCAGGCGGGGCAGTACACCGTCGCTGCGGTGGAGTTTCGCCGCGCCCTCAACGGCGATGGCCGTCGCGTGGCAGCCATTCGCTTGGGTGACATGGCCCTCACGAACCAAGATCCGAGCGCAGCCGCCGGTTGGTATCAGACCGCCGGCCGCATGGGAGCCTTCGGCCGACTGGCCGTTGTCCGACTGTGCGAGCTGTCCGGCACCTGCCTGAGCAGACTGCACCAGAACGCATTCGACGCCACTCTTTTGCCCGAGCCCCTGCACACCGAAATGTTTCTGCGTGAGGCGCGCGTGGCTGCATACATGAGCGATCTCCCGCTGGCCATGCTCGCCCTCCGGCGGGCCATCGAGGCGGGCCATGGTGGGTGCGAGGGCAGCACCCAGCTCTTCTGCCGGCAATTGCTGCTCAACGTCCTGGAAGAACCGGGGAAAGACGGCGCGCTGGAGGCCCTGGAAACCTACCTGGCCCTGCCCGGCCGTACCGAAGGCCTGCTGGCCCTCACCTTGATCCGCGCGGCGGCGGAAAAAGCGGCGGCGCTGGGAGCCCCCGTCTTCGCCGGCAACGTGATGGCGTCGAGCGCCCAGGTGGTGGACACCTCGAACAAGGACCAGCTGGGCGAGTTCTTGCTGCGAACCGTGGAGCTCTATCTGGTGGGCGGCGATCGCACACGCGCACGCGTGGTGACCGAGTTTGCCGAGACGCGCTTGGGGCGAGCCAAGATGACGGGCGCCCGTTGGAAGGCGGTGCTCAGCGAGTTTCAGGGAAACGACGAGGCTCTGGCCGCCGCCGCACAGGCTCAGCAGGTCGATGGCGAGATCACGCGTGACCTGGCCTTGGCCTACACCGCGCTTGCGCGCGCCACGGCTGCTCGCTTATCGGCCGAGGCAGCCAGCGACGAGTCATCGGGGGCGCCATGAACGGCCTCGTGCTCGGCAGGACGACTCTGGCACGCGACTGGCAAGAGAGGAGGCTGACGTGAAGATTTTCGACGCGACTCTCAACCAGCTGGAACGCAGCCTCGACGTGCGCTTGCTGCGCCACAACCTGCTGGCCGCCAACGTGGCCAATGCGGACACACCGGGCTTCCGTCCCAAGGACCTCGACTTCACCGCGGCCATGGCCTCGGTGGAAAACCACGCACAAAACAGCACCACGTTGCAGGGCGTGACCACGGCGCCCGGGCACATGGACATGGGCGGCGTGCCCATTGGCAGCGCCAGCCCCCAGGATGCCCAGCTTTCGCCCAAGGACCTGCCGGTGGTGGACATCCCGTCGAACAACGCCTCGCTGGATGGCAACACGGTGGATCTCGACCGGACCATGGTGGCCATGGCCGAGAACGCCTTGCAGTACGGCGCCAGTGCCCGGGCCGCTTCTCGCAAGCTGGCCATCCTCAAATACGTGGCCTCCGACGGCAGCTAAGAAAGGTGAAGCATGGGAATGGATTTTCTGACAGCCCTACACGTGAGCGGCACGGCGCTTTCGGCCGAACGCGTGCGCGTGAACCTGGCCTCGTCGAATCTGGCCAACGCTGAGACCACCCGCGACGCCAACGGCAACATGTACCGCCGGCTCGATCCGGTGTTCGAGACCATGCCCCTGGGTGACGCCAGTGAAATCTCGCCCAATGCCACCGGGCCCATGGGTGTGCGCGTGTCGCGCATCGTGGCCGACAGCGGGGAGGGCCGCAAGGTCTACAGCCCCGGACACCCGGACGCCGATGCCGACGGATTTGTCACTTTCCCCGACGTGAATCCGGTGCACGAAGTGGTCAACCTGCTTTCCGCTTCGCGCTCCTACGATGCCAACGCCACCGCGCTGGAAACGCTCAAGCAGATGGCCGCTCGTGGCCTCGACATCACCCGATGAGAAAACCCTGCTGACGGACAACAACCATGCGCACTGAAATGGACCTCGCCTTCGCAAAGATAAATGGACTGGATGGGGCCGAGCGCGCCATCGAACAGAGCCCCAAGAACACCAACGCGGCCGCCTTCGCCGGCGAGCTAGACCGCGCGATTGGCGAGGTGGACAAGCTGCAGGTCGAGGCCGACCAGCAGGCTGCCAAGGTGGCAGCCGGCGGAGGCAACCTGCACGAAATGGCGCTGGCGCTGGAGAAGGCCGATGTGGGCATGCGACTGGCGGTGCGGGTGCGCAACAAGGTGGTCGAGACCTACAACGAGATCATGCGCATGGGCGTGTAAACCATGGATCCAGTCAGCAAAATGCTTCGCGGATTTTCCCGGCGCTTCGCGGAAATGAGCCCAGGGGCGCGCATGCTGCTGGGCTCTCTGGTCGGCCTGGCGTTGGTGGCAGGGGTGCTGGTCAGCGTGTTTGGCAGCGGCGCCACCTATCAATATGCGTTCACCAACCTTTCGCCCGAGGACGCCTCCGAGGCGGCGGCCGCGCTCAAGGCGGCGGGCATGACTTTTCGCAGCGAGGCCAACGGGGCCGCGCTGGCGGTTCCGGCTTCGCAGGTACACGACGCGCGCTTGCTCTTGGCCGCGCAGGGCCTACCGCGCGGGGGTGGTGTGGGTTTCGAGTTGTTCGATCGCAGCGACTTTGGCGCCTCCGAGTTCACCCAGCGGGTGAACCTGCGGCGCGCGACCGAGGGCGAGCTGGCCCGCACCATCTCGCGCCTGCAAGCTGTGCGCTCGGCGCGCGTGCACGTGACCATGCCGGAAAAGGGTCTGTACCGTGACGATGACCGGCACGCAGCCGCGGCGGTGGTTCTCAACCTGCAGCCGGGCCGAACCATGCACGAACGCGAGTTGGCTGGCGTCCGGCATCTGGTCGCCTCAGCGGTCGCGGGATTGGACGCCGACAGCGTCACTGTGGTGGACCAGCGGGGCACCGTGCTGTCAGGCGATCATTCCCCAACCGGGAAGTTGATTGCACAAGAGCGAGAGATCGAGAGTGCCCTCGAACAGCGCATCGTCGATGTGCTTGAGCCTGCAGTGGGACGCAGTTCCGTGGTGGCGCGGGTAACGGCGAATCTCGACACCACCGAGATCGAAACCACCCAGGACAGCTACGACCCCGATACGGCCACCGTGCGCAGCGAGCACAAGACATCGGAAAGCATCAACAGCGACGGCAGCAGCAACTCCGGCGTGGCCGGCGCCGCCGCCAATCAACCCATGGGTGCCAACGGCGGCGGCAGCGCGGGCGCCAACCGCGCGCAGACCAATCGCGAAGATGAAGTGCGTAACTACGAGATCGCCAAGAAAACCACACGCACCGTCGCCCACGGCCCGCGCATCGTGCGCCTGTCGGCCGCCGTCGTGGTGGACGGCGTGGACGGCAAGCCGCGACCAGCGGAAGAGGTACGCCGTCTCGCCGAGCTGGCCAAGCGGGCCATGGGCTTCGAGACACAGCGGGGTGACACCCTCGAGATCTCCAGCGCGGCCTTTGCCAAGGTCGAGGAGGCGGACGTCAAGGCGCCCATCTGGGAACGCCCCGAGTACTGGCGCCTGGGCAAACTGGTGGGCTGGGGCGCTCTGGGCCTCGTCGGTCTGTTGTTTATGGTCCGCCTCTTCCGTCGCACCTCATCGGCCATGGCGCTCTTGCAGCCGGGCACGCGGGTGGGCGATGTCGACATGGCCATGATGACCGGGTCGGGTGAAAGCTGGAGGATGGTGTCAGGCGACAACAGCGCGGCCCTGCGCGAGCGGGCGCGCGATCTAGGCAAGACCGATCCTGGCAAGGCAGCCCATCTGCTGAGAGCGTGGGTCAGCTCGGACGCCGAAGCGGGCCGCGAAGCCAAGGAGGGCGCTCATGTCTGATGGTTTCTTGACCAGGCAGATCATCCCGGCTGGGCCAGGCGCCCAGCGGGCAGCGGCGGTGCTGCTCGGGCTGGGGCCCGAGGTGGCGGCCCAGATCTTCAAGTCTCTCGACGAAAGTACGGTGCGCTCGATCGCGGTGGCCGCACGCAGCCTGCGCAAGGCCCCCGCGGTCATTCCCGCGGCGCTCTCATCCTTCGTGAAGACCATGACCGGACTCGACGGCGAGGCTATGGCCGGCGACAGCCTGCTACGCGAGGCCGCGACCAAGGCCCTGGGCCAGGACGTCGCTCGCCGCGTGTTTGAAGATATTCCCGCTCCCTCGGTGGCGGCGGAAGAAGGTTTCACCAACATCGCCAATGCCGATCCCGAAGCCCTGGCACTCTTGCTCTCGCGTGAACAGCCGCAAACCGCGGCCGTGGTGCTGGGTACGGTGAGCCACGCCCACGCCCTGGCCGTGCTCAAGCACATCCCGCAGGCGCAGCGTCCCCAGATCCTACGCCGGCTGGCCTCGCTCGAGACCGTGGCGCCTGAAGTGTTGCAGGAGGTGGGTCAGGCCCTGTCTCAAGACTTGGGCGCCGCCGTTCCGGCCAATGCGCGCAAGCTCGACGGGCGCAACACCGCGGTGGGCCTGCTGCGTTCGGTGCCGGCGGCCGAACAGAGCGAGGTGGTGGGCGAGATCGAGAAGGACGACCCCGAACTGGGAGCGGCCTTGCGCTCACGCCTCTTCACCTTCGACGACCTCATCCACCTGGCCGATCGGGACATGCAGACTCTCATCCGCGAGATCGACATGACCCAGCTCACGGTCGCGCTCAAGGGCGCGCCGCCAGCGGTGAAAGAACGCTTCATGAAGAACATGTCGACTCGCGCCGGCCAGATGCTGGAAGACGAGATCAGCGCCATGGGTCCAGTCAAGCTGGCCGCGGTGGAGGCCGCGCAAGCCGAGCTGGTCAAGATTGCGTTTGGCCTGGCCGAGCAGGGTCGCATCAGCATCGTCAACCCAACGGAAAGGATGGTCTGACCCGATGATCGCGCGCAACGGAGACGCCCCCACCCGCCGCCCCACGTTCATGGGTCGCATCCCCAGCCAGCCGCACGTCGAGCCGGCCGCCTTCGGGGGTACGCCGCTGCGCCGCTCGTCGCCAGGCCTGGCGGACCACTCCGCGTCTCCCACCGTCATCGACATGCAACAGGTGGCCGAGCAGGTGAGCGAGCGCATTGGCAGCGCCGCCCAGTTCTTGCGCCAGGCCGCTGAACGGCTGGGGGCCGAGGCTCGCTCCGACGCGCTGGAGGTGGGCTTCATGGTGGCGCGCCGGATTCTGGAAACCGATCTGACCGCCAATGTGGAACACCTGGTGGGACTGGTGCGCAGTGCGATTCGCCGCTTGGGCGAGTCCCGCCACATCAAGCTGCAGCTTTGCCCGGAGGACGCTCGGCTGATCGAGGAGGCGCTGCACAAGGACGGCGCGCAGTCCATCTCCTCGGTGGCGGCTGCCCAGATCGAAGTCATCGCGGATCCGTCGCTGCAACGGGGCGACTGCTTGGTCGCGGGCGATCTCGGCACAGTGGACGGGCGGATCAACACCCGCCTTGAGGAGCTGCGCCACGCCCTGCACACGGGAAATTGGGAGGAGAGTTCGTGAGCTTGCTCAATCTGCAAGCCATCCGCACGCAACTGACTCACGCCGAGCCCTGCGTGCTGGCCGGCCGGGTGACGCGCGCCTCGGGCATCGTGGTGGAGGCGGCGCTGCCCCAGGTGGCGGTGGGAACTTCGTGCGAGATTCACGCCGCCGGGAACCGCAAGGTTGCGGCTGAGGTGGTGGGCTTTGCTGGTTCGCAAGCCATCCTGATGCCATTCGGCGACGTGCGCGGCATCGGTGAGGGTTGCCCGGTCATCCCCCGCGCCAGCGCGGGCGAGATCGTCGTAGGTGAAGCGCTGCTCGGCCGGGTGGTTGACGCCGCCATGCGACCGCTCGACGGCATGCCCGCCCCGATTCTGCATACGCGCGTGCCTTTGCATGCGCCGCCCCCGCCTGCCATGAGCCGGCGGCGCATCAGCAAGCCTCTGGCGCTGGGCATCCGTTCCATCGACGCCTGCCTGACCTGCGGCGAGGGCCAGCGACTCGGCATCATGTCGGGCCCGGGCGTGGGCAAGAGCGTGCTTTTGGGCATGCTCGCGCGCAGTGCCGACGCCGACGTCATCGTGGTGGGGCTGGTGGGCGAACGCGGCCGCGAAGTGCGCGAGTTCGTGGAGCGCGACCTGGGCCAGGGTCTGCAGCGTTCCGTGGTCGTGGTGGCCACCGGCGACGAGCCACCCTTGGTGCGCGTGCGCGCCGCCATGGCCGCCACCGCGGTGGCCGAGTACTTCCGCAACCACGGCAAGCGCGTGCTCTTGTTGCTCGATTCGCTCACCCGGGTGGCCATGGCACAAAGGGAAATCGGGCTGGCCGCGGGCGAGCCTCCCACCGCGCGCGGCTATCCGCCGTCGGTGTTCGCCCTGCTGCCACGCTTGGTGGAGCGTGCGGGAAACGTCGAGGGCGTGGGCAGCATCACCGCCATGTACACCGCTCTGGCCGAGGGTGACGATCTCACCGACCCGGTGGTCGATGCCGCGCGCGCGTGCCTGGATGGCCACATCGTACTGGCGCGCAAGCTGGCGCAACGGGGCCACTTCCCGGCCGTCGACCTGCTCGGCAGCGTAAGCCGGGTCATGAACGATATCGTGTCAGCCGGCCATCGCGATCTGGCGCAGGAAGCGCGCGAGGTTTTGGCCGCATACCGGGAGACAGCGGATCTCATCGAGGTGGGCGCGTACGTCGCTGGCACCAATGCGCGCGTCGACCGCGCTCTTCGCTGCATCAATGAAGTCAACAGCGTGCTTCGCCAGGGCCCGGAGGAACGTTTCACGCTGGAGCAGACCTTGGCCGAGCTTAAGCGCGCGCTGGACGGGCCGCCTGCCGCGGCTCCGGCCAAGCAGGGAGTGCCATGACGACAATGCTGTTGCATCTATGGTTGCTCGCGGCCAGCGCGGCCGCCGCGCCGGACACCAGCCTCACGCCGCCGCCGCTCACACCTACGGTGGAAGGGCCGGCTGCACCTTCCCCGGCGCCACCGCCCCTGCCCACACTGCCCGGCCTCCCCGGATCAGCGGCAGGCTCGGGCGCCGGCGCTGCCTCGGGACGAGCGCGCGCGCCGGAAGCAAACCCGGTTGATGGACAGAAGGCCGCTACGCAGAAGCGTGATGCGAAATCTGACGGCTCCGCTCGACTCGGCGGCGACAAAAGCACGCGCACGCCTAGCAAACGACCCGCCAAACCCGTCCTGCCCACGTTGACCCCCACGGCTCTCAAAGGCGAGTTGCACCAGACGCTGGCCAAACCGGGCGAGGCGCCCGTGCCGGTTACCGATCGGGCGCGTCTCGAGCAGTTGGCATCGGAGATCGCCCATGCGCGTGAGGCGCTCCGGCAGGAGACGGCCCGCCTGGAGGCGCTTGTCAAACAGGTCGGTCCGTGCGGCGAGGCTCGCAGTTCGTCGAGCGAGATCGACCCTGCTGCGGCTGCAGCAGCAACGGCGGCCAAAGAGGCGGCTCGCGAGCAGCTGGACAGCGTGTCCAAGGCTTTGAAAGGCATGAAGCCCGAACAAGCAGCGGCGGTGGTGTCGCTGCTGGATCACCGTCTGGCTGGCGAGGTTCTGCGTCGCATGCGGCCCGCCGACGCCGGGGCTTTGATGGGCTACTTGAAACCGGAGGTGGCCGCCGGGCTGGCCACCGAGATCGCAACCCGCAAGCCGACCCTGGCCAAGAAGGGAACCGCCCCATGAAGCTCGTCGCCGCTGCTCTTGCGCAGCCCCAGTCCGAAACGGTTTCCCTTGGTTCTGGCAACGCTTCTGGTCGCGAGCGGGACAGCAACTTCGCCCAGCTGCTGCGAGGGTCGCTCGGCAAGTTGCAAGGGAACTCTTCGTCGCCAGCGCGGGCGACAACGCAGGAAACGCGGCCGGAGGGGACAGTGACGGCGGTTCAACTTCGCAGCTCGGGCGCGACTGAGTCCAGGGCGCCGGCCACCCCCTTCGGAGACTTCGGGGCCAACACCCCACCCCGCCTCCCCTCGCACGCTTCGCGCGCGCCCCTCGCGGCCACGACCACGGCTACGACTACGACTCACCTTTTCGGGGACTATGCCGCCAGCAACGCACGACCCGCACCGATCCCGCGGACAGCCGCACAGCCGACCGCCGCCGCCATTCCACGTGCGGCTGGCGACTTGGCAGAATTGCGCTCGCTGGAATTGGAAGGCACGGGCACGGGCATAGTGATCACGACCTCCGCGACCCTGGGCGGACGCCTCATGGTGGTGGAAAGGGAAGCATCGTCACCTGCGCCAGCCACGATTTCCACAGCGAAGGCCGATACCGCGAGCGCGGCCGATAGTCTTGCGCGGGCCGCGCTGGTACCTGCGCCGGCCACGACTGCGGCCTCAGCCACGACCGCGGCCACGGCTAGTGGATCGAGTGCAGTTCATGCCTTTGCACGGATGGCGCTGGCTCCTGCGCCGGCCACGACTACGGCCACGACAACTCCTGATGACTCGGGTGCGGCTCATCGCTTTGCACGGATCGCGCCGGCTTCTGCGCCGACCTCCCCCTTCGGGGACTTCGGGTCCGACACCACGCCCTGCCTCCCCGCGCGCGCTTCGCGCGCGCCCCTCGCCCCCTTCGGAGACTTCGGGTCCGACACCACGCCCTGCCTCCCCGCGCGCGCTTCGCACGCGCCCCTCGCGGCCACGACCACCACCACGGCTAGTGGATCGAGCTCGGCCCAGAGCTTTTCACAATCCACGGCGGATTCTCTGACGGCCCCCACGACTGGTGGATCGAATGCGGTTCATGCCTTTGCACGGATCGCGCTGGCTTCCGTGCCGACCACAGCCACGGCCACGACCGCCACCACGGCTAGTGGATCGAGTGCGGCTCAGAGCTCTGCACGAACCGCCGCGCATTCTGCGGCGACCACGACCACGACCACGACCACGGCACCGGCACCGGCCACCGCCACGGTCACGGCTCCGGCACCGGCCGCCGCTGCCGATGCCGATGTCGCACCACTCACTGCTCAGGCTGGGCAACCCGCCGAGCTAGCCCAGGCAACACACGACGATTCCGCCGCATCGAATAGCGCACCGCCGCTGGTAGCTGGTGCGACCTCTCGTCCTGCCAAGCCCGCATCGGCTGCCCCACAGCCTGCTGCCCCGATGACAATTGTGAACGCCCAACCCGCCGCCGATGCGAAGGCGCCAACCGGGCCGGCCCCTCAGCCCTGGGCCGAGACGCGCGATCGAATCAGCGCGGCCCACTCGCAAGAACGCCCGCGTGCACAAGACAGCACCGATGATTCCAGCCCGGCGCCGTCCCCATCGCTGGCCATCTTCGGCGCGGCCGCGAATCCCATCACGCCTGCTGTCCATACCCACAACCTACACGCAAGCGAGAGGACCGCAGTTTCAGAGAATCCCCACGCGCTGCCGACCAGCGATAGCAAGCAGACCGCGGACCATGCGGCCCCTGCCTTGTCAGTGCCCGCCCAGACAACACACCAACCTGGCCAGAGCGGTCTTCGGGCTGAGGCGCAGGTGACCACGACTTTGCCGCAGGCCCTGCCGCAGGTCACGCTGCCACTTCCTACCCCGGCGACCAGCGCGGTAGCCGCCGACCTTCGCGCCGCCGTTCACCTTCCGGCCCAGGCTGCACCTCTGGCCGCCCAGGCGGCGCGCGACGACGGACTTAGCATGACCGTACTGCCGCATGCCGCGCACATGGCCATCGAATCGCCGGACGGGGATCTGGATTTGCACATGCGCGTGCGACAGGGCAGCGCCGAGATCACGGTGGGCGGATCCATGGCGCACCTCTTCGATACGCGCGCGCCCGAGGCCCGCGCGGCCCTGGCGGGCGAAGGTCTTGCCTTGGGTCGTTTCGATTCTGGCCAACAAGGTGGCGGGCAGCAGAACCAGCCGACGCCCGAAACCCCAGAAGCGGCAGGCGAATCGCCCACCGCCTACCGGCCCCACCAAACCGCCCCAGTTCCGATCGCGCTAGGCGACGGCCGCATCCACGTCACTGCTTGAAGGAGAGCACCATGTCCATAGATACCTCGACAGTCACCAACGCAACTCAAGCTGTGCAACAGCCGGCTGACGCCACGGGCTCCAACGAGCTGGGGAAGGACCAGTTCCTGCAGATCCTGACCGCACAGCTTGCCAATCAGGATCCCACTGCTCCCATGGACAGCAACGCCTTCGTGGCGCAACTAGCGCAGTTCTCTGCCTTGGAACAAGCGCAGAACACCAATGACACCCTCACGCAGATGCTGGCTTTGCAGCAGACGACTGGCCAGACCGGAAATGTTTCGGTGGCCGTGGCCGCGGTAGGCAAGCAAGCGTCCTACAACGCCAGTCAGATGACCCTCAGCGCGGGCGGAAGCCTCGGCGTGACCGCCATCCTGGCTTCACCGGCGACGAACGTTACCCTGGAAGTTGACGATGCCAACGGAAACCAAGTGCGCAGCCAGCAGTTCGGCGCCTTGGCGGCGGGGTCCAACAACCTGACCTGGGACGGGTACAACGACGCGGGTGTGGCTCAGGCGCCCGGAAACTACACCCTCACTGTGTCAGCCACCGACATTTCCGGCAATCCCGTGTCGGTGACCCAGCAGGCCTCTGGCCTGGTCACCGGCGTCACGTTCCAGAATGGAGCCGCCCAACTCATGATCAACAACAATACGCCTGTCTCGCTTAGCGACCTCATTTCAATTCAGCAAGTCAACAGCACGCAGTAACAAGCAGAAAGGGAAACACCATGAGTCTTTTGACCGCAATGTATTCCAGCGCCAGTGGCCTTAACGCGACAACCGACGAACTGTCGGTGGTTGGGGACAATATCTCCAACAGCCAAACCGTAGGCTTCAAGGCCTCTCGTACCGATTTTGCAGACGCCATGACCCAGGAGATGGTCGGGGGAGCGGGCGAACAAGGCCTGGGCGTTCGCACGCTCACCGTGCAGAAACTGATGGCTCAGGGTTCGTTTACCACCACCAATCAGGACACCGACGTGGCCATCGAAGGCAATGGCATGTTCGTGCTCAAGGGGTCCTACGGCGGAAGCACCGGCACCTACTACACGCGCGACGGCCAGTTCACCATCGACAAGAATGGCTATATGGTCAACGAGGAGGGCCTACGCGTGCAGGGCATGCAGGCTGATACGACCGGCAACGTCTCGTCCGGACTCTTGGGTGACTTGCAGGTTGGCAACGCTTCTGCGCCCGCCAAGGCCACCGACGACATCACCGTGCGTGGCAATCTGGATTCCACAGCCACCCCGACCGAGAATCCTGTAGCCGCAACCGGCTACGCGGGCTGGACCGTGACCGATGCCAAGAACACCTCGAATTTTTCGACCAGCATGGTGGTGTACGACTCGCTCGGCAAGCCGGTGCAGCTCGACGTCTACTTCTGCATGGATAGTGTAGGCGATTGGCACTATCACGCGGTCACCGACGGCGCCAACCTGACCGCCGGCGTGGCCAATACGCCCACCGAGGTCGCCACCGGTGAGCTGAAGTTCGACACCGAGGGCAAGCTGGTTTCCAACACCACTACAGCGAATACCTTCAATCCGGTCAATGCCACCAATCCGCAGCCTCTCACTTTCAATTTCGGGACTGGCACCGCCACGGGCGGTAGCGGCCTGGACGGAATCACCCAGTACGCCGCGGCTTCGGCCATGAGCTTCGTGACCCAGGCAGGTTTCACCTCAGGAAGCCTGAGCAAACTCAGCATCGGCAGCGACGGCACGATCACCGGCGGATTCACCAACGGACAGAGCCGGATATTGGGACAACTGGTTCTGGGAAACTTCGCGGCTCCGGACCAGCTCGCGCGCACTGGAGGATCCCTCTACCAGGAAACCGTCGCTTCAGGCCCCGGCACCCTGGGAACGCCAGCCACGGCGGACCGAGGCAGCATCAGCGCGGGTGCGTTGGAGCAATCCAACGTCGACCTTGCGCAGGAGTTTATCAACATGATCGCGGCACAGCGTAGCTTCGAAGCCGATTCCAAGACCCTGACCACCGCTGACCAGCTCCTGTCGGATCTGATGATGATTCACCGTCAGTAGCCTTGGGCGCCGGGGCTGTGGCGATTGTGCCCAGCCCGCCGGCTTTCGGCGCCGGCGCGCCACTTCTCCTTCTCGCAAACCTTTTGCACGGACGCCGACCCATGATCTACGTCACCCGGCTCGATCACAACACCATGGTAGTGAACGCCGAGCTCATCGCCACGGTCGAAAGTACGCCCGACACCCTCATCACCCTGAACAATGGTCATCAGTTCCTGGTGCGAGATACGGTCGAGGACGTGGTGGCTCGGGCCATCGAGTATCGGCGCCAGGTCAGCGGCGCTTTGCGCGTGGTTTCAGCGGCGCCCGACCCAGACAAACAAGGAAGCAGCTAGCCCATGGACCTCACGACAATCGCTGGCGTCGTCGTTGCCATCGGCTTCATTCTCGGCGGGCAACTGCTTGAAGGGGGGCACGTCGGGTCCATTGTTCAGGGCACGGCCGCGCTTATCGTCTTCGGTGGCACATTCGGTGCAGTGTTGGTCAGCTTTCCTCTGAAGGACGTGAAGCGCGGATTGCAGCTGGCGGCCATGGCCATGCGGGAGAAGAAGAGCGACCTGGACCAAATCGTTCAGCAGATCGTGGAATTGGCGGGTGTCGCGCGGCGGGATGGCGTCCTGGCACTGGAACAGCGCCTGCCAGCCCTGCAAGACGACTTCCTCAGACGCGCAGTGGGCTTCATCGTGGACGGCGTGGACGCCATTGTCACGCGCGACGCACTGGAAACGGAGATCATGCACCATTTCGAGGGAGACACGGTGGGGGCCAAGATCTTCGAGTCCGCAGGTGGCTATGCTCCCACCATCGGCATTCTGGGTGCGGTGCTGGGGCTGATTCACGTCATGGAGAACCTCAACGATCCCTCCAAGCTTGGAGGCGGCATTGCGGTTGCTTTCGTGGCCACTGTGTATGGTGTGGGCAGCGCCAACATCCTGTTCCTGCCGTTCGCCACTAAGATCAAGCGCAAACTGGGCCTAGAGAAAGAGCGGCGCGTCCTCATTGCCGAGGGCGTGCTCTCCATCCAAGCCGGACTAAATCCGCGCGTGCTGGAAGAGAAGATCCGCGCCTACGCCGGCGGCCACGCCCCGGCTGCCAAGAAAGAATAGCCCGTGGCGAAAAAACGGGAACACGCTGAGGAACACGAGAACCACGAGCGCTGGCTGGTCTCCTATGCCGACTTCATGACCCTGCTCTTCGCTTTCTTCGTGGTCATGTACTCGGTCAGCCGCATCGACCAGAAGCGCATGGTCGACGTGGTCAAGGCCATCAAGTTCGCCATGCACTACAAGGGCACGGGCGGCTCTGACACGGTTCCCATTTTCGAAGGACCGGTCACCGAGGGTGGCTGTGTGACCAACTTGGGGGACAGTGCCCCGAACCACCAGGAGGCTGAGGCCGTCGAGGCGGTGCGCCGCCGCATCGAGAAGAAGCTGAAGGGAATCCTGCTGGAAAGGCCTGAGAATCCCCCCACCGTGATCATGCACACCGAAGGGCGCAAGCTCATGATCCGCCTGTCAGCGTCGCACTTCTTCGATCCGGCGCAGGCCGCGATCCGCCCTGAAGTGATCCCTGTGCTGGACGCCATTGCCATCGAGCTGGCGCAGTTCCGCCGGCCCATCCGCATCGAAGGCCACACCGACGACCAGACCGGAGGACGCACGCGTTTCCGCGACAACTGGGATCTGTCCGCCTCCCGTGCAGCATCCGTGGCCAGCTACATGCAGGGCGCCCACCACATCGAGGGCAAGATGCTCATCGCCGCCGGTCGCGGATCCACCTGGCCCATTGCCGACAACAGCACGGCCCAGGGCCGCGAAACCAACCGGCGGGTCGAGCTGGTCATCGAGGTCAAGCCCGAGGACGCCTTCGAATCCATCGCGCGATAGTTAGCTTCATTCACCACAGTCTCGACCCTACTGGAAATGAAAGAAGCGGGCGCAGCCACCATTGCCCAAGATGAAGCCACCTGCGTGGTCTTCGGCATGCCCAATGAAGCCATCAAACTGGGCGGCGCCGACGAAGTATTGCCGCTCGAGCGAATCGCGGGCGAGGTGCGGCGGCTGTGCCAAGAGGCGGCGAGGCGATCACCCGCTGCTGCTGGTCTTGTAGGTGTTGCTGGAACTGCTGTAGAAAAGCTGGTTCAGGTAGTTAGCAGTCGTGTTGAGCGCGGCGACCGTTGATTCCATCGCGGTGAACTCGGAGGTCAGCCTGGTGCGCTCGTTGTCCAGGTAGGTCTGCCAGTAGTTGACCGTGTCGTCGAGCGAGCTGATGTTGCTGTTCAACGCCTGGGTCTCGCCCACCAGCGCCCCACTTACCGGATCAGTCTGCTTGGCTACTAAAGAGTCCACCAGTGCCCCGATGCCAGTCTTGGCCGTGGTGAACAGCTTGTTGGCGCCGCTCGGATCTGCGGCCACAGCTTCAGCGAAGGTGTTCTGATTCGGGAGCTTGTCGAGTGCCAGCGTCCCGTCGTCCTGCAGGCTCACGTTCAGGTCACTCAGGGTTTGCACCGCGCCGCTGCCGCCCACGCTCTGGGACAGCAAGCCCTGCATGTCGCTTTCGAGGCTGAGAAGGAATGAACCAGCCAGCGGATTGTTGGTGGCTGCTTGTGACGGATCGGGACGCAGTTCGCCGTTGAGGGCCGTGACCACGTCATTGTAGGCACTGATGAAGCTATTGATGCTTGCAGCGGACGAGCTGGTATCGCTGGCGAAGGCGACATCCGTGGCCACGTTGGACTGTCCAGTCAAATTCAAGGTCACACCAGGAATGGCGCCGGTGATGGTGTTGCTCTGACTTTGGATGGCCAAGCCGTCCACTGTCAGCGAGGCGTTCTGCGCCGACTGCAGAGGTTGAAAACTGAAGCCAGGATCGGTACCAACGACCGCCAGGGCATCACTCGGGTCAGCATCACTGGTCGCATAGCCAGTGCTGTTGCGGGTCACTGACAGGTAGTACTTGCTGCCGTCTGTGACCACCGAGGCGGTCACTTGCGGAACCTGTTTGTTGATAGCGCTGGCAATAGCGGACAGGCTCTGGCCGGTCAGGGCAATAGCCGTGCTTGGACTCGTGACGCCGTCGATGCTGAACTGAAGGGTGCCTGTCAGGCCGGCGTCCGTCTGAGCAGACGAGAAGCCGGTCCCGCTGCGAAGCTTGGCGGCCAGGGCCATGGTCTTGACCTGAACCGTGCTGTCACTCACGCTTTGCGCTGAGCCGGACACGGTGAAATCCGCATAGGTCGAAGTGGCGTGGATAGGTGCCAGGCCCGTGATGCCGAGCGCGTCGGCCGCACTCTGCAGAGCCTGCAGCTTGCTGGTCAGGGTGGCCACCGTCGAGATCTGCACCTGGTAGGCCGCCTGCTCGGCCTGAGCCTGGGTCATGGCCGCGGAATCGGACGTGATGATGCTGTTGACGATCGAGGTGGTATCGAGCCCCGATGCGAGCCCACCAGCCTGGAAAAGCGGACCGGTCGTTGAAACGGGCGAGGTTGCCATGAAGGAACTCTCCTTAATCGGGTATCGACACCTCTAGCGCGGCCCTTTAGCGAGATGGCGATAGACCTGGGCCCGGCGACTTGATGCAAGGCGATTCATGTCTCCCACCACGCGTTGTCGCAAGCTGGCCTCCGCAGCGAAACAGCGTTGCAGCAGTTCGCGCGCCTGTGCGACAACCGCCTGGGATGGCTGCGGCGCCGAGAGGGCACACATGGCTTGCAGGCCCGCGAGCGCCTGCGCCGCTTCCTCGGCCTTGCCGGCCTGCAAGAGGCGAGCCCCTTCCGCAAGCGTGGTCAGCCAGGGATCGCTGGCCGCCGTCATCGGCCCGTGCCCCCGGCCGCCACCGCAGGCACTGTGGCTTCGCTGGCCACGGCCTGGTCGAATGCCTCGACGATGGGAAGGAACACGCGCTCGGCTTCTTCCATGTACTGGGCCGACATGCCCCCGATGGCCAGGGTCAGACGCCCCACCACGAAACCGTAGACTGCGTCGAGCTGCTCGCAAAGGCTGGGGGCGAGCTCGTGCTTGAGCGTGGCCTGCAGGCCCAGCACGATGGAGGCTGCTCGCTCGGCCGCGTCGCCGCCGGTCCGGTAGTCGCCCATCGCGTACGCGGCTTTGCCGGCGCGCATGTGCCGCAGCGCTGTCTCGAACAGGGTCATCATGATTCGGGGCGCTGATGCCGTGCTGACGTTGGCGTTGGTGTAGACGCGGTAGGCTTTCATTGCTTTGCTCCGGTTGCCGCCTCGTTTGAGATCATCGGTGGGTACTAATCGCATCTATAGAGGAACGACCGCCCCGGGCACCCAGCTCCCCAAGGCGGTCGTCCAAAGCTCATGTTGCTGTTAGCTTTCCGTTTCTAGTCGGGTTAGCCAAGCAACTTGAGCGCCAGTTGCTGTACTTGGTTGGCCTGCGCCAACACCGAGACACCGGCCTGCATCAGGATTTGGTCTTTGGACATGTTCGAGGTCTCGGAGGCCACGTCCACGTCGCGGATCTGGCTGTTGGCTGCCGTCACGTTCTGGGCCGTGGTCGTCAAGCTGGCAGCCGCATAGCTCAATCGGTTCTGCGCCGCACCGAGCGCCGCGCGCTGGCTGGAGATCCAGGCGTTCGCAGTGTCGATGGCGGTGATAAGGCCAGTCGCGTCGCCGTCGCTGGGGCCGGCGTTGGTGCCCGCAGCGGTGTTGAACGTGCTGATCGCGGTGTTCAGGGCGATCATTGACGCAGCCGAAGCACCGCTATCCAGCCTGGTGTCAAGCATGCTCACCGAGGTGGTGTTCCCCTGGCTCGCATCCGCACCAGTCTGGAGTATGGCCGAGTGATCGGCCAGCGCGGTGGTGATTGTCCCCGCGTTCAAGCCGTTGGCCACCGCGGTGTCCATTGCGACGGCGGCGGCGGTCGAATTAGCCACTGACACCTTGATGCCGAGGCTGTCGAAGTTGAGCGTGGTTGAGCTGCCTGCTCCCACAGTCTGGCCGGTGAGATTAATACTCTGGGACTTTGAGGTGTTGTGATCGGTCAACGTCAGCACACCGGCGGCGTACCCGAAAGTGTAGGTGTCGGCGGCATTCGCGCCTGAAACATCCACGTTCGTGACTGCTGTCCCGGTTGCACCTGTAGGCACGAAGCCGGCTTGTACGGTACTAGCGGCCACGCCACCACCCGCCGTCAGTTGCTGCTGGGTCGTGAGCGATCCGTTGAGCAGGCCCAAGCCGTTGAAGGTGGTCCGGAGCGAAATGTTTTGGATTTCGTCGTGGAGCTGCTGGATTTCGACGTTGATGTCATCGCGTTCCGTGGGGCCGTTGGTGTCAGAAGCGGCCTGCACAGCCAGGTTGCGCATACGGACCATCATGTTCTGAACCTGATCCAACGCACCTTCAGCGGTCTGGATCATGGACGCGCCATCGTTGGCATTGCGCACGGCCTGGTTGAGACCGCCGATTTGCGCCTGCATCTTCTCGCTGATGGCCAGGCCTGCCGCATCGTCGGCAGCGCGGTTGATGCGGAAGCCTGACGACAGGCGCGCCATCGAGGTTTGCAGACTGTTGTTGCTTGAGGTGAGGCTGTTCTGGGCGCTCAAGGCTGCGATGTTTGTCTGGATGGAAAGCATTTTCTGACTCCTTGTTCGTGTTTGCTGAGGGCACTGTGCCCGTGTTCGACAAGGGGTTCGACACGAATCCCAGAGGCTGATAAGGGCGACCCTGGTGGGGCGACCTGCGGTCGCCCGTCGGCACCTGGCCGGCGGGTCGCGGCTCGCGGCTCGCGTGGGCGTGGGCGAGAGCGTGTTCGTGGGCGTTGCGCGGGAGGCGGAGGGCGTGCCGCGGGCCGCACACCCGGGCCGCTTTCCCGAGCAACGCTGGCCCGGAAGTCCGCGACGGGCCGCCCCTACTACTTGAGCAGGTCGACCAGCGAGAAATTGAGCGTCTTGGAGGCAGCCGTCAGCGTGGCATTGAGGGCGTACTGGGCCAGGCTGAGCTGCGTGGAGGCCTGCATGACATCGGCATCGCCAAGCTGGCTGATGACCTTGGTCTCGTCGGTGTTCTGCTGCGTGCAGGTGTTGACCGTGGAAGTGAAGAGATTGACCGAGGTTCCCGCTTGCGATTGCGCCGCGGATACCTGAGTGCTTGCCGCCTGCAGGGACGCGATGCTGGCGCGAATGGCGTCTGAGTCATTCGCGCGAAAGGCGGCCGATAGATTCGTCAGCGTCTGCAGAATGTCGACCCCGCCTCCCACTCCCTTGGCCATGACGTCCGCGCGAATCGAAGAGTCCTCGTACACGCCCGGCGCCACCTCGACCTGGCGTACGCCTGTGTCCCCTTGGTAGGTCCCGTCGGCGGCGAAGGGCGGCGTGTTGTCGACATATCCGCCAAAGATGTAGCGATCGCCGAAACGAGTATTGAGGCTGCCGACCACCTGATTGAAGATACCGTCGACTTCGGTGGCCGCCGCGGCCCGGTCATCCGCGTTGTAGGTGTCGTTACCCATCTGTGTGGCCAACGCTTGCGCCTGGGCGAGCGCTGTGCTTACGCCGGTGAGCGCGGAATCGGCGGTGTTCAGCTCGTCGGCTGCGCTCTGGGCGCCGTTCTGGATGGCAGTGACTTGCGCCTGGTTGAACTTATGCCGGACCAGCAGGCCGGCCGCTTGCGGATCATCACCAGGCGCCTGCACGCGCAGACCGCTCGACAGCTCGCCCTGGGCTTTGGACACATTCGACAGGGCGAGGTTGGCCCGGTCAATGGTCTGCTGGTAAATCATGGCTTCGGTGACGCGCACGAGTTTCTCCTATGACTTCAGCTGGATCAGGGTTTCGAGCATGCTTTCGGCGGTGGTGATGACCTTGGCCAGGGCTTCGTAGGCGTGCTGCGACTGCATGAGGCCGACCATCTCATCGTCGAGGGATACCCCGGAAACCGAGCTGCGCGCGTCCTGCAGATTCTGCAGCATGCTCGCATCGAAGGTGGCGGCGTTCTGTGAATCAGAGGCGGCCGTGCCGAAATCGGAAACGATCTTGGCCATCCCTTTCTGCACATCCAGCCCGTTCGAAAGGGGCGCGCTCTGGGTGGCGACCATGGCCGCAAGGTTGGTCGCATCACCCGGACCCGAGGTGGCCGAGCCGGCCGCGGCAAGCAGCGACGGGTTGCTGGCCAACGCCGGGTCGATCGTGATGGTCGCGGCAGCGTTGAGCGAAGTGGTGCCGACCGTGAACACGTCGCCTCCCTTGTCGCCGTTGAGATCATAGCCGTCCTGATTCTGCCCATTGATAGTCTTGGCAAAACTGAAGGCCAAAGTGTCGAGATCCGTGCTGGCCGTTCCCAGGGCTCCGTCTCGCGCCGCCAGCAGGCCGCCAACTTGCCCACCCAGATCGGACTGCTTGAGCACGAACGGGGCCGATCCGTCGGCCGGAGTGAACACCAAATCGACGTGACCTTTGTTGGCGTTGTCGCCTTGAATGGTCAGGGTCGCCGCCGCCGATGCGCTGACCAAGGTGGTGCCGCCGGGCAGAACCAGGCTGATGTTGCCGTAGGCATCGGGCACCTGCGTGGCCCCGATGAGTTGCGCCGCCTGGTCCATGAGGTTGTGTCGCTGGTCCAGCAGGTCGTTGGGCTCGGCGCCAGAAGCTTCAGCCACCGAAATGCGTCGATTGAGATCTGCCACTTGCGCCAGGTCGGAGTTCACCTGCTGAACCGTGTCGGTTACGCTGGCATCAATTCCGGTGCGCGCCTGCTCCAGCGACTGCGAGGTGCTGTTGAATGTGGAGGCCAGCCAGGCCGCGGACTGCACAGCAGACTGCCGCAGGCCGGTGTCGCCCGGGTTCTGCGCCAGCGCGGTCAGGGAAGAGTAGAAGGCGCCCAGGGCGTCGGTCAGATCGCCGGCAGCACCGTTGTTGAATGCGGACACCGCGGCCAAAGCACCGGACTGGGCCGTGGAGCTGGATGAGTTGGAAAACGCAGTGGGAAGCTGCGACTCGACGAACTGATCGCGATTCTGCGTGACACTCGCCAGGTAGACCCCGTTACCGATGTAGCCGCGGTTTCCGGCCAAAGGGCTGCCGGCGGCCTCGGCCAGGTTGGCCTGCTGGCGAGCGTAGCCCGGGGTGTTCGCGTTGGCGATGTTGTTGCTGGTAGTGGACGTCTTGGCCTGGACGGCGGCAAGGCCGTTGGCTGTGTTGTTGAGAAGGCTGATGAGATCCATGGGTTAAGCCACCCGGCAGGCCGTCGAGATGTCATCCATCGGGCGACACGCGCCTCGTCGATCGTAGGCCACGGTTTGCGGAGCCAGTGCCGCCAGGTAGCCGCGGACTCGAGAGAGGGCGCGTCCGCCCAATTTCAGGTTGACGGCGTCGATCTCGCGCAAGGCGCTGGCCAAGACACGCACATCCGCCATGCAAGCATCCAGGCGCTGCGCCGCCTCGGGCGCCGCTTTGCGCAGGTCAACCAACGAGACCGCCGTGAGACCGAGTGCGTGGCCGGCTGCCTCCATGGTCTCGCTCAGGGCACGCTCAAGTTGCGCCAGTTGCGCGTTGAAAGCGCTGCGCTGGCGGGCGCGTTCGAATAGCCCCTGGGTGTCGAGCGCGCGGATCAACAGCCGCTGGCCCCGCGCCTGCACCAACTCGGCCTCCAGCATCGCTCGCAGGTGGTCGAGAATCTGTGCGGCGTGGTCCAGCTCGTTCATCGTCTAGCCTCCCAGCATGGCCTGCAGGCGGGCATCGATCTCGGCCGCAGACACCAGCCGGTCGGCCAGCTCGCTCGCGCTGGGCGCGTAGCTGCCGGCGCGGATGGCGCCCTCGATCTGGGCCAGGCGCGCGGAATGCGATAGGCCGATGTTGGCCTGCACCGCTCGCGCCAGAGCGGCCGCCTTTGCGGCATCGGCGGTGCTCACACTGTCGGACTTGAGACGTGGAGCCGCTGCTTCAGTCTGTGGCTTACTCGCTGCGGGTTCAACCCCGCCTACTGATGTTGTGTTCTTGATCATCATGGCCGATCCCCTTCGCCCATGGGGCTCTTACTGATAGGGGAATCGACACGCTTTTGAGAAGTATTAAGGGCAGGCTCTGCAGAAAGTTCGCCGTTGGCCTGAGCCAGGTCATCGCTCCCAGCCGGGAGCGAGTTTTCGATGAGACGCGCCAGGCCAATGCCGCCGCCTTTTTCGACTGCGTCAGCCAGTGCTTCCACGAACATCTGGGAGTGAATCTGACTGCCGGCCGTCCCGGCGGCGCCCTTGAAGACCCCGCTTGCGTCGATGAGCTGGCGCAGCAGACAGGTTTCAACCGCCTGCGCAGCTTGGGTCGCGTCACGGATAGGGCCCATCACATCACCTCCAGGTCGGCGTCGATGGCGCCGGCTGCTTTCATAGCTTGCAAGACAGCGACCAGGTCACGTGCCGACACGCCAAGCAGATTGAATGCCTTGACCAGCTCCTCGACCGTGCTAGTGGCTGGCAGGGCCACGGCTGGATTCGTCGGCTCCTGGGCGTCCAGGGTCGTGACTTTTCCTGACACCGTCTTGCCCTGCTTGGAAAACGGAGCGGGCTGGGAAGCCCAGGGCGTCTGTCGCACCGATATGGAAAGGCCACCATGGGCCACGGCCACCGGCCGGATGCGCACGCCTTGTCCGGCCACCACGGTGCCGGTCCGCTCGCTGACCACGATGCGCGCCCGCTGATCGGGATCGACCTCGATGGCTTCCAGCTGTGACAGCATGGCCACCACGCGACCCTTCCACGACTCCGGAACCTTGATTTGTACCAACGCTGGGTCGTTGGCTTTGGCGGCCTCTTCACCGAGGGACTTGTTCACCGCCTCGGCGATGTGCAGGGCTGTGGTGAAGTCAGGTCGGCGCAGCCCGAGCACGATGGGCACTTTCTCCAAATCAGGCGAAACCGTGCGTTCCACGGTCGCGCCCCCGGGCACCGTGCCCGAGGTCGGGTGGTTCTTCTGCAGGCGCGAGCCCGCGGCCATCACGTCGAAGCCTCCTGCCTGCACCGGTCCTTGCGCCACCGCGTACACCATTCCATCCGACCCGGTGAGCGGCGTGATGAGCAGAACGCCGCCGGACAGAGATCGCGCGTCGCCCATCGAGCTGACCGACACGTCGATTCTGGTACCAGGACGAGAAAACGAAGGCAATTCGGCGGTGACCATGACGGCACTCGTGTTGCGCACGCGCACGTCGGTGGGATTCACCCGGATGCCCATGCGTCCCAACATGCCGCTGATAGATTGTGCGGTGAAGGTGACCTGCGTGGTATCGCCCGTGTTGGCCAGCCCCACCACCAAACCGTACCCAAACAGGGCGTTTTCACGCACCCCCTGCACATCCACCAGATCCTTGATGCGAACCGGGGCGCCAGCCGCGGACAGCGCCGGCAGCGTGAACAAGAGCGCGAAAAGCAGAGTTCGTGTACGCATGTTTAGAAGGGCCACATCCAACCAAGGGCGCGCGACAGCCAGCCCGGCTTCTGGTTGTCGGAAAGCACGCCGCGGCCGACGAATTCGATCTGTGCCTCGGCGACCATGTAGCTTTGCACACTGTTGTCCTGGTCGATGTCGATGGGTCGCACCACGCCGGAGATGTAGAAGTGGTGTTCCTCCTCGTTGACCAGAATGACCCGATGGCCCTCGACGAAAAGATTGCCGTTGGAGAAAACCTTGGTGACCACCGCGGTCACCGTGGCGGTCAGCGATTCGGAGCGCGCGGTATCACCCGAGCTCTGCAAGCTGGACGTCGAACTGCCGCCGATGTTGAGATTGGGGTCCAGTTTCGGTATGTGTTTGAGCAGGCCCAGGAAGGCATCGATCTTGGCAGCGCTGCTGCTGGTCCGACTGGTGTTGGTGTCGGTGGTGTGCTGGGCATTGGCTTGTTCGGTAATCTTCACAACCACCAGGTCGTTGACCCGCAAGGCGCGCGCGTCGGTGAAGAGCAGCGAGGCCGACCGGCCTTCGTGCCACAGGCTGCCGGGAGAGGCCGCGGTTTCGTCGCCCTTGCTTTCCACGGGAAGCTTGTATTCGCGTCGCTTGGGCGTGTACTCGCTGATGTGGGCCTGCGTGCAAGCCAGCGCCAGAGGCGCAAAAACCAGTGTGCACAGGATCACGCGAGTCGTATGAAGCGAGGCGCTTCTCATGGCACATCCACCAGCAGCCGTCCCTCTTGCAGGTGGCCCTCCACGTGGCGGCCCGAAGGCAGCACGGCGCAAAGTCGGCCCACGCCGCAGGAAATCGCGCGCCCTTGTACCTCGATGGCCAGCGGCCCGCTCATCACCATGACCTTCACTGATTCCCCAGATGCCAGCGTGGCGCCGGCGACATGCGCTGCCTGCAGCACAGTCCCGCGAGGCAAATCCCGCGCGGCCAGCGCACCGGGCGGTGGCACGTAGGCAGCGTGGCCGCTTCTGATCTCACGATCCTCGACGGTCAGCGCCGCCTGCAAGGGCTCGCCCGCGCGCACCGGCCGCGTGGTGAAAGCCGCGGGTGCCCATACCTCGAAGCGTACCCAACCCCAACCCATACACCCTTGCCCGTACAGTTTGACCGGCAGGCGGCCCGATCCGCTGACCGTGCCGTCCAGCACCGCCTGGCGCAGGACGCAGCCTGCGGGCAGTTGCGGCGCCCAGCCCAGCGGCACGATGCGTGCCCCTGGGACAGCGAGCGCTCGAGAAAGAACCTCGCTCACCTCGGGGGGGAGGTTGGCGGCGCCGGTCGGATGGGACGCGGCAGCCGTCGCAAGGAGGAGAGCGAGGGGAAAATGGGGGTTCATGACGTCTCTAGCGAAGGGCGGTCAGTTTCTGCAGCATCTCGTCGGCTGACTCGATGATCTTGGAATTCAGCTCGTAGTTGCGCTGGGTGGTGATCATGTTGATCATTTCCTCGACCGCGGACACGTTCGAGCCTTCCAGGTTGCCTTGCGAGATACTTCCGGTTCCCTGGTCCCCGGCCTTGACCACGATGGGATCGCCACTGGAAGGAGTGGCGAGAAGCAAGTTGTTGCCGATGGCTTCCATGCCACCCGGATTGGCGAATGTGGCAATCTGGATGGTGCCGATGTTGGTCATGTCGGTACGATTGGAAAGTCTGGCCTGCACGATGCCGTCCGAGGTCACGGTGACGTTGGTCGCATCTGTGGGAATGGTGATGCCCGGCTCCAGCACTTCGCCCAACTGGGTGACAATGCGTCCGGTGGCATCCAGTCGGAAACTGCCATCGCGGGTGAAGGCGATGTCGCCGTTGGCGCGCTGGATGCGGAAGAAGCCACTGCCCTCGATGGCCAAATCGAGCGGGTTTTTGGTCGCGATCATATCGCCCTGGGCGAAGGAGCGCGATGTGGAGGCCGTGCGCACGCCCAGACCCACCTGCAGCGCCGTGGGCTGGCTGCCCCCCTGCGCATTGGGCTGCGTGGCTGCGCGAATGGTTTCTGACAAGAGATCCTGAAAATCGGCGCGCGTTTTCTTGAAGCCGGTGGTGCTCGCGTTGGCCAGGTTGTTGGCGATGACGTCCAACTTGGTCTGCTGGGCATCCATTCCAGTGGCGGCTGTGTAAAGCGATCGCAGCATGAGTGCCCCCTAGTGGATCTCCTTCATTTGACCAACCCCACTTGGGTGGCGCGGTCGTCCATCTTTCGATAGGTCTGGATGGCCTGCATGGCCATATCGAACTGGCGTTGCGCATTGATCATCTGAACCGTGGAATCGAGCGCACTCACGTTGCCCATCTCCAGCTCACCCACCCGCACGGTGCTGTCCGCCGTCGGGCTCATGCTGGAGCCAGCCGAAGGCTGAAGCAAGGTGGGCGCGATCTTGTCCATGGGCCCCTGGGCCTGGAAAAGCGCCAACGTGTCCACCACCGTGTTGCGGCCCACGACCACATTGCCGTTGCTCTCGATGCGTGGGTCAGCGCCCGGAGGCACGGTCACCGGCTCACCTGAAATTCCCAGCACCGGCAAGCCCGAGGCGAGCAACTCGCCGTTGGGGCCGCGCTCGAGGTGTCCGTTGCGCGTGTAAGCCATCTGGCCGCTCGACAGCCGCACGCCGAGATAGGCATCGCCCTCGGGCAAAACGTCGAGCGGGTTGTCCGTGGTGTTGGTAGGACCTGGTCGCATATCCACGCCGGTGGACACCGCTCCAGCCAGAACCTTGTCGCTAGGTCCGGGCGGCAAGAAGGCGCGAAAGGCGGGACGCGTGGCCTTGAAGCCCGGCGTCTCGGCATTGGCCAGGTTGTCGGCAATGGAATCGAGCTGGGCAGCGCGCGCCACCGCAGCAGACATTCCTACATATAGGCCGTCGGACACTTTGCGTACCTCTTGCCTGGTGACGAAGCAAGCGCGATGCCAGGCGCTTTTGTGGCGCGATCCGAATTTTCCACCGCTCAGGGTTCAGTTCTTGCTGGTTCGGTCCGATAGAGGAAATGTGAGTTCCAAAACTGGTCTCGACGCCGCCGTTAGGGTGCGAGAAGTCGCCGAGGATCGTGCGCGCATGACCCTGGCCGAGGCTCAGCGCTTGGCCCAGCAGACCGCGGATGCGGTACGCGAAGCAGCCCAGCGCGCGCTCACCGACGAGCGCTGCAGTGGCAGCGCGGCCGACTGGACCATCATCGAATTCGCACACATCCGGGCGCTACAGGAAGCGCGACGCGCGGAAGTCGAAAGGCGTGCTGCCGAGGAGAAACTGGGGGTTTCGCGCGAGCGTTTCGTGGGCGCGCGCACCCGTGCCGAAGCCCTGCGCCGGGTGCTGGAAGTGCGTCGCAGCGAGATGCGCGTGGCCGAGAGGCTGACCGAGCACAAGGAGATGGACGAGGTCGCGAGTCTGCTGCGGGTCCGCAGGTAGCACCGACCATCAGACCTTCGATTCACCGACGGCCGACGATCCGACCCGCTGACTGTGCCGTCGCTGCGCTCCGGTGCTCACATACGGGTGTATGCTCCGCTCCGGTGCTCGCGCCGACTTCGTCATCGGGCCGGCTTGTCGGCCGATTCTTGAAGGCAGATTGATGCAGTGGTGTTGGTTGGTCGAGACGCCCGTTTTGTGGCGTCGGTAGCGAACTGGCATTTCGCCCGCGCCAGAAATCTGGCGCGAAGTTGGTCTGGGCAACCGGCATCTGACACGGCCATCGCCAGGTTGGTGACGTTGGTCCAGTGGCCTTCTGCGGCTTTTTGCGGCCCAGTGTCCGGTACCACGCTCTATACTGGGCCGCGATGACTCACTTCTTGTGGACAATCGCGGTCGTCGCGTTGATCGTGCCCTTGGCCATGTCCGCCAGCGCGCAGAATGACAAGTGGGAGCTTGTGGGCAGCAAGGATGACATTGTTAGCTACCGACGCGAAGTCGCGGGCAGCCCGGTCATCGCAATTCGGGGCGAGGCGGTGGTGGATGCCTCCATCGTGCGCGTGGCCAGCGTTCTCCTGGATACCGCGCTCCTGCCGCAATGGATGGATAGGCTGGCCGAGGCGCGGCGAATTCGAACCCAAGGTGCGCGCCACTATGTGGAATACGATCGCGCCAACGTTCCCTTCCCCCTGACTGATCGGGATTTCGTGGTGGAGACGTGGGTGGAAACCGACGCCGCGAAAAAGCAGGTGCTGCTCAAGGCGCACTCCGTGGTGGATCCGTCCGCCCCGGTGACCAGCTTGGTGCGAGGCGAAGTACTGTCCAGTACCTTCATCCTGACGGCTGTCGACCACGGCCAACGTACACGCGTAGTGGCCGAAGTTCACACCGATCCCAAAGGCTCGATCCCCAAGTGGATGGTCAACCTGACCCAGAAATCCTGGGCGCACACCACCATCATGGGTCTGCGCGCCCAGGTGCGGAAGGCCAGCACTTCGGACGATCCCGAGGTGAAGGCGATGCTGGAAAAGGCCGGTTTTCTCGATTAGCGATTCCGCAGGCGCTGCAGCTCCGCCTCGAAGGACGGCGGCAACTCGCTGGCAAAATGCAGACGCTCGCCCGTGACCGGGTGATCGAATCCCAGCGTGGCGGCATGGAGCAGCAGACGATGGGACGGCAGGAGCGCGCGGCCGGAGCGCGTGTGGTCGCGCAGGTAGACGGTTTCACCCACCAGGGGATGCCCCTGTTCGGCGAGGTGAATCCGGATCTGGTGCGTGCGCCCGGTCTCAAGACGTACGCGACACACCGTCGCCGCCGGTAGGCTCTCGATGACCTCGACGTGGGTGACCGCGTGCTGCCCCTGATTTGGTCGCCGCGTGCTTCCGCGCAGCCCGTCGCCACGATCGGCGATCAGGCGCGATTCTATGCGCGCCGGCCGCACCTGTCCGTGAGCCACCGCGAAGTATTCCCGCTCGGCGAGGTGCTGCTTGAACACGTTGTGAAGCCCGCGTTCCGCCAGTTTGGTCTTGGCAAAACACAGCAGCCCCGAGGTGTCCTTGTCTATGCGATGGACTGTGTAGAGCGGCGTCGCCGTGGCACGCTTGCCTTGCTTGCGCCAGGCCTCGCGAATGAGATCCAGAGCCGTGCCTCGCTCTTTGCGCTCGTAGGGTACGCTGGACACGCCTTCCGGTTTCTCGATGACGATGAGATGGCCGTCCTCGTACACGATGCTGAACTCGGGTCGGCTTGCCGTGCGGCGTGGGTCGGGGGCGGTGAGGCTCCAGGCCACCGTCTCGCCGCCTGCCAATCGTCGTGCTGGGTTCAGCTCGCTCTCTCCCTTCACACTGATCTTGCCGGACAGGCACAGGCTGCGCAGATCGCTCCAGCTCTGGCCGACCAGATGTGCGCGCAGAGCGGCCGCTACCGTGCAATTTGCGGGCGCCGTGAACTCACCGCGAGCCGGCAGGGACCGCACACTCATTGATTATGTTGCCCGCCACAATGGACTGTAGCCAGTTGTCTAGAACTGCCCCTGTGACACCAGACCCGGGACCAAGGACCAGCGGCCGTCGGTGGTCTGCACCGGCAGGGCGCCGGGCAAGGGCATGCCCCGGGCCGGATGCGTTTGTGCGAGATTGTCCTCGTGTTTGTCGTCGTGTTTGTCGTATTTCCAGGTCAGGAACAAGCCGGTCGCCAGGCCGACTGCGCTTCCGGCAAGGGCGTAGCGGGCCATTTGCGGTCCGATCTCGGCGTTTCCGCACACCCCCTTGTTGCCCTGACCCGAAACGCACATCTGTAGGAGCGCGCCGGTGAAGCCACCCGCCACCGCGGCCAAATCAATCAGCATGACCCGCTGCCAGCTCGGCCCGTAGGACCGCTGGTCAGGCAAGTAGGCCAGCGCCAACCCGGTCGCCAAGCCTACGTTTATGCCGGCCAGCATGCCCCAGCCGACGCGGGGTATTCTCGTCGTTTTGGTGTCCGTAGTTGCTGTGCTGGTGGTCGTGACGGATTCCAGAGAGAACCCCATGGCCGGAATTGCCAGCACCCCTGCCAGCGCACCCAGGAACGCTCCACTCTGGATCATGGCGACGCGACCGTAGTTGGGCGCGTGGTCGTCCAGCCACCAGCCCGCCACCGACCCGGCGCTCAGACCCACCACGCCGCCCAGCCACGCGCCCGAGACGCTCTGGGTGAGCGCCAGCCCCAGCGAAAGCCCTTCCACATCGCCAATCCAACCGCTGCCGATGCGAAACAGGGCCAGGTTGTCTTGAATGTAGGCAGGTACCAGAGCTGCCGAGATCACGCCCGCGCCGATGCCACCGGCCAGAGCGCCGGCAGCTATCAAGGTCAGGTTCCCGGCCTGGCCGGGGCTGAGCCGCGTGGTCACCGCCATGCCTCCACCGATTGCGCCGATGCCGATCCAGAAGCCGATCAGCTCGGGCCGCCCTGAGCGCTGCAGGTAGGACAGGGGAAAATCCACCTTGAGCTGTTGTCCCGGCGCCAGCGACACCACGTCATGGCGGGCAATGTGGTAGTTGGCCTCGGCGTAGATTTCGTAGTCCCCTGGGTCCACGAACTGTGCGTAGGGGTTCTGCGTGCGGTTGCCTCGCACATAGAGGGTGGCGTTGCTGGGACTGGTGTGGACCTCGAGCCGTGCGGGGATGGGATCCAACTTGAAGAACAGGGGCTTGGTCTCGGCCACGTCGATGGTGATGTCCCGTTCCTGCCTGACGAAGTTGGGTTTGCTGACCGTCACCCGGTAGCGGCCACGCGGCACGCGAAACTCGTTGGGCGCCTCGCCGGTGAAGACTTGGCCTCCACCTTCGATGCGAACCTGTACCTGATCGGGCACGGTGTTGATCGCCAGCACGCCGGGCCGGTGGTTGATGGCCTCGATGCGCAGGCGCGCGATGTCGGCCAGTTCCTCGCTCGTCGGCTGCGCCAAAAACTCTTGATAGTTTGCGCGCGCCTCTTTGAGCAAGCCCAGGTGGTACTGGCACTGCGCGATCATGAACAGGTTTGCCTTCTTGGGCACCAGCTCGTTGGCGAGTTGGAACTCGACCAGGGCCTGTTCTTTGTTGCCAGCCTCGAAAAGACTGACGCCGGCTTGGTAGTGCTGGTGGGCTTGCGCGGCGGGATCGGCGTCCTGCGCTTGCGCCGACGTGCCCGCGACCAAGAACGCCAGCAGCGGGGCCGCGAACAAGAATGCACGCGACGGTGTGCTTCTCGGACAAAGGCAACAAAGAGCGGGCACGATCGAGTTCACTCGTCACTTTGGTAGGGCGAAGGCGCGACGGTGTCGTCGGCCTTCGACTTCTTGCCTCGCTCGACAGGGCCGGATGAGGCTGCAGCAGTGGAGGCGCGAGGGCTATGCGGCTTGGCCACGCGTCGGCCGCGCTCGGATGCCGTGGGCGCTGGCGCGGGAAGGGTGGCCGGGGCCGGATGAGCCGCAAGCGCAGCCGCGGGCGGCGTCTCCGACGGGGCCGGCTTGGCCGGCGCCGGCGCCACGGGAGCTTCCGCCGGCTGAGGCTCACCGCCGCCTGCCAAAGCCACGGCGATCGCCGCGCCCAGCGCCAACACGCCCAGAGCCGCCAACGGCCAGCGCAGGCGATGCCGGGCGGGCGTTGGCGCGGGCTCGGCTGCGTCCCGCAACGCGACCGTCGAATCCCCGGCCAGCAGTCGTTCCAGATCATGCTCGAATTCGGCCATCTGCTGGTAGCGCTTGTCGCGGTTCTTCTCAAGCGCGCGCATGACCACGCGGTCAACTGCGGCCGGTATGCCCAACTCGGGCCGAAGCTGCGACGGCGACACGGTTTCCTGCGTGAGCACCTGCGAGATCACCCCCAGGTAGTTGTTGGCGCGAAAGGGAACTTCTCCCGTCAGGCACTCATACAGCATCAGCCCCGCGCTCCAGATGTCGGCCCGGTGGTCCACATCGTCGCCGCCCCGAGCCTGTTCCGGAGACATGTACAGCGGCGTGCCCAGCACGGTCCCGGTGCGCGTCAGGCGCTGCAAGTCCGCTCCTCCGTCCTCGCGCGACTGCACGGCCTTGGACACGCCGAAGTCCACCACCTTCACGAAGTCGACGTCGCCCCGTCGCACCAGGTAGATGTTTTCGGGCTTCACGTCGCGGTGGACGATGCCCTTGGCGTGGGCTGCCGACAGCGCGCTGCAGACCTGCCGGAGGATTCCCAAGCTCCGTTCCACGGGCAGAGGCGCGTCGCGCATCACCAACTGGGCCAGGGCCTCGCCGTCGAGAAACTCCATGACCACGAACGCGCGACCATCGCTGGTGGTGCCATAGTCGGTGACGTCCACGATGTTCTCGTGACCGATTGAGCTCGCCAGCCGCGCCTCTTGCAGCAGGCGGGCAACCAGTTCTTGGTTCTCAAGGAACTTTTCCAGCAACACCTTGACCGCCACGCGTTTCCCGATGATCGCGTGGCGCGCCTCGTACACCGCGCCCATGCCGCCTTCTCCGATTCTGCGCACAATGGCGTAGCGTTCGGCCAAGACGGTCCCCACCAGCGGATCGAATCGCTCCGCTCCCTCCGCAGACGCGCTCCCGGACGGCGTGTGCGGCGTCGTTTCGGACAGGGAAGGATCGACCTCGGCCATGGTCGCACGCATTGTAGCCCGCTCCGGGCCCAAAAACACGCGCAGGGGGCCAATCCGCTTGACGAACCAGGGTGTCGCCCGTAGCTTTTCCGGCCTCATGTCCAACTGCAAGATTGCCAATCCCAAGCTGGCCGATGCCGGCCGTCTCCGTATCGAATGGGCCGAGAGCCGCATGCCGGTTCTCCTGCGTCTGCGCGAGGAGGGCCGCAAGACGCAGCCCCTGCGCGGAATGAAGGTCGCGGGCTGCCTGCACGTCACCAAGGAAACCGCGGTGCTCATCCGCACGATTCTCGCGGCGGGCGCGGAGGTGTCGTGGTCCGGCTGCAATCCTCTCTCCACTCAGGACGACGTGGCCGCTGCCCTGGCCGCCGAAGGCACATCCATCTATGCCTGGCACGGCCTGACCAAAGACGAGTTCTACTGGTGTATCGACAAGACCCTGGAGATGAAGCCCACCCTGACTCTCGATGACGGCGCTGACCTCATCTTCAGTGTGCATGACCGCCACCGCGAGCTGGTCAAGACGGTCATTGGCGGCACCGAAGAAACCACCACGGGCGTGCACCGTCTGCGCTCCATGGCCAAGGCGGGCAAACTGCTCTACCCGGTCATCGCGGTCAACGACAGCGAGACCAAGTGGGACTTCGACAACGTGTACGGCACCGGTCAGTCGTCGCTGGACGGCATTCTGCGCGCTTCGTCGGTGCTCATCGCGGGCAAGACCTTCGTGGTCGCCGGCTACGGCCATTGCGGCAAGGGCGTGGCCATGCGCGCGCGCGGCCTGGGCGCCAACGTCATCGTCACCGAGATCAAGCCGACGGCCGCGCTCAAGGCCATTCTCGACGGGTTCCGGGTCATGCCCATGGACGAGGCCGCCAAACTCGGCGACATCTTCATCACCGCGACCGGCATGAAGGACGTCATTGTGGGCCGCCACTTCGACGTGATGAAAGAAGGCGCGCTGGTGTGCAACACCGGCCACTACGACTGCGAGATCAACCTGGTCGAGCTGGAGGCGCGGGCCAAGAGCAAGCGCGAGATCCGCTTCGCCAACGAAGAGTACGTGCTCAAGAACGGTGTCCGCGTCTACATCCTGGCCCAGGGCAGACTGGTCAACCTGGCCGCAGCCGAGGGACACCCGTCCGAAGTCATGGATATGTCGTTCGCCAACCAGTACCTGGCCCTGTGCAAGCTGGCCCGCGACGGCAAGAGCATGAAGCCGGCGGTGTACGAGCTGTCCCCCGAGCAGGATCAGGAACTAGCGTTGATCAAGCTCGGCACCCAGGGCATCCGTATCGACAAGCTCACCCCCGAGCAGGTCAAGTACCAAGACGATTACTCGTCCGGGACATAGCTCACGGGCGCGACCAAAGGCGTGTGAGGAGATTCATCTCGACAGCTACCCGCCGTCGAGAACGCAGAGGTGAGAGGGAAGGCCACAGAGTCGGAGAGAACGCAGCGATGCTCCGGCGTTCTGAAGGAATCTTCGCGGTCTGCGAAGAAACGCTCTCTGTGGTGAAGAAGCTAACCAATCCCGACGGTGCTGTCGGGGGCGATGCGAATGCCGTCGTCGCGCACGAACGCATTGGGCAGGACCATGATGTCGCCCCGGCGAACTCGGTCCAGGGCTTGGTTCGCGGCTGAGCGATCGCGATCCAGGCGCATAAGCACAAGACGACCCGTGGCGCCGCAAACGAAAAAGCGCAAACGTCCCTTGTCCTTGAGCGGATCGCTCACGACGCGATAGCGGTTGCGGTCGACTTCCTTGGTGCCGGATTGGCGCAGAATCAGGTAGCTGAAGTCCACCCGCGAGCGGCCGGCGACCACAACTTCGGCGCTGTCGTGGCACCAATCGCGATCGCGCAGCAGCGCCGGACACGGCGTCTGGCAGAAGCAAGGCGCCGCCACGTGAAGTCCGGCGGCCAGCAGTCGATCGCGCACGCCCAAGAGCGCCCGCGAGGTGTCGCGCAGTGCCGGCTCGATCACGATGCACGTCCCATCAGGTTCCAACAATTCGCGGCACCAACCCGCCACCAGTTGCGCCCGTCCGTCGAGGTTCAGACTCCTGCCCAGTTCATTCAGTAGATGCGCGGCCACGATCAGGTCGAAACAACCGCTCACGCCCGCCGGACGCACACCGCGAAGCACGTCGGCAACGAAGATCCCGGGGCCAGCAACCTTGTCCACTGCTACCAACTCGACAGCGTCGCCGAAGCAACTTCGAACCACCCGCGCGGTTGCTCCGGTGCCTGCGCCCAGGTCCAGCACGCGGCGAGGCAGGCGCAGCTCAACCTGTCCCAGGATTCGGCGCAGCGCCGCCTCGGTCCGCGGCGCAATCTCGCTGTCGTATTCCCGGCGCAGATGGGGCTGGGACAGATACCGAGAACCCACCAGCGTGCGGTCGCCCACCAGCCCGCGGTGAATGCGCGTCTTGCTTGGGCGCATCGACGAAGTCGGCTACTAGCCGAACAGCTTGAGAACCAGAGGTTTCAGATCACTGAAGGTGACCACGACCAGAAGGCCCATGAGCAGCATGATGCCGACCATGTGAATCTTGGCCTCGAGGATGGGGTTGACGTCGCGTCTACGGACGGCGCCAACCGCCAAGAAAACCGCCCGGCCTCCGTCGAGTCCAGGAATGGGCAGCAAATTGAACACGGCCAAGGCCACCGCAATGAGCAAGACGATTTCGAGGAACCTCGACGCGCCCTGCTGGGCAGCGTTCGCCATCTCGCGCGCGATCCCGACCGGTCCGCTCAGCCCGCCTTTCACCTTGCCGGTTATGAGATCCCACAGATTGGTCAGGATGCCCGTGGCCACCGCGACCGGCAGCAGCGCTGATTCCTTGAATGCCAGGAGTATCGGCCCGCGCGCACGCACCACGCCGAACTTGACTCCGATCATGTAGACGCTGCTGGCCGGATCCTTGCGAGGCGCGACCGTTGCCGTCACCGGGCTACCCCCTCGCATCACTTTGACCGTCACAGGCGCGCCGGCGGATCCCCTGACGATCTTGGTGACCGCTGACGACTCAGCCACAGACTTGCCGTTTATCTCGGCCAAGGCGTCCCCGGCACGAAGCCCAGCTTCTTGAGCCGCGCTGCCCGGCAGCACTTCATCAATGGTCGTGGTTCCAGTGGGCTGGCCGTATCCGATAATAACGATCAGAGCGATCAGAAAAGCGGTCAGGTAGTTGGCTGCCGGTCCTGCCAGCAAGACCAGGAACCGCATCCAGCGCGGCCGGTTGGGATAGACGCAAGGATCATCGTGGTCGAATTCCTCGTGGGGGTTCAGCCCGGTGATCTGCACGAAGCCCCCAAGCGGGACGGGCGCGATCTGGTAGATCGTGTCACCGCGCTTGAAGGAAGCGAGAGGCTTTCCAAAGCCAATCGAGAATCGCTCGACCCGCATGCCGCAAAGACGCGCGACCGTGAAATGACCCGCCTCGTGCAACACGATGAGCAAGGCGAGCCCTAGAATTGCCAGAAGAATGGACATGCAGAGACGAACTCTAGCAGGGTTTGCCCGCCGGTCACACGCCAGGAATGCGCGGCCGTGCCGCATGCCGCTGGCTGGCCGCTCGGGAGAAGCTGGCAGAACCAGCGGGTCTTGCGCCTGCTGGCTCTATTCTTTGGTTCGTTCCGCCAGCGTCCCCGCCAGCTTCTTCGCCGCTTGCAGGACCAGCACCGCGATATCCGAGACTCGCTGTTCAGCGAAGGTGGCCGCCGAGGCCGACACACCAATGACAGCCGCCAGCACACCGCCGCTGGCCCAGACTGGCGCGGCCAGGGAGCGCATGCCCTCTTCATACTCCTCATCGTCCATGGCGTAGCCCTGCTTCACGATCCGGCCACACTCGGTTGCAAGCGCCTCGGCCGTGATCAGGGTCCGCCGGGTTCGCGCCTGCAGGGGCGCGCTCCCCAGCACCCTCTCCAGACACGCCCGCGGCCCGAAGGCAAGGAACACCTTGCCAAAGGCAGAGCAATGCAAATCCATCGGCGCGCGCATCCCGCTGCCCGCACACGGGGCATGAGGGCTGTCGCAGGTTTCCATCATTACGACCTTGTCCCCGGCCAGCAGCGCGAGATAGGCAGCTTCTCCTGTGACCTGCGAGAGCTCCTTCAGCGCAGGCATCGCGGCAGCGCGTACCGCCGTATCTGCCATGGAACGCAGCCCCGTGCGCAGCTCTGGGCTGGCAACAAAATCGAATCCATGGCGCTGCAGGAGTCTCTCGGCCGCAAGCGTGTGCAGGATTCGCAGCACGGTGGTGCGCGGCATCTTGAGACGGCGTGCGACCGCAGAGGACGACAGATACTCGTCAGATGCCGCAAACAGGCGCAAGACATGACAGGCCCGAGCCAGGTTGGGAATTCGATATTCCCTAGTCACTACGCCCGGCACAGCTCGCTCGGATGAGCTCGGGCGGTCGGCGCGCCGCAAGGAGCGACTGGTCGGGCTTGCCAGTGCTGCGACGCTGGGGACTCCTGGGTCCTCCGGTATCATCCATGCCGGAGCTGCCTTCAGGTTTGTCTCCATGTTTCTCACCTCCGCGCCTAGGCGCCGTAGGAAAAGGGGCAGAATTCAGACGAGGCTACGCGACCAAAGCCAGCCCCTGTTTTCATCTGCCGCGGTTGATTTATCACTTGGCGGGTTAGGGGCTCTCGGCTCAAGAAATCCGTGTACCTATGTGACAGCCACGGCTGCCGACTTGCGCTTTTTTTGACGCGATTGGCTGTGGCGTTCGGCAGCTCTACGCCTTGGCCCGTGCGATCTCCGCGGCCAGCGCTGATGGATTCTCGGGTACGACCAGGGTGAGGCGCTCGTGGCCGGCCAACTCGGGCAGCCCGCCCAGCGCCGACGCGATCACAGGCAAGCCAGCGGCCAGCGCCTCACGTACCACGACCGGCGCACCCTCGCTGCGGCCGTTGGACAATGAGCGGCTGGGATGAACGAAGAGGTCAGCGGCGGCCATCCACTCTGCCAGCGTTGCGGCACTGACCAGGCCAGGCCAGCGAAGGTCTACCGCGCAGGCCGTGGCCAACCGCCGCAGCCTGGGCTCCTCAGGGCCGGTGCCAGCGATCACCAAGGTTGGCCGCTCTCTCGCAGGCAGATGCCCCATCGCATGCACCAGCACATCGTAGCCCTTGATGGGAACCATCCGTCCCGCTGCGAGCACAGTGAACCCCTGCAGTCCCAGACGACTACGCAGGCTGTGGCGCTCGGCAACAGGTCGCGGCCGAAACAGCGAGGAATCGTAGGGGGCCGGCTGCACAAAGGTGCGTGCCCCAAGGGACTCTGGCGTGTCGCCGCACAGACGTGCGAAGCGGTCGCGCAGGTCCGCACTGGCGAACACCAGCTCAGCCCCGCTGCGACAGAGAAGGCGGGCCAGGCTCGCGCCGCCAGGCACGCGTGCGAGCAAGAACACGTCGCCACCATGGGCGTGCGCACGATGGCGGAGATGGGGTGCCACCGCGCAGGCCACCAGGGCCGAAGGGACCAGCCAGTGGCTTTCCACCGCGCTCCACCCGGCTGCGCGTCGTGCGGCCAGCGCCGTCATGCCCGCGCTGAAATGCACAGCTTCCAGCCAGGCGCGCGCGCGCTGTCCAGGGGCGCCACTCTCCAGAGCTTCGGGTGCACCGTCGGCGTAGAAGATCTCCGCCGCGCCCGCCGTGGGAACCCGAAACACGCGGACCGTGCCCTGGCTGGTCTCGCTCTCCGCGCCGGCTGCGATGACCTCCAGCGCCTGTCCCGCGGCCGCGAGCGCACGCACGCGCGTGCGAACAAAAGAGCCCGCATAGTCATCAGGACTGCGGGGGTAGGAAGTGCAGAGGACGCCAATCACGTGGGAGGCAGCTCGGCCAAGGTCTGAGACCGCCAAACCCGCCGCGCGAGGCTGCGGCGCAGCCGCGCGCAGAAGGCACGCATGAGCAGCAGGCCAAGCGGCACCAGCACGCGCGAAATACGGATGCCCGAACGCCAGGCCGGCCCATAGACCGGCCGCACAGGCACGTCGACAGCGCGGGCACCCGCCGCAGCCAGGCGAACCAGCAGATCGTTGGGATACCCGTAGCGGGGGAACACCGGGCCGGCGGCAATGGCGTCCAGCGCCCGTCGGTTGGCCGCCGTGTAGCCGCATTGCGAGTCGAAAAGGTGAGTGTAGCCCGAGGCCAGCCGGGTCAGGTGCGAAAGCACGAAGTTGCCCACCAGCCGATGCAGCGGCATCACCCGGCACACACCCGGCCAAGCAAATCGGTTGCCCTTGGCATAGTCGGCGCGGCCGGAAACCACCGCACCCACCAGCGCGGCCAGGTCCGCAGGATCCATCTGCGAGTCCCCTGCCATCACCGCCGTGACGTCCGCGCCCAGGGCACGCGCCCGCGCATAGCCCGTGGCAATGGCCGCACCCACGCCGCGATTCCGCTGGTGGCTGAGCACTTCCAGGCCGCGTCTCCGGCTGCGCCGGGCGATGCGCGGGGTACCGTCCGTGCTGCTGTCATCGACCACGATCACGTGATCCACGAACCCCGGAACAGAGCGCACCGTGCGCGTGATCTTCTGTGCCTCGTTGAAGGCGGGCACCACGACGACAATGCGACGGCCGGAAAACATGGCAGAGGAGAGCGCGATCGGGAGTGGAGGGAATCAGAAGGGGTTCTGGGCTCGCCCCAAGTTGCGGCCCATGCGCTGCTTGTCGGATAGGCCGTTTTCCTTGCGGATCTTGCGATGACTGGAGCGAACCGGTGAGCCACCCTTGCCTGCCTTGGCAGGGGTGGAAGGAGCGACTTCGGCGACTGGCTGACCGGGGACCGGATCGAGAACCACCAAACCTGACCAGTCAGGTCGCACTTCGTGGGTCAGCTCGCGATATCCTGGCAAGCGAAACACCAGAAATGTCGACTTGTCCTCGCGATACTCGAACTTCTTGCGAAACGGTGTCTTGCCAAGGGCTTCATTCTCGCCCGCAACGAAGACCTCGGCCCCCGACGGATTCGACTGAATCGCCAGATCGAGAATCTCGGGGTTGGGCGCCGCCGGGGTGGCGGTCGAAATGACCGCAGGCGCCGGCGCGGACGGCCGCCACAGCAAGCCACGCGACCCGGCCCAGAACGCTCCCCCCACCGACAAGGCTACGCCCATCACCGCCCACGTGGTCTTGCGCGCTAGCAGGGGCTTGCGCCGAAGGTCGATGTCGGGAATGGGCGGTGGCACCACCGGCGTCAAGCCTCCCATGCGAGGCAGCGAGCCAGTCGGAGCCGGTGGCACCGGCGGCACGGTGGCCGAGTTCAAGCGAGCCCGGCTGGAATGCGATCCCGCTGCACTCAGTCGCATTGCGCTCGTGTTGGGACGCGAGGGACTCACCGAACCGGTGCTGGACTGGCTGCGCTGGCTGCCTGACAAACGCGCCTCCACGCCGGTGTCTGTGGGAAACAGGCTGCCCATGAGCTGGGCCAATTGCGTAGGCTGGAAACGGGCCGCGTGAACGATGTCGTCAAGGGCGTCGGCCATTTCCGAGGCAGACTGAAAGCGTTCGAGGGGATTCTTGGCCAGCGCCCGCAGCACGATGTTGTCCATCTCCGGCGGACACAGCGGGTTGTGCAGCGACGGCGGCGGCACGTCGCACTGGCGAACCTTCTCGATGGTCTGAAGATCGTTCTCGCCCTTGAACAGCCGGCGACCGGTCAGAATCTCGTGCAGCACGATGCCCGTGGCGAAGATGTCGATGCGACGATCGATCTCATTGCTCACGGTTTGCTCGGGCGCCATGTAGGCGAACTTGCCCTTGAGGGTCCCGGTCTTGGTGCTTTCGTCCTTGTCCCCGCCCAGCGCCTTGGCTATGCCGAAGTCCAGGATCTTCACTGCCCCATCGCTCGAGAGCATGACGTTGGAGGGGGAGATATCCCGGTGGATCATTCCCAACCGGGTTCCGTCGTCGGCGGTGAAGTCGTGGGCATAGGCCAAGGCCCGACACATCTCACGGCCGATATAGGCCACCAACTCGGGACGCGGCGGACCCACGCGCGCCCACAGGGTGCGCATGGTCTCGGCCAGATCGCGGCCACGCACGTACTCCATGGACATGAAGTACTCGTTGTCCACCGACCCCAGTTCGAACACCTGGACGATGTTGGGGTGATTCAGTCGCGCGGCCAGCTTGGCCTCGTCGATGAACATCTTGGTGAAGACAGGGTCATCCGACAGGTGGGGCAGGATGCGCTTGACGACAAAGATGCGCTCGAAGCCTGCCGGCCCCTGCACGCGCGCCTTGAACACATCGGCCATACCGCCGCGCCCGATGCGCTCAAACAGCGTGTACTTGCCGAATGAAATCGGCTGAGGAAGAACTGCCCCCACGTTGGTTAATACGATTGTACCCCAGAATGTGTTGCGTCCGCCCTTTTGCCCACTTTAGCGCCCAGATTCCACCCCCTTTCTAACGTTGGCAGACTAGAAGGGATCTGCCGAAAAAATGCAAGAGCCACTATTTCCCAACCGGGGGGACCACCCCAGCGCAGCCGAGGATGGGGCTGGGCATTCCGAGCAGCCCTTCGTGGTAGCCGTGGGCGGATTGGACCCAACCGGAGGTGCAGGTCTGGTGCGAGATCTCCTCACAGCCGGGGCGCTGGGTGCCCGGGCGATGCTCGTCGGTACGGCTTGGACACGGCAGGACGAAAACGGCGTCAAGGAAGTCGAGCCGCGTTCCCCGGACATGGTACGAGCCAGCCTCGACGAGGCGCTGGTGTCTTGCCCGCTCCGCCGGACCGCGGTGAAAGTCGGCATGGTAGCGGGCGCCAGCATTGCAACCGCCATCGTTGCTGGACTGGAGGCTTGGCCAGGACCAGTTGTCTTTGACCCCGTCCTGGGCGCCTCGGCCGGTGGCTCTCTTTTCGAGGGTACGCCTGCCGATCTTCTGCCACTTCTGCGCCGGGCAACTCTCGTGACTCCCAACCTGGCCGAGGCCGCCTGGCTCAGCGGCCTGGCGGTGGAAACTCTTGACCATGCACGCCAAGCCGCACGGGAGATCTTCGCGCGGGGCTCGCTGGCCGTTCTGGTCAAGGGAGGGCACTTGAGCGGTCCCGCCACCGATGTGCTTCGTTCAGCGGCAGGTGAACGGCTGTTCCAGGGGACGCGCCTGCCAGGCAGGAGCCCACGCGGGACCGGCTGTGCACTCGCCACAGCCATCGCGGTCGGGCTGGCTCGCGGTCAGCAGCTTGAACAGGCTGTGGAGGAAGCCAAGGTTTGGCTGGCCGGACGGATTCAGGCCGCGGTGACGATCGGCGGCGCGCGCTACCTGTGAAGGATTCGGTGACGGGGGCCGGGGCGGGGACGGAGACAGAGGCGGGGACTAGCGCTAGCGAGCGGAGCTGCGACCCTGCTCGACGATGGCCTTGGTCTTGCGCGCGATCATCAGCTCCTCGTTGGTGGGAATCACCCACGCGCAGATGCGCGAGCCGTCGCGCGTGATGACCTTCTCCTTGGCGGGCGAGCTGTTGCGTTCCGGATCGATATCGACGCCGATGAATTGCAACGGTTTGAGCACACGCGCACGCATAGCAACGTCGTTCTCGCCGATGCCGCCGGTAAACACGATGGCGTCGCAGCCGGCCATGGCCGCCACGTACGAGCCGATGTACTTGATCAGGCGGTAGTCGAACATGTCGAGCGCGAGCTGCGCCCGCGCATCGCCCTCCTTGGCTTTGGCGATTAGCTGACGCATGTCATTGCTGATGCCGGACACGCCCTTGACGCCACTCTTGCTGTTGAGCAGCGTGTTCATTTCCTGCGGAGAGAGCTTGTCCTTGTCCATGATGTAAAGGACCACCGCCGGGTCCATGTCGCCGGTGCGCGTGCCCATCAGCAGGCCCTCGAGCGGCGTCAGTCCCATCGACGTGTCGTAGGACTGGCCGTCCTTGACCGCGGTGATACTGGACCCGTTGCCCAGGTGGCAGGTGATGATTTTGAGTTTGGCGAAGTCCTTCTTCATCAGCTCGGCACAGCGGCGAGCTACGTATTCGTGAGAGGTGCCGTGGAAGCCGTACTTGCGCACGTGGTTGCGGTCGAGCTGGTCCTTGGGCAGGCCGTAGGTGTACACATGCGGCGGCATGGTCTGGTGAAAGGCCGTGTCGAAGACAGCGACCTGGGGCAGACCAGGGAAGATCTTCTCGCAGGCCGCGATGCCAGCCAGGTTGGGTGGGTTGTGCAAGGGTGCAATGCCGATGCAAGCTTCGATGGCCCCACGCACTTCCGAGGTGACCAGGGCCGAGTTTGAGAACAACTCGCGCCCGTGCACGACCCGGTGGCCGCAAGCGTCCACTTCAATCTTGTCCTTGAAAAGACCGTGTTCGGCATCCAGCAGCATGTCTTTCATGGCTGCCACCGCCTGGGTGTGGTCTTTGGCCACCACGTCGCCGACGATCTTGTCGGGCGAGCGCGTGTCGCGATAACTGAACTTGGATTTTTCGCGCCCGATTTCCTCGACCAGGCCCTCGGCCATCAGCGTGGCGGTATCGTCCGCCGGAAGATCGTACAGCTTGAACTTCAGCGACGAACTGCCGCAATTGATGACCAGTACCTTCATGACTTCAACTCCAAGAACTACTGCTTCTGCGCGAATTGCACACGCACGACATTGATGGCGATCACGTTGAGCACATCGGCAGCTTTGCAGCCGCGCGAGAGATCGGATGATGGCTTGGCCATGCCCTGCAAGATGGGACCCACGGCTTCCGCCTTGCCTAAGCGTTCGACCAGCTTGTAGCTGATGTTGCCCGCATCGAGGTCGGGGAAGATGAGCACGTTGGCCTTGCCCGCCACGGGCGAGGCTTTGGCCTTGCGTTCGCCGATGGCCGGAATGAGCGCGGCGTCGCCCTGCAGTTCACCGTCGACGATCAAGCCAGGCCGCTTCGCTTTCGCGGCGGCGGTGGCGGCGACTACCTTGTCGATGTCGGCATGCTTGGCGCTGCCTTTGGTCGAGAACGACAGCATGGCGACGCGTGGCGTGTCACCGGTCAGGCTGGCGTAGCTGTCAGCGGTGGCTATGGCGATGTCGGCCAGTTGGTTCACGTCGGGAGCGGGCACCACCGCGCAGTCGGCGAAGAAGATGATGCCGTCTTTGCCAAAAGACTTGTCGGGCACCACCATGGCAAAGAAGCTGGACAAGGTCTTGAGGCCCGGCTGCATGCCGATGATCTGGATGCCGGCGCGGCACACGTCGCCGGTGGTGTAGAGCGCGCCGCCCACGAAGCTGTCCACCAGGCCCTTGCGCACCATCATGGCGCCATACCACAGCGGGTCCTTCATTTGCGCGACGGCTTGATCTTGGGTGAGCCCCTTGGCCTTGCGCAGCTCGAAGTAGGTGTTGGCGTAGTCGTCGAAATTCGGCGGCTTGGTCATGTCCACGATGTTGATCTTGTCGAGCGACAGGGACGCCGACGCGGCCGTCGCCCTGATCTTGTCGGGCGCACCCAGCAGGGTGATCTCCGCGATGCCCTGCTTGGTGGCCAGCGCCGCAGCCTCGATGATGCGAACGTCTTCGCCCTCTTGCAGAACGACCTTGCGGGGACTGGTCTTGGCCTTGGCGTGAATCTGTTCGATGAAAGTGGGCATGGTGACAATCTCCTCAGAAGGCTTCAGCCTGCACAGCTCACGCACCCTGACCTCGCGGGCCGGACAGCGCCGGGATGGGACGCGCGTTGCGGCCGGTTGAATCCGTCCAGAAATCGGGTGGCGGGGACGGCCAGCGCCGGCAAGCGATGGGGCGACACAACGCCGGCAGAGTAGACCCGCCCGAGGGCCCGATCAACAGGCTTCGATGGGATTCTCGCTATCCCGGACGCTGCGCCACCAGCGCCTCTGCGTCCACCAGGTCTTTCTCGCGTTCTGTGGCCCGCTTCGCGGCGATCAGGTCGTTCCGCCCGATGATGGGCACGCTGACTTCATCCACCTTGGTCATCGTCCGCCGCAACCATGCGTCGGCGAAATTGAGGCCGCGCATCCCCTTGACGAGATCAATGCGGTCGGGGGGAACGCCGATCCACACCACCTCGAGTGGGGACGCCGCGCTCAGATGTTCGACCGCCAGGGCGGGCGCACCGAAACTGGCCAGCGCCCGGTAGACGCATTCCAGGTTGTCGGGCCCGTCGTCAAACCAGATGTCCATGTGGCGGGTGGTGCGTGCTTGGCCGTAGAAATCCACAGCGTGGGCTCCCACGAGTAGATAACGCGCGTCAACATCGGCGAGCGCTCGCAGGAGCCTGACGAAGTCTTTGTTGAGTTCCAACTTGGCCTCCTCTGTTGTAGGGATGGCATAGGATCGCACGAAAAGCGCCATCATAGCAGAGGGAGTGTGCGGTTTGGTGGTGCGAGCACGGGTGAGCGCCTGTCGCGAAAGCGTGACGCCAGCTGGGAATGCGTCTGGGGGCGGTGGCTAGTTCGCGCTCTCAAGCGCGCGGCGGACGGCGTGGGCCAGCTCTTCGGGCGTGAAGGGTTCGTGCAAGAGACGGGCCCCGCTCTCAAAAACCCGACGCTCAGCCAGCGATCCGTAGCCCTGACACGAAATGAAGAGCGATTTCAATCCGGGCCGGATGGTCTGCATCGAGCGCACAAACTCGCGTCCGCGCACGCGCGGCGTGGCCAGGTCGGCGACCAGCAAGTGGATGGTGCCCTTGTGAACGCGAGCGAACCCTTCCGCATCGGCTGGACTCATGGCCTCGAGCACAGCGTAGCCCAGCTGGCGCATGACCTTGCACGCCAGTCTGCTCACGTCACGATCGTCAAGCGCCACCAACACGGTTTCGTCGCGCGCGCCTGCTCGCTCGATCAGTTCGGGGCTCGGGATGTCATCGGACGAATTACCCTCGGCGTGGCTCTCTTGATCGGCGCTCTCGCCGAGGGGACCGCCCAGCTGCATGGCCGGCCGCTCGGCCGTCTGACTCAGCCGAGTCCCGCTCATGTCGTAGGCTTCCACAACCACCAGGGGCTGGTGGTTTGACCCTGACACAACTCGGGCCACCGCCTCGAAACTTCGCCAGCCGCCATCGGCTCGACGCAATCGCAGGTGGACTTGCGCGGGTTCTTCCGCCATTTCTGTCACGGCGCCGAGTAGGGACTGGACGGCTGCCGCGTCATCCGGGTGAAGCATCTCCCAGAAACTGGTCGCCAGGAGTTGACCGCGTCGATGGGCCAGCAGGTGCGTGACCGATGGACTGATCTCGCGGATGCTGCCAGCGCCATCCAGCACCACCAGCAAGTCGGTCGAGCCATCATCCACGCTCTCGTGCACAGACGAGGATTCGGGTCGGGGCGGTTTTGTTTCTCGTACCATCGGTTCCTTGCTTCTCGCGATCATCGTCGGCCCACCTACGTCATCGCGCTGACCCCGAGGGCAGACTTTACAGCACGCCCCAGGTCTTGGACCAGCGCACTCTTGGTCACGAAATCAATTGCCCCTGCCCGCCGTGCCAGCGTTGCGTAGGGGGAATCGGGCAGCGAACTCACGATGATGACCGGAAGAAGAGGCTTGACAGCCCGCAGTTCCTTGAGGATCTCGATGCCGCTTCGACCCGGCAGCCGCAGGTCAAGTAGCACCAAGTCGAACGACTGGGTCCACGCCAAGCTCAGGCCTTCTTCGCCGGACACCGCCGAAACCATCTCCGCTCCGGGCACCGCACCGGCCAGGAGCTCGCCGATGCGCTGGCTGACGGCAGGGTGATCGTCCACCAGGAGGATTCGTGTGGGCCGTCCGGGGCTGACTACCATGCCTCCAGTGTCTCATGGCAGCCGCGTCGCCACTGCCAGGGGATGTCCGATTCGTCTGTCGGCCAATGTCCTACAAGCGCGCCACGAAAAACCGACGCACGTGTCTAGTCGACCAAACCTTCGTGCAGAGCGTACTGAATCAGCTCGGCGTTGGAATGCATCTGCATCTTCCCCAGCAGACGCGTGCGATAGGTGCTGATGGTCTTCTCACTCAGCGCCAGCCCTGCGCTGATTTCTTTCACCGTCTTGCCTGTTGCGATGCCGCGCATGACTTCAAGCTCACGATCCGAAAGCCGCTCATGGGCGGGCCGTGACGAGCCATGGCTCAGGCTCTTGGCCAACGCTTCGGCCAGCCGCGCGCTGACGTGAGTGCCGCCCATCAGCACCTTGCGTACCGCCCCTGCCAGTTCCTCGGCCGCGCCCTCCTTGTTCACGTACCCGGCCGCCCCCGCGCGCAGCGCGCGCAAAGCATAGTGCTCCTCGGGGTGCATGCTCAGCACCAAGACCGGCACCGTGGGACGGAGACGTTTCATGTCTCGGAGTGCGTCGACGCCTCCACGCCCAGGCAGAGAAATGTCGAGCACCACCACGTCCCAGGCTTCCTTCTGCAGCTTCTCCAGGGCTTCGCTGGGCTTACACGCCTCGCCGAACTCCACCTTTCCCAGCGCCTCGGTAAGAATATCCCGCACGCCTCGCCGAACTACCGCATGGTCATCCACCAACAGTACCCTTGTCATCGCTCATATCCTCGACAGCCAGGACCGAAATCTGAAGGCACGACGTCCCCTCGCGGCATACGCCGCAACCATCCACCGAAGCCGGTCAGGCGTGACGCCTCGTTCTTCTGCCTATCCCCCGCCACGCCTTCTATTATGCGTAAACCACGCTGGTTTCAAGTCAGAAACCGCGGCCAGGGCCTTCGGCCCTGGCCAGCGCAATGGTACCAGTGATCCGTTAGATGATGATGACCGGAACCTTGCAGTCCAAGGTGCATTTCATGTGCCCCCCACCCTTGTCAGTCTGGACGGCGGATGGGTTCCCGTTGGCGTCATAGTAGACGCCGTTAACGTCGCCACCAAGATCGCATTGCTCGCCTCGATCGCTGTCGATGATCTTGTCGCCGCAGTAGTGTGGGTTCTTGCATCCGAACGTGCATCCTCCCGCCCCTGTAACCGAGCCATTCTTGCTGCCTTGGTCGCAGTTCTCTGGACCGTCCGGTGGGCCTTGCGTGACGTTGTCCCCGCAGAAGGGTCCCCACTTGCAGCTCGTCGTGCAACCGCCGTACAGGGTGTCGTTGTTCTTCGCCGGGCAGCCCGTTGGGAGTGCCACGCTTGGATCGTTGGGATCGCCGCAGTCACATTCCTCGCCGCCTGTCACCATCCCGTCGCCGCAGTGAGGAATGCAGTCCGACGTCTTGGTGTTGAAGCCATTGAGCGTGAGCTGGAAGTTCGACTCGGGCGGGTGCCGGTCGCAGCCGAAGATCGCAATCTCGTAGACCTTCCCATCCTCGAGGTTAAGGTTGACATTTCGGGTGCGGTAGTCATCCGGTGAAATGGGAGCTGGCGCCCCGGCGGGTGAGCATCCCGCTGCTACGTACCCGAGCTGGGTTGTCGTGATGTTTCCAGTTGCGTCAAGACAGCCACCTTCTGAAATCGTCGCCTGCGTTGCACCTGGGGCACCCGTGACAGAGACCTTGCCTGGCAACTGCTGGTGAACACCGCCCAGATCGAGAACCAGGATGCCGTTGATGTAGACGAAGAGATCGTCGTCGCCGAAGAACTGCAAGGAGATGCCAGTCGTCTGGCTGTACACGAAGAAGTAGCGCGTCTCATCACAGAAGTAGCTGTCATGCTTGACGCCGGGAGTATTTGAAACCCAGCACCCAGCGCTCAGCGGATTCTGGTTTGGGCAATCCGCCTGGACGATGCGGGGTGGGAAGAAATACTGGTCGCCTTGGCAGGTGGCCCAGATGGGAGTTCCATTGCCATGGTTCCAGTAGGGCCATAGGTCACACAGCGTGACCATGGTGGGATTCAGCGTGTCCAGGGGATAGAAGCCGTTGTCCGCGCCCGCGAGGTGCGTCTTGCTGGCGTACTGGTAGATGTTCGTCCCGATGGATTTCATCTCGAGAACCGAGGGGAACGTCTTGTTCACGGTGGCGTCGTCGGTGAACCACTGCTTGAAGCTGGCCGCGTTCTTCACGATCGGCACCACGCCGTTGAAAATGGGGCCACCGGGGGTGCTCGCTGTGTATCCCTTCAATATGCCGGTGACTTGGCCTGATGGGTTGGTGAAGCTGATGGCTGTGCCGGCAGTGCCGCCACGGTAGCCAGCAGCCCCGTCGGAAAGTGGACTGTCGTTGCCAGCCTGGGTGTAGGTGCTGGGAATGTGTGCGCCCGAATTGCCGATGTTCCAATCGCTGAACTGGCAGGCACACTGGTTGTTGGCGCGACTCGAATTGTATTGAGGTTTGCCGTACGACAGCTTCGCGGAGGCAATGTCCCAGCAACGCGCAGTCGAATCGTTGCCCTTGGCCGGCCCGCCTGAGTTGGGGACACAGATGGTCGTGGGCGCGGTGGAGCCAGCCGCCTTTGTGCCCAGGAAGAAGAAGTCGGGGTGGCCACCACTGGCGACGTTCTCGGGCTGGAAATCGCGGTAGATGACGGGGAGTTCAAGGCACTGGCTGGTCTGATCGGTTGAACAAGGAGAGGAATCGACGTGCGTGGTGGGGGTACACACGAAACCAGTCTCTGTCGTGCATTTGCTCGAGCAGCCATCACCGTCCAACTGATTGCCATCATCGCAGGCTTCGTTTGGATCGATATTCCCGTCTCCGCATGCGGTCGCGCACGCCTGGGTGTTGCCCGAGCTGTCAAGACAACTCGGTTCCTTGGTGCATGTCTTCGAGCAGCCCGGATTGTTGGGATCTCCATAGAACAGGCCGTTCTGGCCCCGACAGCCGGTTGGCAGCTTGGTCGGATCGTTGCCACAGTCGCACTGCTCGCCCGTCTCTTTGATTCCGTTTCCACATTGCGCCACTTTGCAAGGCTGGCCGGGGGTGGGGCAGTCGGCGCCGGGCTCTCTCTGGCAAGTGGTCGAGCAGCCGTCATTGCTAGCGGTATTTCCGTCATCGCAGTTCTCGCCGCCTTCCAGCTTGCCATCACCGCAAATCGGGGTGCACGGCTTGCCTGGCACGCGACACTGCCACCCGGGATCGATGGTGTGGCAGTCTGCCGAGCAGCCGTCGACAGTGCCATCGGGTGAGCCAAGGGTATTGCCGTCGTCACAAGTCTCGTCGGAAGTCAGCACGCCGTTGCCACACTTCCTTTGATCGACGCAAGGCTGATTGGGCTCCGGACAAATGAAGTTGGCTTCGACCAAGCATTGGGCATTGCATCCGGTATCAATGGGATGGTTGGGATCGAGTTTCGCGGCAGGAAGGACGCCGTCGTCGCAGTCCTCGCCCTCGTCCAATTTACCGTCGCCGCAGGTCTTGGACGGGGTGAAGGTGCTCTGAGTCGCTCCACCGCCGCCGGTACTGCCACCGGTGGGAGTACAAACAATGCAGGCCGCACTGCCGGCGTTGGGACCACCCCCACCACCGTTGCCTCCGTTGCCTTGCCCGCCATTATTCTGGCCGGACACCGTGGCGCTGGTACAGCTCGCTCCCGCGAGCAGAACAACCGCGCCCGCCAAGACTAGGGCGCTATGGCTCTTGAGAACGCAGGTACCGATACGGGCGAAAATCGTACTTGTTGACATTGGACGCGCCTCATCTGGGGGTGGGTGCAAAAACTCGATGAGCCTACCAACCCATGACCAATATAACAACTGCACCACCTGACCTGAGAAACGAAAATTCCCTGCTGGTGCCGTCGGTTGCGAACCCTGGCGGTGTCGTTGCATGTCGTCCTTGCGCCTACCTGTATGACAGGTCGTCCTGCGCAAGACTACAAACGTCCTCACCACGGTGCGCAAGTGTGCCGCTGACACTCCAAATCGCAGCCTTGCGACCGCAGGTTGCGGGTGGAGAAACGTCGCACGGCTGATATGGGAACCCTGGAAGGGTTCGCTCCGCCCTTCGGCCCCCCACCCGCAACCTCCGCCCCGCTCGCTTTGCTCGGCCTCGCCATCCCTCCCGCGATGGGGCGCCGCCGGCGAGGGCGCGCGCGAAGCGCGCGGGGCGGGCAGGGTGGGCTGTCGTCCCGAAGTCCCTCAGGGGCAAAGCCGGTCGGCTCCCCACGCGGCCCAGGCCGCGTTTTGACAGGGAAATATGATATGAATGCGCTCCGGTTGGCCCGGCGGTCCTCAGGCTTCCTGCGGCATCGCGCCCCGCCTCACCCCTGACTGGATGGATGACATGCAAAATGTGAAGATCCTTCTCGACGAAAGCGAGATCCCGCGGCAGTGGTACAACCTGGCCGCCGACCTTCCTACGCCGATGCTCCCGCCGCTCGGCCCGGACGGAAAACCTGTCAGCCCGGACATGCTGGCGCCGGTCTTCCCCATGAACCTCATCGAGCAGGAGGTCAGTACCAAGCGGTGGATCGACATTCCCTCAGAGATTCTCGACATCCTCTACCGCTGGCGACCGGCGCCGCTTCGACGCGCAGTGTACCTTGAGAAGTACCTGAAGACGCCGGCGCGTATCTATTACAAGGACGAGAGCGTCAGCCCGGCAGGAAGCCACAAGCCCAACACGGCGGTGCCCCAGGCTTGGTACAATAAGCAATTCGGAATCAAGCGGCTGACCACCGAGACTGGCGCCGGGCAGTGGGGCAGCGCACTTGCCTTTGCGTGCAGCCTCATTGGCTTGGAGTGCAAGGTCTTCATGGTGCGCATCAGCTTCGAGCAGAAGCCATTCCGCAAGCTGATGATGCAGGTATGGGGCGCAAACTGCATTGCCAGCCCCAGCAATCTCACCAACGCCGGTCGGACCATCCTGGCCAGCATGCCTGACACGCCCGGCAGCCTGGGGATCGCCATCAGCGAGGCCATCGAGGCTGCGGTGACCGACAGCACGGGCGAGACCCGCTACTCGCTCGGCAGCGTGCTCAACCACGTGCTTCTACACCAAACCATTATCGGTCTGGAGGCCAAGGCCCAGCTCAAGAAGGCGGGGGAGAAGTTGCCCGACATCATCATCGGCTGCGCAGGCGGCGGCAGCAATTTCGCCGGCCTGGCCTTCCCCTTCGCGCAAGACATGATCAACGGCGCGCAGATGACCATCATCCCGGTCGAGCCTACGGCCTGCCCCAAGATGACCAGGGGCCAGTTCGTGTACGACCACGGCGACGTGGCGTGCATGACGCCGCTTCTGCCCATGCACTCGCTCGGGCACACGTTCATTCCCAAGCCCATCCATGCGGGCGGGCTGCGCTATCACGGCATGGCGCCTCTCGTGTGCCAGGGCATTGTGGAAGGTCTGTTCAAGCCCCGCGCCGTCGCCCAGCTCAAGTGCTACGAGTCAGCAATGATCTGGGCCAAGACCGAGGGCACCATCTGCGCGCCCGAGACCAGCCACGCCATTGCCGCCGTGATCGACGAAGCCAACAAGTGCCGCGAGAGCGGTGAGCAAAAAGTCATCCTCTTCAACTACAGCGGCCACGGACTGATGGATCTGGCTGGCTACGACGCGTACTTGTCAGGCAAACTCACCGACTACGTGCTGCCCGACGACGAAGTCCAGAAGAATCTGCAGGCTTTGAAGGGCATGCCAAAAGCCGAGGCACGCAAGTCGGGCCGCTGGTAGATTTCCTTTCAGGGCGGCGAGCTGCCTGAGCCGAAAACCCGCCGACGTGCAACTGCTACAATAGAAGTTTGCCCATCTCACGTGGGCTGTCCGCCGCCGAACAAGGAGATCGATAGATGCACCACCGAAGCTCGCGTATATGCCTGTGGAAGACGTTGCTTTGTCTGGCCGCCGCGGGATGTGCGCCTTCCAAGAGTGGTGGCGAATTAACAGGCGGCAATCCCGCTGCCGGCACAACCGCTGTGGCAGGAAACACGAGTGGCGGCGGTTCACAGGGAATCGCTGGCGCATCCGGCGGCGAAAGCGCTCAGAGCAGCAGCGTGGGTGGATCCACACAGCCACCCAGCACCGGTGGATCCACGCAACCACCCAGCACCGGTGGATCGACAAGCCCAAACACCACCGCATCTAACGGAGGCGGTGGCGCCACAAGCTCATCCACGACCAGCCCCGTCGCAGGATCGCGCGACGCGGGCGTGGCGGGCAGCGGTGGCTCCGCTTTGGGCGGCTCGAGTGGCAATCGCGACGCCGGGCCGGTAGGGGGCACGGCAGCGGGAGGAAGTGGCGGCAAGGCGTCCAGCGGGAGTGCAAACGGCGGCAGTGCGACCGGCGGAAAGTCGACCGGCGGAAGCTCGACCGGTGGGAGCGCGACCGGCGGAAGCACCGGCACGCCACCCGCGGGCAAGGTCTTCAGCCAGTGCCGATTCCACTTCGGCACGATCGATTCGATGGCGAAGAGCAACACTTCCATGATTTCTCAGTTGGACTTCTTCACACCCGGATGGATGATGGGCACCTTCAACCAGGGCTATGTGTGCACCGAATCGGCTCCTGGCGGCGCCCTTGCGGGTCTGGTTCCAGTGGATGTCACCTACATTGCTGCCAACTATGTGAAGAATCAGAACAAGCTGTGCGACTGCAATGTGAGCAACAGCACCTGCAGTGGCAATCTGTGCAACTACGGCGCGCAGTACATCACACAGGACTGGGCAACGATCCTTTCCCAGTACACGAGCAACTCAACGGGTTTCGCGGCCTGTTTGGGCGGACGCCCCATCGTCTTCGAGATGGAGCCGGATTGGTACCAGTACTACGCCGGTGGTCAGACCCAGGCTTGGACTCCCAAGCAGGCGGGAGACAACATGTCGGCGCTAGTCGCCGCACTGAAGAGCTCGTTGCCAAACGCGGTCTTCTCCATGGATATTTCACCGTGGATTCCCAACAACGGCTCGGCCTGGTACACCAATTTCAACATGAGCCTGTTCACCTTCATCAACACCTCGGGTGGGGGCACTGCTGCCGACAACACGAAGATCCGGTCCAGCAACGCCATGACCTGGGCCGGTGTGCACGGGGTGGCCGGCAAGCCGATCCTGGCCGATACGGGCTACGGAGCGAACGGGGGCTCAGCGGGACCTGACGCCGCCTGGGATGTCCCGGCGAACATCAACGCCCGTATCGCGGATGGGGTTGTGTCGATCTCACAGTACAACCCCAGTAGCAGTTGGGGATCGACGATCTCGAGCATTCGGAGTCAACTGAGCACGCCGTCCGTTTGTCCGTAAACCTCGGCTGGCTTGACGGCCAGTCCCGCTCTCCTCAATCAGCAACCTGTCGGTTGTCCTCCCGCGAATTCCGTCTATAACCACGGGCCATGGAGACGCCCGCGCAACTTGGTTTTGCCATGCCCGCCGAATGGGAGCCCCACGAGGCCACCTGGCTGGGCTGGCCGCACTGTCGCAGCGACTGGCCTGGCAAGCTTGGCACCATCGAGTGGGTCTATGGCGAGATCGTGCGCAAGATCGCGGAAGCCGAGAGAGTGCTCATCATCATCCGCGGGCCGCAAGCCAGGGCACGCCAGGTCCTGGCCCGCGCCCATGCCAACTTGGCCAATGTGGAATTCTTTCGCGCCCCGTCGGATCGCGGCTGGGCACGCGACTTTGGGCCCATCTGCGTGCGCAAGCCAGGACCCAAACCCGAGGTCGCCATCGCCAAGTTCAAGTTCACCGCCTGGGCGAAGTATCGCAACTGGCACAAGGACAACCTCATCGCAGAGCGAATCGCCCAGCAGCGCAAGATGCGGCTCTTTCCGGTCACGCACAAGGGTCAGCCCGTCGTGCTGGAAGGTGGCGGCATCGACGTGAACGGCTGCGGAACTTTGCTGACCACGGAGGAGTGCTTCCTCGACCAGAAAACCCAGTGCCGCAACCCCGGCATGAGCCGCGAGGAATACGACCGCGTCTTTGCCGACACCCTGGGCACGCCCAACGTCATCTGGCTGGGCCACGGGATCGCCGGCGACGACACCCACGGCCATGTCGACGATCTGTGCCGCTTCGTGAACCCAACCACGATGGTCGTGATCCAGGAGAAGAACGAGCACGACGTGAATTTCAAGCCCCTGCGCGAGAACTGGGAACGGTTGCAGGACGCGCGCTTACAAGACGGGGCGCGTCCCGAGATGATTGCTCTGCCCATGCCCGCGCCGCTCTTTCATGGCGACTGGCGCCTGCCGGCCAGCTACGCGAATTTCTACATCGCCAATGCCGCGGTCATCGTGCCCACCTTCAACGATCCCGCGGATCGCATCGCCTTAGGAATTTTGGGCGAGCTCTTCCGCGACCGCCCCGTGGTGGGCATTCACGCTGTGGATCTGGTGCTCGGCTTCGGCACCTTGCACTGCCTGACCCAGCAGCACCCGGCGTAGACTAGGAAGTGGTGTCAGGCGCAAAAGCACGTAGGTTCGTCGGCCCATGAGCGGGGATCACACGCGCGGCGGACGCAAGCTGGAAGCCGCGTTCGCGCACTTCAAGCTGGCCGCGCGCGTGCGTGGAGTCCACGCTCTCGATCTAGGCGCGTCCACTGGCGGGTTCGTCGCGCTGCTGCTCGAACAGGGCGCTGGCCATGTGACCGCGGTTGACGTGGGACATGGGCAACTTCTGGCCGATCTGGCTCGCGACCGGCGCGTGACCAGCTTGGAGCGCGCCGACTTCAAAACCTTGTCGCTGGATGTGGCGCCCGGACCCTTCGATTTTTTCACCGTGGATGTCAGCTTCGTGGCCGCACGAAGCATGTTGCGCGGGCTGGCCTTTCGGCTGCGCGCAGGCGCGGAGGGCGTCGTCCTGGTCAAGCCGCAGTTCGAACTGCCCAGCCACCTGGTTAGGGACGGCAAGGTCGGCGCTCCGGATCTGCGCAAGCGCGCCGTCGAAACCTTTCGCGCCAAAGCCGAGCGACTGGGCTTCCAGTTGCTGGGATACGTGGATTCGCCCGTGGCTGGCGGCAGTGGGACCGTCGAGATCCTGGTCCACCTGCGCTTCGCCGGCCGGCCCGAGACCATGCCAAAAATCGGCGAGCGCAAACCCGCGCGACCGCAGACGAAGAAATCGTCGCAGGTTCCGGGCGAACTGCACTGGTTCGCGGTTGCATCGCCCGGTCTGGAACAACCCCTGTGTACCGAGTTGGCCGCGCTTTCGGTGATCGAGCAGCCTCGCGTGGTGGACGGCGGCGTCGAGTTTTCGGGAACGCTGGCCGCCGGCATGGCCGCCAATCTGCACAGCCGCATCGCCACCCGCATCGTGCTCCGCATGGGCGAGGTCAAGGCCCGCGACTTCGCGCCGCTGCGCCGAGGCCTGGCCAAGTTGCCGTGGCCCAGCTACCTCCCGCGCGACCGGGCTCTGCGTATCGACGTCTCGACCAGCCACTGCCGCCTGTACCACACCGGCGCCTTGGCAGAGACAGTCGAACTGGCGATTGCCGACTGTGTGGGCCAGCTGCCCAAACGCGAGAAACCGCCCCAGCCGACCGAAGATGACGACTGCACGCGTATCCTTCTGCGCGGACAGGACGATCGCTTCACCGCCAGCATCGATGCTTCGGGTGCGCTCCTGCACCGCCGCGGCTGGCGTCTGGAGGCAGGACGCGCGCCCCTGCGCGAAACCTTGGCCGCTGGCCTTCTGGCCCTGTGTAAATACGATCCCGCGCTGCCGCTCGTGGATCCCATGTGCGGCGCGGGCACCATCGCCATCGAGGCCGCAGCCCTGGCGCGCAAGATGGCGCCCGGCTTGGCTCGCCGCTTTGCCTTCGAACGCTGGCCCGCCCACGACGCCTCTTCGTGGCAGGCCCTGCGCGACTCGGCTGTGGCTCTGCCGAGCGCGCCTGCCCCGATTCTTGCGATGGATCGAGACGCGCGCGCCGTGGACACTGCTCGCCGCAATGCCGAGCGCGCCAACGTGCAAGGCGATGTTGGTTTTGCCACAGCCGTGTTTGGCGAGGGCGAGATTCCGGCCCAAGCCGGGCTTCTCGTCGTCAATCCGCCCTACGGCCACCGCCTGGGCGACCACGGTCAAGCCAACCGTCTTGCGCGCGAGATGGGAAAGACGGCGGCCGCGTACTACCGGGGCTGGCGCGTGGGCGTTCTTTGTCCGAATCCAGCGTTCGTCGCGGCGGTGGCGGCGGGAGCGCGGCGAACACCAAGCAAGACCTTCGCGCTTCGCAACGGCGGATTGCGCGTGCTTCTCGCCATCTGGCTTCTGTAGGGCTATTCCACGTGTACCGCGTAGTTTCGCACCTCAGTTCTTCCCGATCCGGAGGCCACCTCGTTGCCGAGCTCCAGACAGGCGACGTAGACGTTGCTATTCAGCAGACGGGTCTGCACCAGGTACTCGATTATCGCGCCGATGTCGAGAGGGCCGTGCAGGATGGGCTGGTCGGCCACCAGGGAAATGATGGTCCAGGTGTTGGAACTGGCGCCCGAGGCATCGCCGTGGTTGTTGGCAAAGTAGATGTGGAATGGATTGCCGCCAATGGTCGCCGCGGCAACCAGACTGCCCGCCGCGCCCAGGCGATTCTCGGCCAGCCAAATCATCACCTCGTGGGCTATGCCCCGCTTTTCCACCACGGGAGAGGTCGTGGTCCAGAATTCAAATGCCAGGTCGTAGGTGCCCGACGCGTGCATCGACACGTCGAAGTCCGCCACGATTTTCTTCGAGCCCACGCGAAAGGGGAATCCTGAATTGGGGGAGACCTCGCCGACCCAGGGACTGTTGCCGACTTGGATCTCGGGATAGCTCGCCACGTCGGTCCCTCCGCTAAACCATTTCCAGACCCAGCCGAAGATGGGTTTGCCATTCGCTTGCTTCACGAAGACCTTCTGGTGGTGTGGCCCTATGTTGGCCTTGGCGTTCCAGCCGTTGTTGAAGATGCGATAGCGGCCGTCGACCGTCATCGCATCAAAGTTCTTTTCGGATTCAAACACCGTGGTGCCTTCGATGCTGGAGATATCGAAGTCCTTTCGCGCCGAACCAGCGCAGCCAGCAAGCAGAGGCAATGACGGAAGGGCGAGAAGCAGAAAGCAGACGAGGCGTCGCATAGGTGTCCTCCGAGAAGTATATGGTGCCGCATGGTACGCGACTCAGACAAGGTACGAGTCCTATGCCTGCCTGCACGGTTCAGGGTGTTTGTCGCTGCCGGGCAGTGCTAGTGATTCGACTGCTTCGCACGGGCCAGCATATCGTCGAGCAGTGCCTTTAGATTCGGGCATTTCTCGTAGGCGATGGTTGGATCCAGTTCTTCAAACAGGACTCTGCCGTCAATGACCTTCCCGTAGGTCCTCTTGAGCTTTTCGCGATAGAGGCGTGCGAGCAGCTTACCCGGCGGCTCGGTGAAGTTGACGGTCTCGGGTTCCTTGCTCTTTGCAGGTAGAGCCTCGCGAACCTCGCGCACAAGCGTCAGTGGGTCGGCAAGCAACCAAGCCTCGATTTCATGGACGGCAAAGTGCTGGGCGAATCGCTCGTTGCCTACTTGATCCTCGAAGTGCTTCTTGGCCCACTTCACTCGGTCGGACGCGCTCTGCTTGTCAGGTGGATAGAAAGTGGGTCCGTAGAGGTCGAGGAGGCCGATTGCTGCGATGACATCTTTGCCTGTCGGACCTGACAGATGGAGCCTGACCTTCTTGGCAATCTCCGACCGGTAGTGCGCCCAGCCCTCGAAACGGACGGCCGTGATGCCCACTCTCCTTGCGAGTTTCGGATCGAGCCACCGCTTGAGGAGTGAAGGAACCGCCAACCTCTCCGTATGGCCCTCGACGAAGAGGACGAATTTCACGTCATCCCCTCAAGCTCGCCGGACTTGAAGAGTGCGCCCAGGCTGTACTCTTTGAGCCACCGTTCGAGATCCGTTCCATCGAGGACGTTCAGTCTTGTTTCCCCATCTGCCCACTGCGCCACCGTTGTCGTGGGCGGTTGGCTGGTGAAGGCGTCGAGGAATTGCGGCGAATGGGTCGAGAATACGACCTGGGTCCGATCGGCCGCTTGGTATGCGAGATCGGCCACGACTGGCAGCATGCTTGGATGCAGACCAGTTTCTGGCTCGTCGATGGCCACAAGCTTGCCGGGCTGCGGATTGGCCAAGATGGCGACGAGCAGCAGGAATCGAAGGGTCCCGTCGGAAAGGGACGCGGCCGACTGGTCGTTCTTCAATGACCGCCAGCGCAGGCGGAGTTGCACGAGTTGATCGGCGGCGGGTGGAAAAGAAAGTTCCTCGAAATCGTTCCCGAAAGCAGCGCGCATGGCCACATCGACGTCGTTCTTGAAATCGCGGTTGCTTGAATAGAGCGAATGAAGAAATGCAACCAAATTGCTGCCATTCGCGGCAACGCGGCTCTCGAGCCGAGACACGGCGGGCCTGCGGATCTCCGAGTCTTGGCCGACCTCAAGGTCCTGGAAGATCTGCCAGGTTCCCAGCCAGCGCTCGCGAAAAACTCCAAGCAGGGTGTGGCCCGTCATGGAATTCATGAAGGACAACGTCGTCTGCTCTTCAGGCCAGGCGGCGCCATGACCATAGAGGTGCGGCGTGCCCTCTTCGACTCGCGAGGCGAGGGGTTCGCGCGTGAGGAGCTTGACCACTTGGCCACTTTTTGTGTGGGACGCGACCTGTTCGCTTTCTACGCGATAGGCGCTGGTCGTTCCGAGCCGACTCAGCTTGAGATCATAGGCCACGCTGAGTTGCTCGTCTGTCCCTCCGTGTTCGATGCGATCCGCTGTCAGACTCCACCCAAGCGAGCCCACCTGCCCGTCCCACAAAATCGAGCCCATGCCGCCCTCTCTGAGAATGTCCTCGGGGAGTTTTCCCAGAGCGGATCGGTGTAGCAACGCCAGAGCGCGCAGAAGGTTCGACTTGCCCGATGCGTTCGGGCCGATCACCACATTCAGCTTTCCCGGTGTCCAGGTGACGTCCTTGAGGGAGCGGTACCCTTCGATTCGTATGCGCTGAATCATTGAGCGCAGCATAGCGCCGAGCAGGAAAGAGTCACCAATCCGCTATTCCCCGGGGTACCCCGAGGGAAACCAAGCGCCTTTCGACAAAGTTGCGGGCGTCGCGTACGGATCGGCGCCTGCGTTGCTTTCTGGAAATATCCCGTGGCCCCGAGTAGTTATACGCCTTCGGAAATTCTATTCCCGAGGAGATCGCATGGACGTCCGTGTCATCAATGAAATGGTCCAGCAGCAATCCGCTTTCGTCGACAACCTGACCGCCGAAGTTGGCAAGGTCATCGTCGGCCAGAAGGCCATGGTCGAGCGCCTCCTCATCGGCCTGCTCGCCGGGGGGCATGTGCTGCTGGAGGGCGTTCCGGGTCTGGCCAAGACCCTGACGGTCAAGACCCTGGCCGACTCGCTCGACATGCGCTTCCAGCGCATCCAATTCACGCCCGACCTGCTGCCGGCCGACATCGTGGGCACGGTCATCTACAACCAGAACCGCGGCGAGTTCGTTTCCAAGAAAGGACCCATCTTCGCCAACCTGGTGCTGGCCGACGAAATCAACCGCGCGCCTGCCAAGGTGCAGTCCGCACTGCTGGAGGCCATGCAGGAACGCCAGGTCACCGTGGGCGACGAAACCCATGCCCTGCCCGACCCCTTCCTGGTGATGGCCACGCAGAACCCCATCGAGCAGGAAGGAACCTATGCCCTGCCCGAGGCGCAGCTCGACCGCTTCATGTTGATGGTCAAGGTCGGCTACCCCAGCAAAGAGGACGAACGCGCCATCATGGACCGCATGACCACGGGCACCACGGTGCGGGCCGCGCCAGTGGCCACGCCACGCCAGATCGCCGAAGCGCGCTCCGTGCTGAGCCAGATCTACATCGACGAAAAAATCCGCGACTACATCGTCAACATCGTGCACGCTACGCGCGATCCAAAGGCCTACGGCCTGGCCGAGTTGGCCGACTTCATCGAATACGGCGCCAGCCCGCGCGCCTCGATCTACCTCAACCTGGCGGCGCGCGCGCACGCCTTTCTGCGCCGGCGCGGCTACGTCACGCCCGAGGACATCAAGGCCATCGGCGTGGACGTGCTTCGCCACCGGGTCATCCTGACCTACGAGGCTGAGGCCGAAGAAATGACCTCCGAGCAGGTGGTGCGCAAGCTGTTCGAGCACATCGAGGTGCCGTAGACCGTTCATGCTGACCCGCGAGCTGTTGCGGAAAATCCGCACCATCGAAATCGTGACCGAGCGCCTGGTGCGCGATCGGATGGCGGGCCAGTACCATTCGGTGTTCAAGGGCTCGGGCATCGCGTTCTCCGAGGTGCGCCAGTACATCCCGGGCGATGACATCCGGCTCATCGACTGGAACGTGTCGGCGCGCATGAACGCGCCCTACATCAAGCTGTACGTCGAGGAGCGCGAGATGACCGTGCTCCTGCTGGTCGACATGTCGGCCTCGGGCCGCTTCGGTTCAATGGGACAGGAGAAGCGCGAGCTGGCGGCCGAGCTGGCCGCGGTGCTCGCCTTTTCCGCCATCCGCAACAATGACCGCGTCGGCCTCATCATCTTCACTGACAAGGTCGAGCGCTTCGTGCCGGCCAAAAAGGGCAAGAAGCACGTCCTGCGTGTCATCAGCGAAATCCTGTCCTACGAACCGCTCTCACCCCACACCAACCTGGGACTGGGGCTAGATTTCCTGGGGCGCATCGCCCGTCGACGCGCGGTCGCGTTCTTGGTTTCTGACTTCCTGGCGCCGCCCGAGCAATACGAACGCTCGCTGCGCATCGCAGCCCGGCGGCATGATCTGGTGCCCGTGGCGGTGACCGATCCGCTGGAAGAGCAGCTGCCGCGGGTGGGCTTGCTGGAAGTGCAGGATCCGGAAAGCGGCGAAGTGGTGGTGTTCGACACATCCGGGCCAGAAGCGAAAGTCTTTGCCGACCAGAATCGCGCGGCTCGTGAGGCGCGCGAGGGCCTGTTCCGCCGCCTGTCTCTCGACGCCATCGCGGTGCGGACCGATCGCCCCTACCTGCCCGCCCTGACCAGTTTCTTCGAGGCGCGGGCGCGGAGGTTGCGGCATTGATCGAGTGGATCGTGGCCGGCCTGCTGGCGGCTGTGCCGCCCGATGCCGGGGGGCACGCCGATGCGCAGCCGAGCGCGCTGGCAGCCCCGGCGCGCGCCGACGCGCCCACGGTGACCGCGCGGGTGGACAAGACCGAGGCCCACGTGGGCGATGCCCTGCACCTGTCGATCACGGCCGTCGGACCCATCACCACGCCGGTCATCTTGCCCGAGAACGTCGATCTGTCGCCCTTCAGTGAGCTGGATCGACGCCTGGAAGAAAAGGATCTGGGCGACGGCAAGATGCGCCGCGAGTTCGTGCTGACTGTCGCGGCCTATGAGCCAGGTGCGCGGGAGATCCCTGCCGTGGAGGTGACCTACTTCGGCAAAGGCGGCGAGGTTCTCAGCGCGCGCACGCAAGCCATCCCCGTCACCATCACCAGCCTGATCGCCAACGAGCCTGAGCCGAAGTTGAAAGAAAATGCTGGCCCGGTGCCGGTGATCCAGCGTGACTACCTTTACGCCTACATCGCGGGCGGCCTGGCGGCTGCTGGCCTGGGCGCCGCCCTGGCGCTGTTCATTCGCCGCCGCCTGCGCGCGCGGGCCGCGCATCGCCCGGCGCCGCCGCCGCGGCCCGCGCATGAGGTGGCGCTGGAGCGCCTCGATCGCCTGGGCGCACGCCTGGGAACCAGCGACGATTTGCGGCCCTTCATCTTCGAGCTGTCCGAGATCATCCGCGAGTACCTGGGTGCTCGCTTTGCCTTCAACTCGCTGGAGTTGACCACGGAAGAGCTGGTGCTCCGGCTGCGCCGACGGGTTCCCATCCAGGAGATGCGCGGCTTCGTGCTGGGCGAGGTGGAAGGGTGGCTGGCGGGCTGCGATCTGGTGAAGTTCGCCAAGGTCTCGCCATCCATGGCCGAGGCGCGGGGAGCGCTGGAAACCGGCATTCGCATCGTGGAATCGACGCGTCCGCGACCCGAGCCGCCCGTCCCGGCTCCTGGCGTGGACGTCGCCAGCTCCCTAGGAGGCGCATAGGTGCTAACCACGATCCTCTCGGGATTCGACGGGCAACGGCGCGAGCCGGAGTTTCACCACAGAAGAGGTGTCCAGAAATCGGGGCGGTTCGAGGCGACGAGGATGGGTCCCGACCATCCGCGAGAACGCGATGCCCACTGCCACGGAGGGGGAGAATCAGCCTCACCCCGTGGCCCCTCTCCCTTCGGGAGAGGGGCGGATTTGGCTAGTGATTACCGGTCCTTCCTCACCCCTCTCCCGCCGGGAGAGGGGCCGGGGGTGAGGATTAATTCCTCCTCCGTGGCACTGGCCGTCGTCTCGCGGCTACGGGTCGTCACCCATTCGAACCCCAGCCCTGAATACCAATTTCTGGACACCTTAAGAGAGCACAGAGGCCACAGAGGCCGGAAGGAAAGGGTTTCGGCTCCGGCTCCGAACCCTTCGTTCCTCGCGTGGGAAGCCCGCCGGCCCTTCGGGACGGACAGCCCACCCTGCCCGCCCTGCGCGCTTCGCGCGCACCCTCGCCGGCGGCGCACCATCGCGGGAGGGTTTGGCGAGGCCGAGCGCGAGGGCGCGAGCGCAGCGAGCGGGTGTGGTGGGGAAGGTGCAGGTCCCGAAGTCCCCGAAGGGGGAAGCGAGCGTGGGGTGGTGGCAGGTGGGGGACCGAAGGGCAAGGCGAACCCTTTCAGGGTTCCCATGATTCCGATCCGTCTCTGTGCTCCCTGTACTACTAGGATGCGGTTTCTTCGCGGGCCGCGAAGATTCTCCACGTCGCCGCCATCGCTGCAAGAGGCCGTGGCCGGCCTGGTCCCTTTGGTTGCGGCCGTCAGGCTGCGATGTGCTCTCTGTGGTGAAATCCGGGGCAAACCTGCTGAGGTGCCTCATGCCTGAGCAAGGGCCGATGCGGGCCGGGCGCGGAACTATTCCGTACTCGTTGCTGGCTGCTGTCTTCTTGCCGGCAGGATTGATCTATCTCTGGTGGTTTCGTTCGCTGGAGCTGTTGCGCTTCGCCCATCCCGCGGCCCTCGTGTTGATCCCGCTCGGCGCGGCCCCGGTGATTTGGGCCGGCATCAGACGTGCGCCGTCCCGCCATCCTGTGCTGGTGCACTCGCGCGCCGGCGAGATGGGCCTGTTGCGACGGGGATGGGCCGCGCGGCTTGCCGATCTCCCGGTGGTGCTGCGTCTCTTCGTGGTGGTCGCGGTGGCTCTGGCGCTGGCGCGACCACAGACCCCGCAGAAGGACGACGATCTCGAGCTGGAAGGCATCGACATCGTGGTCACGCTCGACCTGTCCGGCTCCATGGAAGAGACCGACCTGCAGCCCAACCGTCTGGAAGCGGCCAAGGCCGTGATCCAAGACTTCGTCACGCGGCGACGCGGGGATCGCATCGGGCTGGTGATCTTCGGCCGCGAAGCCTACACATACACGCCGCTCACCCTCGACCACGGCACCTTCCTGCGCATGCTGGCCGAGCTGCAGCCGGGCATCGTCGACGGGCGCGGCACCGCCATCGGCAACGGGCTGGGGGTGGCGCTGTCCCGTCTGCGCAAGTCCGACGCCAAGTCCAAGGTCGTCATCCTGCTCACCGACGGGGACAACAACTCGGGCAACATCTCGCCGCTGCAGGCCGCCAGTTTCGCGCAGAAAATGGGCGTGAAGATCTACACCATCCTGGCCGGCGCGCATGACAGCAGCCGCGAAGCTGACGACGCGAATCCACAGCAGCAGCGCTACGCGGTCAATCCCAAGCTGCTGGAACAGATTGCGGGCATGACCGGTGGCTCGCCCTATCTGGCCACCGACACCCGCGCCCTGGCGAAGCGGTTCCAGAACATCCTTGAAGAGCTGGAAAAGTCGCGCATCCGCGATCGCGGCGTGCTCTATGCCGAGCTCTACCCGCGCTTTCTCTGGCCGGCCTTCGCGGTCTTGCTGCTGGAAATTGCCTTGCGCCTGTCCCGCCTGCGGAGGCTGCCGTGAATCGCGTGGGGAGCCGGCGAGCTCCCCCTGCGGGGACGTCGGGACCAACCCACCCTGCCCCCACACCGCGCGCTTCGCGCGCGCCCTCGTTGCTCGCCGCGGACCATCGCGCGAGGCCGAGCGAAGCGAGCGGGGTGGGTGTGGGCGTGGTGGGCCGAAGGGGATGGGAACCCTTTTAGGGTTCCCATATAAGACAATGCGCATCGCCAACCCGCACATGCTCTGGCTCCTGCTGGCGGCTCCCACCGTGGTGCTGGCCTATGCCATTGCCTTTGCCCGGCGGCGCCGCCTGCTCAACCGGCTGGGCGAACCGGCACTCATCGCGCGCATGGCGGCCTCGGTGTCGGTGGCGCGCAAGGTGCTGGCTGCGGCCTTGCTCGTGCTGGCGGTGGCGTTTCTGGCTCTGGCTCTGGCGCGGCCCCAGGCGGGTGGGCGCGCACGTCTGGAAAAACAGCGCGGCCTCGACCTGGTGGTGGCGCTGGATTTCTCCAAGTCCATGTTGGCCAAGGACATCTATCCCTCGCGCCTGGAGCGCGCCAAGCGTGAGCTGGAAAGGTTGATGGACCGGCTGGCCGGGGATCGCATCGGGCTGGTGGCCTTTGCGGGTGAAACCCTGACTTACCCGCCCACCACCGACTACGCCGCGGTCAAGCTCTTCTGGCGCGACATGACCCCGTCGGACATTCCCGTGGGCGGCACGGCCATCGGCCGCGCGCTCAAGTCGGGGCTCGACATGCTGAAGCGCCTGCGCGCCCAAGGCGGCGAGACGCGGGGACAAGTGATTCTGCTGCTCACCGACGGGGAAGACACGGACAGCGAGCCCATGGAGATGGCCGACGAGGCGGCCAAGCTGGGGGTCAAGGTCTTTGCCGTGGGCATCGGATCGCGTTCGGGCGAGCTGGTGCCGGAAGTGAATGAAGAGGGCCAGGCGCAAGGCTACATCAAGGATCGCGAGGGCAAGTACGTCACCTCGCGGCTGGGCGAGGACTTGCTGTCCAAGATCGCGGCACGCACGGGCGGCGAGTATCTGCGCGCCGATGCGCGCCACTTCGGCGTCGAGGCCATCGAGGCCGCGCTGGCCGGGCTGAAGCGCACTGAGAACGAAGCCCGCCTGGTCAAACGCTACGACGAGGTTTGCGAATACCTGCTCTTGCCCGCCTTTCTGCTTCTGCTTGGCGAAGCCTGTCTGAACCAACGCCGCAGGAGGAAGACATGAGCGTGAACCGTCGCCCGGCCGAGGCTGCACTCAGGTTTCCCGCCGTGCTTGCCCTGCTGCCGCTGCTGGCTGCGTGGAATCCACTGGAACGCCCCAACCGCGCTGTCACCGACGGGAACGCCAGCCTACAGAAAGGCAAAGCCGAGGAGGCGCTGGCCCGCTACGACCAGGCGGTCGCCGCCCTGCCGGCTGACCCGGCGGTTCACTTCAATCGCGGCACGGCTCTGTTTGCCCTGTCCCGCTACGACGAGGCGATTGCCGAACTGATGCGGGCCACTGAGAGCAAATCGCCGTCGCTCAAGGCGGCCGCCTTCTACAATCTGGGCAACAGCTATTTCAAGGCCGACCGCTACGCCGACGCCATCGCCGCCTACAAGCATTCGCTGGCCTTGGAGCCCAGCGACATGCGCGCCAAGTGGAACCTCGAGCTGGCCCTGCAAAAGAAGCGAGAGGAAGACAAGAAGAAGCAGGAGCAACAGGACAAGGACAAGGACAACAAAGACAAGAAGAAGCAAGACGACCAGAAGAAGCAGGACCAGGACAAGAAGCAGGACGAGAAGAAGCAGGAACCCGATGCTGGCGCACCCAAGCAAGAGCCGCCCAAGCCGCCGCAGGGCCAGGACGCTGGAGCCCAGCCGCCGCCGCAAGAAGAACCAGCGGCCCAGCCCAAGGATGACAAAGCTCCCGAAATGAGCGAGATCGATGCAGTCTTGGACAGCCTGGAGCGAAGCCCCAAAGATCTGGAGAAGATGCGCGCCCGTCTGCGCGCCGTGCGCCGCGCGCCGCCGGCCAAGGATTGGTAGCGATGCGAGTCCTAGATGACCGGTCGCGATTCGAGGACAAGCACTTTCTACCTCCCTCTCCCTCTGGGAGAGGGGCCGGGGGTGAGGGCGATGCTTTTCTTGGGCCGGACGCCGAGGCGACGCAAGTGTTGGGCCGCGAGTCCGCGGCGTGGATTCACCTCCAACACAATACCCTCACCCCAGCCCTCTCCCTCCGGGAGAGGGAGAAACATGCGGAGTCCAGGCGCAAGGGCCGCACGACCAGGGCTCATGTGATCAGGCATCTATCGATCGTCGCGCTGATGATCGCGACTGCCGCGGGCGTGGCCCGCGCCGCTGAGCCGAGCTTCGTCGCGCGCGTGGACCGCACCCAGATCGGGGCCGGCGAATCGTTCACCCTGGAGATCACCCTGTCGGTCGAAAACGGCCGGGTGGACGGCTATCGTGCCCCGGACTTGCGCGGCTTGCGCGCACTGTCCGAGCGACCGAGCCAGTCCACCCAGATGCAGATGGGTGGCGGCGGCACCTTTGTGCGCCAGGTGTACGGCTGGCACTACGAGGTGCTGGCGCCCGACCGCGGCACCTTCACCGTCGGGCCTGCGCGCGTGCGCGTGGATGGTCAGGAACTGCGCACGGAAAAGATCACCATCACCGTGGTTGATTCGGGTCAGGCGCCGGCGGCGCGGCGTCCTGGCCGCGGCTTTCCCCACGGTATTCCCAATCCTGGCCTGCCCTTCCCCGGCCTTGGCGTGGAGGACGATACCCCGCCCGCCGAACCAGAGCAGGGCCGCGGTCGGCGCAACTTTCTCCGCGTCCAGAGCAGCAAAATCAAAGCCTATGTGGGCGACCAGATCACGGTGGAGTGGTTCCTGTACCTCACCGAGCGGCAGGACAAGTACGGCACCACGGCCGAGCCACGCACCGACGGGTTCTGGGTCGAGGATCTCCCCGTCCCCAATCAACACGCTGGGCTTTCGCTGACCCAGCAGACCTACGAGGGACGCAACTATCTGGTCGCCCCGCTGATGAAGAAGGCGCTCTTCCCGCTTCATCCCGGCCGCCTGACCATCAGCCCGCTCGAATCCGAGATCTCGCGTGTCGACTTCTTCGGCGCAACCCTGCGCACCGAGCGCCTCAAAACCGAGCCTTTGACCATCGAAGTTCTCCCCCTGCCGACGGCGGGCCAGCCCCCCAAGTTCGACACCTCGGCGGTGGGCCATTTCACTCTGCGCGCTGAAGTTGACCGCGACCGGGTCAACGTGGGCGAGGCGGTCACGCTCAAGCTGGCCATCAGCGGGCAAGGCAATCTGCGCAAGCTGGCCGCGCCGACCCTGCCTCGCCTGGACGGCTGGAAGGTGTACGAGCCCAAGGTGTCGGTGACGCTCAACCCGGGCGAGCGGGTGGAGGGCAGCAAGGCGGTCGAGTACCTGCTGTTGCCGGAGCGCCCAGGCGTGACGACAATTCCACCCTTCAGCTTGGCCTTCTTCGATCCCGAACGCGGCAGCTACGGCAGCGAGAAAAGCAATCCGCTGCGTATCGAAGTCAGTGCCGATGCGCAGCCGGCTGGCGCGCGTCCTGCCCCGACGGGAATCGTCGCCGCGAGCTCGGCCGCAGCCGCATCCGGGGGCGAGAATGTTCTCGCGCTGGACATCCGGCCCTTGCGCAACCGTCCCACCCTGCGCCGCGATTTGGGCGCAAGCTTCTACCAGTCGCGCGGCCTGGGGATCATCGTCGCGGTGCCGCCCCTGGCACTGGCGCTCACGACTCTGGTGGGGTTCGCGCGCGAGCGTCTGAGCAAAGAGACCGAGGGCACCCGGCGGCGCAAGCTGCGCCGGCTGGCGCGCCGACGTCTGCGCACGGCCGACGCCCATCTCAGGGAGGGCCGGCTGGCGCAGGCCTTCGGCGAGATCGAGCGCGTGCTGCGTGAGTGTCTCACCGGTAAACTGGGCACGCAGATCGCGGGTCTGTCTTGGGACGAGCTGCGCTCAACCCTGGCCCAGGCGGGCGTGGCGCCGACGCTGGTCGATGCCACCCTGGCCGCGCTGGAGGATTGCGACCGCGCCCGCTTTGCCCCGGGGCGCGTGTCGGCGGAGGAAGTGCGCGCAGCCCGGGATCGAGCCGGCGAGATCATCTTGCAGATCGAAAAGGCGCCCTTGCGGTCCGGCTCAGCGCGGGAGGTGCGGTGGTGACAGCCGTGATCCGGCGCACGGGGATCTGGCTGCTCGCACTCCTGCTGCTGCTTTCCGCGCGTGCAGCGCACGCTGACCTGCTCGACGAGGCGTGGAAGCGCGGCAACGATGCCTACTTTCGCGGCGACCTGGCTGGCGCCATCGCTGCCTACGAGCAACTGGACCGACAGAACGTGGCCTCGCGCGATCTGTACTACAACCTGGGCGTCGCCCACTTCCGCCAGGGCAGCCTGGGTCGCGCCATCTGGTCCTTCGAGCGCGCGCTGGAGGTGGATGCGGACGACGAAGACGCGCGCTTTAACCTGGCCCAAGCACGCAAACTGGCTGAACGCCGCGTGCTCGACAAGATCGAAAGCGCGGAGCGCGAGCCTCTGTGGATTCGTGTCGTCACCTTCTTCACCACATCGACTGCGACCTGGATCTTCGTGGGTCTGTACCTCGGCTGCTTCGTGCTCTTGTTCCTCCGTCGGCGCGCAGCCGACGACTCACGCGCGGCGCTCACCGCCGGCGCGGCCATCTTGGGCACAGGCGCGCTGCTGGCGGGCGTGCTGCTGCTAGGACGAATGAACCTGGACCGCATTCCCTTTGGCATCGTCCTGCCCGACATGGTGGCCATCAAGGAAGGCGCCGACACCAGCTATCGCACCAGCTTCGATGTGCACGCCGGCTTGCGTGTGCGTTTGCTCGATCGCGATCAGGACTGGGTGCGCGTGCGGCTGGCCAACGGCCTGGAAGGCTGGCTGCGCGCAGAAGACGTGGGCCGGCTTTAGAGGCGCGCATGGAGCGCCTGTTTTCTCGCCGGCTTGCCTGGACCACGGCCGAGAACGCTCTGGCCCGCGCCGAGGCAGCAGCTCGCGCTTCAGGACGGCCGCTCCTGGACTTGACCGTGAGCAATCCCACGCAAGTGGGTCTGCACTATCCCGATGATGAGATCGCGCGGGCCTTTGCTGACGCTGCCACCAGTCCCTATCAACCATCACCATTGGGCGTGCCCGGCGCGCGCGCGGCGGTGGTGGCGGACTACGCCCGGCGCGGCGTCGAGCTGGATGTCAACCAGGTGGTTCTGACCGCCAGCTCAAGCGAATCGTACGCTCTGCTTTTCAAGTTGCTCGGCGATCCGGGCCAGACCGTGCTTTGCCCGGAGCCGAGCTATCCGCTGTTCGAGTATTTGGCCCGTCTCGAGAGCCTGAACCCGCGGCCCTACCGGCTGCGCTTCGACGGACTTTGGCACATTGATTTTCCCATCCTGGATCTCACCGATGTCGCCGCCATCATCCTGGTCAGCCCCAACAACCCCACCGGTTCTTTTGTGTCTCGCGAGGATTTCGATCGTCTGGCTGGGCTGGCGGCCGAGCACGGCCGGGCGCTTATTGTCGACGAGGTATTCGCCGACTTCCCGCTGTCGCCGTCTGCCGAGGCGCTCACCGCTGTCGCGGGCCGGGCCTCGCCCGCGCTGGTGTTCTCGCTGGGCGGGCTGTCCAAGTCGTGCGGCTTGCCCCACCTCAAGCTGGGCTGGATAGCGGCCACGGGGCCGCTCGCCTTGGTCCGCGATGCACTGGCGCGCCTGGAATTGATCGCCGACACGTACCTGTCAGTGGGGACGCCGGTGCAGATGGCCCTGCCTGGACTGTTGCAAGCTGGTGCTGCTATCCGTCGCCAGATTCTCGAACGCGTGCAACGCAACCGGCAGGCCTTGGCCAAAGCCCTGGGCGCGCATTCGCCCTGCACGCTCTTGCCCGCAGAGGCTGGCTGGTGCGCCATCCTGCGCGTGCCGGAAATCATGAGCGACGAGGCCTGGGCCAGCGCACTGCTGGAACAAGACAGTGTCCTGGTGCAACCGGGTTACTTCTTCGATCTGACCATGGGCGCCACCCTGGTGCTCAGCCTCATCGTGCAGGAGTCGATCTTCGCCGAAGGCGTGGCGCGACTGCTTGCGCGCGTGGCCGCTACTTGAGTCCCAGGTGGTCCAGCACCACATCAGCGTCGGTCATGAACCACCTCGACCAGGGCCCGCTCCGCCGTCGCGCGGGAAATCTTCAGGTCCACGTAGCGCGAGGGCAGCAGCATGGCGAACACATGTCGATCCGCCGGATCGCGATCAAGCAACAGTTGTCCATCGCGTAGAACCTGATGCCCCAGAATGGGTGAGGCCCGACGCAGGTCAACCAAGTCTACTTCCCGTCCCAGCAGGGTGGACAGGTCGAGGCGAGCCGCCAGCACCGCCTCGGCTGGCACAGGCCTGGAAAACAGGGCCGCCAGATCTACGTCAGAATCGGCTCGCGCCTCGCCCCGGGCCTGCGAGCCGAACAGCCACAGTGCCGAAAGGGGAAACCGCCCCTCCAGCAAAGAAGCCGCAGCAGCGAGTCCTTCGGCAGTGACCACAGTGGCAATAGGCTAGCACAGCTGTCGTGCAACGACTCAAGGCGAGTTGCCCAACTTCAACCTGAGGTGAGCGGCCCACTACGTGTTGATTGCCTTTCGTCAACCGCGCCTTCCCTCGGGCCTGGCAAGCTGCGCTTTGCTACTCAGAAACCGCCGCAGTCTGCGGGATCTCGGAGGGTGAAATCAAATCGGGCTGCCCCTCCGCCGCTTCCCTACCCCCGGTGCACCGTCAGCACGTCCTGCATCTTCGCCATCTCGTAGACCACGTCGCAGCACCACCGCCCGAAGCCGCCCTTGCCGTTGACGGCGTCGACCCAGGTACGCATGGCGGCCAGCTTGGCGCGGTTTTGTTCACTGTCCTCGCCCTTGATCTCCAGCACCAGAGTTTTGCCGGTGGTCAGGCGAATCAGGAAGTCGGGGATGTACCGGCGCTTGGCGCCGTTCCATAGGTAGTGAACCTGGAAGCCCAGGTGATCGTTCTTGGCGTAGGCGTCCACCAGAGGGCTGGTTTCCAGCAGGTTCGCGGCGAACTGCTCCCACGCGCTGTCGGCCACCATGTGGCTGATCTGCGAGCGCACGGTTGGGTGGCCCTGCGCTCCGCTGCCTGTGCCTGTCCCATCGACGAGAACGGAACCAGCGCGGCGATGCTCTTGCCGCGTTTTTGAATGATGACCTCTTCGCCTTGCCGGACTTGCTGCAATAGTTCCGACAAGTGCGTCTTGGCTGCGAAGGCCCCAACGGACTTCATGACGGCGTGTCCCCGAACTGGTTGATTGAACTAGTCTATCACAGGGATGCCGGCAGCCCAGCCGTGGATCGCGACGGCACCATGGTGGACTTGTACGGCTACACCAGCATGCTGGTGGCCGCAGTCCAGGCCCAAGGTGAGGCTCTCGCCAAGTTGCAGAGCGAGCTGGCGCAGTGAAACGCCGGTTGCGCGTGAAGTAAAGTCCCGCGACTTGCAACCCAGCGCTGGCAACGCGACTGGTCGAGGCGACCATGGCCCATGCCGTATGACGCCAATCCAAGACCAGCGCCACCCGACACAGAAGAACCAAAATCCGTTCACCCATGCACTGTATGGATCGAACAGTCGGAGTAGAAATCATGGT
>PLNW01000151.1 GCA_003142855.1 Myxococcales bacterium
ACCATGATTTCTACTCCGACTGTCGACGAGAAGACGACACCGTACGGTGCCTCGAAGTGCTGCCCACTATTACACGCAATTGGGCCCCAGGGGAAAGGGCCGAAACGAGCACATCGAGAGCGTTGTCGCGGTGCGTGTCGCCAGGTCAGCGCAGCAGCGCCGCCACCTTCGGGTAGTCGCCTTCGTCGAGAGAGCCGTTGCGCACGCAACGGATCCTGCCGTCGGGCGCTGCCAGAAGGTGGATGGGGATGGGCATGGAGCCATCGAAAGTGTAGTTCTTGACCCAGGCTCGAAAGTCGGCCGGGTCGGAGGCACGCAGCGACGGCGCCGGGGCGACGTCTGGATGCGCGGCCAGAAATTTCGCCAGTTCGTCCGCATCTTCGTCGAGAGAAAGAAACCACACGTCTAGCGCCACACCATCTTGCCTGAGCCGGTCGCGCCAGCCGAGAAGCACGGGCATCTCGCGTAGGCAAGGCTTGCACCAAGTCGCCCACAGGTTGAACCATACCCACCGCCCGGTAGACAACGTGCCGACTGACTTGCGCGCGGGCGTGGCCGGCGGCAGTACCAGGTGGGCTCCTGTACCCGTGGCGAATTCGAGGTCGCACCACGGGTCGGGCGGCGCCTTGGCCGTGGGCGCGGCCTTGACGGCCTGGTAGCGGGTGTTGGGTGGCGGCGCCTTTTCCGCGGCTGGGCAGCCAGCCAGGCCAGCGCAAACAAGTAGGAAAAGCAACCGCATCACACCATCTCAAAGTCTGCAGTCGATCCACGCGATGAAGGCCGATCGGTTGAGATCGGCAGTTGTGCATGCACCCTCGGCGCGCGAGCGCTTCCACTGACAGAACTCCTGGTCCAGCTGCGCGAATTCTTCGCCCAGCCACAGGAGACCCACCTCTTGCTCGAGCTCGGGGTCGTTGAATTTACCCTTGATGTGCTCCAGCACGGCGTCGGCGCGATGGCGGGACAGGTCGCGGTTGTGCTCGACCGAGCCTTCGGGCGAGGCGCGCGACACCACCAGGAAGTAGGACGCGCCCCGCTGGTCGGCGAAGGTTTTTTCCAGGAGCCCCATGGCCGCTTCGTCGAGATCCGCCTTGTCCTGGTCGAACTGGACAATGGCCGCACGTTGGGCGAGCGGCGTGAAGAGCGAGTTGAAGTCGCCGCCGGACATGGCCGCCATCTGGCGCGCCTGCAAGGGCTGGCAGCCGCGCAAGCCACCGCCCTGGATGAGACCGCAGGAGGTGAGCACGCGGCGGAGTATCTGCTTGAGGTTCCCGCTGCAGTAACCTTCGTTGGCCGCGCTGGCCGTGGCCACGTCGGAGACTTTGTTCAGTGACTCGGTCAAGCGCGTGGCCGAGGCCCGCGTCCACAGCGCAGTGGGGAGCGCCACCCCCAGCAGGGTGCCCAGCGCGAGCAGGAAGTGGAGCTTGTCGAGCCTCATCGCCGCACCTCCCCGCGCGTGCTGCCATCGCCTTCCAGGGTTCGCGCCAACACGAAGTCGAGGCCGAGGTCAGTATCCTCGTCGGGGATCTTGCGGTTGCGCACGAAGAGTTGTGGCGTCAGCACTGGCAGCGAATTGGACACCACCCAGCGCAGGCTGCGGTTGAGCCGGGTCCGCACCAAGGGCAGACCCAGACAGGTGCCCAGGGCCGGGAATTCCTGTTTGAGGAGGGCGTACACCTGGTCCTGGCCACGTGCGCCCGCGGCCAGCAGCTCGGGCTGGTGGGCAAAGGCCCACTCCAGCACAACGCTGGACTTCTCGCCCGCGCACAACACGGCCTCGCTGACCGCACAGGATCCTGGATGCAGCGACTCGTTGACCATCCAGTTGCAGTCCTTGTCGAGCGGGAACAGCACCGTCTGTAGGGCCAGGTCGCGGCCGAGATCGCTGGCGGCTAGGCGCTGGGAGAACGCCTTGCACGCCGGACACAGTGGATCAAGGACTTCGATAGCCGGCACGCTGCCTGTGCCTTTGTTCTTGAGCATGACGCCGTATCGATCCTCGGGGTGGCGCAGCTCGTTCTTGTGGGTGAGCGTGTCGGGATAGGGAGGCTTCTGCACCATGTAGAGCATGACCGGGACCAGAACCAAGGCACAGCCTTCCAGAAAGTAGAGCGGCCACTGGCCTGAGCTCGTGCTTGCGCCCCTGGCCGCCCCGATGTGGGCCCAGATGGCCGCGACCAGCACCCCCAGCGACGCCCCGTAGATGCCCGCGCACACGGTACACACCGTGCCCAGCTCCACCTTCGAGATCCAGAAGTAGATGACGGAGGTGGCGACCGGGAGCAGCGCCGCCACGATGAGGAACCCAGTCTCGCCGCGATCAATCCCGCGGCGCAGAGACAGATCCAGGCCACGAAAGAAGAGAAAAGCAAACACGCCCAGCGCGGGCAGCGCGATGGGAATCCCGCCCCAGGTCAGGCTGCGGAACACCGAGGAATAGGGGCTCATGAGAACCGCGTGGCACCCTGAGGTTCCGGCGGAATCACGGGGACCCATGCCTGGCACGATGGAGCAGGTGATGGCGTGCACTTGACGGTCGAGGTGCGCCACGAAGTCGTAGGTCGACACGGCGGAGAACACCACCCCCAACAAGGCGAAAAGCGCGAAGGCAACCAAAGCCGCGCGCGGAGCGCCATCCGGACTTCCCTTCTCTTGCACGAAGGCTTGCGGATTCACGTCCGGCACCATAGCACTGCCGGTAAGCCGCGCATGTTTCTTCAAAGATTCTAGTCGTTGCTGCCCGCACACTATCGTGGACGTCGAAGATGGGGTAAAGTGACGGCCTCTGACACGGGAGGATATCGTGAGACACACAAGCAAACTCTTAGGAATGTTTCTAGTTGGTTCGCTCTTCGCCATGGGCTGCGGTCCATCCGAGCTGGAGCAAAAGGTTCCGGTGCTCGAAAAGCAATTGAAGGAGCAGCAGGACGAGAACGCCAAGCTGAAAGCTGACAAAGCAGACCTGACCAAGAAGCTGGCGGACGCAACCGCGGCGGCTGACAGATTCAAGGCGTGGGGCACGGGCACCCAGGCTGACAAGGAAGCTTTGCAGAAGAAGCTGGCCGAGCTGGAGAAGGCCAAGGCGGCGTCCGAGGCACGCGAAGCCATGTTCAGGAGCCTGGCTGAAAAGCTGCGCTCAATGGTCGACGCCGGCCAGATCAAGGTAACCGTGCGCAACGGGCGCATGCTGCTGGTCCTCCCCAACGACATCCTTTTCGATTCCGGCAAGGTCGAGCTGAAGGACGAAGGCAAGACCGCCATTGCGAACGTGGCCAAGGTGCTGGCTGGCATGGCTGACCGCCACTTCCTGGTGGCCGGACACACCGACAACGTGCCCATCAAGACCCACAAGTTCCGTTCCAACTGGGAACTGTCCACCCAGCGCGCGGTCGAGGTTACCCGATTGCTGGTCGAGGGCGGCATGAAGCCCAGCCAGCTCGGTGCCGCCGGCTATGCGGACTTCGATCCCGCGGCTTCTAATGACACGCCCGATGGTCAGAAGCAGAATCGCCGCATCGAGATCGTGGTCGAGCCGAATCTGTCCGAGCTGCCCAGCCTGGACGGCCTTGGCGGCAAGCCGGCCGGCAAGTAGTCCCTGTGGGGACATAGGCATCAGCCAGTACAGTGAAGATCGCTATGTCCTCGTCCTGGAAGCCCGTGTCTCGCTTTGCGTAGGGGCGGCCTGCAGGTCGTCCCTACGGGGTCGTGCCCCCGATGTTCAAGAAGCGTGACGTAGCCATACACTTCGTGGGGATCGGCGGCATCGGCATGTCAGGGATAGCCGAGGTGCTGCTCAACCTCGGCTATCGTGTGTCCGGGTCGGATCAGCGTGCCAGCGAGGCGACCCGCCGGCTGGAGGTACTGGGCGGGCAGATCCAGATCGGGCATCGCGCCGAGCAGGTTCAAGGCGCTGATGTGGTGGTGATTTCCAGCGCAGTCAAGCCCGACAATCCCGAGGTGCTGGCGGCGCGCCGGCGCAACATACCGGTGATTCCACGCGCCGAGATGCTGGGCGAGCTGATGCGCGTGAAAGACGGCGTCGCGGTGGCCGGCTCGCACGGCAAGACCAGCACCACCACTATGGTCGCCACGATTCTAGCCCACGCCGGCCTCGACCCGACCGCTATCATCGGCGGCAAGGCCAAGGTATTTGGGTCCAACGCGCGCTTGGGCCAGGGCGAGGTGCTGGTAGCCGAGGCGGATGAGTCGGATGGTTCGTTTCGCCACCTCATTCCCATGGTCGCGGTCATCACCAACATCGATCGCGAGCACATGGACCACTACGGGACCGAGGTCGCCTTGCGCGAGGCCTTCGTCGATTTTGCCAACAAGGTCCCGTTCTACGGACTGGTGGTTCTCTGTGCCGACAACCCGGTGGCCGCCGGGTTGGCCGCGGACCTGCAGAAGCGCCACGTCACCTACGGGCTGTCAGCGGGCGACTATCGCGGCGAGATCTTGTCTGCCGATGCGCAGGGCACACGCCTGCGGGTGGCCGTGCACGGCAAGGCCCGCGGCGAGGTGTGGGTGCGCATGCCCGGCATCCACTACGCGCAGAACGCGCTGGCGGCCCTGTGTGTGTCCGACGTGTTCGATGTGCCTTTTTCGGTCTATGGCGAGGCGTTGGCTTCATTTGCCGGCGTGGACCGGCGCTTTTCCGTGCGCGGCGAGGCGGGCGGGGTTCTGGTGGTGGACGACTACGGCCACCACCCAACCGAGATCGCCGCCACCCTGGCCGCCGCGCGCCTTTTCGGCCGGCGCTTGCTGGTTGCCTTCCAGCCCCACCGTTTCACCCGCACGCGCGATTTGCTCAAGGATTTCGCGCCCGCGCTCAAAGGCGCTGACGAGATTGTCCTCACTGACATATACGCGGCCGGCGAGTCGCCCATCGAAGGCACGACCATCGAGCGGTTGCTGGCCACCTTCCCCGCCGGGAGCCTCGTGACCTACCTGGCGCGCAAGGGTTTGGCCGAGAGTCTACTGCCCCGCCTACGCTCCGGCGATCTCCTGCTGACCCTGGGCGCGGGCGACATCACCCAGGTGGGGGGTGAGATCCTCGCACGTCTGAAGAAGGCGTAGTTTTGAGGCCGCTACCGCTGGAAGAACCGACGGCCGTTCCGGAACTTGCTGCTCGCCTGATCGCGGGGCTCCCGGGCGCGACGAGATCATGACAGCGGTGCCGTGGTTTGGCTGCCTCCGGGCACATGCGGTCGTCTTCGCCCTCGTAAGCGCCTGAATCTTCATGGGTCCGCGGGCACGCCAGATGCATCGCCTTGGCGGCCGAAGGGGACGACCATGACAACAACGCGGAGAACTCTGTCGATTGGCGCAATGGCTCTATTCAGTACGCTGGGGCTCGCTTGTGCGGACAATCCCGGTGTGGGTGTGGGAAACCCACCCGATGCTGGCAGTCCTGACGTTGCTTCAGGTGCCACGATCGCCGTGACAGTGGTCCCTGCTCTGCCTACCGCAACCGCTTCGACTACCGGCACCGCCACGGCTACCGCGGGGCAGACTTCGACGACCACGGGCACGGCAACGACCACGAGCACTTCCACGCCAACCGCTGTGAAGACGGTCACCGTGACCTCCACGTCTACCTCCACGGCCGGCGTCGCGGTCAGTGTGTCCCCACAGAACGGCTACAACCTGGTCACCATCGCCTACCCGGCCGCCTGGTCCTGTCCCTCCGACACTTCGCTGCCGTCCAGCATCCCAGCCGTGGGCACGTTGCCCACAGACCCTTCACTCAACGCTACCGACTGTGCCTCGCTGGCAAACCTGCGCAGGCCGCAGCTCAAGGCGCAGAGTCTTGCGGCGCTTACCAACACGCGCGCCAATCTCATCAGCGAGAACTGCACGAAGAAGACTGAGACGCGTTGTCTTGACAGCAATGGCACGGATGTCAGCATCTACAATTGCTACTACTCGTACGGGAGCGTGGACGCGGGAGCGTCCTGGGGGTACGGCGGAATGACAGCAGCGGGTGGGGCTATGATGGTCCCGACCAATAGCGGAGCAGCGGGTGCCTCTGGGGCCACGGAGTATTCGACCACCAACACCCAGGTGGCGAGCGTGGACGAAGCCGACTACATCAAGAACGACAGCAACACCATCTTCGTGCTGAGCGCCGACGGGCTGCACATCATCGACGCCTGGCCCGCAGCCCAGACCCACGAGATCGCGCATCTCACGCTGACGGGCGAGCCGCGCCGGATGTACTTGCTCGACAACCGGCTGGTGGTCTACACGCGCGAGCAAGCCACCAGCACCAGCGGCGGCGCGGGCAGTTCCAATCCCTCGGACCAGGGCTGCACCTATGGCTACGAGTGCCGCTTCTCCAGCGAGGGCGGGCACACCCTGGTCGTCGTGTACGATGTGACCAATCCGGCATCACCGGCCGAATTGGTCCGTTATGAGATGTCAGGCGGCTATGTCGACTCGCGCCGGATCGGGTCCGTGGTCTACAGCGTGGTGCACGACACGGGCGCCACGCAGATTCCAGACCTCGACTACACCCTGCAAGCCACCAGCTACGACGACCTGCAGACGAAGTTCAATCAAAGGGTCGCCGACAACGACGCGAAGATCGACAACACCAGCGACGGATACTTCCTGCCCTGGTCGCGCACCACCAAACCAGGCGGAAGCGCCACGCTCAGCTCGGACTGTCAGCACGCTTGGGTGGCGCAGAATGCACAGGGCGCGAGTTTTGTCTCGCTCAACGCCTTCGACCTGACCAAGCTCGAGAGCCCGACCCGCACGGTCCTGGGTTCCAGCCCCGGCTACGTGTATTCCTCGGCGACCGCGCTGTACATGGCCGTCGACAAAACCTACGAAGCAGACTACGCCAGCGGGAGCTACTACTCTTACTATCAACCCACCGACTCCTTCGTTCACAAGTTCACCCTGAACGGCACTGACACGAGCTACGTCGGCAGCGTCGCCTTGCCGGGCCACATCCTCAACCAATTTGCCATGGATGAGAACAACGGCGTCCTGCGCGTGGCCTCGACCAGTGGCTGGGTTCCTGACCCCTCAGTCATAAGCTACCTCACGACGTTCGGCGAACAGAGCGGCAAGCTGTCGCAGCTGGGCCAAATCGGTGGAATCGCCCCACAAGAAGACATCCGCTCGGTGCGTTTCGACGGCGACCGTGGATTCGTGGTCACCTTCAAGAAGACGGATCCGCTTTTCGTCTTCGACCTGACCGACCCCGCCAATCCCAAGACACTGGGCGAGCTTCAGATTCCGGGCTTCTCGACCTATATGCAGCCGCTCGACACCAACCACATGCTGGCCATCGGGTTCACCGCCGACGACGAGGGATCCTTCGCCTGGTTCAACGGCATCCAGATTCAAATTTTCGACGTGACCGACTTGGCCAATCCCAAGCTGGCGTGGAAGACGGTGATCGGCACCCGCGGCTCGAATTCCGAGGCGCTCACCAATCACCTGGCTTTCAATTACTTCGCGCCCAAGAAGATGTTGGCCTTGCCCATTACAGTGTGCGAAGGCGGCGGCAACGGTGTCTATGCTCAGGACCTGACCTTCGCCGGTCTCATGGTCTTCGACGTCTCCCTCGACACCGGCATCAGCGAGCATGGCCGCCTGCCGTTCCTGGATCCCTCCACGGTCAGCGCGAGCGCCAATTGCGACGAATTCTGGACGGATTCCAAGTCGCTGGTCAAACGCAGCATCTTCATGGACGACTGGATCTACGGTTTCAGCGATACCCAACTGCGTGTCGCCGCGCTCTCCAACATGAGCAGCGTTCTTCAGACAGTGCCTCTCGTGAGCCAGTAGGCACGAAGATCTGACGCGCTTCTCCGCCGCGCGTGTCGCATAATCGACGCGAAGACGGTAAGGTCTTCGACGGTCGAGCGATAGGATGGATATCGCGGAGCAAGATGGGACTGCACCTTGTCGGGTCACTCTCCGATCCTGAAGAGGCCAACGGCCGGCCGGAGCCTCTGGACAGGCTGTACGAGGAACACGCCTCCGACGTGAAGCGCTGGGCGCGGCGACTGGCTGGACCGCGCGCCGATCTCGAAGATCTGGTACACGACGTTTTTGTCATTGCTCTTCGTCGGCCGTTCGTGAGCCGGCACCAGGCGACTGTGAAGACCTGGTTGTTCCGGGTGACCGAGAATGTGGTTCGCAGCCGCATGCGCCGCGGGTTCATCCGGCGGCTGCTTTTCAACCGCCACCAGGAAACACTGGTGTCTCTGGCTCCGTCGCCGTCCACGCCGCAGGAAGAAATCGAGCGACGCGAACGGCATGTCCGGCTCTACCAGGCGCTCGATCAGCTCCCTGACGGTTACCGGACAGCTCTCATTCTCTACGAGATTGAAGGGCTTTCGGGTGAAGAGGTGGCTGAGTTGACCGGCACCAGCCTGGGGACAGTCTGGGTTCGGCTGCACCGGGGACGGGCCAAACTTCTCGAAGTCCTAGATAAGGAAGAACGACCATGAGGCCATGTCGCCAGAATCCCACGCGTTTGGCCGAGCTGCCGCCAGAAAATGACCCGGCGGGAGTTGCGCTGCTGATCCAGAGCGCCAGGCAGGCGCCCGACGAGCCTCTGCCGCTGGTCAAGTGGCGCATTCGAAACAGCCTGCGCCGGCGCAGCGAGTGGAATCGCCGCGGGCTGCGTCTAGCGCTGGTGGGTGCCCTGGTTTTCTTTGCCGGCAGTGTGGTCGGCGCAATTGCCGTGCCGCTTCTGGGCTCGCGGCTGCGCTCGGCGCCGCCGGAACCGGCCGAGACCCATCCGTCATCGCAAGCTGTTCGCCATTCTCACCGCCGCGTGCTCACTCCAGCGATCCCGGCACCACCCGCTGACCAACCAATCGTGCCGGCGGAGCCGCCTGCTGTTCCAGCCCCGGCAATGCTACCGGAAACTAGGTCCGTCGCGGCCTTGGATACATCCGCGAAAGCGAAGGCCGCGTCGGCACCAGTGGCGCCGGTGGTTTCCGTCGCGACGATGTCGAAGGTGGCGGCGTTGCATCCGTCGACTGCGTTGAAAACGACGCGCGCTCCGTTGGCGGAGCCGGCATGGTTGGAGCCGATGCCACCCGCCGAGGCATCACCGCCGCCACCTGACGAGCATTTCCTGTTGACGACCGCGGTGCGAAGGCTGCGCACGGCGCACGATCCGGCGTCCGCCCTGGCAGCGCTCGACGACTACAGGGCGCGCTTTCCGGGCGGCGTGCTTGCTCCCGAGGCGGCCATGCTGCGCGCGGAGGCGCTCCTACAGATTGGCCGCAAAGGCGACGCGCTTGCTGAGTTGGATGGGCTGTCGCTCGCTCAGATGCCCAACAGCGACGAGCCTCACGTTCTGCGGGGAGAGCTGCGGGCGGCTGTGGGCCGCTGGCGAGAAGCCTTGGCAGATTTCGACGTCGTCCTGCGCGGTCACGCCGGGGCGGGGGCCGACATCGGCACGCCACCCGATGCGAAAGCGCACGGACGCTTGGAACGCGCCTTGTGGGGCCGGGCCCTGGCCCGCAGCCGCCTGGGCGACGACGCTGGCGCACGCGCGGATCTGCGCGAGTGTCTCCGGCTCTTTCCGCGCGGACGCTTCGCTCCCGAGGCGGCCCGCCTGCTTGGTGAGCACCGTTGACCCTGCCTGCCACACGGGTGCGGCCGCTGGCGCTGGTGTCCATGCTGGTTGTGACGTTCGTCGCCGGGAGAGCCAAGGCGGACGCCGACGTCCCGGCTGGGGGTCGTGGTCTTGTGATTGTCAGCGACTCGGACTGCCCGTCGGGCGATGCGGTTCGCGATGCGCTCGCCGCTCTTCGCCCGGCCGAAGAATGGCCTGCCCTGTCGGTGACGATTCGTGAGTTCCCGCAGATGTTGGTGATCGAAATCGGGTCACAGAAGACCAACCCGAGGCAGCTTTCCGTTGGTCCCGACTGCGCGACGCGGGCCACTGCCGTTGCCCTGGTCATCACCACCTGGACCGGGGATCTCCCGGTCGAGGCAGCGGGCACGCCTGTCCTTCAGCCTTCCCCGGTTGTCGTCCAGCCGCCGGCAGAAAAGAAGCCAGACGAAGTGATTCCGAAGACCGCCGCTCGCCACAGTGAAATCGGAGCTGGCCTGCTGGCAGCAACCGCCGGCGGAATCGTGCCGGGCGTTCGCGTGGAATTCGGCCGCACGAGGCGCGGCAGCGGCTTGGGCTGGCAGGTCGATGTCGCGGTGCCCGCGGCCCGACAGGTGAATGTCGGGGACGGCACAACCCGCTGGACTCGGATTTCCGCTGGGGCTGCACTTGACGCCCATTGGGCGATGCGCAGGTTCTTTTTCGACGGGGCATTGGGAGGCGTGGCAGCGCTGACCTACGCTTGGGGCCAGGGCTACGTCGCAAACCAATCCGACTGGTCGCCCACCTGGGGTCTCGCCGCGGGCATGCGCGCGGGTGTGCCTTGGGGCCGAACCCGAATTTGGATCGACATGCGCGCCTTCAAATGGCTGCGTGAACAGAGCGTGCAAATCGATCCAGTCACGACCGGCAACGCGACGACGACACAGTTGCCATCCTGGGACGCCCAAGGAGCCATTGGCATCAGCCACATCTTTCAGTGAGACGAATTTGGGAAAGGTTCGCCTCCCCTAGGACATGAGCTCGAATATGAAGAGTCGAAGCCCGTCGATTATCGCTACCTTCGCGTTCGGTCTCGTGGTTTCCGCTTGCCATGGCGCCTTGCACACAGGCAAGGGGACCGTTCGCGACGCCGGCGCGGGCGGCAGCAGCGGTCTGGGCGGCCAGTCCTCCTTGACAGGCGGAGCAGCAGGGGGCGTGGGCGGGGTGAGCACGGGTGGAGCAACCAGCGCATCGGGCGGCAATGGAGCCGGTGGAACTGGCGCGGCCCAGGGGTCCGCCGACACGCGCCCCACTCTCCCTGCCGGGTGGGTGCCGCCGTTTACGGCAAAGATGGGAACCCCGGGTTGGCAGCAGAGCACCCAGCCAATCTGTGATCCCTGGCAAGGGTCGCAATTCGCTTTCGACATCTGGGCGGACGCGCGCGGGGTCTTCGCTCTCTTCTCCGCGGTAGATGGCTGCCCCGGCGACTTCTGCGGCAGTTTCGGCGTGTCTCTCAAGTTCAACGCCGGTTCAGGCTGGCAAACCCTCCAGGAATTTTCTCCGGGTGCGACGGGCTACATGGGCTGGCACCTGTGGCCTAGTTTCCCCGGCGGTTCGCTCTTGATGTCGGGACCTCTCGCGGACCAGGCGGGACTCTACTTCGTGGACGGAAGCAACTTTACCTTCCAAACCGTCCCGACAGATATGATGTCGGGAGCGTTCGTTGTGGGCAGTGATCTGGCCTACGTCATCGATGGCATGCGTCTTCTGAAGTACTCCGCGGGAACGTGGTCGACAGTTGGCGAGGCGACGAGTTCGTTGTCGGCCGTGTGGGCTGATAGCCAGAGCGTGGTGGTGGTCGGTGACGATCAGACCATCCTCATGCAGTCGGGAAACAGCCCCCTGACCGCGCTGCCCAACGTGCCCGCGGGCAACTACACGTCGGTTTGGGCTTTTGGCGCCTCCGACATCTGGACGGGCAATTCAATTGGCCAACTGGTGCACTACGATGGCAAGACGTGGAAGGTCATTCCCACAGGCTCCCAGATAGATCCGGCCATAGGCAAACTGTGGGGCGCAGATGGAATCGTGTACTTCATCACCGGCGTGGAAATGGGAAGGTGGAACGGTAGTTCGGTCGACATGCTGCTTGAGCCTGCAGGGTCGGACCATTCGGGGTTCTTCTTCGACATCTGGGGGCGTTCAGCGCAGGAAGTATTCGTGGCGATAATGGATCGATTCTATATGACATACACTTGTGGCGGGACCTTCATGCTGTGGTTCGATGGTTCACAATTTCATCAATTCTAGAACCAATGCGAATACGCAAGATCAGGAATATCGAGAGGCGCCTGACGACAAGCGTGCGCGGTTTTCCTTTGGGCGGCGTGCTTGGCCTGTTGCTGTTCACATCACAATTGAGTGGCATGGGGTGTGGCGGTCGCACGATGCTCGATAGCCTTCTCACTGTGAACACTGTCAGTGGCAGCACTGGGACATCTGGGCAGAATGCAGGTGGGATGGGCGGTACCCAAGGCGGCGGAGACTCGCAGCCGGAGGGAGGCAGCAGTCCGGGCTCCGGCAGCACGGGCGGGGCGTCCATGGGAGACGCGGTTTCCGGCGGTGCAAGCGGCAGCGGTTCGCACCCGCTGTGGCGAAAGAGCTCCCAGCCCTTCTGCTCCAGTCTGGGTTCGTCGGTCGGATCCTTGCACGTATGGAGCGACGCCCGTGGTGCATTCGTGCTGGCTAGCCTCGACGGCGAGGCAAAGCTACCGACCGTTTCGACCAACATTTCGACCAATACCGGATCAGGCTGGAACACGACGTACACTTGGTCAGGTTACGATTTTGATAGGGCACTTGGTCTGAAGGGATTCGTGAACGGACCGCTTGTCGCGTACCTCGGTCCTTCCTGCCCCATAGGGTTCGTTGATGGAGGAGTTGCTTCGTGCAGCGGCGCGCAACCCGTCGACGATGTGGCCGTCGTGAACTCCAATCTGGCCTACGCGGTCTACCAAGATCGCGTGCTGCAGTTTGATGGGAACTTCTGGACCCAGTTGGGGGGGCCGTTGCCGGCAGCTGGAGCGGCCCCGTTCTTGGCGCGGTCAGTTTGGGCCGATGCCTCGACCATCGTCGTCGTCGGTGACGCCGGCCACGTCTACGTGATCCCGTCAGGCGGGGACCCTGTCTTGCAGACAGGACTCCCGGAAGTCGACTTCTTCGCCGTCTGGGCCTTTGCTGCCTCGGATATCTGGATCGGCAGCGCCGACGGTCAGCTCTATCACCATGATGGCGTAACGTGGTCCCTGAAGGCATCCATACCCGGTAATTGCGGCTCGATCCACAAGCTTTGGGGCAGCGACGGGAGCCTGTTCGTGCTGACACAGAGCCTCTTCGGGAGATGGGATGGATCGGGCATCACCACCCTCTCGTCCCTTGCCTGCGATCTTACAGCCAGTTTTTATGACCTTTGGGGCAATTCTCCCTCGGAGGTCTTCGTCGTGCTTGAGGATCGGACGCACGGGATTGCCGGTTGCGGGCCGGCGCAGGTCCAGTGGTTCAACGGTTCCGTGGTCAGTCCGCTCTAGCGAAACTCCGGATCGAAAATTTGGCGGTCGGGCCTGACGGGGTGATCGTGTTGGGGTGCGCAACCACGCGGCCATCAGCCTGGTGGGCCGGCCAGCCCTGTCCGGCGGCGTGAGCCCTATCGTGCGGCTGACCGGGGGGCGGACGGCGACGGCGGAGGCGGACATCCCCGACTATCACGCCTCCCGGCGCGGTTGGTTCGGCCGGCGGCGCAACCGGCGCGTGGTGGTGCAGAGGCGCAGTCTGTTTCTCATGCTAGGGGCTGCTTTGGCCCGTCTCGCTCGCGGGGCGTGGCTGGTGGGAAAGGTCGTGGGAAAGGTCGTCGCTGTGTTGGCTGTGCTGGCCGGGGCAGGGTGGGGCGGCCGCTGGACCGTTCGCCATGTCGTGGACTCGCCTCGCTTTCAGGTCAAACAGATCGACATCGCGGCGACCCAGCATGTCCGACGCGAGGAGCTTGTGGCGTTGGCCGGGGTCACGCTAGGCGACCGCCTGCTCAGCATCGACACCGACGCGGTAGCGGCGCGGCTGGCCACGCACCCCTGGGTCGCGGCCGCGCAGGTGAAGCGCCATCTGCCGTCGGTTCTGCACATCGAAATCGTCGAGCGGCGCGCGGCGGCGGCCGCTTCGCTGAGCGGGCTATACCTGGTCGACGAGAATGGCCGACCGTTCAAGCGCGCGCGCATGGACGAAGCCGAAGGCCTGCCCGTTCTGACCGGCATTGGCCGCGAACAATACGCCAAGCTGCCCGAGGCCAGTGCGGCGGTGTTCCGCGAGGCCCTGGCGGTGCTCGACGACTACCGCGCGCGACCGGGCCGGCCCGGGCTGTCCGAAGTCAGCATCGACCCGCGCTTTGGCTTCACCCTCATCCTGCTGGAAGGCGGGGCCGAGATCCGGCTCGGCCGGGGCGAATACAGCAAGAAATTGGCGCGATTCGATCAAATCCTGGAAGCTGTTGAGAAAGAACACTTGGGTGGGCTGTCCGCCGTGCGGGTCGTGAACCTCGACCTGGGCGGGGGACAAGTCCCGGTGCTGGTGCGTGGCCGCGACGGGGACGCCGCGGTTGACAAGCCAGCATCCAAGCCGACAAGAAACTGACAGGGCGAAGGAACGGAGACGAGAAAAACATGGCGAGACGAAGCTCCGACATCATCGTTGGGCTCGACATCGGCACCACCAAGATTGCGGCCATCGTCGCAGAAATCGTCGAGAGTGGACTCGACGTCATCGGCGTCGGCACGCATGTTTCGCGTGGCTTGAAGAAAGGAGTCATCGTCAACATTGACTCCACCGTCGCGGCCATCAAGCAGGCGGTGCTGGAAGCCGAAGGCATGTCCGGGTGTGAGATCTCGCAGGTCTACGTGGGGATCGCGGGCGGACACATCAAAGGGGTGAATTCCACCGGCACGGTGGCCATCAAGGACAAGGAAGTGCGCTCCAGCGACGTGGCCAAGGTGCTCGAGCTGGCGCGCGCCATCGCCCTGCCGGTGGACCGACACGTGGTGCATGTGCTGCCGCAGGAATACCGGGTCGATGGCCAGGACGGCGTGCGCGAGCCGCTCGGCATGTGTGGGGTGCGCCTGGAAGCGCGTGTGCACATCGTCACCGCGGCGGCCGCGGCCCTGCAAAACATCATCAAGTGCTGCAGTCGGTGCGACCTGGAAGTCGTGGACACCGTGCTCGAGCCGCTGGCTTCAGGCGAGGCGGTGCTGGAGCGAGACGAAAAAGATCTGGGCGTGGCCTTGGTCGACATTGGCGGCGGCACTACCGACATCGCCATCTTCACCGAGGGGGCGGTGGCCCACACCAGCGTGATACCGCTCGGCGGTCACCAGCTCACCAGCGACATCGCGTTCGGTCTGCGCACGCCACCGCACGAGGCAGAGAAGATCAAGCACCGTTGGGGTTGCGCCCTGGCCAGCATGGTGTCCGCGCCCGAGACCATCGAGGTGGCCTCGGTGGGCGGCCGCGCGCCGCGCGTTCTGTCGCGCCAGATGCTGTGTCGGGACATCATCCAGCCACGCATCGAGGAGATTTTCTCCTTCGTCAAGGCGGAGATCATGCGGCTGGGCTGCGAGGACATGCTGGCCTCGGGCGCCGTGATCACAGGCGGCGCGACCCAGCTTCCGGGCATGGCCGAGCTGGCCGAAGAGGTGCTGGGCATCCCGGTGCGACTGGGCATGCCCAAGGGGGTTGGCGGCCTGGCCGACGTGGTTAAGTCGCCTGCGTTTTCCACGGGTGTCGGTCTGGTTCAGTACGGCGCCAGCCAACAGAGCCTGTCCGTACGCCCCAACACCCCAGCCCGCACCGGCGGCGGCATCTTCAGCCGTTTGCGCCGGGTCCTGTCGAGCGCGTTCTAGCTCCTACTAGGGGCCGGTGAGCGTGATGGCGGCGTCGTCGATGAATAGCTCGGCCGGCTGTTCGGTGATGTTGGAGGCCGAACCACCCACGTTCCAGGATAGCCACATGCTGGGCACGGTTGATACCCCGGACACATCCACCAAGAGACTGCCGTCGATCCAGAATGTCACTCGTCCCGAGTTGTCCGTCGCCTGATGCATGAATGCCTCGACCAAGAACCAGCGCCCGATGGGAGCCACGGTCGTGGTAGCGGGAGGGTAATTTTTTAGGCGCACGTCATCGTACAGGTACCAGGACATATCGCCGTTCGGGGCTTGCTCCAGGTCGAGGCTCCACAGGTACTGATAGGTGTTGGGGTCCGCGGGATTGGCGCGCCCCTGGAACTCAAACACGTTCCAATACAGCCCGATGGTGTAGCGTTGCGGAATGTACATCCACACCCGGAAGTAGGCATCGTTCGGCAAGATCCCCGACCTGAATAGACGAGCGTATGAGGTCTTGTTGGCTGCGAAGATAGCTGACCTGACTGCGAATCGTCCACCGTGCGTGGGGGAGGGGGAGGTGACGACCGTCAGCTGTGCATCCGATGACAAGATCTGTCCGCCCGCGCTGGTCCCACCCTCAGCCCACTGGGACAGATTTCCGGTCTCGTGATCGGCAAACCATTCGCTGCCAAGATGAATCTGGTCGCTGCATGCCCCCAGGGCCAGCAGTGCGGCGACTGACAAGGCGCCGGTCGCGTAGTGCAATCGTTGTTTCAAGGCCTGGCCGCGCTCGCTGTCTTGCGTGCCAGGCTGACGAACCGGCCTGCCGGGTAGCGTCCGAGGTATTGGTGGGCCAGTGTCGCGGCGACAGCAGCATCGTGGCGAGCCAGGGCTGCTTCGATGCCGATGGCAAGCGCTTCTTCGTTGAGCACGCCTTCGGGGAAGCGCGTGAGGTAGCTGTGTGCCAGGGCGCCAGCTTGCGCCGGGTTGTGCTCGCGGCGCAGGGATCGCAAGGCCGCCATCACCAGTGCCGCTTCTTCGGGCGGTGCCGGGGCCGGGGCCACCTCCACCGGAGGCGACTCATCGAGCGAGCCCCGCACATCACTGGATGCCACTACCTGACGCTTTCCCGTCAGCGGCTCTCGCACATGATCGCGACGGGTGCTGACAGGGGTGGTCGGTGCGGATGCCACCAGGTCCGTTGTCGACCGCGCAGTCGGAATGCTATCCGCCGCCGGTATTACCTCGGGTTCTTGTTCTCGCGGCGCGGTCGCGTGCCTTGGCTGGGCGGACGGCAGGCTCAGCGTCGGCCCCGACGATTTCTGGTCCGAACCAGCGAGCCAACGACGAGCCAGGGTGGCGCTCAGGATGGTGGTGCTGACGAGCAGGGCGGTCACCAGGACAGCAATCCGAGCCACGCGCGGGCCGCGCGAAGGCCCTGCGCAGATCCTGGCGTAGACTCGCCTTTCCGCCAATTCGTTGGCAGCGGCAGGAGACAGAGATCGCAGCAGCCGCGCAGCCTCAGCTTCGTCTGGATCGCGGAAGTCTTGCATTTCGGTTAGTCGCTGTTTCATGGCTTTCCCGCTTCGGCTTCTCTCTGTTTCCGCTGGGCTGCCACCATGGCCACCAGATCCTTGCGAGCGTGATGCAGCCTGGTCCAAACGGTTTTCACGGGCACACCGTGCAATGTCGAGATCTCTTGGCCGCTATAGCCTTCAATCTCGAACAGGACCAGGGTCGAGCGTCGCTTGTCACTCATGCGGGCAAGCATCTGGGCCAGCACGCGCTGATCCTGCTTTTTCTCGAGCGCCATGGCCGGTGTGGCGCTCATCCCGACCATGTCCATGGAATCGATCTCCCGGCCGCGCGAGAACAAGTTCTTGAACCAGGCCCGGCGGCGGAAATTCCGCACCGTCAGATGGGCGATGCGATAGAGCCAGCCCGCCAGATTTCCGCCGTGGAAGTGCGGCAGCTTGCGACGGACAATCATGAACACGTCTTGTGCCACGTCCTCGATCTCGGCCTCTGGCACACCCAGACCACGCATCCAGGCCACCGTCTGCCGAAAGTAAGCGTGGTACACATCCTCGAAGGCCAGTTGGGCAGAAATCTCGGGCAGATGATGGACGTCGGCCGCGCAGGGCGCGCTGCCTTGCTCACGCTGGGAAGTGGTCCACCTCTGCACAGCCTAAGTATGTCACCAGAACCCGAAAAGCTTCTAGTCGCGTGGTTTTGCAGGACCGAGCGAGATACTCGCGCCTGCTAGCACGCCCAACCAGACCCGTGGCGCAGTGCCCACATTGCCGATCGGATCGACCATCAGGGAGAAACGGCGCGCGCTGAGTTCCGCCTGAAGGGCCAGGAAAGGCGACACCCATCGACCGATGGTTTGAGCGCGAAACCCAAGGCGCCCGCCTGCGTCCATGTGCGTGGATCTCGCACTTGGATACAGACCGCGCCCGTGGGCAAGCAGCAAAGCCCCATAGGGGCCGAGCGCGATTCCCAGCTCGGCTGTACTCCAGCGCCAGCAGAGGCTGGCCGAGGTATCGATGGATATCCGCGCCAGCGACAGCTCGTATTCTTGCACCTTCACGACGGCCGGGTAACTGCCCTCCAGGCCGGCCGTCAAACCGAAGTGTTCCCCCGATGCCAGCCAGCGCAAGGCTCCCCCCCAAGTCATGGCCGAGCTGCGCTTGCCTGCTCCTGGTGCGACCAGGAACTCGGGCGCAAGATCGAGCCGGTGGATGCGGGACAAGCGAGGTTGCGCCGAACCCTCGGATTCACGCATAGCTGGAGCGGGAGACGGTTCTCCGATGTCTGGAGGCTCGAGTACCAGCGCCACGAAGACGGCCGCAACTTTGGTTCGCTCGGAGCAGTTGCGATCAGGATCGGAGTAGGTGGCGGAGCGGCCGGCCACGTGGACCGACCAGGTCGCGCCCAGGTCGCGCACGGTGATGGCCGCGGAAGACGTGCGACCCGCCTCGGTGCTCAGCAACTGAGCCAGCGCCGCATCAATGTCGGCACCAGCCGGACAGTCGCCGGCAGCATCGACTGTCGCCGCCTGAGCGAGCCGCGGATGAAAGGAGGAGGCAAGGATGAGCCAGCCGAGAAAGCGGCGCATGGAAATCGATGGGAAATGGGCGGCCCGGGACAAGGCACGCAGAATAGCACTGTCACGTTCAATCCAGGGCGACCACTGACTCTACAATGGCTGCGGGGGCAGGTTCGCCTTGTGTTGCGTCTCCCCGTAGACCAGAGCAGACGCTGCGCCTGTGTCCGGGATCTCGATCGCCCCGACTGAAAGCGCAGGGAGAGTGAAGGTTGCAGGCGTAGGAGTGGTCGCGAGATCGTCGACCTTGAAGGTGAGAACTGCAGGCACGTCATTCCAGTTGACCGCGATGATCTGGGTTCTGTCGTCGTCCTGATTGCGACTGGCGTAGGCGCTAACTTTGGTGGGCGTCGATGATACCGAGATCAGGGTGAGACCGAAGTGCTCCACAAAGAGACGACAGGATCAGCCCTGTGCGGGTGTTCAGGTGTTGGCGGCTGTTCGACGCACGCCAGCGCCTGCCCATCACTTCGTCGAGTGAAAAATTTGGAGCATGGCGCAGGCCGTGCGATCCAAGTAGTCCAGGGAGATATCACATGCTCGAATTCGACGACCAGGCTCAAGGTCCGAAGATCAAGGTGATAGGTGTGGGTGGCGGCGGAGGCAACGCGCTCAACACCATGATTGAGGCCGGCATCCAGGGCGTGGACTTCGTGGCCGCCAACACCGATTGCCAGGTGCTGGAGACCAACCAAGCGCCCACCAAGATTCAGATCGGAAAGAATCTGACCAAGGGCCTGGGTGCCGGGGCCAACCCCGACATCGGTTGCGCCGCGGCCTTGGAAGATGCTTCGCGCATCGCCGAGGTGATCAGCGGCGCCGACATGGTTTTCGTCACCGCGGGCATGGGCGGCGGGACTGGCACCGGCGCGGCGCCCGTGATCGCGCGCGTGGCCCGCGAGGCGGGCGCGCTCACCGTGGCGGTAGTGACCAAGCCCTTCATGTTCGAGGGCCTGCAGCGCAAGAAGAAGGCGAATGCAGGCGTGGCCGAGCTGGCCAAGTCGGTGGACGCGCTCATCGTTATTCCCAACGACCGTCTGGTCGCGCTCGCCGGCAAGAACATGACCCTGCGCGAGTCGTTCAATCTGGTGGACAGCGTGTGCGCCACGGCGGTGCGAGGCATCAGCGATCTGGTTATGATGCCCGGCCTCATCAACGTCGACTTTGCCGACGTGCGCACCATCATGACGGGCATGGGTCGGGCGCTGATGGGCTCGGGTCGCGGCAAGGGCGAAAAGCGTGCCCTGGATGCGGCCATGATGGCCATCAATTCGCCCCTGCTGGAAGACGTCTCCATCAACGGCGCCACCGGCATCCTGGTCAACATCACCGGCGGTCCTGACCTGATGCTGGCCGAGGTCACCGAGGCCTGCACCCTGATCCAGGAAGCCGCCGATCCCGACGCCAACATCATCTTCGGCTCGGTCATCGACGCCAACATGACCGATGAGGTGTGCCTCACGGTGATCGCGACAGGTTTCCAGAGTCGCACAGCGGTCGAGGCTTCCACCGTGGCCGGCGGCTTGAACACGCGCTCGGGCAAGAAGCCAGCCGACCACCAGATGGTGCTGCCGATCTCGCACGCCGCCCCGGCGGCGCATCCCGCACCGCCTCGCGTGACACTGGTCATGCCCGCGGCTCCCCCACCGCTTCCCGCCCTGGCAAGGGCTCCCGCGGCTGACGCCAGCCCGGCCGCTCCGCCGCGCGTGGTGCTTGCGGCGCCGGCCCGCAGCGCAGTGCCTGAGATCGTCGAGTTCGCAGACACCGCGGTCGACGAGTTTTCCGCCCCGACGGAATATCCGGCTGGTGCCACGACCTACACGCCCCCTCCGGTGGTCGGAATGGCGACGGCGCCCACGCTTCCCGTGGCGATGGCCGAGCGGCATACCCCGGCTCCCGAGTCGCGGCCGGTGATTCGTCCGGCCGTCACCTCGGCCATGAGCACGGTCCCGGGCAGCGGTCCGCGCCGTGCCTCGGGCACGGTGCCGGTGGCCCTGGCTGCCGACCACCTGTGCATCGAGGAGAGCGAGTTCGACAAGCCCACCTATCTGCGCCGGGCCATGGCCGGCGAGACACCGCTGGCCATGCGCCTTCCAGGCGAGGGCAGCAAGCTGTAGGAGAGGGAGGAAGTGGCGGGCGGGGCCGGGCGCAAGAACCGATCCGACGAGAACAAGGTTCTGGCGCGCAATCGAAAGGCGCGCCATGAGTACGAAATCGACGAGACCCTGGAGGCAGGCCTTGCCCTGGTCGGCTCTGAGGTCAAGTCCATCCGCGACGGGAAAGTGACCCTGATCGATGCCTATGCCAGCGTGGAAAGCGGCGAGGCGTGGCTGCACCAGTTGGACATCGGCGTCTATTCATTTGCCCACGCGCGCAACCATGACCCGCGCCGGCGGCGCAAGCTGTTGCTGCACCGGCAAGAGATCGATCGCCTGGTGGCGAAAGTACGCGAGAAGGGTTACACCCTGATCCCGCTTTCGCTCTACGAAAAGCGCGGCCGCGTGAAGGTGGAACTGGCGCTGGTGCATGGCAAGCAGCAATACGACCGGCGCGAGGACGTCAAGAAGCGCGAAGCCCAGCGCGAAATGGATCGCGCCATGTCACGCCGACGAAGCTAGACAGCATCGCGTGGACCGCGGATCGAGCTAGCTGTTTCTCACAGAGAAATAGCTAACTTCACTCTTTGTCCACCCGCCAATACTTGCCGCCGCCTCCCTCTCTCGCCATGTAGCCGAAGTCCACCAGCCAGCGGCGCAGGCGGGCGGTATCGTCGTTGAACTTCGACAGGATCTCGTTGACTCGCTTTTCCGTGTAGCGCACGCCGTGACTGAATGAGGGCAGCACGTGGCGGAGCAGCACGCGGAATTTCCTTTCCTGCATGGGGAAGGCCTTGATCCGGCCGTCGGCCGTGGTGAAGGTGGCCAGCACCTTGCGATCGAAGTCACATAGGTCTTGCTCGCTGGCCGGGCGCGCCGGCTGCGCCTGCGCCAGCATTTCTTTCGCCATGCCGGACAGGGCGTCGGTCTTCAAAGAGTAGAGGTTGTAGTAGCTCTCGCTGCGCGAGGCGACCAGGCCCGCGCACGCCAGACGAGCCAAATGGTGCGACACCGTCGAGGCACCCACGCCCAGAGTTTCGCTGAGCTGTTCCACGGTGTAGGCCCGCTGGGCCAGCAGCCCCACGATGCGCAGGCGGTTGGGCTCGCCCAGTACCTTGAAGAACTCCACCAAGTTTTCCACGTGTGGTTTGCTGTTCATCTTGACGTCACCGAATTAATTCGATAACTATAGAAGTAGTACCAGGACCCGTCAAGCAGAGATCGCTAGCCATTCCCACCGCGGTCGTGAAAGAATTCCGCCCTCTCAAGGAGGTTCCATGGGTCGCATCGCGAAGTCTCTCATATTGCTCGTCGCTGGCGCCGGATGCTCGGGTGTGCGCGGCTCGGGCCAACCGGCTTCAGTTCCAGCTTCCGTGAGCCTGCAGCGCCTGCCCGAAGGCCTTGTCGTCCGCGTGGGCGACGGCTTTCTCAAGCTCGAGGTCTGCGCAGACGACGTCGTCCGGGTTGCCTACGCCAAGGACCAGGCCTTCTTTGCCCGCCAAAGTCTGGCGGCGCAGCCGAAACGCTGCGAGGGCGCGCAGTTCGAGGTGACCGAGGGCGCAGGCACGGCAACTCTCGTCACGTCGAAGCTCCGCGTCCGCATCGACCTCGCCACGGGCAGGGTGGCGTTCTTCGACCCCGCCGGCGCTCCGGTTCTCGAGGAGAAGGACGGCGGCCGGACGATCATGGCCGCGACCGTCCAGGGAGAAGACACGCAGCACGTGCGACAAGAGTGGCTGCCCCAGGCCGACGAGGCGCTCTACGGTCTGGGTGAGAACCACCTCGGCCTCTTGAACCTGAAGGGGTACGACCTCGACCTCTGGCAGCACAACGGCACCATCGTGATTCCCTTCCTGGTTTCAAGCCGCGGCTGGGGCATCCTCTGGGACAACACTTCCTTCACGCGATTCGGAGATCTGCGCGAGTTCGCGCCCATCCCGCCCGAGCGCCTCTTCGACGCCAGCGGCAAGCGCGGCGGCCTGACCGGATCCTACTACCGCGGCGCAGATTTCAAGCACCTGGTTGGCGAGCGTGTTGATCGCAGCATCGACATCGCGCTGTCGAGCAAAGAGAAGAAACCCAATCAGCTCATTTTCGCCGGCTTGCCCGAAGGCCCGGCCAGCGTGCGCTGGGCGGGCGAGGTCGAGCCGGAGGTTTCCGGCGACTACACCTTCCAGACCTTCTCGAACAACGGCATCAAGCTCTGGGTCGACGATCGGCTGGTCATCAACCATTGGCGGCAAGGCTGGCTGCCCTGGAAGGACGTGGCCAAGGTGCGGCTCGAGGCCAAGCGCCGAACCAAGATCCGGCTCGAGTGGAACAAGGATCAAGGGATGGAGACGGTGCAGTTGCTATGGAAATCCCCGGGTAAAGGCCCCCAGACGACGTCGCTCTGGTCAGAGGTCGGGGACGGCATCGACTACTATTTCGTTTACGGTCCCGAGCTGGACAAGGTCGTGGCGGGCTACCGGCGCATCACCGGGCCGGCGCCGATGATCCCGCGCTGGGCGTTGGGGCTCTGGCAAAGCCGGCAGCGTTACGAGACGGCGAAAGCCAGCCTCGACGTTGTGGACGGTTTCCGCTCGCGTGGCATTCCCTTCGACAACATCGTGCAGGACTGGTTCTACTGGAAGGAAGACACCTGGGGCTCGCACGAATTCGACAAGACCCGCTTTCCCGATCCGGATGGGTGGGTCCGCAAGATCCACGAGAAGCACGCCCGTCTCATGATCTCGGTGTGGGGCAAGTTCTATCCGGGCACGAAGAACTTCGAGGCCATGCGCTCCCAAGGGTTCTTGTACGGGCTCAACTTGAGTGAAGGGCTGCGCGATTGGGTCGGCGACGGAGGCTATCCGTACACGTTCTATGACGCGTTCAATCCGGAGGCGGGCAAGCTCTTCTGGTCGCAGATGGAACAGTCGCTGTTTCGCAAGAAGGTGGACGCCTGGTGGCTGGACGCGCCGGAGCCGGACCTGTTGCCGACGCCCACGCTCGATGGACAGCGCACCCACATGCACCCGACCGCGCTCGGCTCCGGTTCGCGCATGCTCAATGCGTATTCGCTGATGAACAGCAAGACCGTGTACGAAGGGCAGCGATCTGTGGCGCCCGACCAGCGGGTCTTCATCTTGACCCGCTCGGCGTTCGCGGGAAATCAGCACTATGGCGCGGCAGTCTGGTCGGGCGACATCACCTCGACCTGGACGGCGCTGCGGATGCAGATTCCGGCCGGACTTGGGTTGTCGGTCTCGGGCATCCCGTACTGGACCATGGACATCGGGGGATTCTCCGTGCCGGCGCGCTTCGCGGCCGAGCACCCCACCGCCGAGGATGCCGAGGAATGGCGTGAGCTGAACGCCCGCTGGTTCCAGTTCGGCACCTTCGTCCCACTCTTGCGCGTGCACGGCGAGGCGCCGAAGCGCGAAATGTGGGAACTGGGCGGCGAAAAGCACCCCGCCTACCAGGCCGAGCTGAAGTTCGACCGGATACGCTACCGCCTCCTTCCTTATGTCTACTCGCTCGCGGGCGCCGTCACGCACGAGGGCGGAACCATCATGCGGCCGCTGGTCATGGACTTTCGCGCAGACGCAAAGGCGCGGGACACGGCCGATCAGTACCTCTTCGGGCCTGCGTTCCTGGTGAGCCCGGTAGCCACGTACAAAGCTCGAAGTCGAGCCGTCTACCTGCCGGGCGCGACCAGTTGGTACGACTTCTGGACGGGTGCGAATGTCCCGGGCGGACAGACCATCGAGGTGCCGGCGCCGTACGACTCGATGCCCATTCACGTGAAGGCCGGTTCCATCATTCCGACCGGTCCCGAGATCGCGTACACGGACGAAAAGCCTGCTGACCCGATCGTGCTCTGGATCTACACGGGAGCCGATGGTGCGTTTACGCTGTACGAAGATGACGGTGTCACATACGGCTACGAGAAAGGCGCCTGCGCGCGCATCCCCATCCGCTGGAACGACGCCACTCGCACGCTCTTCATCGGGAAGCGAGAGGGGTCCTACCCGGGCATGCAGAAAGAGCGGACGTTCGATGTCGTCTTGGTATCGAAGGCGAAACCGGTCGGGTTTTCCTTTGCCCCTAAAGCGGACAAGAGCGTTCGCTACGATGGCGCCGCCGTGGAGCTGAAGCTGTAAGGAGTCTGCTCCCCGCATAGGTGCGATTTTCTCGGGATTCGCCGGCCAGATGCGGGACGGACTCGGGGAACACGTTGTGGTTAGCACCCATGTCCGCTCGCCGGACGGCGGCGAATTTGCTACAACAAGTCGCGTGGAGCGGATAGGATCTCCCCCCAAAATGAGGAAGAAGAACCCGATGTCATATCGTATTGCTCATCCAGTAGCGTCGGTGGTCGGCGGGGTGCTCGGCGGGTTGGTCTTGCTCGGGTGCGCGGTGACACAGCTGGGCGCCACCGCTGCGGACCTCGCGCGGGCACAAGATCAGGCTGCAGCAGGCGCGACCACGTACGCGAGCGAGTGTGCCAGGTGCCACGGCCAGCGTGGCGAAGGACTTGCAAGCGCGCCGGCGCTCATGGGGCCCGGCGCCCTGCCTGAGTACCCGCGCAACAGCGGAGGCTCGGGCGACCCGGGGTTCATCGACGGCCAGCAGCTACAGATCGAGGCGCAAGCGCGACCGGCGGGCGCGGCGTGGCGCGACCCCTTCCGGAACGCCCAGGATGTGTACAGTTTCACGAGCACACACATGCCCAAGCAACATGCGGGTGAGATCAAGCAGGGCGACTACTGGGCTCTGGTGAACTTCCTACTCGCGGCACAGGGGGCGACCCTGCCAGCGGGCGGCATCGGCCCTGCCAACGCGAGCTCGATTCCGATTCCCAAGCGCTGATGGCGACGCAGGTCGGCTAGCCAATAGTTAACGGGCTTGCCGAATTCATTTGATCTGCCGCGGAACTCTCGTGCTACTGTGCTCGAAGCCAAGCCGTGACGCAGAGCGCATTAACATTGCTGCCCTTGAGCCATGATTCCTTCTGTCGTGGTATTCGATCCACGCGGCTGGCCCGAGAAGCCCACCTTCTGATCGAGGCTTGATGGTGCGTCTGCAATACCGTTACGCGTTCCTGGTGCAGATCGCGCTCCTACTCGCGGCTGGCGCGGCGCGAGCCGACGAAGCCGTGCCCGCCGCGCCCACTGACTCTCTACCGGGGTCCTCGATCCCGCCCGGTCTGGGATTGGCGCCCGAGGCGCCGCCCGCGCCCCCCGCGCCAGGCGGGAGGGCTCCTTCGTTCGGCGCGCCCGCCCCGGCGAGCGCCTCGTCGTTTCGTTTCGACGGCCGATTGTTCGGTTGGCAGGCCGTCGGGATTGGAAGGACACCAGGCACTGCGCCGGAGGGCTATTCCGGAACGGCGCTGCACATGCCGGCGCTTTCGGCGGGCAAGAACCCATTTTGGCCTGGCGCAGGCGCCGCCCTGAATTTGACATACGGCAACTCCCTGGTGACCGCCTTCGCAAGCTACTACGTGAACCTCAAGAACAAGGAGTACCAGGGCTACGAGAACGCGTTTAGAGGGCCTGGCTTCGGCACGGCCTGGATTCTGATCACGCCCCAGCCCCTCGGAAGACTGCGTTTGCAGTTTCGCATGGGCGCGTTCAGCGAGGTCGCCGCCGGACCTGGCCAGTGGGGGTGGGGCATCTACGGGCCCCTGCTCGCGGTGCGCGGCTACGGCGAGGCGACGTACGGGGATTGGGACATGACGCCCGACTTGCATCTTACCTTTATTCACGGGCTGTTCGTTGTTCCCGGCGTGCCCGAGAGCTTCCCCCGTGGCGATTACTTCGCCTGGATCGAGACGGGCACATCGAGCTTTGTGAACCACGCTCACGTTGGACTCACTTACAAGAATCAATACACCCTCAAGTTCCACTACGCCTCCGACTATGGGACGGACGAGCGCACGTACCTCAACACGGCCCTGAACGGGCTTCCCAGGGACGGCCGGATGGACACCTATCTCGCCGAGGCGCGCTGGACAAGTTACCCCTGGGGACAGGTCGGGTTGAGTGGCGGACTCTACAATTTCCTGCACGCCGCCTCAGTTGGCGACGGGGTGTGGTGGGGCATCGATTGGACGCAAGGCGCCCGTGAGATGATCGGCAAGTTCATCGGGTCGGGCAGCTACGGAAACGGCAAGGTTGCCGTGCTCAGCGCCGAGTACGATTTCAGCGTAGCGCCCATCCTCTGGGCCCCGCGCAGCTTCTCCGGCCAGGCCCCGGACTTGCGCGTTGCCATTGCGGCGCTACTGCACTTCACGGTTGCGACCGACGACCCCCTGTACAAGAAGGCGAGCGGGTATTACATCGGGCTCGAAACCGAATACCGGATGTCGTCGTTGTTCAGCGTGATGTTGAAGAGCTACGGCGAAAGCCGCGACAGCAACTTCGGACGCTACAGCGTCTACAGTGTCAATCCCGGCATCGCGTTCCACTCCGACTGGTGGAGCACGGACCGCATAGAACTGTACTACAGCCGGCGCTTCTACAGCGCCGCCGCGGACCCCAACTCCGCCCAGCCGCTCGACCATCACATGGTCGCGCTCGGGGGCTACATCACCTTCTGAACCGAAAGCGCTCGACGATGCCAACCCTATTTTCCGCACCTCGACACGGCTGGAACATTTCAGGAATCATCCTGGCTTTGCTCGCCATGCCCTCGCTGGCAATGGCCGCGGACGAGGGGCTTCCGAGACTTGGACTCTCGCCGGCCGAGCCGCAGGTGCGTAGTGCGACCCCTTCGATCCCGTTCGGTATCAATCCAGCCGAGTCCAAGGAGTTCGTGCTCGATTTCCACGGCTACCTGCTCTTGCCCGCCACCGTCGGCGTGCATGATCGCCCGATCACGGAACGTACGGACCCTCTCGACTCGACCAAAACCGTGGACACGGGGGGGGGCACGGTCCTCCATTCGCCGCCGCTCATGGCCCAGGACCTCCGGAGTTTCGAGTACACGGGCGCGGTGCCGACCCCCTGGGGGCAGCTCAACTTCATCTACGGCAATAAGACCGTGTCAGGCACGGTCATTCTGGCGGCTTCGACCTTCAGCGATGCGGCGGGGTACTACAACATCCCCGCACAGTTGGGCGTGAACGATGCGTTCATCACGGTGAATGCGACCAAGTATTTCGGCTTCCCCTTCCAACTGTACGTCGGCGCCTATACGGGCCGATACGGTGCCATGGGCGCGTACGATGCTGGGCGCTACGCCACGCCGCTTATCGCACGCACCAACAGCATCGGCGAGACCATCACAACGGGCTACAAGCTCGGCGAGTTCTTTCTTGTGCTGGAGCAGGGGCTTGGCGGCCAGCTCGGACGGCCGCCCATCGGCCTGGTTCCGGCCGCCTGGAACGACTTCGCGGACGCCAACGTGGGCGCGACCTTTGTCGGCCACGTACATCTTGGCCTCGCCTATGGTGGACTCGGCCGGCTTGGTCTGCACTACCTGGCGGCCTGGACCCAGGACGATCAGGTCGCCTCAGGTCTAGTCCCGAATGGACAGATCACGGTGCTGGGTGCCGACGCCCAGGTCACTGCAGGACGCTATGGTCACCTCTACGTCGGGACGGCCTACACCAAGGCCAGAGACGCGGCGACGATTTCCGGTGCGATTGAAATCCTGAACGCACGCGGTGGGCCCGAGCTCATGGCGCAGTACCTCGGCCCCAATAGCAATGGCAACGGCTCGCTCACTACCTTCGGCGCGCAGTACGATCTCAGCGTCGCGAGGCTGGTTTTCGACAAGCTGTACACGGGCATGAGTCCGGATGTCCTGGTCAGCCTGTTCACTGTCGGGACCTCGGTGAGCAGCGACGATAAGGACTACAACGGCGTATTCAAGGTGAAGCTGGGCGGCGAGGTCACCTATCTAATGAAATCATGGTTGGGCCTATCCGAGCGGTTCGATCACGTTCGCCTCCACGGCGCCGACTCGAAGAAAGCCTTCACGATCATGACGACCCGCTTGCTGTTCCACACCGGCTGGAGGAGCCGCGATGAGTTCGCACTCCACTACTCCTACTTCCAGAACGGCAGCGATATCGTAGCCCTGACGGGGCTCCCTCCTGGATCGGGTCCTAATGCAAACCCGGATCGTCACGTCGTCACGTTGTCCGGCACCTTCTGGTGGTAGCCTCACTGTCATGAGCCTCAAGCCTGCATCGAGCGCCCAGTTGCCACGATTGGCCAGGCCGGCCCTCGTGCTGCTCCTCGGTCTTGGCGGAGCGGTCGGATGCAGCGCATACCCCACCTTGAGGGACGAGCCCATCAACTGCTCGGCCGATTCCGACTATGAGTTCGACCCCAGTACCGTGTCGACGAACATGCGGTGCGACCGTGACTCCACCCCTGATTGCGGTCAGAGCGCCCCGAGCCTGGCGCCGATCGAGGGCGGGGGTCGGTGCGGCAGCAACGCGGCCCTGGAGATTAGTCTGGTACACAACAATGATTGGGGGGCCCACTGTCCATTCACCAGCTTCATCGTAAACTACGGCACGTCTGACGCAGGAACCTCGACCTCCCTCCCGCGTGACGAGTCGGCCTGGGAGGGGCTGTCGTTCTGGGCGCGCGCCCCTGGCAACGTGAGCAAGGGCTTCACGGTCTACCTCGACGACGCGAATACGACGGTGATGGACATCAACTACACGCCAGGTGGTCACGACAAAATCTACAACGCCGCCGACGGAGGACTCGGGGGTTCGACGATCAACGCGGCGGTAGATCCGGCCACAAATCAGATCATTTCGGGCTCTGCCGTTGCTTCGCGGCAGCCTGATGAGACCGGAAACAACAAGGGCAACAGCTACTATGTTGTCATGCTCGTGACAAGCGAGTGGGTTTTCTACACCATCCCGTGGAAACAGTTCACGCAGCAACCATACCCGAATCGGGCTCCCAATTCGATTCTGACCCAGACTGGGGACGTGCCCGGAACCGCGCTCCTGACCAACCAACTCTATGGTCTCACCATTGGGCCCCCGAAGGAGGCGCCGTTTGACCTCTGGCTTGACCAGGTGACCTTCTACCGCAAGAAGGGGCACGGGCCGGATGCGGGACCCGATGCACTGGCGGCAGTTCCGGATGCGGGACTCGATGCCCCGGCGGCGGGCGCGGATGCGGGACCCGATGCCCCGGCGGCAGGCGCGGACACAGAACCCGATGTCGCGGCGGCAGATGCAGATGTAGACGCAGAACCAGATGCAGCGCAGATGTGAGACGAAAGTGAATCAGCTTGTCGGAAAACGAGAGGTTCCCATGACGCCCAATTCGCACCGGTCGCACGCATATGCATGGCTCGCCGTTCTCGCTTCTGTGAGCACAGCCGGTTGTCTTTGCCCACCTTGCCCTGGGGCCGGTGCGGCCCCGCCAGCGGCGACAGTGGCTGCGGCGAGCGCTGCCGCCCCGGCCGCATCTGCCCCGGCCGCGTCTGCGCCGGCGGCAGTAGGCAGCCGCCTCGTCATCTGGAACGGCGACGATACGGGAGGCGGCGCACAGGGGTGGGCTTCTTGCGACAAGACGGCTGAGTGCAAGACCAAGCTCGGACCGGATTCGGGCAGCGGCGTGAATGGCAGCACGGCTCTCAAGTTCCACGGCGAGGGGCCCGGTTGGCTCGGCATGGGCTGGAACTTGTTTGGTTGGTACCCGGAAACCGCGGGGATCGACATCAGTCCGTACAGCCATCTGACCTTCCAGATCCGCGTGGATGCGAAGTCCGCCGAGGCCGCGCCAGAGTACCTCGGCCTGGCGCTCGGGTGCAGCAACAAGAGCGCGAAAGACACCGCCGACGCGCCGATCGACAAGTTCGTAAAGGCCTTCGCGGACGGAAAGTGGCACAAGGTTGAAATCCCGATCTCCGTGTTGACCAAGGGGGCCGGCGCGAAGTTCGACCTGCAGTCGTTCTGGGAGTTCCGGCTGCACACTTGGACCGGGACGCCGAAGAATTTTGATATCTACATCGACGATATTGCCGCTGAAAAGCAGTAGCGGCAGCTCTTTCGCCACGGCCACGCGGTCCAACGTTTTCGCCATGCTCACCAGCAATGCTGCGGATAGGACCGGTGCAATGGGCGGGGCTCGTTCCCGGGGGTGGGCGATCGCGGTGGCTGTTGCTGTGGGACTCGGCAGTGGCGTGGCATGTGTCGATACTGGCGACTCCGCGGATGCATCGCAGACATCTTTCGATGCGCCGCAGGCATCCGGCGGGTCGGGCGGAGGGGGGGCCGGGGCGCCCGGGACCTGCGAATTGCCAGCGCCGGCAGAGTATTCAGGCGACGCAGGCATCCCGTTCGAAGACACGACCACTCCGGGGCCGTACGCGTGGAAGAACGTGGTCATCAAAGGTGGGGGCTTTGTCAGCGGCATCATCATGAGCCCCGTGCTCAAAGGGCTCGCCTTCGCCCGCACCGATGTCGGAGGCGCCTACCGCTACGACCCGGCCGGGCGGCGCTGGATGGCCATCACGGATTGGGTCGGGCACAACGATTCCAACCTCCTCGGGATCGAGAGCATCGCCCCTGATCCGGTCGATCCCAACCGGGTCTACCTGGCCGCCGGGATGTACCTCACGGCCGGCAACGGCGCGATTCTGAGCTCGACCGACATGGGACAGACGTGGTCGCGCAACAGCATCTCCGCGCCCATGGGCGGAAACGCGGACGGCCGCTCAATGGGCGAGCGGCTCGCCGTCGATCCCAACCTGACCAGCACTTTGTACTTTGGCTCGCGCAACACGGGCCTGTGGAAGAGCACGGACTTCGCGAACACATGGACTCAAGTCAAGAATTTCCCGACGACCGGCGTGTCCAACAACGACGCGGGTGCGCCCCAGGGCTACGGTTTGACCTTCGTTCTCTTCGATCCACGCAGCGGCTCGCCGGCGGCGCCCTCGGCCGACGGCGGGTCTTCAGACAGCCCCACACCCGTGATCTACGTCGGCGTGGGCGTGACGGCCGGGACGGCGCTCTATCGCACGACCGACGCAGGCGCGACCTGGGAAGCGGTTGCCGGGCAGCCCACCGGGATGATGCCTCATCATGCGGTGCTGGACGGGTGCGGCAACATGTACCTTGCGTACAACAACGGGCCAGGCCCGAACAGCATCACGAGTGGCACGGTTTGGCGATTCAGCATGGACAGCGGTGAGTGGACCGATGTGAAAGTCCCGCCAGGTGCCGGCGGATTTGGCGGAATCGCCGCCGATGCAGAACATCCGGGAACGCTCATCGTGACGACGATCGATCGCTGGTCGCCGGGCGACGAGATCTACCGCACCACGAGCGGCGGGCCGCCCTGGGAAGCGCTCGAGTCGGCGGCGAAGACCGATGTGGGTGGGGCGCCCTGGGTGTTGTGGCACAGACCGAGCGTGGGGCCGCCGGGATGGATGGGCGATGTCGAGATCGATCCCTTCAATCCAGCGCGCGCTCTCTACATCACCGGGGGAGGCATCTGGTCGAGCGACGACGTCACGGATGCCGACAAGGGAGCTGCGACTCTTTGGACCTTCGAGGATGACGGTCTTGAAGAAACCGTCGTGCAGGATCTCATCAGCCCCCCGGCAGGCGCCCCGCTGTTCAGCGCGGTGGGTGACATCGGCGGGTTCCGCCACGACGACCTCGACGTCTCTCCTGCGGGAGGCTTTTTCAGCAACCCGGTCTTCGGGAGCGGGGCAGGCCTCGATTTTGCCCAAGGCGCCCCGAACATCGTCGTGCGCGTGGGCTCGCCGTCCGGTGGGCAGGCCGGCGCCTACTCCACGGATGGGGGAACGACGTGGATCGCATTTGCCAAGGCGCCCGCCGTGCCGACGGGAGGGACATTCAGGGGCTCGGGCTCGATCGCGATCTCGGCCGACGGCAAGACATTCCTGTGGGCTGCGCAGGGGGCCACGCCCTCGTACTCGCAAGACAACGGCACCACGTGGACCGGATGCGTGGGGCTTGCCGCTGGCGTGCGGGTGGCCGCCGACCGTGTCAATGCCTCCAAGTTCTACGCAAGCGACCGCAATGGGATGTACGTGAGCACCGACGGCGGTGCCAACTTCGCGCACACCCCCGCGTCCGCGTCCGGACGACCGCGCCCCGTGTTCGGAATCGAGGGGGATGTTTGGGTCGCCGCGGGCTCCGGCCTGTTCCACTCGCAGGACTCGGCAGCGACGTTCACGCAAGTGGCGCAGGTGAACACTGCGGGCGCGGTGGGATTCGGGATGCCAGCGCCGGGGCAGAGCTACCCGGCCGTGTACCTCGCCGGCTCCGTGGCCAATGTCTGGGGCACGTACCGCTCCGACGACGCCGGGGCCACCTGGCAGCGCATCGATGATCCGCAGCATCAGTTCAGCTGGATCAACTGTTTGACCGGCGACCCGCGCCTTTACGGCCGTGTCTATCTCGGCACGGGCGGCAGGGGGATCCTCTACGGCGACCCGCGATAGGGACACTTACATAGGAGAAGGAGCAAGGAAAATGGCCAAAACTTCGTGGGCGATGTCGTTGGCAGTGATCTTGTCGGCTCTGGCGCAGCATGGCTGCAAGATTTGTTCTTGCGCTGAGCGACCGGGAGCGCAGACGCCCGGCGCGGCCCTGGCGGCGACTCCGACAGCCGAAGCGGCAAAGAGCGGCGGGAGCGTGGCGTACAATTGGAAGAACGTCGTCATCCTCGGCGGGGGATTCGTCAGCGGCATCATCTTCAGTCCCGTCGAGAAGGATCTCATCTATGCCCGCACCGACGTGGGTGGCGCGTACCGCTGGAACCAGGCGGACAAGAGCTGGACCGCCATCACCGACGAATTCGGGCGCGACGCGAATTCCGGCATCGAGAGCCTTGCCGCTGATCCGGTCGACGGCAACAAGGTGTACTTGGCCGCAGGAACCTACACCGGATCGTGGGCGGGCAACGGCTACATCCTGCGTTCGAACGATCGCGGCAACACCTGGCAAAAGACCGACATGCCCATCAAGATGGGCGGCAACGAGGATGGCCGCTCGAACGGCGAACGGCTCGCCATCGATCCCAATCTGACCAGCGTTCTTTACTTCGGGTCGCGCAAGAACGGGCTGTGGAAGAGCACGGACTCGGGCGCAAGCTGGGACAAGGTCAGCAGCTTCTCGGCCTCTGACAGTGGCAACGGAACCGGCATCCCCATCGTCCTTTTCGACAAGGCGAGCGGAGCCAAGGGCAAACCCACGCCGATCATCTACGCCGGCGTCGCCAACAAGGACGGCAGCCTCTTTCGCAGCACCGATGCCGGCGAGACCTGGAAGCTGGTGCCCAAGCAGCCCATGGGCGTGATGGCCACTCACGCCGAGTTCGACTCGACCGGCGTTCTGTACATCAGCTACGGAGATGTCACGGGCCCGAACAATATGATGATGGGCTCAGTCTGGAAATATCAACCCAAGCAGGAGAAGTTCACCGACATCACACCCGCCGCCCCGAAAAAGGACGACAGCTTCGGCTACGGCGGCTTGTCGGTCGACGCCGCGCACCCCGGGACCGTCATGGTCAGCACCATCGACCGGTGGACCCACGGCGACGAGGTCTACCGGACCACCGACGGTGGCAAGACCTGGAAGCCTCTCTTTACCAAGGTCGTGCGCGACGACGCCGGTGCGAAGTACCTTTACTGGCACAAGCCCAATGACCCGATTGGCAGGGGCTGGATGGGTGACATCGACATCGACCCCTTCAATCCGGGCCGGGTCATGTACGTCACGGGACAAGGGATCTGGGGTACCGAGGACGCGACCGCCTCGGATTCTGACCAGCCCACGCACTGGACGTTCATCGACCGCGGGCTCGAAGAAACCGTCGTCTCGGCTCTGGTCAGCCCACCCTCCGGGCCACCGCTGCTCAGCGCCGTAGGTGATCTCTGCGGATTCCGTCACGACGACCTGAATGCGCCCTCTGCCGACGGGATGTTCGACAATCCGCTGTGCGGCTCGGGCAGCGGAATCGACGTCGCCTGGGGCAAGCCCGATGTCGTCGCGCGGATCGGTTGGCACGACAAGCAATGGGGAGCCTACTCCCTCGACGGCGGCAAGAGCTGGACGCCCTTCGCATCCAATCCCAAGGGCAAGGGCACCGGATCGATCGCCGTTTCTGCGGACGGCGCGACCTTCCTGTGGGGGCCCAGGGACGGGGTGGTCGTCTATTCCAAGGATCGGGGCGCGACCTGGTCCCGCGCAGAGGGGCTTCCCGACGCGGAACCGGATCCCGACTGGGCGCCGGTCCATTTCCGACCGGCCGCGGATCGTGTGAACCCGAAGAAGTTCTACGTACTCGACGCCAAGGGCGGACAGGCGTACACGAGCACGGACGGCGGAGCCCACTTCACCCCGTCGCCCGGCGGGCTGCCCAGTCTTCCCGACTACCAGCTTGTTTCGGCTTCGGCGCAGGCCGCACCCGGTATCGAGGGCGACGTGTGGCTCACCAACCTCAAGGAGATCAATCACTCGACCGATTCGGGCAAGACCTACGTGGCCATCGATGGGGTGACCGAGGCGCATGCGCTCGGCTTTGGCAAGCCGGCCGAGGGCAAGAAGTATCCGGCCCTGTATCTCATGGGCAAGGTCAACGACAAGCCGGGCTTCTACCGCTCCGACGACGCCGGCGTGACCTGGGTGAGGATCAACGATGATCGCCACCAGTTCGGCTCCTGCGGCGAAATCATCGGCGACCCGCGCGTGTATGGCCGGGTCTACGTGGGCACCGGCGGTCGGGGCATCCTGGTCGGCGAGCCGAAGTAGCACGCACCGCGGGCGCAGACTACCAAACGATGCGGACGCCTACGCTGGGGGCAAAGGACGAAATTTTCGGGTCAACGGTCACGAGCGGCAAACCGAGGGCCGCGGCGCTGGCAAGGATGTGGCGGTCGCACGGATCGCGATGGTCCCATTCGAAAGCAGCGGCAGCCCATGCGATGGGCGCAGTGACGGGAAGAATCGTAAAGCCGAGTGCGAACCTTTCTAGCCAGTCGGCTGGATCTGTCGTGGTGGCAAGGCGTCCCTGCCGAAGAAGGCGCGCGGTCTCGCTCAGAGTGATATCCGATATGTAGAGATCGGCAGGGGCGGCACGGCCTAGCGCATTCCGGACGGACGCGCTCAATCGAGCGGGCTCTATCTCAAGCCAAATCGCTGCATGGGTGTCGAGAAGGTAGCCCCCCTTCGGGCGCATGGCCGGGTCATCGCCCCCAATCTTCCAACGGAATGACAGGAGCGACCGGATCATAGTCGGGTGCCAGGCTCGCCGTGCCGGCGAGCGCTCGCATGGTCACGGCAGGAGGCACACGCCGCAACTCATGCTCAATCGCCTGGCGGGCGAATTGCGATGGCTTCTGCTTGGTGCGACGGGCCGCCGCGCGCACCTTCTTGTATAGCGGCACGGGCAAGTGTATGGAGAGCGTGGGCATGTCTATAGATTTCTATAGATATGAGCACTTGTCAAGCGCTCAACCCGCGATCCCGAGTGGTGAGAAGTAGGCGAAGATGAGCACGATGACGAGGACGATGGCCAACGAGAGCACGAGGTCGCGACTGTTCCAGCTGGCACGTGATTGCGCCTTGTCTGCTGCCACGGTTGTCCCATAGGTCAGACCGTTGAGCTGGGACTGGGACGGTTTCTCGGTGAGAAGGCTGACGACGATCATCACGACAATGGAGAATATGAAGAGGAGGATGCAGAAATAGAGGAAGTTGATCGTGGCAAAGGCATACAGGAATCCGCTCAACGAGTGCCGGAAAAGCTCAAGCACGATGCGCAGGATGCCGACGACGAAGCCTGACACCATGGCAGTCAGCGCGCCCTTGCCATTGATGCGCGGGACGAAGACACCAAGCAAAAAGACAGCGGCGATGGGCGGGGCCAGATAGGACTGGACGCTCTGGAGATACTGGTAGAGCGTGTCGGAGATCCCCTTCATGACGGGAATCCACAGCGTTCCGAGAAGAACCACCGACGCTGTGGCAATGCGCCCGACCTTGACCAGTTCCTTCTCCGTCGTGTTCGGCTTGATCTTCTGATAGATGTCCAGGGTGAAGAGGGTCGAGCAAGCATTGTAGACGGAGGCGAGCGAGCTCATGAGGGCGGCCAGGATGCCGCCCGCGAGCAGGCCGCGCAGGCCGACCGGCAGCAGAGTCTTGACCAAGGTTGGGAATGCCTGATCGGACTGGGGGAGTTGGATCTTGCCCGAACGCGAAAGCGCATACGCCATCAATCCGGGAATCAGGAAGACGAAGAAGGGAAGCATCTTGAGGTAGGCAGCGAAGATGGTTCCCCGCCGGGCTTGCTGCTCGTTGCGGGCCGCGAGACAGCGCTGCACGATGTGCTGATCGGTGCACCAATACCAGATGCCGACGATGGGAGAGGCAAACAGGATCCCCAGCCACGGGAAGTCGGGATTCGAGAGCGGGAGGAACATGTTCAGGTGATCCTTGGGCACCGAATTGACCAGGTTGTTCCAGCCGCCGATTTCAATGAAACCCGAGATGGTCAGAATGATGGAACCGCCGAGCAGAACGATGGCTTGCAGTGCCTCGGTGTACATGACGGCATGAAGCCCGCCGAAAACCGTATAGGCCCCGGTCACGGCGATCAGCACAATCGCCCCTGTCCAGAAGTCGACCCCTAGAAAGGAGTTGAATACGACCGCGCCGGCGTAGATCGTCACGGAGGCCTTGGCGATGACGTAACTGAGCAGTTGCACGATGGAGAGAAGCCAACGCGTCTTCTCGTTGTACCTGCGCTCCAGGAATTCCGGCATGGTGAAGACCTTGCTGCGCATATAGAAGGGAACGAATACCCATCCCAGCGTGAGCACGATCCAGGAATGCAGCTCGTAATGCCCCATGGCCAGGCCGGATTTCGCGCCGGTGCCCGCCAGCCCGACGATGTGTTCGGAACCGACGTTCGAGGCGAGAATGGAAGCCCCAATGACAAACCAGCCCAGGTTTCTGTTAGCCAGGAAGTAGTCGGAGGGCGAGTCCTTTTTCCTCCTGATCGACCAGACAGAAATGCCTCCGATCAGAAGGAAATAGATGCCGACCGTAATCCAGTCAACCAGGCCAAGGATTGCCATGCGAGTTCCTCTCCTTTTCGACCGGCACGATACCTGTCCTTCGCCAGGTTGTCACGGTGTCCGAAGCCGCTAAGCCGCTTGCGTCGCAGCCCAGCGGACGTGTCAGCGAACTGCTGCTGGAAGGTCCACCCTGCGGATGCGGTTGTAGGGCCCGCCGTCGCCCGAGTTTCCGTCAGCGACGAACACTGCACTGCCATCGGACAGGACGTCGAGCCCTTCCTGGCCGTAGAATTCGGCGCTGGCACCACTGCCATCCGCGAAACCGATCGTTCCATTTCCGGCCAGGGTCATCACGTTGCCGGCGGCGTCGATACGCCGAATCCGGTGCGCCCCATTGTCGCTGACGTAGAGATTGCCAGCGACGTCGCTGGCCACATCGATCGGGCGATAGAACAAGGCCTGCGACGCCGGTCCGTCATTCGTCCCCAGGGTGTCCCCGCCGGCCAGAGTGGTGACGTTGCCATTCAGGTCCAGTACGCGGATGCGGCCGTTGCCGGAGTCCGCGACGATGATTCTTCCGTCCGGGGCAACCACCAGACCGTAGGGGGAGTTGAAGGCAGCGCGCGTTCCCTGCCCGTCGGCGAAGCCGGGGCAGCCACTCCCCGCCAGCACCGCGAGGGATGCGTCGGTCGGATTCAGCAGTCGCACGACATGGTTCCGGAAGTCCCCTAGGACCAGCCGACCATCGGCGAGCTGGGCCACCCCACGCGGACTTCCTATGTCGGCCCTGACCGCGACCTTCTGACCGGTGCTGGGGTCGATGGACCAGATGGTCCCGGTGGTGGCGCTCTTCGCCCCGTTGGGATCGTGGTCCGTGTCGACGAACAATTGCCCGGCCCTGGTGGCGACTAGCCCGAAAGGCTGCAGGCCGGCGAGGTTGGCCACCGTGGTCACAGCGCCGGTCTCGGTCACCCGGCGCAGAAGACCACTGTCGTAGTCGGCGACGAACAGGTCACCCGTCAACCCGACAGCGATGCTGACCGGATTGTCGAAGCGCGCGGCCGCCCCCTGCCCGTCGACGCCGCCGCTGACGTCGCTGCCGGCCAACGTGGAAACTTGCGCGCCCACCACGAAGTGAAGCGTGGGCGTCCCGGCGAACAGGGGTAACGTGGGCGCTGGCGAACATGCGCCGCCGCCATCGCCGCCGTCGCCGGCGTCTTCTCCGAACCCTCCGCCATCGTCGCCGTCGCCGGCGTCTTCTCCGAACCCTCCGGCAGCGACGTCCGCGCTCGCGTTGCCAGCGACATCCGTGCCCACGTCGGCAGCGCCGTGCGCGCCCGCGTCGTCACCGATGGAGACATCAGCCCCACCGGCCATCCCATCGATTCTCGGGCTTTTGTCGGGAGCCGAGTCATGGGACGCGCCTATGTCGGGCTGTTCCGGACCGGCATCCGCCTTCGGCCCGGAAGAGCTTTTCCCTCCGCACCCAACCACCAGCGCCAACGAAATCACAGCCGAAAATGATCGAGGCAACCACAGCCTGAAGAGCGCCATGAAGGGAGTATCGCCGCTCGGCTGGACGAGGGCCAGTGCTTTCTGACCCCCTGAGCGCCGGAACCAGCAATCCCGACGCCGCCTCGCAGGATCCTTTTCCCGGGCGATGCACGAGTCTTGCGCGAGTCTAACGTCGCAACTTGCGGCCTCCATAGTTGGGGCACATGCGCCGGGCTACCGTCGAACGAAACGCAGACGCTACTCTTCGCTGGTGAACACCATATAGGAGTGCGGAGGGACAGCGATCTTGAAGTTGGTTCTGGGCGGGCCCATGGGCAGATCGCGGAAAGAGTGCTTCTCCCTCGGGTCGGGCACCGGGGCCAGCTCGTGTAGTGCCTCCCCCGTCAGCGCGTTCTTCAGCTTCACATGATCGCCCTTCACCGAAACCGTCACCTCTGAATCGTCGTGGCGGAAAGACTCGACTACGAACGCGCTGTTGTCGTAGGCGAAAAGGGCCACCTGGGCCGGCGAGTCCATGCGCACCGGGAAGTCTCGCTGCAGGTGGGACTTGATGGCGCTGGTCACGTCGCGGGGGAGATTGTACAGGTCCGAGATGTTCTCCGGTATGGTGAGGACATAGAAGATCCCCTTGGCGTAGTGGTTCATCAGCACAATGGGGAATCCCCTGGCGGCCGCCACCCCGCGCACGACCGGCCACATATCGTTGGTGAAGAATCGGATCTCCGGGAAGAGCACGGCCGGGCTGTCTTGCTTGGAGTCGTTGAGGCTGGCGCCCTTGCCTGCCCCGAAGCCGCCGATGAAGTCGCGGATGAACACCGTTCGGCCCGTGTCCTCTGCCTCGGCGATATCCTTGATTCCCTTGTCCTGCAGGGCCCGCAGCAGTCCCGACGTCACCATGACGTTCTTGCCTGAGGCAAGGTGCTTCTTCATCTTGGCCACGATGGCGCGGTCGAACTTGGCGCCCTCGGTGAGCAGAACGATGTCAGCGTCGGCGGGGAACTTCGGCGTCAACTCGATGGGAATGCCGATGTTGCCCAGGTAATTGTGAATGTAGTCTTCGCCAATGGACTGGAAGGGCTTGTAGCTCTTCACACCGATGGGGTTGCCCAGCTTGCCCAGGCACCGGTCGACCTGTTCCAGCGACCAGCCCGCCACGCGGCCCCAGTTGGGCGCCGCACTCTCGCCCGCGGGTGGCTGGTACGACTTCACCATGTCGTCCCAGTTGAAGCTGGTGGACTTGTTCTTCCACGCGTCCCTGTCACCGGGCTCGATGGTTTCCAAAGCCGCCATCGGGTACCAACTGAACAGCGTGATCTCGGGGGCCTTGGCGAAAAGGGTGTCCCACAATTGTTCGGGGTAGCGATCCACGTACCGGAGGCTGAAGGTATCTATCCATCCACCCAGATTGCTTCCACGATCACGCCACGCTCGCTGAAGAACCTCTTGATCTTGTCCAAGGTGGCCTCGTCGGCGAAGCGCTTGTTGCGGTACACCTCGAGGTACACCTTGTCGAACTTGACCCGGGCCATGACCCGGTCAAATTCCGCTTGCAGCACCTTCTCGTCGGCAAACCGCTGGGTGGCGTCCACCACGCAGTACACGGCCACACGGAAGTTCTTGTACTGGCCGGCCAGTGCCGGGGCAGCCGACGATGCAGCCAAGAAGCCGGCGAACAAGAATGAGAGGAGAGCCAATCGGTTGTGTTGCATTGAAATCCTCGCGGCCGTGGTACCACGGCTGGCATGAGGATCCAACCGTTGCACAGCGAGATCTTCTGAGAGGCTCTGGGCCAAGCGCCTGCGCGACCTGGGCAAGATTCTTGTCGGGTAGGGCAGCGCTGCCGAGCTTCCTACGCGTTGAACAACAGGTGCGGCCGGTGCACCGGCGCTCGCCCTCCACCCCAAGCCGAGATTTCGGGCACGAGCACGGCCGACATTGTCGGCCATCGGAATGGTTGATGAGGCATAGGAAGATCGGGCTTTCTTGGCGTATGCTCCTTAACGATTTCAGCACGTTGGTGGCCATGCCAAGGAAAAGCATGACCACCCCAATGCAGGCAAGTAGTAGGAGAAATCCACCATGATACGAACTTTGTGGACCGCGGCCGCCATCGGGCTGCTCGCTGTTTGCACGGCCGGTTGCAGCAACGGTGCGAACATGGCCGCGGACCTTTGCAACAAGCTGCAAGCTTGCGACGAGCTTTCCCTAAGGAATGTCACGACCGTCTCACAATGCACCGCCAACGTTCTTGAGCGACGGAGCCAGCTGAGTCAGCCGAGCGACGGTGATCTCTTCGCCGCGGACCAGGCCGTATCCGCCGCGGACCAGGCCATTGAACAATGCCTGGCAATTTCAGACTGCCCTAGCTTTGCGAACTGCGTGAGCACTGTGATCAACCAGGACCTTCCGCCGTGAACCCCACCAACTGCGCCCCGAGCATGGCGTGACGACGCCACCAACGAGGGCCATCGACCATGCTTCGCTCGCCAGGATCAGAGCCATGAACCGCGTGGGTGGCGGCATCCGAATCGCATCTGCTGTCTGGACGTCGCTCACCCTGGCCGGATGTCTTCGCCCAGGCCTGAGCAGGTCGGCGACTGAGACGACTCTTGCCACACAGCCGGCTGCCGGCGAGCAACGCCTTGTCATTTGGGACGGCGCCCGAATTCGCGCTCGCAATGTCGGTACCGGCCGCAATGCGCGCCTTGACTTCTGGGACGGTGGCAAGAGCTGGGCAAGTTGCGACCCGAAGCCGCAATGCCAGGCGACGCTTGCCGCCAAATCGGGCGTCGGGGTCGACGGAATCAACGTCGAGGCAGCCAAGGGCCTCGAGTTCCACGCGCTAGGGTCTGGTTGGGCCGGGTCGGGCTGGAACTGGTTCGGTTGGTGGCCTCCGACGGCCGGGACGGACCTCAGCTCGCACAGGAGCCTGACCTTCCAGATTCGCGTGGAAGCGAAGTCTCGCGACTCCGCGCCGGACCCCCGCAGTGTCGTGGTCCGTTTGGCATGCAGCAATGGGAAAAAGACCACGGCCGGCGTGATGGTTCAGAAGTACGACGGGAGGTTCGACGACGGCAAGTGGCACAAGATAACCATCCCCGTCGCCGACCTCAGCCGCGGTGAAGGCGCGCAGTTCGATTGGGAGAAAGTTTGGGAGTTCCAGCTGTCCACATGGAGCGCGACGCCGCGGGATTTCAACATCTACCTCGACCAGATTGCGGCGGAGAAGTAACGTCAAGCCGGCCGGAGAGCGGATCCGGGCAAGCGGAGGCTGGCCGTGCTAGTCTGCACCCTGGTCCTTGATTCAGGCTTGCCAGGGCCATGGGGATTCTCGTATGGACCAGATCGGATTCAAGTTGCTCGCCATCTTGGTGTGTACGGCACCGTTTGGTGCGGGGTGCGGACACAGCACGATCGCGCTTGATGCCGGGGTGGTTCTGCCGGCGGGCGCGCGTGCCCCCGACCCATTGATGGACGTGACCGGCACCGTCTCCGGCGGCCGCGACCCGTTGCCAGTCGACGGCGCCCCGTACGCTTTCTCCAGCCTGACCACGACGATGACCGAGATGATGGCCGCCGCGGCTCGCCCCTGGGCGGCCCGGCACGCGAAGGAGAGGCGTGGCGGCTGGCAGATGAGGATTGATCTCGTCGACGCGCAGGCTGAGCTACGAGGAGGGCTTCTCCAGGTGGAGATTGAGATCCGCACGACGTTGCGCTCGCGCGACGGACTTGTGGTCCTGGGCCAGAGCCAAAACCATTGCAAAGTGACCGGCGTCGACAGCCGCGACCCGCCGAGCGCCGTGTACCGCTGCCTTCAGAACCTGACCCGCGATCTGGCCGGTTGGCTGGAGCCGGCACATCCCTAAACTAGGAGAAACACAAGATGCGTTCTTTCGTCATCATCGCCCTAGTCGGCTCGGCGCTCGGTTGCGCCACCATTGAGCCTGGACACCGGGGTTTGTTCTTCGAACCGTCCAAAGGCCTGCATCGCGATGTCCTTACACCGGGCCGGCACTGGGTCGGCGTTTTCGGGAGAATCGAGGATTTCGATATCACCTATGCGACCCATGCCGAGCAAATCGAGACCCTGTCGCAGGAAGGGCTCAAGATGGTCCTGCGCATCGCGCTCATTTACCGGCCAGTCGCCTCCGAGCTCTACGAACTGGAGACCGAGATCGGTCCCACCTACTACGATGAGGTTGTAGGGCCGGAGTTTCGCAGCGTCGCGCGCGGTGTGGCGGCACGCCACCCGTACATGGAACTGCACCGCAAGAACGAGCAGATCGAGGACGAAGTCGAGGCCGATTTGCGGCGGCGCACCGCGGGTAAGCACGTCGAGATCGCCTCGGTGACGCTGGAGTCGATCCAGTACGAACCGGCCATCCTGAAAGCGGTTCAGGACAAGTTGGCGGCCGAGCAGGACTCGGCCAGGCAAAAGACCGTGCTGGAGAACGAGGGCATGCGCAAGCGTCTCGAGCTGCAGTACCAGGCCGAGCAGGAGAAGATGCGGGCCGATGCGGCCCTGCGCGAGAAGCAACGCGATCTGGAGCTGAGCAAGGCGCAAGCGGAAACCGATCGGGTCAAGGAGGAATCCGAGGCAGCCAAGCGCGTGATCCAGGCGCGCGGCGAAGCGGAGGCTGCCAAGTATTCGGCACAAGCGCTGAGCGCAAGAGAGAAAGCCCACAATCAGGCGTTGACGCCCCTGGCGGTCATGGAGAAGGGCTTCGAGGCGCTCAGGGCGCTCGCTGGGACGGGTACCAACGTCATGATTGGTGACTGGTCGAAGGTCCCCAATTTTCTGTTTCCAAACCTGAATGCGTTCAAGGCATCAGGCGCAGCCGGGCCGGTCGAAAAGCGCGAGAGGCACTAGAGCTAGACGTCGCTCCGCTCGACCCAATCGCCATCAATCACTACGGCGCGGGCAGAGATCGCGCCGCTTCCTCCTTGCAAGCCTCGATGTCTTTCGGGCTTTCGCTGCGCTCGAACTCGCGCGTCTTGTTGCCGCGAAGGTCGATCTCGTAGGCCTTGATCGTGAATCGCCCCTTCGGCCCCATCATCCCAGTGTCTCTGTTCTCAATCCGATACTGATGGCCCGCCCTCATCGGCAAGGCGAAGTCCAACCGGCCCGTGGCAAAGGTGCCGACGGACGTGCGCCCGGGCGTCGGCACGCCCCCGCGCAATGGAGTGCCGATGACGTGGCAGCCGGGCAAGAGCTCGAAGTAGCCGCCGAGCGACGAGACGTCCTTGTCGTCCACGAATTGCACGTAGCCGGTGAGGGTGGAAACCTGATCCGGGCCAAGGGGCTGCGGCGCGGGTGGATAGAGCCGGTAGGGGCGCACGCCCGCACCCGAGAGGCAGCCGGCGGCCGATAGGACCAAGGTCATCACGAAGACCATACCGCGCTTCTGCATCTGGTAATTATGTTCGGGAGGGCCGCCTATCGACAACCCATTTTGTTCGGGGCTGTCCTATGATGGCGGGGCTATTGAGGTGAACCCATGATTCTGCGTGCGACCTTGATCCTTGTGTCTTCGTGCCTGCTGCAACCCATGGCCTGGGCACGGAACGAGTCTGTGCCGAACGGCGCAGTGGCGAAGCTGCCGGACTTGAACGTCCAGGTCCAGTTCTATGGCGAAAATACCGTGCGGGTGAGGAAGTGGCTGCCAGAGGGTTCTCCGGCGAAGAAGAGCCTGGTGGTGATCCAGAACAAGCTGCCGAAGATCGAGCTGGAATCCCAAGAAACCCCCTCGGAGCTTTCGCTCAGTTCGAAAACCGTGACGGTCCGGATCTCGAAGCAGGATGGCAGCGTCACCTTCCTGCGCGCTTCCGGTGACATCCTGCTGGCGGAGAGTGGAAAGGCTGCCCTCGCTCCGGTGGAGTTCAGCGGCGACAAGGGCTTCAGCCTTCTACAACGCTTTACGCTCACTCGCGCGGAAGGCATCTACGGGCTTGGACAACATCAGGATGGATACATGAACTACCGGGGTCGCTCAGTGACCTTGGTGCAGGCCAACACGCAAGCCTCCACGCCCTTCCTGGTTTCCACCCAGGGCTACGGACTTCTGTGGGACAACACCTCCAAGACCATCTTCAAGGACGGGCCCGATGGGTTGACCATCACTTCGGACATCGGTGACAACCTCGACTACTATGTGATCCAGGGCGACAACATCGATGGCGCCATTGCGGGTTACCGCAATCTCACAGGTGCTGCCCCCCTATACGGCAAGTGGGCCTACGGATACTGGCAGAGCAAGGAGCACTACCACACCCAGGACGAGGTGCTGGCCGTGGCCAAGGAATACCGCAAGCGCGGGATCCCCATCGACAACATCATCCAGGACTGGAACTACTGGGGCACCATGCGCGACTGGAGCGGGATGATCTGGGATCGCGTGCGCTACCCCAAGCCGGCCGAGATGATGAAGACGCTCCACCATCTCAACTTCCACCTCGCGATTTCCATCTGGGGGGGGCTGGGGTCCGATAGCAAACTCTACAAGGAGATGGACAAGAAGGGTTTTCTGTTCAAGCCCTCGGGCTGGGCTGGGTTCAAATTCTACGATGCTTTCAATCCTGCGGCCAACGACCTCTATTGGAAGTATCTGAAGAAGGGGCTCTATTCCAAGGGCATTGATGGCTGGTGGTTGGATTCCACTGAGCCGGACATCATCAATGCGCTCAGCAAGGAATCCTCCGAATACGAAATGAAGCGGGTCGAGAACAACTACCTGGGCTCCTGGGCGCGGTATCTCAACGCCTACCCGTTGATGATCACCGGCGGGCTGTATGACCATCTTCGCAAAGAGACGAATCGCCAGCGGGCCTACATTCTGACCCGATCCACATTCGCAGGACAGCAGCGCAACGGCGCCACGACGTGGTCCGGAGATATCGGCGCGAGTTGGGACATCTATCGCAAACAGATTTCCGCAGGGATCAACCACTCAATGGCGGGAATCCCCTATTGGACCTTCGATATTGGCGCCTTTGTTTTGGGCAGCTATGGCGGCGTCTTCGACCGCGGGATCAAGGAACCCGCCTACCAAGAACTGTACACGCGCATGTTCCAGCTCGGTGCCTTCAGTCCCATCTTCCGCGCCCACGGCTCCGAAGGGCCGCGTGAGATCTGGGAATTCGGTGAATTCTCCGATGCCATAGTGAAGGCCGACCAGTGGCGCTACCGCCTGATGCCGTACATCTACTCGCAGGCCTGGCAGGTCACAAGCAAAGGGCAATCGATCATGCGCGGCCTGCCCATGGATTTCCCGAAGGACACCAAGACCTTCGGCATTGACGACCAGTTCCTGTTCGGTCCTTCGATCATGGTTTGCCCCGTGACGGAGTACATGGTGCACCGTCCGCCCGAACCCACGGTGCTGGTTCCTACTGCGAATCTGCGCACGAAAGACGGCCAGCTGGGCGTCACGGTCACCTACAGCAAGGATGTGGACCACAAGGTTCCTTCGCTTGTGCGCGTGGAACCGCAGATCAATCTCATGTGGTACACAGGCCGCCCCGACTACGCCACCGAGAGCACCTTCTCGATCCGCTGGGAAGGCAAGCTGGTGCCCACCCAGTCCGGTCCGCACCAATTACACGTCAAGAGCTTCGGCGCCCGGCGCCTGTTCTTGGATGGGAACCCATTGCCCTTCCTTTTCGATAATACCCTGGAGCGCTACACGCAGCCCCTGCAATTGCAGGCGGGCCGGGCCTACGATCTGGTCATGGAAATCGAGAACCCCACGCCCGGTGCGGTCAAGGCCCAACTCTACTGGAGGACGCCGGATCTCTACGCCAAAGAGAAGGTAGTGCAAGTGCGGCCCCGGACCCGCAAGGTCTACCTTCCCGCGGGTTCGTCGTGGATCGATTTCTGGACTGGCAAAGCGATGCCTGGCGGCACCACCATCACAGCCGATGCGCCCATCGACAAGATTCCGCTGCTCGTCAAGGCCGGTTCCATCCTGCCGCTTGGACCAACCATTCAGTACACCGCCGAGAAGCCCGCGGATCCCATCGAGCTGCGCATCTACTCCGGAGCCGATGGCCAGTTCCTCCTCTATGAGGATGAGGGAGACAACTACGACTACGAAAAGGGTGTCTACGCGACCATCGCTTTCCATTGGGACAACGGCAAGCGGCAGCTCCTAATCGAGGACCGCAAGGGTAGTTTTCCCGGCATGCTCAAGCAGCGCAACTTCCACATCGTCGTGGTGGGCGAAGGGCGCGGGGTTGGAATGGACCTCACGCCGGAGCCCGACCAGGTGGTTTCCTACGATGGCAGTCAGAAGGTCGTGAAGTTCTAGCCAGCGCTATGGAACGAGCTCGATGTCGTCGACGTACACTTCCACTGGATAGGGCGTAGCGTTCCACGCGAAGTTCCAGGTAATCGCCGTGATCGCGGCCGGATCGGGGCTGGGCAGCGGCAGGCCGGTGGTCAGTGAGTCAAACGGAACCGTCTGCACGGCTGCCGTCGCAGTAACCGGAATCGCGACATTCGGCTGGGTGCATGTGGTGGCCGTGCAGGTCGCCGAGTTGATGATGCAATCCACGTTGGGCGCAACCGCCGGCGCCGTATCTCCCGGTGTCGGGATCGCCATGGTGACTTGGCCAGATGGACCAGCGTCGCCGGAGATCGTGAAACGAATCCCAGAATACCCCGAGAAATCGGCAAAGCAGGGGCCAAACCAGAGACCGATACCGGCGGTGCTCGGACCGACCGTGCCGGCGAGCCGCCACCGCCCATCGGTTGTCACAGTACTGTCGAGCGGGTAGGCATTCACCGGATTGCAGTTGTCGGTCGTGGGCGGCCAAGCGTAGGTGCCGCCCTTGAGCGATGTGCTCTCGGTCCAAGTGCCAAAGCCAGAACCTGCGGTGAAATCGAGGAGCATCGCAGTGAGCGGAGGAACCGGCGTGCAGCTCGCCGGCGTGGCCCCCTTGCAGGGCAGGCACTCCGTCGGAATGCCGCTACTCCCGTCCGTTGTCCCGGCTGCGCCGCCCGTGGTAGCGATGCCGCCCGTGGTAGCGATGCCGCCCGTGGTGGCGATGCCGCCCGTGGTGGCGATGCCGCCCGTGGCGCTCGTGGTACCCGCGCCGCCGGAGGCGCCAGCCTTCATACCGGAAGACGAGCAAGCGGTCGACATTGCAGCGGCCACGATCAGGCCAAGACACATTCTTCCAGCCAATGAAACGCGAGAACTAGTCATGCCCCAAAACCTCCAAAAGAAGGGCATACCACGCATCAACGTGGGATAGAAACTATCTTCGCAAGCTCCTCAGAAACATGCGCAACAACACCGGATGTCCACCCAGGGATCCATATCCCCGTGTGTGGCGTCGTTGCAGTTCCAATTACAAATAAGATCCTCACACGTTGTGTAGGGGCCGGGCGACCACTTGTTCAAAGGGGAGTTTGGTTTCGCGCAAACGTCGTCATAGGCGGTGAGATTGGTCGCGATGCAGATCATCATGGCGGTGTACTGCCGTCCCAAATCCGGATTGACCGCGGACGTGTTGTTGTACGTAGTCATGCAGTTCTGTTCGCACTCGGTTGTTGTGGTGGAGCAATTGGGCACCCCACTAGCCAGGGCGCAATTCTTGGTACAAGCTTCGGCCAATGTCATTGCAGACGTTCCGGTTGCCCCGCCAGCGGCCGGAACACCACCAGTTGAGGTTGCGCCTCCGGTCGTTGCCGAAGCGCCTGCGTCGGCAGCACCGCCCGCAGCACTAGCACCGTATAGCTCAGCGGACCAGTTCAAGCCGACGATGAGCACGTTCCCGTCCGGCAACAAGGTTGCCGTGTGGTACTCCCTGCGCGCGACCATGCTGCCAGTGGCGGAAAATGTCCCGGCCTCTGGCTCGTATAGCTCTGCACTCGCGAAAACCACGAATTCATTCGTTCCGCCGGCGATGAGCACCTTCCCGTCTAGCAACATCGTCGCCGTGTGGAACTCTCTGGGCACAGTCATGCTGCCAGTGGCGGAAAATGTCCCGGCCTCTGGGTCGTATAGCTCTGCGCCCGCGGTTGTCCCTGTGGCGGTTGCCCCGAGCCCGCCAGCGAAGTACTCCCCGCCAGCGATGAGCACCAACCCGTTCGGCAACATGGTCGCCGTGTGATCGGACCTCTCTGCGACCATGTTGACAGTGGCTGTGAATGTCCCGACGCCCGGGTCGTACAGCTCCGCGGTCATCCCGAAACTGCGGTTGCCCCGTCCTCCGGCGATGAGCACCAACCCGTTCGGCAACATGGTCGCCGTGTGGTAAGACCTTGCCACGGTCATGCCGGCGATGGCCGTGAACTTTCCGGCGCTGGGGTCGTATAGCTCGGCACTCGCGAGAAATTGCCCGGCAGCACTGGTTCCACCGGCGATGAGAACTTTCCCGTTCGGCAACATCGTGGCTGTGTGCCTCGACCTTGTCACGGCCATGCTGCCGGTGGCGGTGAAGCTTCCGGAGCTTGGATCGTATAGCTCTGCAGTCGCGACATCTACCTCGGTCCCGGTGTTGAACCCACCGGCGATGAGAACCCTCCCGCTCGGCAACAACGTCGCGGTGTGCTGACTCCTTGCCTCGGCCATGCTGCCGGTGGCGGTGAACACCCCGGTGCTTGGGTCGTACAGCTCCGCGCCTGCGCCGACATCGCTGAAATCGCCAGATCCACCCGCGATGAGCACCATTCCGTTCGGCAGCAAGGTCGCCGTGTGGTCGCTCCTCGTCACGCTCGGGTTGCCCGTCGGCACAAAACCTCCTTGCAGGACGGGCACGGTCGCCTGCGTGCCCCCGATGATGCTGGTGGCACCGCCGTCGCCCAACGTGCCGCTGGACGCGTTCGTCGTGCTGCCGGCAGCCGTGCCGCCGGACGCGCTCGTCGTGCTGCCGCCAGCCGTGCCGCCGGGGCTACCGCCCAGGCTAGATGGAACACCGCCGTTGCCTGAGCCGTTCTTGATCGGCGTTCGCGTGCAGGCAGCGAACGACACCGCCACAGCGATTGCCACCCATCCGCGCTGGTGCTTCATGCCCGATAGGTTATCAGACCACCCATCACCCTAGCCATGGCCCGCCTTCCGTGGTAACCAGCACGCTCATCAACCCTGGGAAGGTTCGTAATGCACAAGACCATTTGGATGCGCGGTTTGCTATTGACACTGTTTCTCACCGGTTGTCGCTCGCCCGGCGAGCCAGTCGACTGGTCGCAGAGTCAAGAGAGCCTGACCATCAGCCCGACCGCCGTGTACCAGATCAAGAGTGCGGCGACCGGCAAGTGCATCGGCATTGCAGGCAACAGCACCGCCAACAGCGCCAATGCCGAGATCAGGACCTGCAACGGCGCCGCTGGCCAGAACTTCACCATCGCAAGTGTGGCGACCGGCTACTACGCCATCAAGAACACCAAGAGTCTCAAATGCCTGGATGTCAACGGCAAGTCGACGGCTGACGGTGCCTCTATCATCCAGTACACCTGTAACAACAGCTCCACCAATCAGCAATGGGCCATAGCCGAGGTATCGTCGGGCGTAGTCCGCTTGACGGCGCATCACAGTGGCAAGGTGGCGGAGGTCAATAAGGGCGCCACGGCGGACGGAACCCCCATCGTCCAGCGCACATGGAACGGTGCCACCTACCAGCAATTCCAACTTTCCACGGGCACCGGCGGAAGCGGTGGTACAGGAGGTGCCACGGCAACTGGCGGGACGGGCTCCGGTGGCTCAACCGGGACGGGCGGTACGACCGTCGCGGGTGGCACCACTGTCACAGGCGGCACCACTGTCACAGGCGGCACCAGTGTTACGGGCGGCACCACTGTCACAGGCGGCACCACCACTTCCGGTGGGACCACCGCAACAGGTGGCACGACTGTTCCGCCAGGCCGGGTCCGCAGCATCCTGCCCTTGGACCTGGGCTGGCTGTTCAACAAGGGTGACGCGACCGGGGCGGATCAGGCGGCTTTCGCGGATACCACGTGGCGCCCGGTGAACCTCCCGCACGACTGGGCCATCGAGGGGCCGTTCTCTCAATCTGCCGCAACCACCGGCCGCGGGGGCTATGCGCCGTCGGGAATCTCTTGGTACCGAAAGCATTTCACTCTTCCGCAAGAGATCTCGGGCCGCCGAGTCTTCATTGAATTCGACGGCGTCATGGCGAACGGCACCGTCTACGTCAACGGCACCAAGCTCGGGAATCATCCCTACGGCTACGTGAGTTTCCGCTACGACATGACGGCGAAGGCTAAGTTCGGGACGGCGGACAACGTAGTCTCGGTCAAGACCGACACCTCTTTGCAGCCAGCCTCACGCTACTACGCGGGTGCCGGAATCTACCGGCACGTCCGCATCATCGCGACCGATCCGGTGCATGTCGATCAGTGGGCCACATACGTCAGCACGCCCGCACCGACGACTGCATCGGCGACCGTCAAGGTTACAACCTCGGTGGTCAACTCGGGCACATCGTCGCAGAGCGTGAGCCTGCAGGGCATTGTCAGCGACGCCAGCGGGACGGCGCTCGCACCAGTCAGCGCGGCCGCGCAGAATATCGCTGCGGGTGCATCGGCCAGCTTCGCGTTCGATGTCCCCGTCACGAATCCCAAACTGTGGTCCCCCGATGCTCCCAACATGTACCAGCTTTTGACCAACGTACAGGTCGGCGGCACCACGCTTGACGACGACGTCACGCCTTTCGGGATCCGGAGCCTGGTGTACGACGCCGCGACTGGCCTGAATATCAATGGCACGAACACGAAGATGAAAGGCGTGTGCTTGCATCAGGACTACCACGGGCTCGGGCTCGCTGCGCCGGCGCGGGCCATGCAAAGGCGGATCGCGCAGCTCAAGACCTACGGGGTGAACGCCATCCGCACCTCCCACGATCCGCCCAATCCAGACTTCCTCGATCTGTGCGACCGCATGGGCATTCTCGTCATGGACGAGTTCTTCGACATTTGGGTCGGACACAAGTACAGCGATGTCGGCGATTACGGCACCTACTTCAACACGACCGCGACCAACCCCACCGGAGTGCCTGCGGTACCCGGGACCCCCACCGGCGCACCATGGTACCAGGTCGATGTGACCGGGATCGTCTCGCGGGATCGCAACCACCCCAGCATCGCGCTTTACAGTGCGGGCAATGAAATCCGCGATTCGCTCAGCACGCGAACTCCCATCCTGACCAAGATCGTCTCCATCTGTCACACGCTCGACCCTGGCCGTGCTGTCACCCAGGCCCTGTTTCGGCCCTCGGACAATGGTGACGTCACGGGAGCCACCAGGACCCTCCTCGACGTCTTCGGCGGCAACTACCGACCCGACGACGTCATTACGGCCATGGCAATGGCGCCTGCACGCGCCGGGGTCCTCACCGAGATGGGCACCGAAACCACCACTTGGACCACGGTCACGGCCACCCCGGCGCTCACCGGCTCGTTCATGTGGACGGGGGTTGACTACCTTGGCGAACAGGATGGCCTTTGGCCGAGCATTGGCCGCTACGGCCAGGCGCTCCTGGACGAAATGGGAACTCCCAGGCCGCTTGCCTTCACTTGGCAGGGGATCTGGGGAGCACCCGCGACCACCTTCAGCACCGGGGCAACGGCGGGCATGGTGGTACTCGCGGCGGATCACGCCGCAATCACGACCGACGTCAACGACGTCTCGTTCGTCAAGGCCGCGGTGCCCACCACCACCGCACCCGTGACCTTCTCGATCACAGGTCCCGGCGCCATCGTCGCCGTGGACAGCGGAAGCATGACACAGGAGACGTTCCGTGGACTCACGCGCAACGCCTCCGAAAACCTGGCCTTCGCGATCGTTCAAGCAACCGGCGCCGGAACCATCACGGTGACGGCCAAGTCTGCAGGGCTGACCGACGGCACCGCAACCATCACGGCCACCGCGGGCACATGGGTTCCGTGCTCCGGGACATGTGACTAGAACTCAGCGTTCTTGCCGGCGCCAGATAGCTGTCGGAAGAGCGGTTCACCGCCAGGAGTTCGGCAATGGCGGCCTGGAATGCCGTTAGCGGCATAGACTTGCTCCTATCCGCCAGCCTTCGCGTCCACCGTGGGTCATTAGCTGGCGTGCAACCCACGGAATGTCCTGCACCGTCACCACGTAGTCCTTCGGCGAAGACCAGAAACAGCTCGCGTAGAAGCGCTTGAAGGCACGCCTCGCCTCGCGCAGCCGAACCATTCGCCGAGCGGTTTCTGGCGGCAGAACGCGCCGGCTGCGCCGCCCTCCGCGTCGTCCGATCTCGGCCAGGTAGGCACGAACCTCCGGTGTCATGAGCTGAGCGTATCCCGCTTATGATGCAAAGCCAGCAATATCAAGACGATGTATCAGTGGCAAGGATTCGTGGGGTCAGGTCGAGCTTCCTTCAAAACTCTGGCACCTATTCCGGCACCTATTCCGGCGGGTTTGTAGTACGACTGACGTCACACCAATGTCCGGATCGGGTGCGGCTGGAAATCCAGCGCAAGGAGCTTTCTGATGCGAAACCTATTCGGGATTCTTGGCCTCTTCCTCACAGCCCTGACCGCGGCCTGTAGTTCCGGCTCGCATCCCAAGACCAACCCGATTCCCGACGGCGGCGGCACATCCACCGGGGGTAGCCCCAGCATTGCCGCGCCTGCTGACAACGTGACCGAGGTCTCCGTGGACGTTGGGCTTCCCGGCATCCCCTACCTCAACGGTCTGTTTGCGACCGTAACCGTCTGCGTTCCTGGAACCAGCCAATGCCAGACCATCGACCACGTGATGGTCGGTACCGGAGCCACGGGCCTGCGCCTGCTCGGGTCCGTACTGACGCTCCCGCTGCCAGCATGGACGGATGCCAGTGGTACACCTCTCGCCGAGTGCGCACGGTTCCTCGCCGGTTCCACTTGGGGCCCACTGCAAAGTGCCGATTTCAGAATCGCGAACGAGCAGGCCGCCAATCTCGCGATCCAGGTCATCGAGGAGTCAACCTACCCCAGGCCGGCCGGTTGTACTGGCACAGACATCAGCACCCCCGATGCGTTCGGCGCCAACGGCCTTCTCGGCGTGGGCTCGTTCCTGCAGGATTGCGGGGCGAACTGCGCGGCGCCTCTGGGCGCCGGGTCGGTCAACCCAGGGATGTATTATGCGTGCTCTTCAACAGCAAACGGTGGATGCCAGGCCGAGGCCGTGCCTGTTTCCAAACAAGTGTCACATCCTGTCTCGTTCTTCAGCCAAGACAACAATGGCACCATTATCGAGCTGCCCGCGGTTCCTGCCGATGGGGCACCCAGTGTGACGGGAGCCCTGGTCTTCGGCATCGGCACGCGGGACAACAATGGCCTGGGCCAGGCGACGGTGCTCCCGCTCGATAGCGCGGGCTCCTTTCTGACCAAGTACCCCGCCAACGGCGCGAATTCCCAGGCCTTCGCGGACACTGGCTCCAATGCGATCTACTTCCTGGACAGCGCCACCACGGGCATCCCCGCCTGCACCGGCTCGCTCTCTTCCTTCTACTGTCCTACCTCCACGCTAAGCCTGTCGGCTACGATTCAGGATACCACCGGCCTGGTTACTACGACCGTGGACTTCAGCATCGCCAACGCCGAATCCTTGTTGTCTGGCAGCCCGGCCAACGTGGTCTTTGGCAATCTGGGCGGGCCGGGCCCGAGCGTTGCCTCTTCGTCGGCAGGGACTGGGACGGGCACGTATTTCGACTGGGGGATGCCTTTCTACTTCGGCAGGAACGTGTTTACCTCCATCGAAGGCCAATCGACTCCAGTGGGAACAGAACTCTTCATCGCGTTCTGAGAGGCGCTACTTCTTCGCCACTTCGAGCGTCGCGCGCTGGCGGATGTCGGCGGAGCTGGCGCCGACCATGATGTCGAACTTGCCGGGTTCGACCACGCGTCTCATGTCGCGGTCGTAGCACCCGAGATCAGCGGGGCCGAGCTTGAATTCGACTCGCTTTGACTCGCCGGCCTTGAGATGGATGCGCGAGAAGCCGCGCAGCTCTTTCACGGGCCGGGTCACGGACGCGACCTCGTCGTGCAGGTAGAGCTGCACGACCTCGTCGCCTGCGCGCTTGCCGGTATTGGTCACTGTCACAGTGACGGTGGCGCTGCCCTCGGGCGCGATGCGGGCCGGGCTGACTTTGATCGGATCGTAGCGGAAGGTGGTGTAGGACAGGCCATGGCCAAACGCCCACAGTGGGCCGGGCACTTCGAACAGATAGGCGCGCGTGGCCGACGGCTTGTGGTTGTAGTAGGCGGGCACCGCGCCGCTCGAACGCGGAACAGTCCAGGGCAAGTGGCCGGCGGGATTGGCGTCGCCGAAGATCACGTTCGCGACCGCGGTGCCGGTCTCCTCGCCTAGATAGAAACCGTCGAGGATGGCGGGCGCTTTCTGCGCCAGCTCGGGGATGGCCAGCGGACTGCCGTGGATCAGAACCACCACTGTGGGCCGGCCGCTCGCCAGCACCGCGCGCGCCAGCTCCATCTGCGCGCCCACCAGCTCGAGACTCATACGGTCGCCGAGGTGATTTTCGTCCCACGCCTCGCGCGAGAGCTGCTCGTTCTGTCCGAGCACGAGCACATTGAGGTCCACGGTCCTGGCCAGTTTGCCGGCCTCGGCGATCAGACGCGCGTCGTCGACCGGATCGGAGAGTGTAACCTTGTCGTCGTTCCAGCCGCGGTTGCCGGCAGTCAGGCCGCAGCCCTGCGCGAAGTTGAACTTGACCTTGTCGCCGAGTTTGGCGCGCAGTCCGTCGAGGATGCTCACTGTCTTGTCGGGCTTGCCCGAGTAGCCGCCAAGGTGGCAAGTGTCGGCAGTGGGACCGATGACCGCGACGGAGCCGACCTTGGCCTTGTCGAGCGGAAGGAGCCCGCCGTCGTTCTTGAGTAGAACCATGGCTTCCTCGGCGGCGCGCAAGGCGAGGGCGCGATCCGCGGGCCGTTCGGGCTCGGGTGTGGTGTTCTGCACGTACGGTTGCTCGAAAAGCCCGAGCAAGAACTTGGCGCGCAGGACGCGCGCAACGGCCTGGTCCAGCACGGCCTGCTTGATGCGGCCAGCGTGGAGGTCGGCGACCAGCGAGCTGTAGCCACCGGGCTCGGGCAGCTCGATGTCCACGCCCGCCTCGAGCGCGACCCGGCCCGCGCTCGGCAGATCCGCGACCACATGGTGCGTGTCCTTGAGCATGGCGACGCCAAAGTAGTCTGAGACGAGCACGCCGGTAAAGCCCCACTCGCCGCGCAAAACGTCGGTGATGAGCCAGCGGTTCTCGTGCGACGGCACGCCGTCGATCTCGTTGTACGACGCCATGACCGAGAGCGCGTGCGCATCGCGGATCGCGGCCTCGAAGGGTGGCAGGAACACCTCGCGCAGGGCGCGCGGCGAGGCAATGGCGGGCGCGGTGTTGCGGCCGCCCTCGGGGTAGCCATGCCCGGTCATGTGCTTGAGCGTGGCCATGACGTGCGCAGCGTCGATGGGGGCGTCGGCCGACCTGCGCCGGCCTTGCAAGCCGTTGACCGCGGCCACGCCCATGCGCGCGACCAGGTAGGGATCCTCGCCGTAGGTTTCCTCGATGCGGCCCCAGCGCGGGTCGCGCGACACATCGACCACCGGGGACAGCACCTGCGACACGCCACGCGCGCGCGTCTGGCGCGCGGCCACGGTGAAGATCTCCTCGGCCAGACCGGGATCGAAGCTGGCGGCCAGGGCGATGGCCTGGGGGAAGCTGGTGGCGCCCGGGGCGACCAGGCCGTGCAGAGCCTCCTCGTGCAAGATGGCCGGGATCCCGAGGCGCGTTTCCTCGACGAGGAATTTCTGGATGGCGTTGGCCAGTTCCGTCGCCTCGCGCGCGTCGTGCTTGTCCCCCGGCCGCGTGACCTCGCCGATCCCGTGCGGCATCAGCTTGCGCGCCTGCGTGGGCGAGAACAGTCGGGTCTTGCTGTCGTAGACAGTGGTGCTCTCCCAGTTCACCGCCTCGAGCTGTGCGACCTTCTCGGCGGGCGTCATGCGCCCGAGCAAATCGGCCAGGCGCGCGTCGACGGCCCGCTTTGCATCACGGTAGGGCAGTGGAGCTGCGGGCTGCGCGAGCACGACCGCGCTACAAAGAGCGGAGACAACAACCAGGACGGCGGCAGCGTATCGCAGTCTCATGGCCGGGCACGATACACCGCCACCGGCCGGTCAAGAAACTCACGTTGGGCGGAATGCGGCAAGGAGGATGGCCGCGTGGAAGTCTCCGAGTCTTGACGTCGCGCTACGAACCGCCGTCGGCCAACAGGCGTGAACAGATCGGCTGCAGATCGGTCTCGGGGCCGGGGCATGGCATTGGGGCGTCCGTTATTGGCGCCGTCGGCCCATCGGAAGTGCCAAGCCAGCAGACCGCTGGCCCTCCAATCGGAGACTCCTTGTACAGCTCTTGGACGAATCTCCCGGTGCTGGAGTCGTACACATAGAAGATTCTCTCGACGATGAACATTTCTCCACCAATGTCCAAGGTGAGCACTGCCTGGTCGTAGCCATTGCTCGCATGGCATAGCGATAGCGACAACGGGGTGTTCGGCGGAGTATAGCTTCCGCACCATGCCGAGGGCGCTTGTGCCGATGCCCAATCAACGGGGAACCCGCAACCTTGGGGCTCGCACGTTCCCGAAAAGACGTTTTGGCAGGCGAAGCTGGAGTCGCTTGGGCCGAGAGTATCACTCGTGCCACTGGAGTCGCTTGGGCCGAGAGTATCACTCGTGCCACTGGCGTCGCTTCGGCCGAGAGCATCACTCGTTCTATTGGCGTCGCTTGGGCCGAGAGTATCACTCGTGCCACTGGCGTCGACCACTTTGGGCCGCCTCAGCGGAGTCGCCGAGCAGCCCAGGAGCAGGAGCAAGGCGATGAGACGTGGCAAGAGGACCGGACTCGCGCACATTGGCCAGGAATTTTACCACCTCAGTCTGCGCTCGAACAACGACGAAAGGCCGAACAGAGAAGCAAGGATCGTCGGGGCTTCGTCTCAGAAGCTCCCTTGCAGGACCAGTCCACCCACGGTGGGGGCGACCACGATGGGTTCACTCGCTATTCCGGACTTTGGTTTTGGCGAAACGCCGCTGTGGGAGAACAGGAAATAGAGAGCCACCCCGCCTGAGATAAGAGTGGCGGCGCCGAGAGCATCGGTGATGTAACCATAGTTCTTGCTCCTGGTACGGGCATTTTCGATGTTGTCTCTGGTGTTTGGATAGGTGCTGATTTGGTTCTTCAGATCCTTCTGGGCATTGAGTGCAAGGTAGCCGAATACGCCAGTCCCGACGCCGAGAACCGCAGTGGTAGAGAGACTGACAATCAAGCCGGTTCGCCCGGGAGTGACCGGAGGCTGCGTCGTTTTGATCAAGGACACAGCCTGAGGCTGCGTCCTTTCGATCAAGGGCACTGACGACGATACAGCGCCTGGCGCGCGCGCTGCCGACGTGACAATGGACTCGTCAATCTGCAGCTCGACCTTCACACTCTCTCTTCCGGCCACGGTCACCGTACGGACTGCCTCGGGGGCGCCGATCTTGAACGCGCTGACCTTGCGCGTTCCCACGTTGACCGGGACGAGCCCGAAAAGGGGCGATGTCCCCACGCTGACGCCGTCGACTCGAATGTCGGCGCCCGTCACATTCGTCGAAATCCGCAACTCGGCGATCCTTTCCTCGAGCTTTGCCAACATTTCGTCGACCTGGGCACGACGATCGGCGGGGATCTCGCCTCTGCCTTCGGCCATGTATTGCACAAGGGACCTATGTGCGCTCACGAAGTCGTGAAGCGCATACTGCGTCTGCGCGATATTGTAGAGCACGCGGTAGGACGGACTGATTTGGTAGGCTTTCCGAAATTCGGCCAGCGCGCCCTCGTAGCTGCCCTCGCGGTACAACTCAACGGCCTGCTGAAACCTGACTGCAGCCTTCGCTGAGTCTTCATCTGCAGTGCCCTTTGACTGTGCCATGGTCACTTGAGGGATGAGGAGCCACGTCAATCCGACGGATAAAGCAAAGACCTGCATCTTCATGGCTTGTACGGGTTCCTTTCGTCGATCGGTTTGGCATTGTGCCGCATGGATGGACCATCCAGGTTCATGCCTGGCTCTATGGCTGTGCCCGACTGCACAGCCGCCGGTCTGACACTGCTCTGGGGTCTTGACTCGTGCTGGGACGGTCGCGTCCTTGCCTCTTGGCGGACAGGCGGGGTGTGGGCTCGGTGCAAGCTGATACTGAGAACCACGTCGCTCGAGAAAGTGACCTGCTGATTGAACGGAATGTACCCGGGCGCCGACGCGCTGACGACGTGAATACCGCGATCCTTCGGAACCTCCAGACTCAGTCGATGGCCGGCGAGTACGTTGCCGTCAAGGCTCAGCTCGGCTGCCCTGGGTTCAGCCGCGACCTCGATGCGGATGGTATCGTGGGCAGCGCGCACCTGAGCAGGTGAAGCGGCAGCCGGTGCGGGCGGAGCCAATGATGGCTGGGGTTGCGACGGCTCCTCTGCGCTGCGAACCGGTGTACGGGCAGCGCTGGCCGGTGCCGGAGTGGGTGTGCTCCTTCGCTTCGTCGCCAACGCAACGATAGCCACCCCGAGCACGAGGCCGACCGCAACGATGGGCAGCAGAGTCTGCCACCCGGGGAATCGCCTCGGATTGTCCGGGAAGCCTTCCGGCGCGGCGACATTTGCAGGGTCTGGTACTTTTCGCGTGATCGCGTCGTGCTCGGTCATCATCGCGACGGGGTTGGCGCTCTCGTCGTCCCCTGCCGGGGGGCTTTCCTCGATCGCGACCAAATCCTGCTCGGTGATGGGGTCGGCGCGCCCGTCGTCCTCTGCCTGCAGGCTTTCCTCGATCGCGACCAAACGAAGTGGTGTCGGAGTCACCATCGTTTCCGCCTTTCGTTGTTTATTGATGAGCATTTTGGCAATCGGCTCTGTCGATGCGGCTGACAATTTGCGAGCTGCAAATACCTTCATCCTCCGCATCGACAAAGACTTCACATCGGCAAAGGCAGCAGATAGATTTAGAAATCTCCCGTCGTTTGTGCAATTGACGCGATTGAGCGGCTGACGACGGCCTACATCAGCTGGCGGCTAGCAATTCTGCATGCGCACTCGGACAAGTACGAGGGTGCGAGCATCAGTCCGGATCAGAACAGACTCTTGATCGCCGGGCCGCACATCTTCGCTAGAAGGGCCAAGCCCGAAATCCCCAGAAGCAAGTACGTAGCCCGCTTAAAGTTCAAGTCGGATGTCCGCCGGTAGATGGCCAGGCCACTGAGGGTTCCCGGCACTACCGCGGGCAAGCTCAAGGCCAAGAGCAACCAGAACTGACCGTTCAAATAGGACGGATGCAGCAATGCAACCAGGCCCAATGAGTAGATCTGCGACATGATGATGTACGGCTGCACGATAGCGCGATGTTGCGCTTTCGGCAAACCGCGCAACCCCGTCCACACGACGACCGCCGCCCCGGGAAAGGCGGTGAAGCCGCCCACCACGCCCCCGAGAAGACCGACCACAGCGCCGCACACCGGACCGTCGAACCCGCGCAGCTTGAAGCTCGTGGGCCTGAACAACGAATAGACGGCATACAAGAACAGCAGCGTCCCGAATAGCGCCATCAATCGCGCTGCCGGCAGGTGGGACAACAGCCAGATTCCGATCGGTACGCCGGCCACACCCCCCAGCATGCATGGCCCCGGCCCTGCCCAAAGATCCTTCGGCGACTTGGGCATGTCCTCGCGCAGCTGTCCGACCGAGAGGAGCTGGTTTCCCGTCGACAACGTTTGAAATAGGGGAACCTGCAAGATGGGCGGGAGGAGCAAAAGGGTTGTGGCTCCGATTGCGGAGAAGCCAAACCCCGACAGTCCACTCATCACGCCAGAGAGAAAGACGATCACCTCGATGCTGGCCAGCTCTCGGATGCTCAACCCGGCCACGGCGTTCGGTGCCGTCGGCAAGCAAACTATGAGCGCTCCCGCCGCCACCACCACCACCGCTGCTGCGATTGCCGACAGCCACAGCTTGGTCTCGCGGGATCCCATGCTCCCAGGCTGAGCGGACGGTTCGGCTCTCGCGACCGCCGGGCCCTCTACCACGAGGGCAAGGTGGCTGGGCGACCGTTTGTACGGGCGCTTCGTCAGCACGACTTTGTTGTTGACGATAGCGGTGTAGGCTGTCCCTAGACGGGGCCCTCTGCAGTCAGGGACGAGGTCCTCTTCGTCTATTACGATTCCTATCGGCGTTGCTGTTCCCATGCTTCAGGCTCCCGGCACTGCCGTTCCCCTGTTTCGGCACAGAAGGGGATACTCTTCAGGGATCAATGCGTCTTCTCAGGAACATCGTGGCGACGCGGACGCAGCCGCCGTACCTACGCGGCTCGGCTACAAGAGGTGCATGTTCTTGATCCGCGCGGGTTGTATTTACTCCGTCTCGCAAAAGCCGTAGTTGCAGGCCGGGGCGCTCGCCGGGCAATCGTTGGGCGTCACGCACGTTGTGCACGATGCCCGGCCGGTCGTCCGCTGGTCGAAATGGCAGCCGCATTGGAACTCGTACGGATTGGGTACGAATGCGCCCATTTCAGTCACACGGGCCACCTTCATTGCGCATTGTGGAACCAGCGATGCGTCGATCATGGCATCCACCAGCGCGCGATCGAGGTTCGGCACCGAGAAACGTGTCACGAAGGCTCCCGCCGCGGCAGAAGGAGCACCATTGATATTGGCTGTGTAGAAGTGAACGTAGCCCCAGAGGGGGTAGTGTCCATCGCGCACATTTGCCTTGTTGAGGGAGGTGTCGGTGGAATCGGGCAGGTATCCGGACGACTGACCTTCGGCCTGCAAAGAAAGAACGCGCAGGTTGCCGCGGTCCTTGTCGACGTAGTCGATGGACAGGATGCCGATGGATTGCTCGGGCGCTGGGGAGACCTTCAGCGAGTCTCGGATGTTGTCGGTCGACAGACGGTCGACCCCCCAGAATGCCGCTCGCGGTACATCGATGAGCGCCGCTGTCAGGGCAGTCGACCCGGCTCCCGAATTGCGGATGGAGTAATAGGCAGGCTCGATCCACGGGCTTGCTTTGAGGCCTGCGGGATTCTGCCCGCCCAGCCCGAAGATGATGTGAGCCGCTTCAACGCTGATCGACTTCTGCGTGGAAGCTGCGGGCACAGTGAGACCGAACGTCACGACCGGCCCCAAGTATCCGGCAACGGTGGCACCGGGCACATAGGTCGGATCGCAGACCGTCGAGTAGAGGTTCGATACGCCGATGTCGACAACTTTGCCGTCTGTGTCGAGTGTGCAACTAACTTGTGTGCCCGTGTCGTCGTAGTAGTAGGCGTAGCTGGCCGCCTTGGTCGCCGTCCCGGCCACGTCCTTGATGACGGTCGGCGTGGCACCGAACGCGGCACTGACGCCCCCGCACGAAGTTCCGGCCATGAAAACGGCGCGGTACGGGGGACTGTTAGCTGCGAGCAGCGGGGTAACCTTCTGGAGCAAGGGTCCGAAGTCGGATGTCCCCGTCATGTAGATCACGTTGGGCCCCGCATCTGCGCAGCTCACAGTGGGCGGCGTCACGGCTTTGATGGTTGCCGTGACTGCCCCGGCACTCTGCGGCGGCAGCGGGGCGGGCAGAGGCGCGTCGGCGACGCAAAGCCCCAGCCTCGCGCAATTGTCGAACGACAGGTTCTGCGCGGCGGTACACGCGTTAAGGTACTCAAGGGTGGCTGTCGGCGTTCCGGAGAAGCAGCCTTTGGGACCAAGGCCCGAATTCACACACACGCCTTGACTGCAAACGGCGTATGCCGTGTCACCGGTCTCGAAGGTGGCACAGTCGAGATCAGTCGCGCATTGTGTGATGCCTCTGTCGAACATCAAGCTGCATGCAGAGGTGAGCGGTAGCAAAACAGCCAGCGCAGAGTTTAGAGCTTTGTTCATCTTCGCCATCGCATCTTTCCGCAGCAAGGTCCACGACTCTTGGGACGAGATGGAATCGGCAAGCGCGGGCTACTTCTTTAATCTCAGACGTGAAAGCCACAGCCATTGCGATGTGATTTTCGCGAGGACGCGGGCGTCAACGCCAAAACCCGCCGCACTGCAAGTGGTAGCCGAAAACTCGATGGGCTTCTGCGCAACACAGTCCGAGCGCACACCGGTGCCTCGGTTTGACGTGCAGGTTTTGTCTTGCCCCAGACAACGATAGACTCTCCAGCCATGTCGCGCCTTCCCCTTCCCCTGAGCTTGCTCCTGGTCTTCTCTGCCTTTGTCCAGCCACAGGCCCACGCCGGAGAAGACTCCTCGGTGGTGCCGGCCTGTCCTGCGGGCAATCTTCTGGCCGGCAAGCTGCCGGTGGCGTGGCAAGAGATCGCGCGCGATCGCGCCTTGCTCACCGACGAGACCGTGGCAAACGAAGGCGCGGTGTGGGACGCGTCCCTGGCCGCCCTGTTCGAAACCGGCGCCTCCACCGTGACCTGGGATCTGGGCGAGGTGGTGCGCGTGCGCTTGCTGGCCATCCAGGCCGACGCCAACGACACCTACAACATCTGGGGATCGCTCGACGGCAAGGACTACAAGGTGATGGGGCAGATCGACCCGGTCACCGGCCACGGGTTGCGCATGCGCACTCTCGATGTGGGCGGTATGGCGGCGCGTTTCCTGCGCGTGGGCGAGGGCAAGGGCGACGGCTCCTATTCGGTTTCCGAAGTCGCGGCGTACTGCCAGACGCCCACACCCTTTCCACCGCAATTCAAGGTCCTGGACGCGCCGGCGGCCACGGCACCCAAGACCTATCTCGACTACTGGAACAGCGATACCAGCGCCCGCTGGGAAATGATTCTCGCCATCCTGGCCGCGATCCTGCTTTGGTGGGAGCGCCGTCTCACCGGCCTGGGGATGGCCGCGTTCAAGCTGCGTCTGCGCCGGATTCTCCTCGGGACAATGGGGGTGCTGGGCTTTCTGTCCTTCTTCAATTTCGGTTTCTGGCACTTCCCCGGTTTCGTGCATGGATGGGACACCTTCCACTACTACGTCGGGGCGAAGTACTTCAAAGAGATGCACTACGAGCGGCTGTACGAGTGCGTGGCCACTGCCGATTCCGAGGAGCCAGGGCTGCGCCGCCGGGTCGAGCTGCGCAAGATAACCAACCTGCGCACCAATGTGGTGGAGAAGACCGACGACATTCTCGCCCATCCCGAGCGCTGCAAGCAGCACTTTACCGACGCGCGCTGGGAATCGTTCAAGAATGACCTGCGCTACTTCCGCACCCTGGAGGGCCCGCGCCGCTGGGATGATGCCCAGTGTGACCACGGGTTCAACGGCACGCCGGTGTGGGCCATCTTGGGCAGCGCCCTTGCCAATTTGGCGCCGGCCAGTCGGCTCGACGTGCTGCTACTCGACGCCATCGACGCGCTGCTGATCACCGCCATGGCATTGCTGATGTGGTGGGCCTTTGGCTGGCGGACTGTGTCGGTCGCTCTTCTCGTGCTTGCCACCAATTTCCCGTCCCGCTGGGACTGGATTGGCGGATCTTTTCTGCGCTTTGACTGGTTGTTCTGGATGGGCGTGGGCGTGTGTCTGATGAAGAAGGATTGGCCGTTCTGGGCCGGGGCTGCGTTGGCCTACGCCGCGCTTCTGCGCATTTTCCCGGGATTTCTTTTTGTCGCGCCGCTGATCGCGCTGGGCACCCACTATGTGAAGACCCGGCAATGGGATCGCCGCTTCTTGCGTCTGATCATGGGTGCCGCGGTGGCGGTGGCGGTGCTGGTGCCAGTCAGTTTCGCCACGTCGGGCGGTCCCGGTGTCTATCCGGAATTCCTGCGCAACACCGCCAAGCACTCGGAGACGCCGCTGACCAACCTCATGGGGCTGCGCACGGTGGTGGCTTTCCGACCCGCCGAGACGGCCGGTCGCCTGAACACGCCGTCCATGGTGGATCAGTGGTCGCGCTGGAAACAGGCGCACCTCAAGGCCTTCCACGAGGCCCTGCCGCTCTATGTGTCGCTGGTGTTCTGCTACCTGGTGCTAATTGGCCTGGCCATCCGCAAGGTCGAGCCCTGGGTCACGGTGCTCTTATCGGCGACTGTGATCTCATTTGGCTCTGAACTGACTGGCTACTACTACGCCTTTCTCATAATTCCCGCCTTGCTGTACGCGGTGGTTCCGCGCGCCGGCGAGTGGCTATTGTGGTTGACCGCGCTGACCCAGTTCTTGTGCTGGGCGCCCATCAAGCACTTTCCCAATTGGCTGCAGAGCCTACTGCCAAGTTCAGTGCGACAAAGCTATTTCATCACCAATTTCAGCATGCCCAACGGGATGGACGAGCAGCACACCTGGATGTCGCTTGCCACCCTGGTTGTCTTCGTGCTGATTGCGCGAGAATTGATGCTGGGCCGGCAGCCGGCCCTGGTGCCGCGTCCGGCCGGGCCCGAGAGCAAGCCCGGCAAGGAAGAAAAGCAGCCCCTGGCGGCCCCGGTCGTGGATCCGGTGGTGGCGCCAGTCTCTCACCCGCAGTACGCGGATTCGCGCCCGCGAACGCGCAAGCACAAGCGGCGATAGCAACCAACAATCATGACGGCCCATTTTCTCCGGCGGTTTGGCGAAGTGAGTGGTCTATTCTACAGTTAATCCGTTTGTCCATTTCCCATGACTGTCCGTATCTTCGACGACCACAGAGAATTCCAAGGGAGAATCCACATGAACAGAAACACGGCCCGCGCTGCGCTTTCGTTGGTTGTGACGCTGGTTTGGGTTGTGCCGGTCATCGCGGCCGAGATTTTCCCCATCCGGGACGGGGACAAGGTGGTGTTCTGGGGGGATTCGATCACGGACAACGCGTTCTACACCCGCACGATCGAGAAGTACGTGCGGGGCAGATATCCCTCCATGAAGGCCGATTTCGTCAACCTCGGCTGGGGCGGGGACAACACATCGACGGTCAAGCGGATGGAGCGCGACCTCCTTCCTGTCAACCCGACGCTCGTGCTCATCGACCTGGGCATGAACGACGGCGGCTACAAGCCCTACGAAGACCGGACCGGGGACGCCTACATCGCGGGCATGACTGAGCTCGTGGACCTCATCCGCACGAAGACCTCCGCCCGGATCATCCTCATCACACCCACCCCCTATGAACCCGGGGTGCGCACGGACGACCAGGCCAAAAAACTCGATGCGTTCTATCCGCAGGCGATTAGGAAGTTGAGCGACCGCCTCGTCGCTTTTGCGAAGCAGAAGGCCATCCCGGTCGTGGACCTCAACGCCGCGTATGGCGAGACAATCGCCAAGATCAAGGCCAAGGATCCCTCCTTCAAGTTCACGGGCGATTCGGTCCATCCCAATTCGGTCGGCCAGGCCCTCATGGCCTTCCTCATCCTGCAAGGGATCGGAGCCGACGGCAGGATTCTCGATCTGGCCATCGACGCGAAGGCCGGCAAAGTCGTCAGGAGCGAGGGACAGACGATCACGGAACTCACCAACCCCAAGGACGGGCTCGTCATGACCCGCAAGGTCTCGGCCTTCCCCTTTGAAACCAGCGGGAATCCGGCCGGGATCGACTTCGCGCCCTGGTACGACAGCCTGAACCGGAACATGCTCACCGTCACCGGCCTATCTGCCCCCTGGTACATCCTGACGGCGGACGACGACGGGAAACCCCTCAAGGTGCTGTCGAAGGACGAACTCGCCAGGGGAGTGAACCTCTCGGACCTCGGGATCGGTCTCCCGGAATACAAAACTGCGGGATTCATCGCGTCTTTGGTTGACGAGAAGCATTCCGCGCGGTACACGCGCTGGCGCCGGATGCTCCTGCCGGGCGTGAACAGCCCGTACCAGTTCACAACCTACCTTCCCGAGACCACGGAGACCCTCTACCTCGCTGACAAGGCGGAGATGATCAACACCTTCCTCGCGGGAGGCAAGGTATCTCGCCCAGCCTACAAACTCCGGCTCATCCCCTCCGCGGTCAAGGAGATCGCCAAGGAAACAATGCTTATCCGCGCGAGCCTCAAGCTCCAGGACGCCGTCACGGGTACCTGGGGCGGGAAAGGGACGCTGACCGAAGAGAACACCGCAGGCGTCAGGATCTGGTCCCTGGACTACGCGTTCACCGACTCGTGGTGGGCGGGTGTCGGACTGAATCTCGACAACTGGGCCGCGGCCGCGCCGAGGGACCTTTCGGAATACACCACGATGCTGGTCACGTACGAAGGCCCGAGCGAGGGCAACACGCTGGCGGTCATGATGTCATCCGGCGCGGGCAAGACGGAGATCAAGAGCGAGACCGCGGAGGTCGGCGGATCGTCGAAGGGGTGGAGGACCGCCGAAGTCCCCCTAAGGAACCTCAAGAACGTGACTTTCGACCTGACCAAGGTCTCGACGGTCGTGTTCAGCGTCGGCGGCGCACCCAGCGGGAAAGGGATGCTGCGAGTGAAGGACGTCAGGCTGGTCGTGAAGGAATAGGAGGCGTCATTCCTTTTGCAAGGAGCATTGGTTCTCGACGAACTGTCGGGTGACAACCTGTTCTAGGGCTACTTCCCGTAGCCCGCAGCGACGATGTTAACTTGGACGGCGTCATCGCTTGCACTCGACGAGGCGCCGGAGGTAATGCACCCTTCGAAAAAGTTCCCCTGAGCACCGTCGGTGTTGTCGCCGCCCATACCCAGGATGATGGCCCCCTGTTTCTTCATGGTCGTGTAGCCATTGGGACGGGCGCCGTCGTACATGGTTGTCAGAGGACCCGACTGTGCATTGCCGCCCTTGAGTGCAAAGGTCCCGGATTTGCCTATCACGATGGCCGTGACGTAGGTGGAAGTCAGAGGCGTGTTGGTGGTGGTGGGTCCCTTATCTCCTCCAGCAAAAAGACCGTTCTCAAGATCCGCCATCACCCAGGGGCCCGTGCCAGTGCCCTTGCCCCAACTCGTGGAGTTGCCGAAATAGACGGCTTCCATGGTCGCGGCGCCGTCGTCCGTGTTGTTCGTCTCTGCATTGCCGTAGTCGAAGCAGCACCCACTGTTGAAGAAGGTGCCGCTTGTCACCATGTACTCAGTCTCCGGCTGGTCGCCGGTTGCGATGCCCGAGGTACTGTCGTTGCGATAACCGTCGCCAGCCACGATATGAACCCCGTAGACCGTATGGCCAGAGGCGGTGAACTTGAGAGCAGTCGCGTTTGCTTCGTTATCTGGTGTGTTCTTTCTCTGGCCCGCCGGGGCTTTGGTGAGGTGGTTGCCCTTCCCGGACTGGTCATAGATGATGGAGATGGTGCATGTCGTGTCAGAGCAGAATGTGTCTTGCACAGCGGAGTCGGCGAAACCTCCAGAGGCCAGAATTCCGATGTCCTTGGTTGTGTTGTCCGACGCGCGCCTGACCTGGTAGAGGCTCCCCTTGTACACGCCCAAGAGAACCCGCACCGTGCTGTGGGCGGCAACACACGGCGTGTTGCCGGATGCATAGACGTCGCAAGGCCCGGTGACGGCCGTTGTCGTGCCGCCCGAGCCGGTGGCTCCGCCCATGCCGCTCGTACCACCCGAACCAACCTGACCGCCGGTAGCACTTGTGCCTCCAGTGAGTTTTGCCCCGCCGGTTGAAACTGTTCCCCCTGTGGCCTTTGTGCCTCCAGTGCTTGTGCTTCCCCCAGCAATGGTGCCACTCGTAGCTGTTGTGCCTCCAGTGCTTGTGCCTCCCCCAGCAGTGGTGCCACCCGTGGCCGTCATTCCTCCAGTGCTTGTGCTTCCCCCAGCAGTGGTGCCACTCGCAGCCGTCGTGCCTCCAGCGCTTGTGATCCCCCCAGTTGTAATGGCGCCACCGGTCGCAACCGACCCGCCTGTGCCTGTTGCGCCTCCGGTGCTCCGCACTCCGCCGGTCGCCATGCCCCCGCTTGCGGGAGTGCCACCCGTGCCCGTAGCCATGCTCCCGCCGCTGGCCGGCGAGCCACCTGTTGCGACCGAGCCGCCAGTTTCCACAGAACCTCCCGTGCTCATGCTTCCCCCGGCGGCACTGCTTCCTCCCGTGCTCGTCACCCCTCCAGACGCGGTCGAGCCATCGGCGCTGCTCTTGCCGCCTGTCCCTTGCGCTACGGCCCCGCCAGATCCGGAACATCCCAGTAGGAAAGTCCCGACCATCCCGGAGAGCAGTAGACTTCCTGCAAACTGAAGCGTTCGTGTGGCGCCTGGTGCTGTGAACATCATCTCAAGACTCCTCGCGTAAGAGTGGCGGCGATCCATAGTCGCCGGGCATGATTGAATTCCGAGGGCGTGTCCATGTTCGAGCCCACGGGCGCCGACGCGCCCCAATACACTGCCGAGAACACAGCAAACACGTTGAGCAAGTGCCGTCTCCCCAGCCCCATGGCTCAGAAAGCTTCAACGGAAAGTTCCGCGACGAATGGAAATGCGGACAGGCTCGATATTGTCTGGGCGGTGGAGAACGGAAGCGCTGGCGTGCTGCATGCGTACGATCCGGCGGATCTAGCCCACGAATACTACCACAGCGCCCAGGCCGCCAACGGCCGCGACACGTTCACCCACAACAAGTTCGCCACGCCCACGATCGCCAACGGCCGTGTTTACGTCGGCACTTCGGTCGGCGTCGCCGTCTTCGGGTTGCTTCCCTGATGGAACGTCTCATGGCCGGAGCGGAACTTCTGCGGTCCGGCCTGCATCCAACCAACAGACCGCGTGCCGACTCCCCTATTGCCGGCGCGATCGAGTTTGGGGCGCCGAGGAGTCGCACCTGAAAAAGGGAGAGTAAGCATGAAGAACAACATCGGGATCCTGTCCGCTTTCGTCCTGGCCTTCAGTCTGGCGACTGCCATCACTCACGCCGCCGCGCCACCCGCCGCCCCAAGCAAGGGCGCCCTACAAAACGACCTTCTGGCAGTACTCGGCGACTCCGAGAAGAAAGTACTTTCCCTCGCAGATGCAGTCCCTCAGAGCAAATACGGTTGGCGCCCGGCGCCTGGCGTCCGCTCGATCAGCGAGGCCTACCTGCACATCGCTTTCGGTAACTACGCCCTGACCAAGATGGCCACTGGCAAAGAACCGCCAGCCGATGCGAAATGGGACATGAATGCAACCAAGTGGGACGCGCAGACCACCGACAAAGCCGAGATCAGGAAAATCCTAGAGAAGTCCTTCGCGCACGTGCATCAGGCGATTGCAGCGTTCCCGGACGCTGATCTCGACAAGAAGGTGAACTTCTTTGGACACGAAGTGACCGCCCGCTCCGTCCTAGTCACGCTAGTCGGCCATATCGGCGAACACCTCGGGCAGGAGATCGCCTACGCCCGGAGCAACAAGGTGACGCCGCCCTGGAGCAAGGCGGAGAAATAGCCGACCCCTGCCGCGCGCTGACCGTTATCACGTCCACCAGCGCCTTCAGGTGGTGGACGCCGCAGGGGTTGCATCTGTTACCATGGGTGTTCTTCGTTGGGCGGTCAGGCCGCCTTCTTGCCCCTGGTCTCCTCGATCAACGCGAGGCTCAGTCTGAGGCCCAGTGGCCGCAGCAATCGGTTGAGGGTCTCCTGCGTCGGGTTGTGGCGCGGATTGATGGCGCGAAGGACATTCGGACTGGCCACGCCTGCCCGCGCCGCGAACTCCTTCACCCCCGCGGCTCGAATGACCTTTCCCAGTGCCTGCTGCAGGGGAATCCCCTCGTGAATAGCGGCCACCAGAAACTCGCGGGCAAACGTCGGATTCTGCAGATCCCGAGCCAGGCCTTCGTTCCAATCCCTACTGCGCTTTGCCATGTTTCATCACCTCCAAAAACTCGGTCCAGGATTGTCTTGCGGTCCGGAGGTCCTTGGCTTGAATGCGCGCCCGCGTGGGAAGATCGAGGGTCTCCAGCCAACGTCGGGAGGGGCTCGCACCACCGGCGGTGAGGTACTCTCGAACAACCAGTTTCACTCCACATACATATCATGTCTGATATGTATGCGCAACTGCCCCCGAAAGAACAGCGCGGGCTTTGACATCTCACGAAGCCCAAGCGGTGCAATGCCCTTTGCAGTACTCTCGGCTCATGAGCATGAAGCTTGGCTATCGGGAGATCCATGCGTTGACCATCGAGCAGCTCGTGAAACGGCCGAAAGGGCAGCACGCCGAACTCACCAAAGATGTGCTCATGGCGGGGCAAGCGAAAGGGTTGATCTCGGGAGGGAAGCCCGGCTTTCCTGAGGCCGGCTTGTCCCATCAGGATCAGGAGAGAGTTTCCGGTTGGGTACAGGAGGCCATCTGGGATTGCCTTCTCAAGCGCATGCTCATGTTCGGGATGGACGGCTCGAATCCGAACTGGCCCTTCTATCGCCTAACCGACCACGGTGAATCCGCGCTCAGAGCTGGAACTCCCCAGCCGTACGATCCAGACGGATTCATCGCCTACTTCGACCGGATTTGCCCCACTGCGGATCCCGCGGTGAGGGGCTACCTTACCGAGGCCGTGGCGGCCTTCAATGCCGGCTGTGTGAGGTCAGCAGCGGTCATGCTTGGCTGCGCCTCGGAGAAACTGCTGCTTCTCCTCTGCGATGCGCTCGAGGCGGCGATCTCCGACGGCACCAAGAAAGTGACCTTCACCAAGGAGCTAGAGGCGAAGCGGGCGATCTCTCACAGATATGCGACTCTGCATGATCGCCTTGAACGCATGGTCGCGGCGAAGAAGCTCCCTCGCGAACACGTCGAGACAGTAGGAAGCGAGCTGCCCAGCGGCTACGAGCTGCTTCGCCGATGCAGGAATTCGGCGGGACATCCCGAGGTGCCCGGTATGGTCGATCCCGACACCGTCTTCATGAACCTTCGGACCTTTATCGAGTACGGACGCCGAGTGACCGCATTGGTCGAGCACTTTCTCAAAGAACCGGCAGATTGGTAGCCAGTAGGGGATGTCTGACACCGGGAGGGTCTACGACGGGACTGTCACTTTCAAGGACCTTCGCGTGCACCAGGGGCCAGGTATGTCGGCGGCTGAAGAATCTTGCGGCTAGAATTCAAGCTGGCTGTCCGCCTTGAACTAGGTGATCTGGTGCAGGCGAACGCGTGATTCGTCTTCGCACACGGCATCCGTCCGCCCATCAGGAGAAAATGCGATGGCCCTTGAGGGTTGTAGCTTGAGGACAAGCTCGTCGTCCAACAGTCGCCAGATCCTGCACTCCGTGTCCTCGCTGGCGATTCCGAGAAGTCCTCCGTCTGGAGAAAACCTCGCCCTCCAAGCCCGGCGCCCGGTATATCTCTTCGTGATCTTGCCGTCACGCAAGGACCACACGACAACCGAGAATTCCACCCCCTGCGTATCTTCGGACGCGTCACCGGCCGCTGCCAATAGCGCAGCATCTGGCGAGAAATCAAGACCGGCGATCTGACTCAGATTCGAAGCCTGCAGGGCGGGAAGAGGACCGAAAATCCCCTGCGTAAGTTCCGGCCGATGATCCCAGATCCTAACTTGGGAGTCGGTACCGCCGCTCGCCAGCGCGGTCCCGTCGGGAGAGAACCGGGCCACGAAGACAGCGTCTCTTGAGGGGTTGGAACGTCCGTGGTGACAGTTTGAGTAGGTTGCAAGCAGCCGACCACTGGCAACATCCCAGAGCTTCACGGACCGGTCGCCGCCTGCGGTGACCAGCGTGTGTCCGTCAGGAGATAGAGACACTGTGCTGATGTAACTGCGGTGACCACGGAACCATGCCGAGTACTCCCGGCGCAGCGTGCCGTCGTCGACGCACCAGGAGCGAACTACGCGGTCCGCGCCGCTACTAAATATGAGTCGCCCATCGTGAGAGAACTGGAGGGACGATACTTCGGGCGACGTCCGGTAGCTCGGGCTGGAGTGCGCGCGAATTGCCCGGATCAGGGTCTTCTGCTCTCGGCGCCACAGCCGGACGGTGCCATCCTCTCCAGCCGTAGCGATGATAGATCCATCGGGCGAGAATTCGATTGAAGTGACGTATCCAACGTGTCCAACCAGGAGGTTCATGCGCAGTCCACTATAGTTGTCATCAGAAATGTGTGCACTCCACTATTACACGACGGGGTCGGGGCGGTTGGAGAAACAAGCCCAAAGGCGCAGCCTACCCCATCGCGTCCCCGCGGAGGTCGCTTTGATCGGTTCACCCAATCTTCGCCACCCGCTCCCCGCCGCGCATGTTGCCCGCGGTCCTCACTTGCCCCGAGCGGCTCGCTGCTCGATCTCGTCGTAGAACGCCTTTAAGAAAGCGAACGCCTTCTTCTTCTTGCCGTTCTGGCCGATCAGGCCTTTGCGATTCCAGCCGTCTTGTACGTTGGGCAGAACCCGGCGCGGGGAGCGGAAGTCGGCGAGGATCCACGGCGTCACGCCCCGCCAGGCCGGGATCTTGCGAAGCATGGCGATGGTCTTGCGATACAGATCTTCCTGGTATTCCTCACTGAAGCGCGTGAGCGCATCGGCGTGCCAGCCTTGCAGCGCATCCGCGCCGAATTCGCTGATGACCACCGGCTTGGGATATTTGATGGACCACGAGATGCGCGCTGTTTTGTCGGGCAGGCCGTCATACCAGCCGATGTATTGATTGAAGCTCACCAGGTCGGTGAACTCGCCAAAGGGATCGTCCACAATGCGCAAGTCGGGGTTCTGTTTGTCGCCGTGTACTTCCATGGCCGCCGAGATCAGCCGCGATCCGTCCAGCGACCGCGCGGTGTCCACCAGCGTTTTCAGGAACCGTGTGCGCTCGGCGGTGATCGGCGTCTCATTGGCCACGGACCAGACCACCACGCTGGCGCGGTTCTGGTCGCGCGCAATCAATTCGGTCAATTGTGACTGCGCCAGGTGCAAGGTGTCCGCGTTTTTCCATTGGATGGCCCAATAGACCGGGATTTCTTCCCAGACCATCAGGCCCAGCTCATCGGCCACGCGGGCCATGTGCTCGTTGTGCGGGTAGTGGGCCAGCCGGACGAAGTTGGCGTTGAGTTCTTTGGCCCAGCCGAGCAGCATGCGCGCGTCCTCGACCGAATAGGCCCGCCCGCCGCGTATCGGGTTTTCCTCGTGAATGCAAATGCCGCGCAGAAAGACCGGCTTGTCATTCAATAGAATGTCCGTGCCGGCCGTCTTGATGGTGCGAAAGCCGATGCGGTCGGCGATCTGGTCGGTCTTGCTCGACAGGACCACGTCGTGCAGCGCCGGCCGCTCCGGCGACCACAGCGGGATCTGCGCGACAGGGAACTCGATGCGCGCCATGCCGCTGGCGTCGGTGCGGGCCTCAGCTTTCAGGCCCAGCCCCGCCAGGGTCACAGTGACCTTCTGTTGCTTGCGCGGGCCATCCAGTTGCACTGTTACCTCGATGCTGTCGCGCGTGCCGGCTTTCAAGCCAACGTGGTATTGCGCGATGAAGGTCCGTGGCATTTGCACCAGCAGCACTTCGCGCGTGAGTCCGCCGTAGTTCCACCAGTCGGTGTTCATGGCCGGCACGCCCTCGGGCCGGCGGCGGTTGTTGACCCGCACGACCAGCGAGTTGTCCTTCTCCTTGGCGAGGTCGGTGATTTCGTAGGCGAACGGCGTGAACCCGCCCACATGCCTGCCCAGCCTCCAGCCGTTAAAATAGACATCGGCCTCGTAGTTGGCCGCGCCGAAATACACGAACAGTCGATTGCCCGGCGCGGATTTTGGCGCGTCGAAGCGACGCCGGTACCAGAGCGTGCCCTCGTAGTACAGCAGGCGATCGTTCTGCGAATTCCAGTCGCCCGGCACCGTGAGGGTGGGGCTGGTGTCGAAGTTGTACTCGAGCAGTTCGGACTTGTCCTGCTGGCGGCGATCGAGAGCGAAGCCCCTGGTGGGCTTGGCGAGGGCATCCTGGGACACGCCGCGATAGTCGACGTACCCGACGTCATAGGGGTCAATGATGGTGTTCCACTTGCCGTTCAAGCTGACGGACTGGCGGGCGTGGACGTTGGCCAGGACGGGTTCAGCGTGAGCTGCTGCCGAGAGCGCCAGCAACAAGGCTGGACCGGCTACCGCCGGCCAGAGACGGAAGTGCGAACGGGGAAATGCACGTCGGCGGTGGTCAGATCTCATGGCACTTCCAGCTATACACCAACTGTTCGAATCCATCTTCTTAGCACTACTGATTCAAAAAG
>PLNW01000145.1 GCA_003142855.1 Myxococcales bacterium
CTTTTTGAATCAGTAGTGCTAGCAACGCCACCGCGCCTAGAAAGAGCAAGGCACTCTTGTTCGTGCAGCAACAGATGCGACTTGAAACTTTGATACTCGGCATGGGAACGCACCTCATCGGGGGCCACCGGATCGGCCGGCTGGATCAGCTGTAGTGTAGCAATACGGCGCAGGACTTGGTGCCGAAAAACCCTCATGGGAGTGACGTTACTCACTTGGATTTGGCGTGCCGCGGCTCTGAACGATTGATGCCCCCGGAGTAACACTTTCCCAACCGACCGGTGTTCCCGTAAGAGTAAGGGCCGGAAAAGACCTAACCCTTCCCCCTCTCATCCGCCTCAGTGGCCTCTGTGCCTCTGTGCGGAATAGGTAGCTCTCCGCCTCCCGGGCGACGACTTCGGGGTAGTATCCGCGCGAGGACATACCCATGTTGATTGTCATGAGACCGCAGGCGACCAAGGCCCAGATCGCCGCGGTGGTCGGGAAGATTCACGCGCTCGGGCTCGACGCCCACGAGATCCCCGGCGCGCAGCGAACCGCTATCGGCATCACCGGCAACCGCGGCCCGCTCGACGCCGAAGCCTTCGCTTCGCTGCCCGGAGTGGCCGACGCCATCCGCGTGTCGCAGCCCTTCAAGCTGGTGTCGCGCGAGGTGAAAGAGGAAGACACGATCATCGACGTGGGCGGCAGCCGGCTGGGCGGCCCTGGCCTGGCCATTATGGCCGGCCCCTGTTCGGTGGAATCGGAGGAGCAGATCCTGGAAGTGGCCCGCGGCGTGAAGGAGTTGGGCGCCACCTTCCTGCGTGGCGGCGCCTTCAAGCCGCGCACCAGCCCCTACGAATTCCAGGGGCTGGGTGAGAGCGGTCTCAAACTGCTGGCGCTGGCGCGCGAGAAAACCGGTCTCAAGGTGGTCACCGAGGTCATGGACACCGAGGATCTGCCACTGGTGGCCGACTACGCCGACCTGCTGCAACTGGGTGCGCGCAACATGCAGAACTTCTCCCTGCTGCGTCGCCTGGGCAAGTTGGGCAAGCCGGTGCTGCTCAAGCGCGGGCCCTCTGCAACCATCAAAGAATGGCTCATGGCCGCAGAGTACATCGTCTCCAACGGCAATTACCAAGTCGCGCTGTGCGAGCGAGGCATTCGCACATTCGAAACCATGACCCGCAACACGCTAGACCTGAACGCGGTGCCGGTCTTGAAGTCCCTCACCCACTTGCCCGTCATCGTGGATCCCAGCCACGGCATCGGCATGCGCCGCCACGTCCCCGCCATGGCCCGCGCTGCCATCGCAGCCGGCGCCGACGGACTCATCATCGAGGTTCACCCCCACCCTGATCAGGCGCTCTCCGACGGACACCAATCCCTGTCGCTGCCCGAGTTTGCCGACCTGATGCGCGCGGTGCGAGTCATCGCCGGCGCCATCGGACGGCCGGTCTAGCCTTGGCAGCGGCTCTCGACAAATCCCCGGCAGCCGCGCCTGGACGCAACGGCGCCAGAGCCAACGACTGCCAAGCTATTCTCGCCAAGATCGCGACGAAGGCAATGAGTAGCAGGAAGCTCTGGTAGGTGTAGCGAAGATCGACCCAGGTCTCGCGCAGGGTGAAAACCTGACCCACGCACAAGGCGGCCAGCGCGATGAACACCCACACAAAGTTGTGGTCTCGCTCCTCGTGCGGGCTCGCGACCGCCAGGGGCAGTAAGAACACGAAGTGGCAATAGTAGTTGGATGGGTAGAAGTAGAAAGGAACGAGCAGAAGTCCCATGAGGGCCACCTGTTCCAGGCCGCGGCCACGGCACGCCAGCAGGGCGAGTGCAGTGACCACCAGCAAGATTCCGTAGAACAAGGGGCTGCGGTCGGCAAAGGTCAAACGTTGCGTCCGCACCCACTCCGCATCAGGCGCCGCCGGATGCTTGGCGATCAGCCGCTCGGCCGAGAAGTCAGGGTCAAAGGCCAGCACGTTGCGAAGGCCGACGTTGTTGGTGCTGGGGTCGGTGGCGTGGTGCCCGATCTTCTCTTGCCAGGCCATCCACGAGCCGCCGAAACCGAAAATCGCCGAGGTCAAAACAACCAGTGTGACCACACAAGCCGCGGCACCAAAACAAGCGCGCAGGGCAGGCCGCTGACTGGCCCGCCATTCTGCCAGCGACGGCACGCGCTTCTTCCACAGCAGATGATCGAAGGCGAACCACGCCAGGGGCACCAGGAAAAAGAGTACCGCCATGGCCGGGAACGCACGGATGAGGCCGCTGTAGGCAATCAGGGCGCCGCCCAAGCCAGGCCGTTTGCGCTTGATCGCGCACACCCCCAATCCGAGCGCGACCAGCCAATCCTGGCGCAGGGTCGAGCCCATGAAGTTCGCAGTGAAAGTGTAGAAGTCGGTCGCCCCCCAGATCACCATCACGTACAGCATCACGCGCGTTCCAAAGGTGCGCGCCAGCACCAGAAAGAAGAACAAGACCAGCACGGGATCGATGAGCCCGGCCAGGGTGAGGGTGAGTTCGCTGGCCGGTGCGTTCTTGAAGATTAGGTAGGCGGACAAAATCCACGCGGGCGTCGCATTGGCGCCATGGTCTGCCAGGCTGCCGAGATAGTCGTCCCGGCCCATGGCGTCGGAGAAATACTTCATGTCGCGCTTGAACTCGTCCCAGCGTGCGGCCGTGAAGCGACTGCGGATCCCGGGTAGCTCGCTGGCGAGTTCGCGGGCCGAACGAATCTCGCTGGTACGCAAGTCGCGCACCCGCACTTGGCCAAGCTGGTCCTCGGTGAAGTCTGGCGTGTTGTCCATGTACGCAGCCAAACTGGCCAGATACAGGCCGTCGTAGCGCAGCTCGCGGAAGTACTTGGCCACTGGAAAATAGTGCCGCATATCAAAGGTGTGCACGAAGCTCCGCCGACCCTTGGCGTGGTCGCCGAACTGAAGCATCCCGAAGTGGTAGTAGCTGCCCAAGGCCGTCGCCGCACACAGGACGAGGGTGGCCAGGGTCACCGCGCGATGGGGTGCCCAACGCTTGGACAAGAAGGTTTCCTTCACCAATACGATTGCGGCGAGCCCCGCCACCATGGCTCGCAGGGGCGGCTCTCGACTGAAATCGAACAGCTCCACGAGATCCGCTACGACTTTCCCGCCCACAGCCAGTGCGGGCAACAGCAGCAGATACTGCAGTTTCGACCCGCGCTCTCGATGCAGCAACACGAAGAGCCCGGCCAGGAGACCAAACAGCAGGATGTTGCGATCAATGGATTCGCCCGCCGGCGTGCCGTGCTGGCGAAGTAATTCAGGGGGCCAAAGCTCGGGACATGGCGAATAGACCGCGATTTCCGCCACGCCGTGAAACACATCGGCCCCGGTGGCAGACAGGCGAAGCCAGCGCACGGTCGCGTCGAGTCTGGTGCTGCGCAAGCGCATCCCTGGGCCCAATCCGCCACCGACCCGCCACAGCGGCTGCCAGGTTTGGCCGTCGAGGGAGCCCGAAAGCACGCCGACCTCGTTGGCGTCTGCCTGGACCAGAACACAACGCACGGCCTGCGCTTCACCCAGATCGTATTCGAGGAACGACGTGCCAGACGTCAATCGCGAAGTAAGATCAGTCAACCATTCGTCACCCTCATGGCTGAGAATCCCGTCGGTGAGACGACCAGCGTGGGTGACGCCCTCGCTGCGCGCAGGGCGCTTGCCAGCGAGCAGGTTGCCTGGCTCGGCTTGGGCGCGGACTGCCCACCCGCCGATCAGGGCAGCGAGCAGGAGCGCGACGAACATGCACTTTGGCGCGCCAGTCCTGCGCGCGGGCGCATCTGCGACGGAAGGCACGCCGAGGCTTGGGGCCACTGTGCCCGAACCCTACCCGCGACGAACGGCACGAGTCAACACACCGTCCGCCGGTCCATTCAACCGGCGACAGGCTTTCCAGAGGCGGCTGCGCGCAAGCGCTTGGCGTGCTCGACCATGAGCGCGTGAAACTCCTGATAGCCGCGAAGCGAGCGTGGCAGATTTCGTTGGCAGTAGGCCTTGGCTGCGGCGTAGCTCAATTCGCGGCGCTGGTAGCCGTGGTGACGAAGCACCCTGAGCGTATAGGCATCGACCACCATTTCGGTCTGCGCGTAGGCGTAGAGCAGGATGCTGTCCGCGGTTTCGGGCCCCACGCCCCACACCTGCAGGAGGTCTTCACGCGACGGCGGGCGGCCGGAAAGTCGCAGGTCAAACTCGCAGAAGGCGCGCAGTTTGCGGGCCTTGGCCCGGAAGTATCCCGAGGGGCGAATGGCCTGCTGCAGGCGTGCTTCGTCGACCGACACCATCTCGCGCGGTGCCAGCAAGCCGTGAAGGGCAAGCGCCTGCAGGGCTTTTTCGACGTTGGGCCAGGCGGTGTTCTGGGTGAGGATGGCGCCGCAGCAGATCTCGAAGCGCTGCGCCTCGGTGCGCGGGAAAGAGTAGTCGCCCGGATGGTAGCCGGTCAGCCGCCCGGTGAGCGTCGGGTTGCTGCCCCGGTGCTCAAGCAAGGGCCACCAGCCCTGCGGCCCGTAGGCTGCGTACAGCCGCTCGGCTAAGACGGCCAACGGGATCCCCCGGCCAGGAACGAATGGCTCTTGCCCGGGCAAGCGAGGCTTGGTCACGCCAGAGAATCTATCAGCCGAGACCCGCAAGTTCCTCTGCCCGGCTTTCTTCGACGCACCCGCGACGCCGCACCCCTGCAGAAATAGCCCACATCCGCCGATGATCAATCACAGGCCGCCTAGCAAGACGACCGAGCGGAATGAAACTGGGCGAAATCCTCATCCAGCTCGGGCAGATCACGCCCGAACAACTCGACGCCGGCCTGCGCGCGCAGGGATTGGCCGGCGGCAAGCTGGGCACCCACCTGGTCGAGCTCGGCTTCATTGGCACCGACCAGCTCTCCCTGGCCCTGAGTCGACAGATGGGCGTGCCCGCAGCTTTGGAACGTCATTTCTCGCGCGCCGACCCCGCCGTCCTCGCCACCCTGAAGGCCAGTCTGGCGGTGCGCTACCTGGCTGTTCCGCTGGCGGCCTCGCGCGGCGGGGTGAAGCAAGTCGTGGCGGCCATGGCCGCACCGCTCGACATGCTGACGGTCGATGACCTGTCCTTCGCCCTGGGCGCGCGAGTCGAGCCGCTGGTGGCGGGTGAGATCGTAATCGCCCGCAACATTAGACGGCTCTACGGCGTGGAGGTGAACATCAAGACGCGCATGTCGGCGCAGACCCCCACGCCAAGGCTGGTCCAGGGAGCGCCCCACCCGACTCCGACGCCCACCCCGATGTCCGCCTCAGCCCGAACGGCGTCCGCTGCGCGGATCCTGGCGCCCGCGCCGTCTGAGCGCGCGACTGGCATGAGGCGCGCCCTGGCGCCTACCCCGAGTCCGGCGCCGGCACGGGATGTGGTGTCACCGCGAACGCCAGCACAGACGCATCTGCCCGCGTCCGGTCCGGCCATGAGCCTGGAAGATGCCATTCATCGCCTCACCCTGGCCCGCCACCGCGAACAGCTGGCCGACGTCGTGGTGGACTTCATGCGCGGCTACTTTGGCTGCGGCATGTTTTTCCTGGTGCGCGACGGCCAGGCGCGCGTGTGGCGCGGGTTCGCCTCCGGCATCCAGGAGGCGGCCATCGAGACCATCGCGTTTCCCGTCTCGATGCCCTCGTGCTTTCAGCTCGCCCACGATCGTCGCGCCTCGTTCCGCGGCCCGGCCCCGGCCGAGGGCAGCAAGCTGCAGCGCCAGATCTGGAAGTACCTGCACTGCGAGGAACCCTCCGAGATCGCGGTGGTTCCGGTCCAGGTGAAAAACCGCGTCCTCAACCTGGTCTATGCCCACGCGGCCGACGGAGGTCCACTCCCCGATGGACCGTTGACCGACCTGCAGGCCCTATGTGCCGCGGTCAGCAGCACCTATGTGCGGATGATCCAGAAACTGAAAGCCGGGGACCCGGCGTCGAGCACGCTCGGGCGGTAGAAATTCGCTCAAGCAGCGACGGTACCCGCGGCCTGGTTGACATCCAATTGCTCTGACAGGGGAACCCCCAAAGCGTTCCGCGCCCTGCCCGACCGCCACCAGCCGGCGTCTTCAAGCTGGCCCCCTCTGCGTCCTCCCCTCTCCTCTCTGCGTTCTCAGCGGCGGGTGGCTGTCAGGCTGATCTCCCGCACTTGGCCGCAGCCCCAACATGCCCCTCTACGAATTCTCTAGGACCACGCCCTCGATGATGTTGGCCACGTCCTCACAACGGTCGGTGGCGGTTTCGAGCAGCTCGTAGATCTCTTTCCACTTGATGACGAAGATGGGGTCCTTCGCCTCTTTGAACAGCTTGGCGATGGTCGTCCGCAACTGCACGTCTGCCTCGTTTTCCAGCCGGTTGATCTCGACGCATTTCTCGAGAATCAGGGCCGGATTCTTCAGATTGCGCAGCCCGGAGAGCGCCTCCAGCACGCGTTCTGCCCCGTGCAGCAGAGTGCGCGCCAGAGCGGCCAATTCCGAGGTGGGCTCGTGAATGTCATACACCACCAGGTTCTGAGCCGCCGCCTCCACAAAATCCATCACATCGTCCATTTTCGAGATCAAGCGGAAGATGTCGTTGCGATCGATGGGCGTGATGAAGGTCTTGTGCAAGCGCGCAACAACCCCATGGGTGATGTGGTCGCACTCGCTTTCGATAACCTTCACGCGTGCGCTGGCCGCGGCGCAATCGGTTGAGCCCTCCGCCATCTCAAGGAAGACGCGGCAGCCCTCCACCGTCTTTGCAGCGTGCTTCTCGAAGTCGTCGAAAAAGGACTCTTCTCGCGGCAAGAAACGCATGTTCTGGGCTGTATCGCTGAACCGGGCCGCGCTGTCAACCTCGTGAATCTTCCCCGCAAGAACTGGCCAAGGGGCCGGTTGCTCCCACGGGAGCGCATGAGAACCCTTTCAGGGTTCCCGTAGATGATGGACCGGCGGCCGCTGGTGTTTCATAGTGCGCTGGTGAACGAGACACGCAAGCCAGCCTCGCAGGGTCAAGTCGTGGCCTTGACCCACTACCGCGCCCAGCTTGAGCGCGGACGTCGCAGCCGGCGCGCCGACGCACTCTTTGCCACCGCCGATCCGGTCGGCGCCATTCGCGCCCTGCCGCCCGACGAGTTCTTCTACGTCCTGCACGAGCTGGGTTTCCCAGAAGCCCTTGAGATTCTGGTCCACGGCACGGCGGAACAAGTGCAAGGTGCGCTCGACCTCGCCCTCTGGGACCGCGACCAGATCTCCACCGAACGCGCCGACGAGTGGCTCACCGCTATCGCGCAGGCTCCCTTCGAAACCGTGGGGGCCTGGGCGCGGGGCCTGGATATCGAACTGCTCGCCTTGTTGATTCGCCAGCGGGCTCGCATCTACGACCTATCGCTGGAGGAACCGCCTGACGAGCCTGAAGGCATCCTGTTTGACACACCGGATCGCCTCTTCACCTTGGAGCTACTGGGCGACGAGCAGACCCAGCGGATGACTCAGCAGCTGATGGAGAACCTCTATCGCGCAGACCAATTCATGATGCGTCGGTTTCTGGTGGGCATGCGCTCGGAACTCGATTCGGAATTGGAGCAGACGGCCTTCCGCTGGCGATCAGGCCGCATGGCTGACCTGGGCTTCGTGGATTTCTACGAAGCACTCGAGGTCTACCGCGAGCTGGATCCCGCTAGCGTACAACTGGAATCTGGGCCGGTCGCGTCGGGCCAACCGCCCGACGAACTAGGTATGGACACCCATCTGCGCCTGCCGGTGTTGATGGCTGACCGCCTGGCCGGCGCCACGCCGTTCGCCCGTGCGGTGGCAGGCCTGACTTCGGCAGCAGAAGTAACCGCCCTGCACAGCGCCCTGGTGGCCCTGTGCAATCGGGTGCTCTCTGCCGACCGGGTCTCGCCCGGAGACGACCCAGCCGTGGCCGCCGTGCTTGGGCGCGTGGCAGCCACCCTGGACCTGGCTGTGGAGTTTTTCAGCCGAGGGGACGAGGCTGCCGGCCTGGCCGCTGTACGTCGCGTGTCCGTGACCAAGCTCTTCCGGCTGGGCGTCAGTCTGGTGGGCAAGCTGCACAAACTCGCCCGGTCGCTGGAGCGAGACAGCCCCTTTGCTGTGCTTCGACCGGCCATCGAACTGTGGGAGCCCGAAGACGCTGAGGTTATCAGCGCGCTGACCAGGTTGCGGCCGCTCTACCCCTGTCTGCTCGACCACCCGCCCAGCGCAGGCGAGCGTCCCTTCGCAAGCCTTCGTGACCTGGCCACGGCCACGGCTGCCATCGAGCGGGCCGGGGCGGCCCTCGCCCTGGTGGTGGGTCTGGGCGTACGGCCGGAGCATATCTCTCCCGAGCGTCTGAGCGTCATAGGCGTCGCCGACCCCGCGGTTATCGACACCGGCCTGCTGGCGCGAACCGTTCTGGTCCAACGCCTGCTGGGACGCGGGCCTGGCCCGGTCGAACCCCTGCCAGCCCAGGCGATTTCATCATTCAAGGAAAAGTTTAATGGTAGTCAGCAACGAGTTGAAATAATGGCTAAATCGGCGGCGTCAATCATGCAATCCGCCTCCCCTGGCGGACGCTTCTCGCCAGCCACCGAGGCAATCGCCACCCGCTGGCTGCACAGCCTGGCGCCGCTCGAACCAGTCCTATCGAACCGCGGACCAAGGTAGCGATCTCGGTGCAACATCCGCTCCGCCCTTGACACCGATGGCCGGCCCGCAGTACGTGGAAGCGCTACCAGACAAGCCCCGTCCGGGAAGTCGGGAATAAAGTCCCAAGTTGTGGGGTTTGCCCGGGGGTATCGCAAGCGGCTCCGACCGAACAATTAAATGAGGATCAAATGCCAGAGCTGATGATTCAGGTTGAGAACCTCACCAAGGTCTACGGTGACACGCGGGCCGTGGACGACGTCACGTTCAACGTGCGCAAAGGCGAGGTGCTCGGGTTTCTAGGCCCCAACGGCGCGGGCAAGTCGACCACGATGAAGATTCTGACCTGCTACCTGGCGCCCACCGGCGGTCGCGCCAAGGTGGCGGGCTTCGACGTGTTCGACGACTCGCTGGAGGTGCGCAAGCACATCGGCTATCTGCCTGAAGACACACCGCTGTACAAAGACATGACCGTGCTCGAGTACCTGCAGTTCGCGGCAGCCATGCGGGGCATGGCTCCCGACCGCAGCCAGAAGCGCATCAAGGAAATCGGAGGCCGCTGCGGCCTGCACGAAGTGGCGGGCAAGCTGGTGGGCGAGCTGTCACGCGGCTACCGCCAGCGCGCGGGACTGGCGCAAGCTATGCTGGACGACCCGGATATTCTCATCCTGGACGAGCCCACCAGCGGACTTGACCCCAACCAAATTGTCGAGATTCGCCAGCTCATCAAAGAAGTAGGCAAGGAAAAGACCGTCATCCTGTCGACCCACATCCTGCCGGAAGTCCAAGCCACCTGCAGCCGCATGCTCATCATCAGCAGCGGCAAGCTGGTGGCCGACGGCACGCCCGATGAGCTGCGGGCGCGGGAAAAGGCCAGCCGCTACCGCTTGCTGGTCGAGGCCAACGGAACGACGGCGGAGGCCGTCAAGGCGCGCCTGGACAGCATCAAAGGCGTGTCTCGCTGTGAATCGGTGGCGGGCGAAGCCGGGGCTCACGCCTTCTCCTTGGACGCGGCCGGGGATGAGGATCTGCGCAAGGTTCTGTTCCGCGCCGCCGTGGACAACAAATGGACGCTGCTGGAGCTGCACCGTGAAGCCGCCAGCCTGGAAACCGTGTTCCGCAACCTGACCACCGGGGAAGAGAGCAAGTCATGACCGCCGCCCTCACCGTCGCCAAGCGGGAAATCCGCACCTACTTCAACTCGCCCATCGCGTACATCGTCATCACGGTGTTCATGTTGCTGTCGGGCTACCTCTTCTTCAGCTCGCTTTTCATCGAGCGACAGGCCGAGCTGCGGTCCTATTTCAATCTCATGCCGCTCCTGCTCAGCTTCATCGTGCCGGCCATGGCCATGCGCCTGATTGCCGAGGAGAAAGCCAGTGGCTCGCTGGAGATGCTGATCACCATGCCGGTACGCGACTGGCAGGTCATCGTGGGCAAGTTTCTGGCGGGCATGGCCTTGCTGGCGGCCATGGTGGGCCTGACCCTGTTCTACGCGGTCACCGTCATGCTGGTCGGGCCGCTCGACAAGGGGCCGGCTATCGGCGGGTACCTGGGCATTTTGCTGGTGGGCGGGGCCTACATGGCAATTGGCGTGATGGCGTCGACCCTCACGCGCAATCAGATCGTCGCGTTCATCATCGGCTTCGCCATCTCGTTTTCGCTTTACCTGTTCTACCGCCTGGTGCCTTTCATGCCTGAATCCCTGCGGCCGATGCTCGCCTACCTGAGCGTCGAGTCCCATTTCGATGGCATGAGCCGCGGCATCATCGATTCGCGCGACGTCATCTACTACCTGTCCGTGATGGTGGTCTCTCTGGTCATCGCCACGGTCTCCCTCGAGTCTCGGAAGTGGAAGTGAACCATGTCGACCACATCTAGTAAGAAGCGCGCCTACGCCTCCAGCGCCATCCTCTACACCTTCTTTGTCGTCGGCGTCATCGTCCTGGTCAACGTGATCGGAACGCGGGTCTTTGGCCGCATCGATCTGACCGAGAACAAGGTGTACACCTTGTCGCAGCCGTCCCGCGATTTGGTGAAGAAACTGCCGGACTTCCTTACCGTCAAGGCCTTCATCTCGTCGGATCTGCCCCCCGAGATCAAGACCCTGTCGCGCTACGTGCGTGACATGATCGACGAGTACCGCACCAGCTCCAACGGAAAGTTCCGCTGGGAGGCCATTTCCGATGGTGACAAGGACGCTGACCAGAACGCCAATTCCTGCAAGGTTGACAAGATCCAGATCCAGGTCTTGCGCGGCTCTAAGTTCGAGATGGGCTCTTACTACCTGGGCCTGTGTTTCCTGTACGGCGACAAGATGGAGTCGATCCCGCAAATCGGCCGCGCCGAGGGTCTTGAGTTCGAAATCTCGTCGCTCATCAAGAAGCTGACGGTGAAGAAGAAGAAGATCGCCTTCACCACGGGCCACGGCGAGTCCGAAACCAATCAGGGCTTCCGTGCCTTGAAGCAGGTTCTGGAGCAGGAGTACGACCTGACCACCGTGAATCCATCGAGCGCCGAGATCGCTGCTGACGTGGACGCTCTGGTCATCGGTGGTCCCAAGCAGCCCTTCGACGACAAGGGTCAGCGCGAGATTGACAAGTATCTAATGACCGGCCGGGGCGCCGTCATTCTCGACGACGGCATGTCGGTCAGCTCGCCCAACCAGCAGCAAATGGGCGGGATGGCCCAGATCAAGATGGTGCAGTCCAACCAGACCGGCCTGGACAAGATTCTCGAGGCCTATGGCTTCAAGATTGGCAACGACGTGATTGTCGACAACGAGGCGGCCATGCCCGGCCTCATCGACATGGGTGGCGGGCGTCGCGGTCTGACCCAGCTCCCGATCTGGGTGGGGGTGCAGATCGCCAAGAACCCGGGTCTTTCCGTGCTCGATGGCATACGGGGCGTGGTCTTCCCGCTGGCCAGCACGGTTGATCTGGTGGGCCCGCTGGCTGGCGGCAACGTGCCGGCTGCGGCCAAGCTGTGGAAGCTGGCTTCGTCGAGCCCAAGCAGCTTCAAGCACGCCAGCTTCTTCATCATCAACCAGGCCACCAAGCTTGAGGAATCCAAGGACCACGGGCCGTTTGCCTTTGGCTATGCCTATCAGGGAACGCTCAAGAGCGCCTTCGTGAAAGGTCCCGAGGCCGGCATGTCTGCGGCCGACAAGCAGCCGCCCAGCGAATCGCAGAAGCCGGTGCGCCTGGTGGTGATTGGCGACTCGGACTTTGCCAGCGACGACTACGTGCAACTGGCGCGCGCCTTCCCGGTGTACGAGGCGGGCGCCTTCTTGCTCCACAACGCCATTGGCTGGACCGTGGAGGACGAGGCTCTCATCCCGCTCCGCTCCAAGTCCATGGGCAATCGGCCCCTGAAAGCCGTTTCCGAAGCCAAAGCCAGCACGCTCAAGTGGGTCAACATCCTGGGCCTGCCGGTGCTGTTCTGCGCCTACGGAGTGGTCCGCTGGCGTCTACGCCGCATAGCCCGCAGCTCCCAGACCATCTAGCCAGTCGAGGTAGCCCATGAATCGGAAGACTTTGTTCGCCGGCGCCATCTTCGTCGGACTTGTTCTCGTCGCCATCGGCCTTCTGCGCTCGCCTGAAAAGGGCACCCGCCCCCCTGGGGAGCGTCCGCGTCCCATCCCCAGGCTCAAGGCGGGTGACTTCGACACCCTGGAAATCACCAAGGCCGGCGCCACCACCGTCATCAAGAAAAAGGGTGATGACTATCAGATCGTGAAACCCGTCGACTACCTGGCGGACAAGGACGCCGCCAAGACTGCCTTCGAGGCCATCGAGAAGATTGAGTTCAACGACATCCTCTCGGCCGAGAAGAGCCGGTACAATGAGTTCGAGGTTGGTGACAATGGCCTGCGCGTGGCGGTGAAGAAGGGCGACCAGCTGCTGGCCGACCTGCGCATTGGCAAGAACGCCAACGACGAAACCATGGTGCGCCCCGAGGGCAAAGACGAGGTGTGGGCCGCGGTCAAGTTCTTCAGGTACCAGTTGGACAAGGACACCCTGGGCTGGCGCGACAAACACATCGCCCGATTCGAGGACAGGGACGCGGACAAGATCGAAATCGACCACCCAACGCGCGGCCGCATCGTGATGACGAGGCCTGCTCCCACGGACGCGAGCGCGATGCCTGACTGGAGCGTGGTCGAGGCCGCCATGAAGGTCGAACCCTTTGACAAGCGGGCAGCCACCGATGTGATTACTCAGCTCTCCACCTTGGTGGCCGTCGATTTTGCGGACAATGCCAAGCCCGAGCAGACGGGCCTGGATTCGCCCGAGAACACCATCAGCGCCTCCCTCCGCAACGGCAAACAGTACAAGGTGCTGATCGGCAAGAAGAAGGACGAAGACAACTTCTACGTCAAGATGGCTGACAAGCCCCAAGTGTTCCTGGTCAGGAAGTTCATGATCGACCAAATCAACAAACGTCCCATCGACTTCCGCGACAAGACCATTTGCAACCTGGCCTCAGACGAGATCACCGAGGTCTCGGTGGCGCGGAACAAAGATCCCTTCATGCTGACCAAGAACCCGGGCAAGACCGGCGACGAACTTTGGAAGTTGAGCAAGCCGACTGGTGCAAAGCCGGACATCTCGAAGGCCAATGCCATCGCGGGCTTCTTCCACGAGTGGAAGGCGCAGAGGTATGCCGAAGACAACCTGCCCAAGACAGCCGGTCTGGACAAGCCTTCAGCCGTGATCAGCGCGAAATCGAAGGTCCCGGGCCATACCTGCACGCTCAAGATCGGGGGCGAATCCCCTGACAAGGGCAACTACTACGTCATCGCCAACAACCAGCCCAACGTCTACCTGGTGGCCAAGACGGACATCGATCGCATCACGGTGAAACTCGACGAGGTCAAGGCCAAGTAGAGATTGATCGACCTGGGGGCGACCGCAGGTCGCCTACCGGGGCCTGTGGGTGGCCGCCAGATCGACTTTCCAGCAGTTGCCATCCCAGCAGGGAGGGATCTTCGGTTGGTATCGCTGATCGTTCTCCCACTTCTGCACTTCGCCGGACCAGCGTGGCCAGGCGGGATTGGTGAAGTCCGCCATGGCGGCCCTGTACTGCGGCACCGTCTGGCGGAAGAACAGCACCAGAGCCGCAGCGGCCAATAGACTACGAACTGCCTGCAGCAGGGAGGGATGGGGCATCGGCCAATCGATGTTTGCAATCAGAAGCACGAGCAGCATCACCGAAGGCACGAAGAAGTACCGAGGCGCGGGCGTCTGCTGCATCGAGAACACCAGCGACAGGACGGCGGTGAGCAGGAAGCCGCCCACCAAGTAGGCCAGACCGCGCCAACCGACTCTTGTGGCGAGAAAGACCGCAGCCAGCCCAAGCCCGCAGGTCACCCAGTATCTGTGCGGCATCAGCCCCCAGGCGGTCTCAGGCGCGACAAACCCGCGCAGCACGCCCCGCACCAGAACGAATTCCAGGAACCGCTGCGACTGCCCGCCCCCGAGACGCCCCGTTGCGGCGCCGGCAGCGAAAGCCAACCATACCGCGACAAACTGAAGCAAGGACGCCGCCCCCAGCGCCAGGGTCTGCTTCACGATGCGCGGATTCCTTTCAACGATGGCCCGCGCGATGAACAGGGGCAGCAGGAAGGCCGAGACCACTCCGTTGAGGCCGCACAGAAACAGGGCGACGCAGAAGAGCCTGTGCCGGCGACGCGAGGTCATCTGCTGATCGGTCAGCAGGATGAGAAAGCAAATAGACAGCCACCAGAACTGGGCATTGATGGTATTCAGCCAGACCTCGCCTGAGTTCCAGGAAAACAGCAGCGCGACGACCACCAGCATCCGCTGCAGATTGGTCGGCCAGAACTTCGATGGGGAAAAGCCGACGATGGCCACCGGGACCAGCTGCAGCAGGAACGCGAACAGCGTAGTCACCCAAGGAGCCCAGGCCAGGGGAAAGACCCGTGCGGCCAGAAGCGTGGCCAGATTGGGCAGCAGAGAAAAGTACCCCTTGTGCACGGCCAACAGGGCTTTCCACCAGGGCAGCGTGAGTGAGGTCGCCAGATAGAGCGAGCCTTCCTCGGCCCACAGGCGCGGGTGGATGAGCAGCCCAGGTTCCCGCACGACAATCAGAACGGCGACCGCGATGAGCAGCAGCAGACCGGAGCGCCAACTGGAGCGAGTGCCGTCGCTGCCGACCAACCAAGCAACGGACTCACGCAGCGGCTTCATCTTGGCGGTTGCCCGAACCGCAGCTGCGGCAAATTCGAGACACGGCCACACGTCCCACACAGCACCCAATCTGAGCGACCGGCGGTGGTCGCAGACGCTGTAGGTAGTCGATGGCCGTGGCCGCCGGACTTCAGTCCGGCCACCCCCTGCGGGGGCTTCGGGACGGACAGCCCGCCCCGCCAGCCCCCGCGCGCTACGCGCGCGCCCGTCGCGGCCACGGCCACGTCTACGACCACGACCTTCTGTGCCAGTCGCGGAATTTTGGTCTACAGGCCCTTCTTCACGATGTACGACAGCAGCTCGACGGTGCGGCAGCTGTAGCCCCACTCGTTGTCGTACCAGCTCACCAGCTTGAAGAAGTTGGGGTTGAGCTCAAGCGAGCTGCCTGCATCGTAGATGCTGGAGCGCGCGTCGTGGATGAAGTCAGTCGAAACCACCTCGTCCTCGGTGTAGCCAAGAATGTTCTTCAGGTAGGTCTCGCTGGCCTTCTTCATCAGGGCGTTGATTTCCTTGATGCTGGTCGCCTTGGCGGTCTTGAAGGTCAGGTCGACCACCGACACGGTCGGCGTGGGCACGCGGATTGACATGCCGGTCAACTTGCCCTTCACCTCGGGCAGCACCAGTCCGACCGCCTTGGCGGCGCCGGTGGTGGATGGGATCAGGTTGATGGCAGCCGAGCGGCCACCCTTCCAGTCCTTCTTGGATGGACCGTCCACCGTCTTCTGGGTGGCGGTGTAGGAGTGGATGGTCGTCATCAGGCCCTCGGTCAAGCCGAGGCCCTCCTTGAGCACGACGTAGACCACCGGCGCCAGGCAGTTGGTGGTGCAGCTGGCGTTGGAGATCACGTGGTGCTTCGCGGGATCGTACTTTTCGTTGTTCACGCCCATCACCAGGGTGATGTCTTCGTTCTTGCCCGGGGCCGAGATGATGACCTTCTTGGCGCCCGCCTGGATATGGCCTTCGGCCTTGGCCTTCTCGGTGAAGAGTCCGGTCGACTCGATGACCACGTCAACCCCCAAGGCCTTCCACGGCAGCTCGGCCGGGGACTTGGCGCTGACAACCTTGATCTCCTTGCCATCGACCAGAAGGATGTCGGCGTCCTTGTCAGGGACCGACTTCTTCGAGCCGACTTGACCTTCGAACTTGCCCTGGGTCGAGTCGTACTTGAGCAGGTAGGCGAGGTTGTCCGCCGGGACGATATCGCCCACGGCGACCACTTCGAATTCCTTGCCGAACAGCTTCTGGCTGTACAGCGCCCGGAAAATCAGTCGACCGATGCGTCCAAAACCGTTGATCGCGATACGAGTGGCCATCTTTTCTTGCTCCTCTATGGGGCGCCTCATGCGCCATGTGGACTCTGTTCGCGCGGAATCTAGCACAGGTTCGGTGCGCGGGAGTCAACCGCTTTGGCTTGGCTGCAGTTGTCCCGAGCCTTCGCGGACGGTAAGATAAATGTTTGATGTCGCCAGCGCTCTCCGCCGACGGCGTGATCGCCGCTGCGCGGGCCTGTCGCTTCACCTTGGTGGGAGTGGCGCCCGCGGCTCCCCTTGACCCAGCGCCCTTTCTGCACTGGCTTGAGGCGGGCTATGGCAGCGGGCTTGCGGCCATGCACCGGCGGGTTGCGCAGCGACTGGATCCCGGGGCCGTCGTGCCCGGCGCACGCACCGTAATCGCGCTCGGGATCCCGTACTCGGCGGGCAAAGAAACGGCGGGGCAGCCCGAGCGTCCGGTGATTGCGCGCTATGCCCGCGGCCGTGACTACCACCTGGCCCATCGCGATCGCATGCGTGCCCTGCGCCACAGCCTGCTAGAGATGGACCCCACCCTGAACAGCTACGCTTGCGTTGACGCTGGCGTAGCCATGGAAAAAGCCTGGGCCGAGCGGGCGGGTCTGGGGTGGATTGGAAAGCACGGCCTGGTTGTCAGCCGGGAACACGGTTCGTGGTTCACCCTGAGCGTGATGGTGATTGACCGCAGCCTCGATCGCTACCATGAGCCCCACCCGCGCCTGTGCGGCGATTGCGACCTCTGCCTGCGCGCCTGCCCGACCGGTGCATTCCCCGCGCCTGGTGTGGTCGACGCGCGCCTATGTCTCTCTTTTCAGACGGTGGAAAACCACGAGTCGATCCCGGTCGCGCTTCGGGCGGCGCTGGCCGGACGTGCATTCGGCTGTGATGCCTGCCAGGAAGTCTGCCCCTACAATCACGCTGGGCTGCCTCCGGGCGATCCCCGGCAAACCGCGCGACCCATCGGGCTCATGTCAGCGACGGAGATTGCAACGCTGGGCCGCGACGACTTTGCTCGTCTGGCAGCCGGTACCCCCATGGCCCGTGCGGGCTACCATGGCCTGCGCCGCAACGCCGCCCTGGCGCTGGGCTCGGATGGACGCCCCGGCGCGCGCGCCGCGCTCGTGCAACTCAGCCGCGACACCAGCCCCCTGGTCAGCGAGGCCGCGCAATGGGCGCTTGGGCACGGCCGCTGATCGCGTGCCGGCGCGGGCGCTACCCAGACTGCCCTTGCGGCTCCGGGGATGGGGATGAAGTGGAAGGCGGAGTCGCGTCGGATTGTGGTTGGTCGTCGGGAAACAGTCCCGCCATGACCGCACGCAGATCCTGCGCCGAATAGGGCTTGGCCACGCTGCCGTCGAAGCCGAAGTCCTTTGGTCGGGCCATCACGTCGTCGCTGGCGTAGCCACTGGAGGCCAAGACCTTGATGCCGGGATCGAGCATCTTGAGACGATGCACGATCTCCTTGCCTCCCGGTCCGCCGGGAATGGTCATGTCCAAGATCGCCGCGAGGAAAGGCTTTCCCGCGGCGGCCGCCAGTTCAGCCATGGCCACCGCCTGCTCGGCATTTCGGGCCAGCGACACGTCGTAGCCGGAACGACGCAGGATCGAGGCCGCGATATTCAGAATGAAGGCTTCGTCGTCTAGCACCAGCACCTGCCCTCGGCCCCGGTGTTCGTCAGCGGCGGACGAGTTCATGATCTGGCTCTGAACGTGTGCCCGAGGCAGCCAGAGGTGAAAGACCGAGCCCGCGCCCACTTCGGACTCTGCTTCGACATGCCCCTCGTGCTTGCGCACGATGGAGTGGACAGTGGCCAGGCCCAGGCCGCTGCCCTGGGGTTTGGTCGTGAAAAAGGGATCGAAGATCCGCTGCAGATGTTCGCGCGGAATGCCGTTCCCAGTGTCGCGTACGGAAATGTGAACATGGTCTTGCGCCGGCAAATGCCTGGGCATTTCCGCGCCGGGCACGTTCTCCATGCGCACATCGAGATGCCCTCCCCACGGCATGGCCTGCTTGGCATTGATGGTGAGATTGTCGATCGCCTGACCGATCTGGTGTTCGTCCACGTCGCACAACCAGGTTTCCGGTGACGAGGTGAACGACACCTCGCAATTGGAGCCGCTGGTGGCAAAAACGACCGCCTTGCGCACCAACTCGTCCACTGGCTGGGTCTTGCGCAAGGGTGCGCCCCCCTTGGCAAAGGTGAGGAGTTGCTGGGTCAAGGCGCGAGCCCGGCCGAACACGGACAAAGCATCACTCAGGCTCTGCTCCACCTCCTTGAGGTCACGAACCCGCAAGGATTCTCGGGCCAGGTCCAGATAGCCGAACACGCCCGCCAGAAGATTGTTGAAGTCGTGGGCAATCCCGCCGGCCAGAACCCCCAGCGATTCCAGACGCTCGGTCCGGGCCATCATGGCCTGCACCTCCTCTGCGCCGGCCTTCAGTGATGCTTGTCGCTCCTCGATGGCCCGATCTCGTCGGCGAAGCGCCCCGTAAAGCAGAATGGCGGTCACGACCACGAACAGCCAACCCTTGCCCGTGTTCAGCGAAAGCACGACCTCGGGATCGCTACTTAGACGAGCAGCCAGACGATCAGAGAAGGCGATCCACAGCGCTGAGAGGGCCACGTACCCACCCACGATGAGAAGCAACCGGGACCGCAAAGAGTCCTTCATCGCCGTAGGAATCGGATGTTGGACCCCCGAGCTGAAAATGACAACACGCCCATGGCGCATGGCGCTACTTGCCAAGCAGACACCGAGCGCGATTCACTGCTGTCCATAGGCTTGTGTGGAGAAAGACCGCGCGATCGCGGAGCCGGTCAGCCCAGCTTCGAGGTAGAACAACCACCAGCGCGTCGATGAACACGGCAGCACAGACCTTGCCTCATTCTGATGGTCCGCTCCCGGACCCTGCCCAGCCAGCGGCGACGCTGCAGCGACGGCGGCTGCGCTGGTTGGCGGTTTTCGCTTTCATCTACTTCTACTCGTTTCCCTATTTCGAGAAACTGTGGAATGCCAACGAGGTTCCGCGCGTGTTCTTGGCCGAGGAGATGGTCGACCACCAGCATCTGTGGATCGACGCGCGGATCCCCGACCGGGGAAGAATACACAGTCTGGACGTGTCGATAGCACCCGACCGCCATCTCTACCCAAACAAGTCTCCCGGTCTGTCGTTTCTGGCGGCGCCGGTCTACGCCGTGGCGCGCTTGTTCGGCCATCCCTCCCCGCGCACCTGCACCTGGTTGTTCCGGGCCATCACCATCACGGTACCGGCCCTGTTGTTTCTGCCTTTCTTTCTTGGGATGGCCAGACGATTCGCCCCTGATGAGCGCGCCTGTCGCACGGTGCTGGTGGCGTACGCGCTGGGCTCGCCCGCGCTGGTCTACGCCATTCTCTTCATGTCGCACCAGCCGGCAGCGGTGTGCGTGGGCGGCTCGTTTCTGGCGGCCGTGGCGCTGGCACGCAAGGAGACCAGTCACCCATTTCTGGTCGCGGTACTGGCAGGCTTGTTGGCGGGCGCATCGGTGGTGGTGGAGTACCAGTCCATTCTCAGCGTGCTGGTCATCGGGATCTATTTCCTGGTGCGGGTGCCAAACCGGGTTCGAGCTGCCGGCGCGGCCCTGCTCGGGGCCTTGCCTCCGGCCGTGCTGCTTCTCGCGTATCACGCCCTGGCATTCGGCTCGCCTTGGAAGTCCGGCTACACCTTCGCGGTCGAGAGCACGCTGCACAAGGGATTTCTCGGCGTGGTCGGCCCGAGCGCGACCTGCTTCTGGAGCACCCTGTTCACGCCCTCCAATGGCCTCTTCACCCTGGTGCCCTGGGCGCTGTTCGCGATAGTCGGTGTGGTGGCGGTGGCGCGCGATCGCCAGGCGCGCGAACGTTGCGGCGCCGAAACCATTGTGTGTGTGGCCGTGATCGCCGTGAACGTGGCCTTGCTCAGCTCCCTCGATCCGTACATGTCACGCGGGGGCTGGTCAGTCGGGCCGCGCTACCTGACAGCGTCGCTGCCCTTCGTGGCCTGGTTGGCCGCGGCCGGGTTTCGCGCGGTCGAGCGCTTTTCACCGGCGCGCGTGTTGGCGCAGGCCTTGGTAGTGAGCGCGACCATAGTCTTTGTGGTGGGCGCGACCACCTATCCCCACTGGCCAGATGGATTGCGCAACCCGATCTACGAACTGGCTTTCCCGCTGCTAACCCACGGATACGCTGTGCATTCGTTGGGAACACTCGTCGGCTTGCACGGGCTGTGGGCCATTGCGCCGATGTACACAGTGGTTCTGGGCGTGACAGTCTGGCTGCTGTCGCGCGGACCGGGGCGCTCTTGGCGACAGACCGCGCTGGCCTGCATTCTGGCAGTCGGACTGGTTGCCGGATATCGCGCCCTGCCCATGACCGGCCCCTACGCAAGCCGGGCTTGGAGTTTCGTCACCGCAACCTGGGAGCCCCCGCTGAAATAGGATCAGTTGCCCCCAGCCGCGCGTCGGCGGGCCGATTCCAGCGTGTTGGCCAGCAGCATGGCGATGGTCATGGGCCCCACGCCGCCTGGGACCGGCGTAATAGCGCCGGCGCGCTCGACCGCGGCGGCGAATTCCACGTCGCCCACCAGCTTGCCATTGGGCAAGCGATTCATTCCCACGTCGATCACGGTGGCACCAGGCTTGATCCACGCACCGCGGATCATCTCGGCCTTGCCGATGGCCGCCACCAGGATGTCAGCCGTGCCAATCACGCCAGGCAAGTCCTTGGTCTTGGAATGGCAAATGGTCACGGTGGCATCAGCCGCGGTCAGCAGCACGGCAATTGGCTTGCCCACGATGTTCGAGCGGCCCACCACCACCGCGTTGGCTCCACGCACGGGCGTACCCGCCTCTTCGATCAACTTCATGATCCCGTAGGGCGTGCAGGCAATGAAGCGCGGCTCGCCGATGAGCAGACGGCCCAGGTTCTCGGGGTGAAAACCGTCCACGTCCTTGGCCGGATCGATGGACAGCAGGATGCGCTTGCTGTCGATGTGGCCCGGCAGCGGCACTTGTACGAGAACGCCGTCCACCGTGCGATCAGCACACAGCATCCGCACCAGGTCGAGCAGCTGGGCTTCCGACGTGGAGGCAGGCAAATGGTGGTCGAGACAGCGATACCCGGCCTCGGCCAGTGCCTTGGTCTTGTTGCGCACGTAGATCTGCGAGCCTGGATCTTCGCCCACCAGGATCACCGCCAGCGCGGGCTGAAAGCCCCGCTCGTGGAGTTTTTGGGCCTCGACCGCAAGCTCGCCGCGAATGCGAGCCGCCAGCGCCTTGCCATCGATGATCTTGGCTGCCATGGTGATCCTTTCATCTCTGCGCCTATCACGATTGGTCACAGGCGCGCAACCCAGCGATTCAAAATCGGAGGCCGTGCCCCCAAGACGGCTCTGTGCCCTCCCCTCTTCCCTCTGGGTTCTCAACAGCGGGCAGTTCTCTGGATGCGCGCTCACCATGACTCGCCGCCTCGATGTCTCACTGCGATTCCGATAATCGGACGCCCTGTCCGCGCCTTGTCCGGCCGGCGCGCGCACCGGACAGGCCGGCTTCAGGAGCCGGTGCTGTTGCGGCGCTTTCGCACGGCACGGCCGTTGCTTTGGGCGGGCCTATGCATCTTCCCCATCGGCTATTCACCTACCTCCTCGTCGTACCTCTGGCGTGTCTTGCCGGAGCCCCATGCGCACAAGCCTGGTCGCTGGCTCTCGCTGGTCGAATCGAACGCGTGGCGGCCGCCGGCGATCGCGTGGCTGCCGTGCGCGACAGAACGGTCATCCTGTTGCGAGAAGACGGCACGCCTTTGGGGCGGCTGGAAGACGTCGAATCGTCGCCTGCACGTCGCAAGACACGCATCAGCGCCCACGACGAGGAGGACGTCCTCGATTTTCTCGGCATCGACGAGGGCGAGCAGGACAGCGCCTGGGTCGAGGATCAACTCGACGATGAGAGCACACTGTCCGAACGCCGTACCCTGCGCGGCGCACGCTCCCTCGGAGCTTCGCCTCGCGTCGGTGTCGTGCCTGCCATCGCGGCAGCGGAAAAGGAGATGTGGATTGCCACGGGACGCGGCCTGTGGCATCTGCCGGTCGAGGGCGAGCTCGTGCACGTGGCTGGCCGTGACTTGGCCGCTTCGTTGCTGGCGGCCGGGCCTGACCGCCAAGTTCTCCTGGCTTCCGGCAATCAGGTCTGGCTCGTGTCCGCGGCGGATGGCGCCCGCCGCGTCCTGGGCACGGTTGCATCGGTCCAGCATGTGGCGCTCTCCTTCTCCGGCCAGCGCATGGCATGGGCCAGCCGCAGCCAGTTGCGATGGAGTGACAACCTTGACGGAGTCCCGAACCAGAGCCTGCCCCTGCCTGAACCCGTCACCGACCTGAAGTTCTGCGGCGAGACCCTGGTGCTCCTGTCGCGCGAGGGACTGGCAGTCCTGTCCCCTGAAGGCGTGCCCGAAATGCGATCGGCGCACCTGGCTGCGCGGCGCCTGGCCTGTCCCACCGACGGCGCAGGTCCATGGCTGGCCGCAGGGCCGGACCTGCTGCTCTCACAGGACAAGGGGCGCACATGGTCGTCGCTGCCAATTCCCAGCGGTGCGCATGCTCTCGAAGCTGCCATGGGGGAGCATTGCTTGTGGTTGGCCACCGACAGAGGGCTCTACTGTACTTCTCCGGATCAGCCCGTGACCGGCGATTTGGCCGGCAGCGAGGGAGATCGACCTGCCCCGCGCCTTGTGGGACCGCGCGTGGCATCTTGGTGGGCCGCGTGGCTTCCTCGTCTGACAGTACGAGCCGGGGCGCTTGTTGCTGCTGGTCGGCGAGAATATCAGACCGTTGCCCTTGCCAGCTTCCCACTCGATGCACCAAGGAAGCGTGCCGTGCTGGTGGCTGACAACGAGGACGCACCGTCGCCACCCGCGCCCCGTCTTGTTGATCTGAGCATTCCGGCCGACTCCGAGACGGACTGCCTGGTCGGGGCGCGCGCCAAGGCAGTGGCGCTGGCCATGGTGGAGCCGGAGAGAGCCCAGTCGTACGTGAATCGGGCTCGCTACGCTGCCTGGCTGCCTGAGCTTCGCCTGCGTGTGGACCGGCGTTTTGGACGCAGCGAGTCTTTGGACCTGCCTTCGACCTCCACTGCCATCACTTCCCCTCTTGGGGTCGACACCGTAGATGACGTACGATACGAGGCACGAGTGACTTGGGATCTGGCCAGGTTGGTCTTCAGCAGTGACGAGCTTGCAGCCCAGGCACAAACGATACACATGGCTGAAATCAGGCGCGACATCGAGGTCACGGTGAGCCGGCTCTACTTCGAGCGACGGCGCCTCGGGCTGGAGCGGCTGCCTCCAGGTCCAGGGGAGCGAACCGCTGCCATACGGAGGGACGTGCGCCTGCGCGAGATCGAATCCGAACTGGACGCCTTGTCAGGTGGTGCCTTCTCGCAATGCACCGCCGGGCGCGCGTCCGCGCAAGGAGACCCATGACGCAGGAACTGCGCCGCCATCCACGATTCAGCGTCGATGTTCAGGCCAACGTGCGGACCGGTGACGGGCGCAAACTGCCGGCACGCACGCGCGACCTTTCCCGCTCCGGCATGTGTCTCATCACCACCAATGCGCTCGCCCAGCGCGACGAGCTGCTGATTGATCTCATCCTGCTCCTCGGCCCCACCTCCACCTCCGAACCGCTGCCGTTGCGGGCTCGCGTGGTGTGGTGCACGCCCATCTCGCAGGCCTTCCAAGTCGGCGCCATGTTCGAGAAGCTCAGCAAGACCGAGCAGTCGTTCCTCGACATGTTCCTGCGCTATCTCGACGGCAGCATCCTGCCCGCAGGGGCCGAACTCGAAACCGTGGGCGCGTCGTCAGAATCGGAGGCAGAGCAACCAGAGCCCACGCCAGAGATGAAGGACGATCCATTCCGGCGCTGACCTTCTGAGTGTCATCAACCAATGGAACCTCCGCCACCCTGATCTGCCCCTGGCCCCTTAGCGCCCAACGACTCGCCGGCATCGGGGGCACCAGTTCCCAGCAGAATATCCGATCGACCTCGGTTAGTATCCAGCCATGACTAGCACAATGCTCGCGGGGCTGTCCCTGATCAACACCACCGGTCTTGCAATCCTGGCGACGACGCTCGCCACCCTCCTGCTCGGCATAGTGGCGAACCTCTGGCTTCGTGGCCGCTACGGGGCGCTGGAGAAAGACTTGCGCCGCTCTCGCGATCCAGGGGCAACCTTCTCGCGTCCCGTACTGAACCACATCGTGCGGGATGCAACCGAGGCAGCCCAACGCTCGGGCGCGATGAACGCCCAGGCGATCATCGACGAGCGTTTTCAATCCGATCTCAAACCTATGCTGTTCGCGGAACGCTTCGTGCGGTCAGCGACCGGATTGGTCATCATCCTGGGATTGTTGGGCACGTTCTACGGGCTCACGCTGTCGATCGGCAAAATCGTTCATTTGGTCTCGGCCGAGACTGGTGCCGGGGATGCCGCGCTCGGCGTCAGCCAAGGCTTGACCAATGCTCTGTCGGGGATGGCGGTGGCTTTCTCCAATTCCCTGGTCGGCATCCTGTCTGCCGTCATCCTCACTGTGCTCGGCGTCTTGTCCAATGTGTCGGACCGACGGACCACCGTGATGGTACAGATCGAGACCTACCTTGACCGCATACTCGCGCACGGGACCAGCGCAGGCACCGCCACCGAGTCAACCCTCGCTGGTTTCAGCACATCGGTGGCCCGCCTCGACGGCGCGGTGGCGCGCTTCGAGTCCGCTTTGCAGACCTTTGCCACCACGACCAGGGATTTCCACGAATTCAACGTGCACCTCAAGGACAACGTCCAGCGCCTCAGTCTCACATTCGCCGATTTGAGCGATTCATTGAAATCTCAGTATGGCCCGACCATTCCCGGTCGGAAGCTCTAGGAGGGAATGTCCGTGAGATACCGGCGCCCCCTCTTATCGGATAGTGATGGCACGCGCGAGATTTGGCCCGCGTTCACTGACGTCATGTCGACCATGGCGCTCATCATGTTCGTGCTGGTCCTGCTGGCCTACGTGCGAAATCTGATCAGCGAAAAGCGCCTCGAGGATTTCAGGCAAAGAATTGCGGCCTCGGAGCGACAGCTCCGATCGGTGCAGGCGGAAGTCCGCGCGGGCAAGGCCGAGCTTGAAGCCTCGCAAAGCCGACTGCGCGCCCAGCAAGCGGTGGTGGCCGACAGCAATCGCCAGCTCGGCAACCTGCGCACCCAACTGCAAAGCATCGCGGTTCTGCGTGTTTCCGTACTGGACAAGCTGAAGCGGGCGATCGAGGCGCAGCTCGGTCGCACCAGCCCAAGCAGCGGACAGCTCGCCACCATTGGCAACAACGGTGACATCGCAGTCAACGAGAGCCTGGTGTTCGAGTACAACTCCTATGCCATCAAGAAGCAGGCCAAGCCCTTCCTGGATTCGCTGGCCAGGGCACTGGGCACCCTGTTGGACGATGCAGACGTGCGCGAGAACATCGACACCATCGTCATCCAGGGACACACCGACGAGCGAGGCTCCGCGTCCTTCAACTGGGATCTGTCCGCGAAGCGCGCGACCGCCGTGCTCGACTATCTTTTCCAGACCAACAAGACCCTGGCCGATACCTACGGCAGCTACTTCGCCGCCAGCGCCTATTCCAAGTTCCGTCCCATCAACCCGGCCAAGGTCGAAGCCGCCTACCAACAGAACCGCCGCATCGAGATCTCGGTCATTCCCAAGGACGCCAGCGTGCGCAAGGTGATCGAGGACTACATGCAAAGCACTAGCCCGTAGCGCGACGGATGATCGCGGCCGCGACCCGCGCGCCATCAAGCGCCGAGCTGACAATGCCCCCGGCGTAGCCAGCGCCCTCGCCCGCTGGATACAGGCCCGCGAGCGCCGGGGATTCCAAAGTCGTCGGATCGCGCAGGATGCGAACCGGAGCACTGGTGCGGGTCTCAGCCGCGACCAGCAGCGCCTGTTCGTGAATGAATCCTGGCCAACGACGACCGATGGTGGACAAGCCTTCGCGCAAGGCCTGCGTAATGAATTCGGGGAACACATCATCCAATTCGGCGTGGACCACGCCGGGACGGTAGCTCGACTGGGGCAGGCGGTCGCCGGGACGGCCAGCCAGAAAATCGACTGCGCGCTGGGCAGGGGCACGAAAGCCGCCCCCGCCGCGCACGAAGGCCGCCTCTTCGATGCGGCGTTGCCAGTCGATTCCTGCGAGAGGTCCCTTGGCATCGGGCCCAAAATCCGAGCCAGTCACAGTCACCACCAGCGCGGCGTTGGCAAAGGGCGAGTTGCGCTTGGCCAGGCTCATGCCATTGACCACCAGCCCGCCCGGCTCGGTGGCCGCCGGCACAATCCAGCCGCCGGGACACATGCAGAAGCTGTACACGCCACGACCTGCGCCGGACGCGCGCAGCTCGTAGAACGCCGGCGGCAAACGCGGATGTCCGGCGGCGCGACCGTATTGCAAATGATCGATGACCAATTGCGGGTGCTCGAGACGAACACCCACGGCGATGTCTTTTCGCTGCAAGGCCAGACCGGCCGACTCAGCCCACCTATACACGTCGCGGGCCGAGTGCCCAGGCGCCAACACAACCAGGTCGGCAGGAATCTCCCCCGCGCTGGTCAGCACCGCGCGGATTTGTCCTTGGTCTTCGCGCACACCGATGAACGCGCAGTTAAATTGATAGCGCACGCCCAGACTTTGCAAACGCGCGCGCAGCGTCTCCAGCAGCTTGGGCAAGCGGTTGGAACCAATGTGCGGCCGGGCGTCGACCTCGATGTCGGCGGGTGCTCCCAGGGCCACCAGGTCGGCCAGCACATCAGCGACGGCAATGCGGTCCTTGCTACGCGTGTAGAGTTTTCCGTCGGAAAAGGTGCCCGCGCCACCTTCTCCGAAACAGTAGTTGGATTCCGGGTTGAGTTGTCCGCGATGCAGGCTGGCCAGGTCGGCTCGTCGCGGCTGCACGGGCTTGCCTCGTTCGAGGATGATCGAAGTCACGCCAGCCTCGGCCAGGCGCAAAGCAGCCCACGCCCCTGCAGGGCCGGAGCCCACAATCACCACGCGCGGAATCTTCACAGCGACGGGCCACGACGGGCGCGACGACGCCGACGAGACGGAACCCAGACTCTCGCCGGCGCGCGCGATCTCGACCCGCACGCGATAGCCAAGCCGTCGTTCTTTGCGGGCATCAAGCGAGCGACGTACGACGCGAAACGAGCCGATGTCTGTTTCCGCCCAGCCCAAGGCACGTGCCACCTGGACTTTCAAAGAATCGTCCAGTGCTTCGAGGGGGACAAAAATGTCGACGATTTCGCTCATGGACCTCGGCAAACTGCTGCATTCACGTTACGAGAGATCATTGGCTCTTTCCACGCGCAAGGATTTCTTTCTTGACTAGAGGCCGATCGCCCCCTAAGAATTTCAATTTCGACCATACAAGACCGTTCTGGGCTCGCTGCTGGCAGGCCCGTGAACTCGGCCGGAACACTTAGGTCGTCACAGATATCGCAAGTAGCGAGAATTCGCCTTGTTATCTCGAATCGGTCAAAACCAACCCCGCGGCGCCGTTGCGGTCTTCGCCGGCGCGATGGCTTTCCCTGCGGCCCTTCCGGCCCGCGTGGTCCCGCACACAGAAAGCCACACGCCCGTTGTTGCGGCCCCATCGTCTGAACAGACCGAGCGCGGCCTGCCCAGTGAGGACTGTCTGGCCAACACCATCTGCGCTGTCAAGGATCGCGTGCGCTGGCGCGCCCACGCGTGGAAACCAGCGTTCTGTCAGAAGATCTCTCACGCCGTACTGGAATCCGCCGAGCGCTACCAGATTCCGCCGGCTCTCATCCTGGCCGTGATGATCAACGAGAGTGACATGAACGCGTCCACCTTCCGCACGACGGTGCGCGCTGGGGCCATCTACGCGAGAGACGGTGGCCTCATGGGGATCCGTTGCATCGTCGACAAGCAGGGTCGTTGCAGCAACGGCCACGTGCGGGGCATGGCCTGGAGAAAAGTCATGGATCCCGCGACCAACATCGCGCTCGGCACGCGCGAGCTGGCCCACTACCGCGATGGCGGCGGTGTGAACAAGGTGACCGTGCGGACGCTCGACGGAAAAGGCCAGGTCGTGGTTCGCCAAAAATTCGTCGCTTGTGCGCACAAGAACCACGCCTACTGGGCCCACTACAACCACGGCCCCATGTACATCGATCACGGACCAGCCCGTCACTATCCTCATCGCATTGGCGTTCTGTACTACGCCCTGGCGCGGACCCTGGGCGTCGACACCACCGAGGTCACCACGACCCGTCTCACGGTCAATGATCCCGGCCGACGCCCGCGCACCTTCGACCATCCCGTCGAAGCGCGCTACCAGAAGCTCTGTCAGGCCATCCGTGATTCCAAGTCGGCGTGTGCGGGCACGACCACAGCCGCGCTCCACTAAGTCTTTGGAGTCAGCGTAACCTTCTGCGCGACCACCACCGGCTCGCCGCCGAAGGTCGGGAACTTCCAGCGCATGGCCGCGGTCTGAAAACACGACGTCATGTCGGCATCGATGGACGGCTTGACGTTGACTTCCTTCACGGCGCCCGTCGGCCTAACCGTCAATTCCACGACCAGCGCCAGCCCCGCCTGGTACTGAAGCGCGGAATTTCTCTTGAGCGCCCGTTCGTAGCACACCTGAATGGCCTGCGCGCCCCTCTTGACCACACGGCTGGCGTCTTGCGGCTTGAGATCGCCCCTGCCGATTGCGACCTCATCTCCCGCCGCCTGCTTCTGTTTTCGCAGGTCCGCGATCAAGTTGAGAATCTCGGGATCGTTGAGCTGCAGACGGTTGGGATTCGCCGCAGCCTCGGCGAGCTGGCGTTTGAGGCCGGCGACCTGACTCCTGAGCTCGCTGAGCTCACCCTTGCATGCCACAACCTTGTCGTTGGCCTGGCCAAGCTGGCGGATCGCGTCCGCGTTGTCACCGCCATTGCACCCGAAAGAGAAGAGTCCAACGCCCGCGAGCAGAAACCTCGTCATGCAACGATTCATGTGGTGTTCTTTCCAGACCGATGATGTGCGCCGGACGGCGGCACGGCGCCCGCTGTCGCCCGCGCTAGCGCCGCCTAGCTTCCTCGTCGGTGAACTCGACCTTGCCGCTGTAGTTCGGGCCCTTGCCACGTAGCCAGAATTCGGTCCGCGCCAACACGCGGCTGCCACGCTCGATGGTCATGCTATATTTCTTGTTCGTCTCAAAGTCGGGTTTGGCCACTTCAATACTCGAGGCAAAGATCCGGCTGCCCTTCTCGCGAATGTACTGTTCGTCACCGGCCACATAGCGCTGTTGACCAGGGGCGATCTCCCAGAACTTGACCGTGATCTCGTTGTCGTTGAGCGGCTGGGCGAAAAACGCGATGTATTCGAGCTTCCACACGGCGTGATCGTTGCCCTTTTCCTCCTTGGGCCAGACCTTGTCGATGGATTGGCTGCGCACAGCGGAAACAAACGCGCCCTGCGAACCAAAACGCGTGGGCAGCCTGTTTGCTGTGATGATGATTCGTCCCTTGAAGACGTCTTCTGGCTTCGCCGCCTCGGCCCCGGTCACAAAAAGAAGAATGCAGAGAATGGTCGCTGGAACTCGGAACAACTTGGACATCGCGGGCCTCGTACGGTGGGGTGGGTTACTTGGCCTCACTACTGTAGCTGCTTTTCCTTTCGCCTGCTGGAGGTTTTTTGACGACGCAGCTCACCCTGGTAGCGTTGTTTCTTGATGCTCCAGGCTGGTGAGACCTGCTCCGCTTCCGCGCCAACGCACGCGCCCGCAGGAGTTTGTGTGAGCGCGGACTACACAGGAGCCCTAGTCGAGGCGCGAGCTTTGGCCGCCGCCGATGGCCGGACAGCGGCTTCGCTTGACGTCCTGCTTGGCCTGCTGCGAGCCGGCGGCGCCGCCGCGCGTTTGCTCGGGGAACGGGGCATCGCGGCCGCCAAGATCGAAGCCGTTGCGCCCAAAGTGCATTGCGAGCCGAATCTCGATCTGGCGGCGCTCGAATGCGAAGCTCAGGGCATCGCCCAAAGAGTCGGCGCCCAGCAGACATCGTCCCTCCACCTTCTCCTGGCCGTGCTGCGCCTAGCCGGCTCGGGCACGGAGGCGTTGCGACGGACCGGCCACGATCCTGGCAAGGTCAGAGCCCTGGTCCTGCGCGCGCTCACGGGCCCAGGACCTTCGGCTGATCGACGAACCGATCGCGCACCGCCGGGCCTGGCCGCTGTTGGGGAACACGAACTCATTGCCGACAATGAAGCGCAAGGGGACGCGACTCCCCCCCTGCGAGAGAATAGCCCCGAGTCCAACCCGGCTCCGCTCGAACAGAGCCCGCGCATGACAGCCGAGGAGTCTGCCTGGGAGCTTCTGCCCGTGGAGTCGCCCCGCACGCCGGTTCTGCACCGAGAGCGCGAGGTGGGCCGCGTGTTGGATCTTCTTCAGGCCAAGACCCCACGCGTGATCGCGATCGTCGGCGAGCCCGGCTCCGGGCGGACCGTTCTGCTGGCCGCGCTCTCCGCCGCGTCAGCGGAGAAGCCACTGGCGCCGGTGGGCGATCTGGGAGCCATGGCCTCTCCCGGCGTGCTTCTGCAGGCCCTTCACCGCCGCGCGCCCCTGTCGTCCCCCATCGTGCTCGACGGGACGGCATGGCTGGGACCCGAAGGCAGCGATGGGCCTCTGCAGCTCATGTGCACGATGAATGCCGGCCGCCGCTGGGTGATGACCATGACCCCGGCGGATGTGCGGCGCATCGAAGTGGCGGCACCTGACCTGGCGACCAGCCTGGAGACCGTCGTTCTGCCGCCTCTTTCTCCAGCGCTGCTACTGGAAATCGTGGAAGCCGGCCTGGAAGCCATGGCGGAAGCCACCGGGGTCGGGTTTGCGCCCGAGGTGTGCGCTGCCCTGGTGCGCATGGCGCCGCGCTATCCCAGCGAACGAGCCCATCCCGGTCGCGCCCTGGCCATCGCCGAAATCGCAGCGGCCCGCGCGGCCCGTCTCGGCCAGAGCATGGTCGACGAATGCGGCGTGGCCGAGGTGGTGGCCGACGCGGCCGCGGTTCCGGCCAGCCAACTTCTGCGTGATGACGACGATCGTTTTCGCAACCTCGAGGATCGCCTGCACGATCGGGTGGTAGGGCACGACGAGGCCCGCGGTCGAATCGCAGCGGCGCTGCGGCGGAGCTACGCGGGATTTCGCGGTCACCGGCCGCTGGCGTCGTTTCTCTTGCTCGGCCCGACCGGCGTGGGCAAGACGGAAACCGCCCGCGCCATCGCCGAGGCGCTCTTCGACGGTGAGTCGGCCCTGGTGCGCATCGATCTGTCCGAATACAGCGAGCCCCACGCGGTGGCGCGTCTCATCGGTTCACCTCCCGGGTACGTGGCTCACGAAAACGGCGGACAGCTCACCGAAGCCATTCGGCGACGGCCGGCCTCGGTGGTGCTGTTCGACGAGATTGAGAAGGCACACCGCGAGGTGCTGCTCATTCTCTTGCAAGTTCTCGAGGATGGCCGTCTCACCGACGGTCGCGGTCGCACCGTGGATTTTTCGGCCAGCGCCATCGTGATGACCTCGAACCTGGGTAGTGAGTGCTATCGGCGGAGCCGGTCGCCTGCCGTGTCGACGATTCAGGCGCTGGCGCGTTCGCGCCTGCCTCCCGAGCTGTGGAATCGAATCGACGAGGTTCTCTGCTACGCGCCGCTGGCTGAGTCCGAGCTGGGGGCTATTGTCGCGCGCCTTGCGCTGGCATCCAGCCGTCGGCTGCAGACCGAACGCGGGATCTCGTTCGCAATCGATGACAGCGTGGTCGCCCAAGTGCTCCAGTCCGAGCCCGATCGCAGCCTGGGGGCGCGCCCCCTGCGCCGCGCTTTCGAACGCATGGTGGAAAGTCCGCTGGCCACTGAGATTGTGTCCGGCCGCTTGCGGCGGGGAACCCGGCTGGGGCTGCATTGCGATGCCCGCGGCCGACTGCAAACCACGTGTCTGGCGTAAGAGCTGGCTAACTTCCTCCAGGCTATTTCGCGTACAACCCGCGCTCGCGGATGTAGTCGCGCACGCTGCGCGGGATCAGACAGTCAACCGACTCACCCGCGTGCAGCCGCGCACGAATCTCGGTGGAGCTGACCGCTGGCATGGCCAAAGCCGACCCACCCGCAAAACCGCCGCGCCCCACCACCACCATCTGCACCGAGCGGCGCAACTCGTCCGCCCCGTACCACGACGGCAATTCCGGCTGCAGGTCCGCGCCGATGACCAGGAGAAATTCATGCTCCGGATGGCGCGCCTGCAGGCCCTTGATGGTCAGCAAGGTCGGGCTCTCCTCCCCGCCCAACTGAGCCTCGACGTCGCTGACGCGCACGCGCGAGCCCAAAGCAGCGGCGGCCAGCTCGCACATGCGCAGGCGATCGGCAAACGCCTCCAGCGCCTTGTCAAAGGGATGCTTCCAGCAGGGGACGAACCACAGCTCGTCCACCGCAGCCGTTTCCAGGACGTAGAGCGCGACCAACTGGTGCCCGACATGCGGCGGATTGAAGCTGCCGCCGAAGATTGCCACCCGCATAGCGTGAACCTACCTCAAATCCTCGCCCAACGGGACACTGGCGAGAAGAAACCAAGAGCGCAGTGACGGACCTACAAATACAGCAAGAAGGAACGGCGGCGCTCCGCGAAGCAACGCTGGGCCGGCAACCAAGTCGCCTCCAGCTCGGCCAGCGACAAGCCACCTTCGATGCCGGTGCGAAGGGCATCGCTGCCGGTGAGAAGATCGATGGCCGGCCGGTCGGACACGAATTCGTAGGGTTCGCACCGCCAGCGAAAGGACTCGCCGCCCACCTCGTGCAATTCGCGCAAGATGGCGACGCCGCAGCGATAGGGCTCGAAAACTGCGCGGTCGGTGACGTGAACCTGGATCCCGCCACAGACCTGACCGGCGAACTTGTGAAAGGTGGGGCGGAACCAGAGCGGACGAAAGAGCACGCCGCGAAGCCGGTGGCCCGCCAGCCGCTCGGCCAGGCGAAACCCGTCGATGAAGGGCGCGCCGATGATCTCGAAAGGCCGGGTCGTGCCTCTCCCCTCGGAAACATTGGTGCCCTCAACCAGGCACAGGCCGGGGTAGACAAACGCCGTGTCCACGGTGGGCATGTTGGGAGACGGTATGACCCAAGGCAGACCGGTCGCCTCGTAGAAGTCATGGCGGCGCCAGCCCCGCATGGGCACCACCGTCAGGTCCACATCGAGAGGTGAAGCGAAGCGCGGCCCGCCCCACGGAATCCCAGCCCGCACCATCCGCGCCACCTCGGCGATGGTCAGGCCGTGGCGCACCGGCAGCGACGCCAAGCCCACGAAAGAATCATAGCCCGGTTTGACTTCTCCGCCTTCAATCGCGCTGCCGCCGAGGGGATTGGGACGATCGAGCACCACCACGGCCACGCCGGCCCGGGCCGCAGCCTGCATGCTGAGGGCCATGGTCCAGATGAAGGTGTAGTAACGAGTGCCGATGTCCTGCAGATCGACCAGCAACACGTCGGTGTCGGCCAGCGCTTCCTGGGTTGGCTGCAACGATCCGAGCGATTGGCCATAGAGGCTGGTGACCGGTATCCCGGTGCGCCCATCGCGCTCGCCGTCGACGCTCACCATGTCCTGGGCCTCGCCCCGCACCCCATGCTCGGGGCCGAAAAGGCGCACCGGCCGCACGCCCGCCGCCATCAGGCGATCGACCACGTGGACCAATTGTGCGTCCACGCTGGCGGGATGGCAGAGCACGCTCACCCTCCGTCCCCGGCACAGATCGAGCCTTTCCGCGCAAAGGACATCAAGACCAGAAGCGACTGCCATGACCGCCCATTTCCTCCGGCTCTGTGGCCACCCCTCTCACCTCTGTGTTCTCAGCGGCGGGTAGCTGACAGAACGAATCAACTCGTCAGGTTAATTCAGCGATTGACAGCTATGCGATCTTGACTGGCTTGAACCAGATCTCCGCGCCCTCTGTCACGATCTGGAAGCGCACGCTCTTGCACTCCCACTTCTCGCGCAGTCCGGCCTCGGCCAGGCTGAGTTTGGCCATGAAAGACTGCACGCTGAGTCCGACCGTGGGTTGGCCGATGGCCTTCAGCGCATTCATGTATTCGTTGAAGAGCCTCGGGTAGTAGGCCGCCTCGCTCTCCTCGGCCAAGGCCGCCACCGCAGCCGGCGAAGCCGTGCCCTCGGTATTGCCGATGCTCATGAGGTCGGCCTTCCAGCGCTTGGTGGCGGCGTCGTCCTCTTCCTCTTCAACCGCCTCTTCGTTGGGCTCCTCCCGTCCAAGCAACCGGGCCAACATGACGTTCAGGCTGTTTGACAGTCCCTCGAAATCGGGGCCCACGGGCTTGAAGGTGTACTCGATGTTGGTGTTGATGATCTCGGCGACTCCCAGTTCAATCTTGTCGAGCGGCGCGATGAACCGGCGTGCGGTCATGGCCGCCACAATCAGCGCGACCAGCACGGCCAGTAGGCCGAGGAAGAGAACCTTCATCCCTTGGGCCTGCACCCGGCTCATGCCGTCGCTCAATGAGGCGAGGATGGCGAAGCCGCTGGTCTTGTCTGCAAAATTCCCCGGCATCGGGGCCGCCATCACAGCATAGTCGCGGCCTTCGAGGAACCAGTGGGCCACCTGTGTGCCGGCGGAATTGGAGAGCGCCACCGCGGCCAGCCTGTCGCCGGAGAACAGGAAGTTGCTCAGGGCCTGCGTCTTGGCCACATCCTCCTTCGAGGGGTCGGCGGCAGACACGAAGCTTGAGGTGTACACCTTGTCCGCGTGGAAGTATCCGATTTCCGTGCCCAGAAGATCGCGGTTCTCCCGCGCGGTCTTCGCGCTCACCACCCAGGCGACCAGCATCGCCCCGACTGTCGTGCCATCCGGCCGGGTGATCGGGGCGACCGCCACCACATGCACGCCCCCGTCGCGCCACGTCCAAATGTCCTTGACCGGAATTCCCTTGAGCCCCTGGGCGACCGCTGGGTATTTGGCCCGCAGATCTTCGCCGTAGTCGGCGTTGGGGTTCAGATTGCGAGCGATGATCTTCCCGGTGGAATTCAGGATGGCCAGAATGTCGGCCTTCCGCTGTTGTTTCTCCAGTGCGGCATTGAGCTTCTCGCACTCGTCGAAGGCCGCCTGGCGCAAAGCGGTCTCCTCGGTGTTGTCGAACACCGCGACCACAGCGGGCTTGCGTCCCAGCTCTGCAGCGAGATTGGCCAAATCGAGGCTCACCAGTCGGCTGATCTGTTGATAGATCGACTGGGCTCGCGAAACTTTGGCCTCGGCATCCTGAGTCGCCGCTGCCTTCAAGTCCGACGTGACCCAAAGGAAGAAGAAGACCGTTGCAACCAGGATCAGTGCCGCGGCGATCAGTCCAATTCTGATGCGATACATGTGGCTCCTCGGGCTGGCTGGGGTGAAGTGATCAGGCGCGCTTCGTCAGGACAGCGAAACACGCGACGAGCGCCGGGGGGAATATCAGCACCTGGCACGCGGGCAGTCAAGATGAGGGACTGCGAATAGACGCCAGAGGGCGCGGTAGCAGACTCGACTGTGATGATGGGCTGATCCCGAATAGCGCGTCTCGCCAATCGTTAGTTTCAGCAAGTTGAGCCAGTCATCGACGGTCTTGCCACGAAAAATTGACAAGAAACGCACTTTGACCTACATGTAGGAATCATGCATACCCAATCGTGCTCGTCCAAGTCTCAGTCGAGTACTGACAACCGCGACCGCCGAGGTGAACGTCGCCGAAAGGTCGACCTTCTCGTCAATCGATTCTTGAACGGCTACCCCTACCTCTGTCGGGCGACAAACATCAGCCGCACCGGAATCCGTGTCGTGCCGCTCGGTGAGCCCGCAGCGACGACGCGGTTCATGGGCCTGCAATTTCAGCTTCCCGGCAGCGAGGAAATCGTCACCGCCTCGGGCGAGGCCGTGTTCGCATCGGGCTCACGCGGGCCAGTGGGGATTCGCTTCACCCGCGTGCCCCGGGCTTCGGCAGAGCAGATCGGCCGCTTTGTCGCTGGCCGCCACGACTGACATCTGGCGCGAGCACGTCGAAAACTGACCTGGCCGGCCGGCCCATCATGACGGGCCAAGATTCCAGAGCACCGAACGGTTTGCCGGACCGAGTGAAATTGCGCAGTTGCGAGCGGCCCGAGGCGCGAGGAGGGAGAATACTCGACGTATTTGACCGACGAGCAACGACGGGACGCGACGCAAATCCGCGATTTCACGACGGGAGGCAAACCGTTCGGCGCTCTAGTACGCTACCCACTTTCAATTTCTGTGGCTTTGATGGTAGTGGTGCTAGGAATACAACCTTCCAACCAGTGACCTCGCCGGGCGTGATCTCTCCCTGTGAGTCTATGCTTGACAGGTCCCGCCTAACCTCGCTCATATCTTGAGCCATCCTCGGGAAATTCCCGGGAGGCAGCACCAGAACCACGCACGGAGATATGTCTTGGAGCAACTGAAGAAGCCCGGTCCCGGTAGGGATATTGCAGACCTCAAAGCCCGCCTCGGCCTCACCAAGGGCCCAGCTGTCGCGCCACCTCGGCCCGGCGCTCCGCTGGCCCCTGGCCCGAGCGCTATTCCCAACCCGCTGGCGCCACCGCCGCCACCGCCGATGCCTTTTGCGCCGCCGCCTTCGCTGGGCGCTCCCGCTGCGGCGCCTAGGTTTGACGATCCCTTCGCTGCCATGCGACCGCCCGAGGGCAAACACTTTGATCTGCAGTCTGTCGATGACGGCAGGCCGGCCGTCAGCGTGCGGCGGACGGCCAGCATGGCCGCGCTGGTTATCTTCATAATCGGCGTCCTTGTGGCCGGCGCGGTCGGCTTTGGATTTGGTGCGTCTGCTGTGGGCCGCCGCATGTTCAACCAAGCCAACTTCGGCGCCAAGCGTGTCAAGACCGAGTTGGACGAGATGCAGAAGACCATCACCGAGATCACGACGAAGGTGAACATGAGTTCGCAGCGGCTGGCGGCCACCAAGCAAGAGCCGCTCGCCTTCGACTACAAGCTTATCGAGGATCTGGAGCAGGTGAAGCTGGACCCGCGTCCTGATACTTCGCGCATCTTCAAGGTTAACTACTACCTGCTCGAGGATCTGGCCATCGATCGCCTGATGAACTACTACTACGACACCATCGCCCTATTCGGCGACGTCGAGCGCCACATCAAGCGGACCAAGGCTGACAAGAGCGTCCTCGAAGCCTTTGCTGCCAAGCAGGTTGCCAAAGGCGGCGAAGACGCCAGCAAGGGAGTGAACTACGGCGTGGTGTTCGATTCGCGCGGCAAGCTGGCTATCTCCACTTTGGTCGAGGTGGGCAAGCCGGTGTGCAAAGGCGGCGCGGAGACCTGCGGCGCCGCAGACATCGAGGGTTTCATGATTCGTTCCAACACCGGCGCCAACTGGACCCCCCGCAAGGTTGGCCCCAAGCCCGAAGGCGACAAGCTCGTTCCCATCGAGAAGACGCCGCTTTTCGAGGCCGTCATGAGCGGGTCGCCGGATTCGGTCCGCATGGAGCAGTACAAGCAGCGCTACAACAACATCCGGCTCATTCTGCAACGTCTCGCCTCCACCAAGAAGGAGTTGGGGGACGCCATCGACAAGGCCGCCGCCCGGCCTGATCTGTTTACCCTCTGACATGGGAACCCTGGGAGGGTTCCCAAACCCTCCCGCGATGGTGCGCCGCCGGCAAAGCCGGCGGGCTCCCCACGCGACTAGTTCAGCCAGCCTCGGGCGCAGCCGTGTGCTGCGCCCGCCATAACTCACTCTGTGCCCTCCCCTCCCCTCCCCTCTCCTCTCCGTGTTCTCAGCCAGGGGTGCTTGGGTAGCCGAAGTCGCAGCTCTATCTGCAGCCGCGATCCTAGTCTAGCCCGACGTTGGCCAAGTCTTCTTCGGACATGCCGAAGAAATGGCCGGTCTCGTGCAGAAGCGTGATGCGGATTTCTTCGCCCAGCTCCTCGGCACTGTGCGCGGCGCGCTCCAGGTTCTTGCGGAACAAGAGAATCTGCGTGAGCTGGGGCTGGCCCCCCATCGCGGATTCGTCCGAGTAGGGTGAGCCCGCAAACATGCCGAGCAGGCGCGGGTCCAAGCCTCTGTCGACCTCCTCGCGCGCGGGAAGGTCGACAATCAAGATGGGCACATGCGCGATCAGCTCGCGCACCCGCTGCGGCAGCTCGCGCAGGGCGGCCTCAGCCACCTCGGCCATCTGCGCTTCCGACAAGAGAGGCCCGGCCAGCGGCTTCTCTGAATCCAGCGCCAGCACGCGCAGCCAAGCCCCGCGCTTCCCGGCCTCGTCATTTCTGGCCTCAGCGCAAAGGCCCAGACCGTGCCAGGCGTCGGCATCGCGGTCGTCCGCATCCACCAGCGCCTGAAGACGCTGTGTGGCCTCGTCCACATCGCCAACCTCGATAAACAAATGGGCGAAATCCAGCGCGAGGGCGGATGGCAATGCCGCACCTGCTTGCAGAGGCGGCAACTCCGCCAGGGTCTTGCGGGCCGCCGTCGGCTTGCCCACATCGATCTCGAGCCCCGCCTTGAGCGCCAAGGCTTCGAGAAACTCGTCTTCCTCCTCGGCGCGGTCGAGGGCCGCAGCCGCGTGTTGCAACGCCTCGCCCAGCCGCTCGGGGTCCTCGGCCAAAATTTCGGCGGCCCAGATCTCGGGCGCGGCCCAGTTGAGGTCAGCCTGGGCCGCCTGTTCGAGAAGCTGCAACGCCTCTTCGATGGCGCCCGTCTGACGGCAGCAGGCGGCCTGTATGAGAAGCACATCGGGATGGCCCGGGTCACCGCCGTGCAGCTTCTCCGCCAGGCGCCGGGCACCGGATTCATCGCCCGCTTCCAGCAGGGCCCAGGCGCGTTCCAGCTCGTCGTCGAAACTCATCGCCGGCTGCGCGCCTCTTCCAACGCGTCCGCGATCATACGGTCGTGCTGCGACGGATCGGCCCAACGGGCTTGACCCGATGGCGGCAGCAAGTGAATGGGATCAAAGTAGCAGAAGGTTTGCCCCGGATGCACCACCGGCGAGAGGTACACCGAGATTCCGGTTTCGCGGTCGTAGTGTTCCCAGGAGTGCACGTCGCGCTTGCCGCCGCCCGGCGTGTCCACCACGGTGGCGGGCGTGTTGTAGCCAGCGGTCAACCCGCGCAGCTGCTTTTCCAGCTGCGCTCCGCTTTCCACGGTGGTGCGCAGATCTTCGACCCCCTTCACCATGTCGTGCACGTAGATGTAGTAGGGGTGCACGTTGACGAAGCTCAGGCGCTTGATGAGCACGCCCATGACCGCAGGAGTGTCGTTGACCCCGCGGATAAGCACGGTCTGGTTGCGAACCGTGATGCCGCGATCAAAAAGCTTGTTGGTCGCGGCCTGCGTGATGGCCGTGATCTCGTCGGGATGATTGAAGTGGGTGTGAACCACCACTTCCTTGTGGAGGCGGCGCCCCTTGTCCGCAATGCCGGTCAGGGCGTCGACCCACGCGCTATCGCTGAGGATCTTCTGGGGCATGACCGCCGGCATCTTGGTGGCCCAGCGAATCCGCCGCACATGCGGAATGGCCAAGAAGGCCTCGCCCATGTAGGTCACCTGCTCATCGCGCAGTTGCGAGACATCCCCGCCCGAGATGAGGATGTCTTCCACTTCCGGCCGCGAAGCCACGTACTCGAAGGCCAGACGCCAGCGCTCGACATCGACGCCGAACTGCAGTTTGGTGACCTCCTCGGTGTCGAGGCCCACAGCGTAGCTGCGGGTGCAGAAGCGACAGTAAACCGGGCAGGTGTCGAGCGGCAGGAAGAGAACCTTGTCGGGATAGCGGTGCGACAGCCCGGGCACGGGCATGTCTTGCCGCTCGTGCAGGGGGTCGAGATCCACCTTGGGATGGTCAGGCAAGCGGCGCGAGGCCAGCGGGATGAATTGAATGCGCAGAGGATCCTCGTAGGGCCGCGACCAGTCGATGAGCGAGAGCAGATAGGGTGAAACCCGCACCGGCATGGGCGCGTGACGAAATCCCTCCTCCGCGTCGAGCACGAAATCGGCATCAACCAGGCCTTGCAGCGCGGCCAGCAGGCGCGGGACGTTGGTGATGGAATTTTTCGCCTGCCAGCGGTGGTCGAGGAAATCTGATTCCGGCACCTTGGCGTAGGCCTGCAAGCGCTGCCAGAAAGGACCGTCGCGCAGCTGCCGGTGGGCCAGGGTCGCAGGATCCGCGGGCGGCTTGAGCGTGGGCGGCAAAACCGGCGCGTGGGCCTTGAGCGAGGCCGAAACTGGATTGGACATGTCCTGCTGGTGGTCTAGCTCAAACCAGGCCCCTCGGCCAGCCTTGCTACGCCTCGGGGCCGGTGGCTGGTGCCGGTGGCCGACGGCCGAGGACCGGCGAGGGCGCGCGCGAAGCGCGCGGGGTGGGCAGGGTGGGTGGCGGGTCCCGAAGTCCCCGCAGGGGGATCCGGATCCGGCGACCGGTTCCGGCTCCGGAACCGGTACGGGCTACCCCAACGTGAGGACCAGCTGATAGCCATCACGCACGATGACCAGTCTGCCTCCGCCACCTCGGCTGAGCTTCTGTTCCAGTTGCTTGAGCAGTGCTGCCGTGGCGGGCTTGCCCTGCGTGCCCAGCACCACGTGGGTGATGACGTCGCCCGGCTGCAGGCTGCCGCTGGCCGGGCTGCGCCGGTCGACCGACACGACCTTCAGCCCACTGGTCCCCAACTCCTGCACCTCGGATGGACTCAAGGGGATAACCTCCATGCCCATCACCTGGGTGCCGCGTAGGTCGGCGTTCTCCGTCAAACGCACTTGCGCGGTCGCGCGCCGGCCGCCACGCAGGTAACCCACAGCCACGGTCTCGCCCGGTGCCCGGGACTGCACGATGCGCTGCAGGCCCGCGCTGTTCTCGGCCCGACGGCCTGCGACCTCGACGACCACGTCGTTGGGACGTAGACCGGCCGCCTCGGCCGGCGATCCCGGTTGCACGACGTTGACCAGGGCGCCCGGCTCGAATGCGATTCCCATGCGCTTCGCCTTCTCGGGCGTGAGGTTCTCGGTCCCGACCCCGAGGTACCCGCGCGCCACGCTGCCGCCACGTTGAATCTGGTCCGCGATCTGCCGCGCCAGATTGATGGGAATGGCAAAGCCAATGTTCATGGCCATGGCGGGATTCAGGATGGCGGAGTTGATAGCAATGACCTCGCCGCGGAAGTTGAAAAGCGGCCCGCCCGAATTTCCCTGGTTGATGGCCGCGTCGGTCTGGATGAAGTCTTCATACTGCGTGATCTGGCCACCCAGCATGCGGTTCTTGGCCGACACGATGCCCATGGTCACGGTCTGGCCCAGGCCCAGCGGGTTGCCGATGGCCAGGACGTAGTCGCCCACTCGCACCTGCTCTGAGTTGCCCAGCACGGCGGGCCGCATGTCGCCGGGGGGCCGGTTGAGCTTGACCACCGCCACGTCCGTGGCCGGGTCACTGCCGACCACCCGCGCCTCGAAACGCCGCTGGTCGCCAAGCTGCACCCACACTTCGTCGGCCCCCGCGACCACATGATTGTTGGTCAGGATGATGCCGGCCTTGTTGACGATGAAGCCAGAGCCCAAACCCATTTGCGTCTCGCGCCGGCTGGGGGCATCGCCCATGCCGAAGCGTTCGCGGAAGTACTGCGAGAAGGGATCTTCATGCGTAACCCGGGGGATGACCTTCATGCTCTGGATGGTCACCACCGAGGCCTTCACGCGCTCCACCAGGGGGGCGACCGAAGCGCCCATGTCAGTCGGCGCGGGCACCGACTGGGCTGATGTCAAGACGATTGCGACAGCGAACGAAAGAGACGCCAGTGTCATAGCCCCTATCTTACAACGCCGAAAGCGGCGCGCCCGCCCTGCCCTGGTGAGACCGGAAACCGGTGCCGGAGCCGGAACCGGCCACGACCACGGCCACGACCTCCGGCGGCTAGCGCGGAATTGTGGCTAGCCTCGGTACACGACGATGCCGCGGGTCGGATCGTATGGGGTCAACGCGACCGTGACCTTGTCGCCGAGCACGATGCGGATGCGGTGCTTGCGCAGCTTGCCGCCAAGATGAGCGAGGACCTGGTGGCCATTCTCCAGCTCGATCTTGAAATTGCCCGCTGGCAAGACTTCGATCACGCGGCCTTGGAATTCTATGTGTTCTTCTCGACCCATCGTGGCGGGACAGAAGTTACTCGCTAGTCCCGCTGGGGTCAAATCATGAAATTGGTTGGAGTTCAGTTAGACTGTTTCGTCGCTACCGTGACACCGCCTCCTCTCATCCATTCTCCGCTGGTATCGCCTCCGGCCGATTCCGAGGGAGCCTTGGCCTACATCGAAGATCTGGATGATCTCACGACCGGAAATGCCGTGCGCCTTCTGCGCAACGGGGCTGAGGCGTTTCCCGCCTGGCTGGACGCCATCGACGCAGCCTCCACGCGGATATCGATGGAGATGTACATCTTCGACGACGACCGGATCGGCCGGCGCTTCGCGGACGCCTTGTGCTGCGCGGCCCGACGCGGAGTCTCGGTGCGCTTGCTTTACGACTTCATCGGGTGCCGTCATGACTCGCCCGAGTTCTTCGCCAACATGCGACGGGCGGGCGTCTACACCATGGCCTACCACCCTCACCGCCTTTGGCGCCCGCGCTTCTGGACCCTCATCCGGCGTAACCACCGCAAGACCCTGGTCTGCGACGGCCAGTTGGCGTTCGCTGGCGGCATCAACGTGGCTGATGCGTGGCTGGCCGCCAGCGACGATGGAGGTGGCTGGCACGACGTTGCCGTCGAGGTCAAAGGCCCAGCGGTGCAAGCCATCGAGCAGACGTTCCTGCGCACATGGAACTGGCGGGCCAAGCGACCCTTCCGTTTCAAACGCAGGCGTGTGCACTGCCCTGCCCCGGCTGGAAACGTCGCCCTGGCCGTAGTCGCCAACCGCGAGCTGGTCGACCGCTTCTCCATTCGGCGCGCCGCTCTACACGCCATCCGAGCCAGCCGCGAACGCGCCTATCTGGTCAGCCCCTACTTCATGCCCGACATTGGCTTTGTCAACGGGTTGGCGCGCGCCGTGGCCCGCGGCGTGGATGTGCGCGTGCTCGTGCCGGTCTCCAGCGACAGCTTGCTGGCCGATCTGGCTTCGCGTGCGAGCTTTGCCCGTCTGCTCAAGGCCGGCATCCGGCTCTTCCAACATAACCCAGCGGCTCACAGCAAAGCCCTTTTGGTGGACCGCGAGTTCGTGTCCGTCGGCAGCTACAACTTCGACCACCGGTCCTTGGTCTACAACCTGGAACTGGTCGTCAATGCGCTCGATCGCAAATGCAATGAAGCCCTGGCCGCCACGTTGCTAGAGGACATGGCTGCCGGGACTGAGATCCGCTGGGAGCAGTTCAGCCGGCGCCCGTTGCTTGAGCGCATGCTGGAACGGCTGGCCTATGGGTTGCGGCACTGGCTGTGATCACATTTCAGCAAACTCCGCCACCACCGGCGCATGATCCGACGGGGTCTCGCCCTTGCGGGCTTCGCGATCGATGACTACCGACCGGCAACGCGCGGCCATCGTCTCGGTGCACAGGATGTGGTCGATGCGCAGGCCGCGGTTCTTGGGGAAGCTGAGCTGGCGGTAGTCCCACCAGGTGTACTGGCCTGGCTCAGGATGAAGCTGACGGAACACGTCGACCAGGCCCCAGCGACGGACCTCGGCCAAGGCAGCCCGTTCGTCGGGGTGACACATCACCTGGTCGCGCCAGGCTTGGGGATCGTAAACATCCCGATCCTCGGGCGCGATGTTGATATCGCCGCAAAGAACCAGCGGCTGGCTGGCCTCGGCGTGGGCAGCCAACCAGCCGCGCCAGCGCGCTAGCCACGCCAGCTTGTAGGCGAACTTGTCGGTCCCCACGGCCTGTCCGTTGGGCACGTAGAGACTGCCCACACGAACCGCGCTCACGCGAGCCACGAGAAAGCGGGCCTGAGCATCCTCGACCCCATCACCAAAGCCGCGCACAATGTCGTCGAGGGGCTGGCGCGCTAGCACGGCCACGCCGTTGTAGGTCTTCTGGCCATACGTGGCCACGTGATAGCCCAGCGACTCGAGTTCCGACGCAGGGAAGGCATTGTCCTCGACCTTAGTCTCCTGCAGGCAAAGCACGTCAGGCGCCTGCGCGGCCAGCCACGCGCGCAACCGTTCCATGCGAGCGCGAATGGAGTTGACGTTCCACGTTGCGATCTTCATGCTCGACCTTGGACTAGAAATAGAAGAAAGCACCGTGAAGATCTACACAGGATGTGATCATGCGGGGTTCGCCCTGCGCAACAAGCTGGTCGATCGGATGCGCAGCCAGGGCCACGAGGTGGTGGATTTCGGCACCAACTCGGAGGCTGCGTGCGACTACCCCGAATTCGCCGCCCTGGTGGCCAACGCCGTCCGCAGCGATGTCGGCTCGGTCGGGGTGCTGGTGTGTGCCACGGGGCACGGCACGGCCATTGCGGCAGGAAAGGTGCGTGGCATCCGCGCCTTTGCTCCCACCAGCGTCGAAGCCGCGCGCCTCTCGCGCTTCGACAACAACACCAATGTTCTCTGCCTCGGCGGCCGCCTCTTGGCCGAAAGCGATGCCTGCGAGATCGTCGATACCTGGCTGTCCACCGGCTTTGCCGGCGGCCGCCACGGTCGCCGCATCGCCAAGATCTCGGCCATGGAAACCGCTGCCGCCCTCAATTTTCTCGTCGAGAGCGAGTACCTTCATCTTGCCGCCAAGAGCATCCCGGCCAGCCTCTGGGGCAAAGACGCCGCTGCTTTCGCACCCACCTGCCGCGCGGGCGAAGGCATCAGCCACAACCTGGGCTGGCTCGACGCCCCCAGCGAGATGGAACGCGAGCTGGCCGGCATCACGGCCTTTGCGGACCAGGTGCGCAAGGCTGGATTCCGCCGTGCCGTGCTGGTGGGCACGGGCGGTAGCGCGCTGCCGGCCGAGGTGTTGGCGCGGATCTTTGGACCGGCCGCGGGCTGGCTCAACGTGTTTGTTCTCGACTGCACTGACCCGGCAGCGGTGGCGGCGGTTGAGACATCGATCGACCCCGAGCGCACCTTGTTCGTGGTCGCTTCCAAGTCCGGCGCCACCCCAGAGGTGTGCGCGCTGGAGCGCTACTTCTGGGCCAAAGTGTTGCACCGTTCGAACGGCGACGCCAGCCGGGCTGGCCAACACTTCGCGGCCATCACCGACGCTGGCACCGAGCTTGATCAACGAGCCTCGGCCAACCACTACCGTCGCGTGTTCAACAACGCGCCCGCCATCACCAGCCGTTTCTCCGCGCTGGGTCCCTTTGGTCTAGTCCCGGCGGCGCTCATGGGCATAGACCTCGGCCGCCTCCTGGCGCGCGCCAAGGCCATGGCCGCCGCCTGCCGGGAACCGATGCCGACGCTGAACCCCGGTGTGACCTTGGGGACTCTCATGAGCGCGCTGGCGGCCGTTGGCCGCGACAAGCTGACCTTGTTTTTCTCACCCGAGCTGGCGCCGCTGGGCGCATGGATCGAGCAGCTCGTCGCCGGCGCAACCGGCAAGCAGGGACGCGGCATCGTGCCTGTGGACAGTGAGCCGCCGTGCGCGCCGTCGGGTTACCGTGCGGACCGGCTGTTTGTCGTGGTGAAACTGCGTGGCGGATCTCCAGCCGCGGCGGTCGAACAACTGGAAGCCATCATCACCGCCGGACATCCAGTCTACGAAATCGAGCTGGGCGACAAGTACGATGTCGGCGCCGAATTCTTTCGCTGGGAGTTTGCCACCATGGTGGCGGCCAGCCTGCTCGAGGTCAATCCCTTTGACGAACCCGAAACCGTCGAGGCCAGGCAAGCCAGCCGCCGCTTGCTCGACGGCTATCGGCAGACGGGCACGCTTCCCGGCGCGCTCGGCTCGGTGGATGCAGCCGACAGCGCTATCGTGAAGCACGTGGCCGCGGCCAATCCCGGTGACTATCTCGCCATTGACGCCTTCTTCCAGCCCACGCCCGAGCGCGATGGCTTGCTGGGCGCCATCCGTACGCTTTGCCGAGATCGGCTTCGCCTCGCGACCACCGTGGGCTACGGGCCACGCTGTTTCCACGTCACCGGACAACTCCACAAGGGCGGCCCCAATACCGGCATCTTCCTGCAACTTCGCGCCTCGGTCACAGCCGACTTGCCCATTCCCGACGAGCCGTTCACCTTCGGTGTGTTACGCGACGCCCAAAGGTTGGGCGACCTAGAAGCGTTGCAAGCGCACGGCTGCCGCGTCCTCCAAGTTGACTGCGGCCCTGCTCCCGACGCCGGGCTGGCCAAGTTGTTGGAGACTCTGGGCGTCCTCGGCCAGTAGCGCCGGCCATGGTCCCTGTCATCGACTCACACTGCCACCTAGATTTCGACGACTTCGCCAAGGATCTGCCTGCGGTGCTGGAGCGGGCTCGCCAGGCTGGCCTGGTCGCAATGATCTGCGTCGGTTCAGGTGCAGACCTGGCCACCGCGCAGCGGGCCGCAGACTTGGCCGCTCGGGAACCCGATGTGTTCGCGGCGATTGGCGTGCACCCCCACGATGCGGCCAAGATCGAGGACGACTGGTGGCCCGTGCTGAACAAGCTGGCCCAAAGCCCCCGCGTGGTAGCGGTGGGCGAGACGGGACTCGACTACTTCTACGACCATTCGCCGCGTGACAAGCAGGCCGAGGTCTTCAGGCGATTCCTGGCGCTCAGCCGGTCGGCGCGGAGGCCTTTTGTCTGCCACGTGCGCGATGCCCACGAGGATGCGCTCACCATTCTGCGCGCGGAGGCGGCTAGCGAGGTGGGCGGCGTGGTGCATTGCTTTTCGGGCAACCTGGACCATGCGCGCGGCTATCTTGATCTGGGTCTGGACCTTTCTTTCTCGGGAATCCTGACCTTCAAGAACGCAGACGAGATTCGCCGCGTGGCTGCCTACACGCCTTTGCGCTCGATCCTAGTGGAAACCGACGCGCCCTATCTGGCGCCGATGCCCTTTCGCGGAAAGCGCAACGAGCCGTGCTTCGTGGTGAAGACCTTGGAGGCGCTAGCCTCGGTGCGTGGCATCCCCTTGTCCCGCGCGGCTGAGGCCACCACCGAAAACGCGCAGAAACGGTTCGCGTTGCTCGACATGATGCGGTTGACCCCTTGAGCCCGGAGACCGATACTCGATTTACCGTGGCAACGAACGCTCCCGCTTTGGTGCGACTCAACTTGCGCTACCCCGACTTGGACGCGTTCGTGGCGCGCTTTGCGCCCAACGTGACCCGGGGCGGTGTTTTCTTGGCCAGCCGCAAACCGCGGCCCGTGGGCGAGGTGATCCGCTTCGAGATCGCCCTGGCGCAGGGATCTCCCGTCTTGTGGGGTTCGGGCCGCGTGACTTGGGTGCGCGAGTTCAACCCAGCCGAGCCGCACCGAGCCCACGGGATGGGCGTGCAATTCACTTTTCTCGACCCCGAGTGCCGACCGCTGCTGGATCGCCTGCTGGAGAGGAAGAACGCCGTAAGGCTGACACCCGTCAGCGGCGTGCCCATCGTCCTGCCCCGGCAGCCAAGCGGAGCGTCACTCGCGGCTCGAGGCTCGGCGAAATCACCCAGCCCCGACGGCCCAGACGAATGGGCAGACGACACATCGGTGCGACGGGCCGCGGATCGCGCCCGCATGCTGTTGGGTGGTACCGACGAGATTGAGTCTCTCCTGCAGCGTACCCCCGACGAGCCCGCCACTCTGGAGCAAGCCCTGGCCGATTTGCCCCGTCTGATTTCCAACCGACGCACGACCGCAGCCATGAACGCCGCGGACGACCCGGGTGCGAACAAAGACGGGACGACGTAGTACCGCCTTGCGAAAATTCGTGGCGGTACTCGCTAGCGCGTGCCTCTCACCCGCGCCCAGATCCTTTTGGGCAAGTCCCAAATCTCCTCGGCGCCAGGTAGACGCAGCAGCTTCAGACCCAGACCGTAGCTGGCAAACCCTGCGCCGATGGTGGCAAACAGCAGGATCGCGTGGGCTAGCCGGCGCGTGCCCCAGGGCCACGTGATGCCAGCGCGGGTGAGCAGCCAAGCGCTCGCCCACCAAGCCCCTGCCGCCACCGCCGCGAGCACGAGGTTGCAGATAATCAGCCGGACCACTTCATAGACACGGCCCGGTCGCGAGGCGCGGCCGACCACATGGCCGAACCAAAGCCGCAACACCGCCAGATTGACCACCGCCCCGACCGTCGTGCCCAGCGCCAGTCCGGTCGCTCCCAGGCGACGATAGGTCAGTCCGTTGAACAGGAGATTGGCCGCCACTGAAGTCATTGAAGCCAACATGGGAATGCGCGGCCGGTCCACCGTGAAGAAGGCCGGCGACAAGACCTTGACCAAGCTGTAGGGCAACACCCCCAGCATGTACGCCTGCACGATGGGCACTGTGGCCGTAGTGTTGGCCGCCACGAACTTGCCACCCTGGAAGAGCAACTCGACCACCGGCCTAGCCAGAACGATGAGTCCCACCGCACTGGGCAGGGCTAGCAGCCATACGCCGCGTGCGCCCTCTGCCACGCGCGCCTCCAGGGCTTCGCGATCGCCGCGGGCCGCTTCCTGTGATGCGCGCGCCGTGGTCACGGTGGCCAGGGCCACGCCGAAAAGCCCCACGGGCAAGTAGAACAAGCGAAACGCGTTCTGTAGGTAGGTGAGCGGCCCTGAGCCCAGGGCTGCGGCGAATTGCGTGTTGACGAAAATGTTGATCTGTACCGCCGCCAGCCCGACCGTGGCTGGCCCCATCAGACGCACGATGCGGATCACGTCGGAATCGCGCCACAGCCCGGCCAGCGTCGGCCGCACGCGATAGCCCAAGCGCCACAGGCTGGGCAGCTGCACCACCGCCTGCACCAGGCCCGAGGCGGCTGTCCCCGCGCTCCACACGACGAGGCCGCTGCGGTCCGACGGGTGCGCAATGAGAAGCGCCACGCCGCACACGATGCTGGTCACATTGAACATGGCCGGCGCATAGGCGGGGGCCAGGTAGTGGTGCTGGGCGTTCAGCATGCCCATCCACACCGCGCTGACGCTGACCAAGGCCAAGATGGGCATCATGATCTGCGCGAAGAGACCGCCCAGGGCGACCTGGGCCGCATTGCCGCCGAAACCGCGCGAGATCAACGAAACCAGTTGGTCAGAGAAGACCATTCCGGCCAGGGTAAGACCGCCGGTGACGGCCAGCACGCCTCCCAGAACCAGATTGCCAAGCCTGAAGGCGCGCTCGCGGCCGCCCTTGTTGAGCGCATCGGAGAAGGTCGGGACAAACGCGCTCGACAGCGCGCCCTCGGCGAACAGATCGCGCAGCAGGTTGGGAATGCGGAAGGCCGCCACATAGGCGTCGGTCAACCCGCTGACCCCGAACGCTCGTGCGAAGATGGAGTCGCGCACCACGCCCAGCACCCGCGACGCGAGAATGGCGACGCTGACCTTGGCCGAGGAACGAAGTGCGCTGGACACTGGCCACGACGTTAGCTGTCCCCGCAGCCAACGTCCATTTAGTTGGGGATGATGGGCGACCGCAGGTCGCCCCTACGTCCGCCGGCCCGTGCGCAAAGAAATCGAGGCCGTTTCCGCAGCGCGCGCATCCACGACCAAGGCCAGGCCGAGTTGCTCGCGCAATTCGAGGTGCTGGGTCGTCACGCTCCAGCGCGCAAGACCCAGAATGGCCTCCTCAGGGCGTCCCCGACGCGCGCGCGCCTCTTTCACCAGCTCACGCGCCACCGCCACCACGTCACCGCACGCGAGCAGACCAGCCCGGTTTGCGTTCTCCTCGGCGGCAGCGGCCCATGCGCCCAGATCGATGGAAGCGGGATCGGCCACCAACTGTTCCACCGCCGCGTTCATTGATATCAACTGCGCTTGCGGCAACACCTTGTGCAGGAACGAAACGTACTTGCGTACGGCAACCGGATCCGTGTCGGGCAAGTCGAACTCGGGCCGCAGCAACTTGATCGCCGCAGCCAGAATGACCCGCAGCTCGATTTGCGTCGGTACCACCTGCGGCCACAACAGAAAATGATCGGCGCGCAGTCCGACCAGTTTCTTGGCCAGCCGGAAGGCCAACTCACGATCGGTCCGGCCGGTTACCAGTCCTCCGCCAAGCACAAAGGCCGGAAGCACCTGCTTACCCTCCAGTAGGATCACCAGGTCGATCTCGTCCGGCGCGGTCGGTGGAACGTAGACGGCGGGAAGGGACACGCCGATGAGTCGGCTGACGTAGGCCAAAATCTGCGACACCGACGAGCTGTCCCTGGTCAGATCGACCCGATGGCTGATGTCGAGCCCCCAGGCTTGCGCATCCTTGGCCCGCGAAATCGTCACGCCCCCGCTCACCGCCGCCAGCACCTGGGAGATGCGTCGGTCCTGGCGCGGAGTGCACACCCAGCCCTGCCACAAACCCTCGCTCACCTGGGCTTTGGCCAGGGGCACACCCGGCAAGGCGTGTTGCGCGTAGAATGCCTTCTCCTGGGCATTGGCCTTCATCAGTGCGCAAAGCGCGGCACAGGCACAGAAAGCTCCGTCGTAGCGCTGGTGCTCGCCGTACAGTCCGGCCAAGGCCCGGATCTGCTGGGCGGCTCCCTCCGCGTCGCTGGCTGCGGCCAACAGCTGTTCCCGCAGCTTGACTGCTCCGGCAAACCCTCCAGCTCCCTGCGCTTCGTACACCTCGACCAGCGCCTCGCGCTGTTTGTTGTCCTCCGGAGCCAGCGACACACACACCTCGAGAGCTGCCGCCGCCGCCGCCAAGTCCGCCTGGCGAACCCGGGAGATCTCGGCCAAACCGCGCCACAGGGCAAGCAGGTACGCTCGCTTGTCGGCAGGCGGAGAAGCGCCCAGCCGCTTGATCATGTGCCGGTAGGCACGCGCCAGCTCGCGCCAGTCTTGCCGGCTGCTGAGGATGCGCTCGATGCGCTCGAAGCTGCGGCGGTCGTCCGGGTCCTCGTCGAGCGCTTGGTCATAGAGCTCGACGGCCTCGACCGGGGATTGCAGCTCGTAGTTCAAGATATTGGCGATGGCAACCAGGTAGCGAGCCTTGTCCTTGCCCGACTCGGTCTCCACGAGCTGCTCCAGCACATTCACCGCGCGCCGCCACTGCTCCAGCAGCGTGTAGATCTCCATCAGTTCGTGCAGGGTCTCGGGATCGTGGGGACGCAGCGCAAGCGCTTGCTCAAAGGTCACCTGGGCAGCCCGCTGGTCGTTCAGTTCCTCTCGTTGCAAGCGGCCGATGCGGCCCAGAATCTCGAAGCGTTCATCGGCTGACGCAGCCCCTGCCAGCAGCGCGCGATTCTGCTCCATGAGGGCGGACGCATCGGAAGGTCCCCGCCCTTCTGTCATGGCGCTGGCCTCGGCCAGCGCCTCGCGCAGGTCGGGCAAGTCGGGCGCCAGCTCGAGTGCCTTCATGAACGCCCCTGCGGCTGCACTCGCGTCTCCCAGCTCCATGTGGGCTTGGCCCAGGGCCATCAGGTGCTCGGCGCGATCGACCGCCGTCAGCTTGGCCTCAGCCTGGGCGAGCACCAGGGGCACGGTCGTGCGCACGTCCTGCCACCATCCCTGGGCCTCGGCGAGCTGCGACCAACAGAGCAGCGTGGGCAGATACTCTGGCTCGGCCGCGTGCGCGCGCCGGTAGTTGACCCGCGCCCGCTCCACGTCGCCGGTCATCTGCGCTGACCAACCAGCCCGTTGCCAAAGCCGTGCCCTGGGTTCAAGGGCCTGTTCCGCCGCCTCGGCCAATGCCTCGAGCAGCGGCAAAGCGACCGTCCAGTCCTTGCGGCCCCACGCGATCTCAGCCAGCGCGGCAGTGGCTTGAGGATGGCCGGGGGAAAGTTCGAGCACCCGGCTGTACTGTTCGGCGGCCGCGTCCATGTCACCGAGATAGCTGCGACAGATCTCCGCGGCGTCAAACGCAAACTGTACCCGTGCCAAGGGATCGGATGTGCTGGCGGATGCCGTGGTCAGATAGGTCGCCACGCGTGACCAGTCGCCCCGCTGGCTGTACAGCGTGACCAGCGAATTCAGCGCCGTGAGGTTGGCGGGATTGGCCGCCATGGCTGCTTCCAGCGACTGCTCCGCCGCAGCCGCATCGTTGAGATCGCGCTGGTACCAACCTGCCATGGCCACCAGCATGTCGGCACGCTTGGACTCCGGCGCCATCTCGGCGGCCACCAGGCTGTTGCATTCAGCCAGCAGATCCTGCCAGCGGTTGTGCGCAGTGGCCACGCGCGCAAGGTCGGTGGCCAGTTCGTCGTTCGCAGGGTCTTCTTGGAACGCGGCCAGCAACGTGATGAACGCGCGATCCGGGTCGGCCAGGTTGGTTTCGAAGATCTGCGCGGCGCGCATCAGATAGTGGGATCGCCCGGCGGCGTCCGCGACACTCTCGATGCGCTCGATAAGCAGGCCGGCCAGGTCCTCCCAGCGCTCTTCACGCACATAGCTCTGCTCGAGCCGATGAAATTCATCGGCCCGGCCTGCATCCTCTGGCATTTCATCATCGTGCGCGTCGCTGCGCATGTCGCCTCCCTGCGAAACGCGGCTAAGCCAGACCCGGGGAAATAGGGGCGAGAGACTAATCTCGACGGTCAGCAAGGTCAAACACAGAAGACCGAGTTCTTCTGATCGGGGACCTGCCCCACGGCCCGCCCAACTGTGTCACAATTATCCTTGAGAAGGAGTGCAGCATGGAAGCTTTGCTCGTGGGAGTTCTTGTTCTGACTGGCATTTCTCTGCTCACCGGCGTGCGCGTGCTGCGCGAGTACGAGCGGGGCGTGGTGTTTCGCCTGGGACGCGCCCGCAAGAGCCTGGCCGGGCCGGGCCTGGTCATGCTGCTGCCGTTCGGCATCGATCGCGCACGCATCGTGGACACCCGCATTCAGGCTATCCAGATCCCGCCCCAGGAAGTCATTACCCGAGACAACATTTCTATCGTCGTGAGCGCCGTGGTCTACGCCAATGTGGCGTCACCCCGCCACGCCATCCTCGAAGTAGAGGAGTTTCTGCCCGCCACTCTGCAGCTCGCGGCCACCACCTTGCGCGCCGTGGTTGGCAAGCTGGAGCTGGACGACATTCTCTCCAACCGGGAAGGCATCAATTCCGAGGTGCGAAATATCCTGGACACCCGCACCGAGCAGTGGGGAGTGGAGATCACCGCGGTGGAATTGAAAGACATCGAGCTGCCCCAGGAGATGAAGCGGGCCATGGCCCGCCAGGCCGAGGCTGAGCGTGAACGCCGTGCCAAGGTCATTGCAGCCGGCGGCGAAGTGCAGGCCGCCGCGCAACTCGCCGAAGCCGCGCGCATGATCGCGTCCACGCCAGGCGCGCTGCAACTCCGGCTCTACCAGACGTTGGTGGAAGTTTCCGCCGAGGCGCGTTCGACCATCGTATTCCCCGTGCCCATCGACTTAGGGGGAACGGGCGGCGCTGCCGGGCTGACCCAGGCCCAGATTCAAACCATGATGCAAAGTGCGGTCGCGCTGGCCTCGTCGCAGGAAAACCGGCGTCTCGCCGACGCCGAAAAGACCGACAAATAGCCCTTTTTCTGATATTGGCGAATACGATTCCAAGCTGACGTTGGCTGAGAACACGGAGGGGAGAGGAGAGTTCGCAGAGCCCGAAAGGCGCGCACCCTGGGTTCCCGAGCATCTGCATCTCCGCGCCCCAGATCTTCCGTCCACGCCCATGAGGGGCGAGAATCCTGTCGGCAGCTGCCTCTCGCTTCCCTCTGTGCCCTCCCTTCTCACCTCTGCGTTCTCAGCCGAATTCCACCTACCTACTTGCTCCCGGAGCTTCTCCGAATACCGCCCGCGTGTGCCCCCTACTTGATACCGAGATTCCTCCGAATCCTGCCAGCTGGCTCTTCGAAGTCCGGCACGAAGCCCCGCCCGGTGACGAGTTCGTAGAGCGCGATGTAGCGGCGGGCCGCCTCGCAACGGACTTCGTCCGAGAGCGGAGGCGGCGGACCGTCACCGCGGTAACCCTGATCGGCCAGCACGCGGCGAAGATATTCCTTGTCCAGTCCGCGCGGTTCATCGCCGCGGTCGAAACGGGCCTGGTAGTCGTCCGCGTACCAATAGCGCGAACTATCTGGGGTGTGGACCTCGTCGATGAAGCACAGGCTTCCGTCACGCCGCCGGCCGATCTCGTATTTGGTGTCGACCAAGATGAGACCGCGCTGGGCCGCGAGGCTCTGGCCAAAGGCAAAAATGCGCGCGCACATCTCGCCCGAGCGGTCGAAGTCGTCGGCCGACAGCGCGCCGGACGCCAGAATCTCCTCGCGCGACACCGACTGGTCGTGGCCGCCCTTGGCCGCCTTGGTGGATGGCGTGAGGATGGGCTTGTCCAGCTTCTGATTCTTGCGCATGCCATCGGGCAGCTTGTGGCCGCAGAAGAGGCGGCCGCCCTTCTCGTAGTGGTACCAGATGGACGTGGTGGTCACGCCCGTCAGATAGGCGCGCATGACGAACTCCACGGGCAGAAGCTCGCACTCGGCGGCGACCATGACTGTCGGATCAGGCACCGAAATCACGTGATTGGACGCGATCTGCTTGGTCGACTCGAACCAATAGGCCGCGATCTGATTGAGCACCTGTCCCTTGAACGGGATGGTGCCCAGCACGACGTCGAAGGCGCTAATTCGGTCGGTCACCACGATGGTGCGCCGGCCGTCCTTGCTGTAGCAGTCGCGTACCTTGCCGACGTACTTGTCGCCCAACTCAGGAAAGTCGGTCTTCTCCAGTGTCTTGACAAGCTGGGCTCGAATAAGTTCATTGGAAACCATGGCGTGCCTCCCTCGGCTGCTAGGCGTCTAGGTCTCTCAGCGCGCGATCGATGATGACACCGCCCCAGCGCAGGTGGTGCTCGATATCGAACGCCTCATCCAGATCAGCGACGGTCAACTTGGCAACGATCTCCGGATCAGCGCCCACGCGCTCGCGGAAACTGGGCGCGGATCCAGGCGGCTGGCCCAACGTAGCCGATGCTGCCAGGGCGTGCTTCTGCACCAACTCATAGGCTTTCTGGCGTGCCAAACCCTTGCGCACGAGAGCCAACATCACGCCCTCGCTGAAGTAGAGCCCGCCGGTCATCTCCAAGTTGTGGCGCATGCGCTCTGCCTTGACCACCAGGCCGTCGATCAAGGTGGCGGCCCGTCGCACCATAAAGTCAGCGATCCCCGTGGCATCCGGGCCGATCACCCGCTCTACCGACGAGTGCGAGATGTCACGCTCGTGCCACAGCGCCACGTCCTCGAGAGCCGCGCCGGCATAGGCACGCAGCAGGCGCGCCAGCCCGCACAGGTTCTCGGAAAGGATCGGGTTCTTCTTGTGGGGCATGGCGGACGAGCCCTTCTGTCCCTGACCGAAGGCTTCCATGGCCTCGCCGACCTCGGTCCGCTGCCAATGCCGAACCGTAAGCGCCATGCGCTCGACCGCCGTGCCCAGCCGGGCCAGGGCCATGAAGTAGCCGGCGTGGCGATCGCGCGCCACGATCTGGGTGGGCACCACTTCCGGATGCAGGCCCAGGGCGCTCAGCGCGCGAATTTCAATCTCCGGGTCCAGGCTGGCGTAGGTTCCCACCGCGCCGGCCAGCTTGCCCACCGAGATCTCCTCCCGCGCCAGCACAAGGGCGCGTCGCGCGCGGCTGACCTCGCTGAAAAAACCGGCAAACACCAGACCCGCGGTGATGGGCTCGGCGTGGATGCCATGCGAACGACCGATCATCAGAGTCGCGCGATGCTCTTCGGCCTTGCGCGCGAGCGCTTGCATGAGCTGGTCGACGCCGACCACGATCTCATCGGCTGCCTGGCGCAGCAGGATGGCTAGGGACGCGTCCAACACGTCGGAGGACGTCATTCCAAGGTGAAGCCAGCGCGCCGGCTCACCCGCGAGTTCCTCAACATGGGTGAGAAACGCGATGACGTCGTGCTTGGTCCGCTCCTCGATTTCCAGAATCTGCTTGGCCTGCAGCTTGCCAGCGGCCCGCCGACGCACATTTTCGGCTGTTCCCGCGGGAACACGGCCCGCGGCTTCCATGGCCTCACAGGCGGCCAATTCGACGCGCAGCCAGGTCTCGTAGCGATGGGCATCGGACCACAGTTCGGCCAGCGCAGGTCGCGTGTAGCGTTCAATCATGGTGCAGTGCCGTGCAGAGCGAGTCCTTTTAGCGGATCACGGCGAGCGATTCAATGGAGTCCAACGCCGCTGCTGTCCGGCGTGGCGGGGTGCGGTGTGGGTGCAGGGGCCGGTAGCCGGTTCCGAATCCGGATCCGGTCGCCGGCTCCGGCCACCGGCTCCGCCGCCGTCGACGCGGCCGCTCAACCGGAAAAGCACTCACGGGAGGCGGTCTAGAGCACCGAACGGTTTGA
>PLNW01000081.1 GCA_003142855.1 Myxococcales bacterium
ACGCACGCTGGCCGGAAGGACACAATCCATCGGCCGGCCCCTTCACATCGTCGAGAACACGATTCATCGCCTCCGTTACGCTGTCCGGCGCATGGCGGCCCACGTATTCGCTTAGCGCACACGCATACACCTCGCTCCTCGACCGCTTCCCTCGGCGCGCGAGGGTCTCAGCCCGCTCGAAGATCTCGTCTGGGATGGAAACTGCTGTCTTCATACCTGAAGTATAACCCGGTATAACTTTGGGTCAACCCGACTGGCAGATACGACGATGCCCCCGCGGCGGGATCGCTGCAACGGCTTTATAGGCGGAGACGAAGCGGCCATAAGCTCGCAATCGCACCGCTTGGCCGGCCACAGCGCGAACAGAAGTCGATTGTCCACTCACGTCGAAATGATGCGAATGAGTTCGTGCTCGTCTTGGCCGAGCAAATAGAACGCCGCGAACCTTGCCGGCGTGTCTCCCTCGTTGTCAAAGCGGGCGACCCGGACGTCCGCGGGCTCATAGAATGCATCGCCGATCTTGAGATGCCGTACGGTCCCGCCTTCGATTTGATATGCAATCGCCCCTGCCGTAACCACGCCGACGACGGGGCACGGATGCAGATGCAGCGGCGCGCTCTGCTGCGGACCCATAGTGACCTCTTTGATCTCTATTCTGGAAACCATTTTTCCGGAAGCGATGACAGCTTCGAGAAGATCTCTTCTGGTTACCGGTGCGGTCGCGGGCATTGATATCTCCTGGGCATTGCCGGGGCAACAACTGGCAAGGATGGGAAGAAGGATATTTTGAAGAAGTCCAAATGTGACCTTCCCCGCAAATGAGCGCGATGATAGCACCTAGTGCGCGGTTGTTGTGTGCCCGACGCTTTACCTATAAGCGCTGCAACAGCTTTGCCGGCATCAACGTTTGCTCCCCGAAGCCCTAATGTGGCCATTCACGAACTCCAAGTCGGATATAGGCTGACCCTTCGTCGCACATTCGTTGCGAAGCTTGACTAGGCGTTCATCCTTCTTTCCCATGCTGCCGACATCCACGACCAAATAGACCGCCCGCATCGTTTCTTCGGCCGCCTTGTACGCATCAAGCTGCTTGGTAAAGCCATCAACAAGCTTGCTGTTCCGCGAGAGTTTGACCTCCACCAGCACTCTCTGGTGAAAGCCAGACGAGAACTTGAAATCAACTTGGCCGTTGCCTGAGTCCACCTCAGGGGATATGTCGAGGTTAATCTGCTTGCAGTAGCAGTAGGCAACAGTAAAGAATAGTCGCTGCGCGTACTTCTCGGGAAGAGGCCGTCGGCCGACCCACAACGACTTGGACAGGCCGTTCGCTTCCACCAGTTGCCGGAATTGGTCGACGATCGCCCGCACGACTTGGTGAACACCCTGCAAATCGAGTGTCGATGGTGGGGCAATGCGAAGTGGAAACTGCTGCGCAAACCTCTCGCCGTCGGGGGCCCATCGAAGGAGGCCCGCTGGATCGATGGATAGGTTGTAGGGCTCCTTCTTTGTCGCTTTGACAGCATCCAAGAGAACCTGGAAGGCGTTCCCGCTGGCTAGAGCCTCCTTCCGCAGTTCCTTCTTGTCGCGTGACGCATGGTCAGCCCAGAGATGGGCAACAAGAGAGTTGACCCTCTTGCGAAGGAGATCGTTGTGAGCCGCAGCCGCTGCAACTCCGTCCCAATCCGACGCCGTTGGCAGTGGTCGTAGAACATCCCGTGGCGTGAGTAGGACCGGCGTCCGCTTGGGGTGGAAGGGGTTCCTGACGAGCCGGACGGTGCTCCCACGAAACGTGAATTCCTCGACTGCTAACTTCAAGACATCAATGACTTGAACATTGAAAGCCACTATTGAATCGAGAACCACGTTGGTGGTCATGTCGCTGATCCGGTCGGGTCCAACGCCCTCCTCAAGGAGGCCGAGTAGAGGAAATATATCGGGGTCACGCACACCGAGGTCAACGATTGCCTTCGCGGTGTTGACCACCTTGTCGACGAGTTCTGGGCCCCAGGCACTTCCATCTATCGAACCAGCTCCATACCCGAGACATGTGCCCCGGATCTCATGGAATTCGAACATGCGCCGTGCCGCACGCCATGCCACGTCGCCAACGGCTGTGGATGCCGCGAGCACCTTGATGGCGTTCTCGAAATACTTTCGGTACTGAGCTGCAGCTTTCTGCGCGAAGTCTTGGTTTGAGCAGTTGTCTATGAGGAGAGGGTCGAGAAAGAGCCTTGTGTCGACGGCAAGGGTGATGTCCGTGACACCAAGATCTGCGAGCCTCGATGGCTCCACCTTGAAATGCCTAGAAAACGTTGTTGGGTTTCTTACCTTCGCCATGCAACCTTGTCCACCGAACGCCTTGCCGATAAGCCTCGCGGTCGCCGCCGAGATGGCGCCTCGATTCTACACCAAGTCCCTGCGGCAAACGCTTCAACGGCATTATGGCCGGCCTATCGTGATGCCTTTGCACTCAACCTCCCTCCTATCGTCAGTACTCCTTCTACAATCTGGGCTGCCTTTGACCGGGTGACACCTTCTTGCGAGTGGACCGCCTTGTTTCGGACCCGCATCCAGTCACGGATTTGCTGATGCTCGGGCCCTCTCAGGAGCTCAAGCTTTGCTGCGAGGTCGGCCATGAGCCCAAGAGAGTAGGCGTTACCAGGCAACATCTGTTCCCTCTCGAGAGCGTTTCGAAGGAGCGATTCAAGATGAGAAATCGCCGAGATGACTGCTGCGCGATACTCACGGCGCGGAGGAGCCTTTGCGGTTCTTCCGCCAGCCTCGGTTGGATGTCGGCTGCAACACGCCGAAACCAGTCTTCGAAGGATTTCAAGAGGTGGGGTTGGTCGGCAATGGGGCCTTTGGCCCGTTGGACCACCTCCCGGTCCGCAAGGTCCGATGGAAGAACCGTGCCTTCTTCCACTACGATGAGCGTCTTGAGAGGCTTCCTCATCGCCATGAGCATGCCAAGCTCGAGAATTGTGTTTTGCGTGGTCACGTCCACCACCGCCGCGACCGACCGCCGCATGATTGCGTCGATCTTGGCGGTATAGTTCTCGCCCGGGGCGACCACGTCCGCGGCGGTGACTGGAACTAGACCAGCGCGCTCGACGAGGGGAAACACTTGATCGCGATACTGCGGCTGCAAACCCAACGGAACCGCAAAAAAGCACAGCCTTGTCATGGCCTCCTGTGGAAGTGAGAATTCGGTGAGCGGCTCCTCCTCGGTCACATGACTAGCGCGAATGAGGTTTGTCTGCAGATACTCATGCAGTTCGTCGAACACCGTTGACAGCACCTGCGAGTACTTCGCGCGGCTGCTGGGAAGACTTATGACCTTCACGCCGCGGCGGGCGAATCGTGCGACGTCCGTTCCCTTTGCGTCCACCAGTATCGCGTAGGCCAGCCGGCGTGCCTTCCCAAGGCGCTCTCCGACCACCTGCCACACTTGTCTGAAATCTGGATCGTCAAGACTGTAGCCGACCAAGACCGCCGTTCTTGTGATCAAGAGATTCGCGAGATACGTCGCCAGCAAAGGGTACCTGTCGAGGAAGGCGTCGTAGTCCTCCTCAGTGAGCACGAGTCGAGCAGGATGATGTACGTCCCCGTGAAGCTTCAGCAGGGCTGTCGTGTTGCTTCGGTCATTCACCGCGAGGTGATCTTCATCGACGATGGGCCGACAATGCCGAGAAGTGGCGTCATACTGTCGCTCCAGCAGGAAGTCCACGTTGGTCGTGCATACAATGTCAAAGAGAATCGAACAGAACGCCCGGTGCACATCCCCAGGCCGAGCCTCATTTATCAGGAGAGCATCCGCGACCCGCTCGACCATTCTTGGCCGACCGTACTCATGCGCGTACGCGGATACCGCATCGAGCGCTCCCGCGTACGGGTAGTCTTGGAGTTCCGCAGCCAGTTCGCGTCCAAGGTCGTCCCACAAAGGGACCTGGCGCCCAGGCGGCACCACAGCGTTCCGAGACATCCCAGCACCGATCACCGGTAGCCAGCGACCCGCCACAAGGTCGTCGAGAAGAGGCTTCGGAAAGTACTTTAGGTATTGGCTCAAGGTGCCCTCTTGGTCCAGCTGACCTTCTATCCGACTGCAGTTTCGCTCCACGTGGCGTCTTTCGCAAGCACGGGCTGGCCGCGTACGTCGCGGCGCCAAGTCGGCTTCCCATCCGTCACCTCAGGCAATTTCAGGGTGTTGCCGGCTGTGGATCCGGTGGACCCACGAAATGCCCACACGGAGCGACCGCAGGTCGTCCCTACCACTACTGATTCAAAAAG
>PLNW01000092.1 GCA_003142855.1 Myxococcales bacterium
TTTTGAATCAGTAGTGCTAACCACGAGAAGAAAGTTGTTCCATTTGCTGGTGTTTCACTGATTGCTGGTCGGACCTGGCGCGACGAAGTCATATCGGTGGAGACAGCGGGCCACTTTGACCCATGGTCATTTACCAAGTTCTTGTCGTGGTTCGTTCCAAGTGGAGCGGAAACATTGAAGTGGGCTGTGATGATAATCAGCGTATCCGACTTCGCCTTGGCATCGACGGTAGATTTCGTAGCCCAAAGGCCGTTCCACTACGGGGAGGAGCCGATAGACTCTTGGAAGGCTGAATTTCGGGGGCGCGTATTCCTCTACCACAACTCCGGGATTGCCAGCGAGGATCAGAAATCACTGATCGAGGCAGCTGAGCAACGCGGACTGAAACTCCAGTTACGCGGCCCTGCCTATGCAACAGAGAGGGAGAAGAAGGAAGTACCAGTCGCATTCATATCGCACGATTCCCGAGACAAACAGGAGATTGCGCTTAAGCTGGCTACGGCGCTACGCAGCAGAGGGTGCGCAGTCTGGTACGACGATTTTTCACTGAAGGTCGGAGACAGCCTTCGCCAAAGCATCGAGGCCGGCATTAAGGCTGCGCATCGATGCATTCTGGTGATAACTCCCAACTTTTTGTCGAACACAGGCTGGACGAAGGTGGAGTTCAACTCGATCTTCACGCGCGAGATTCTCGAGCGCAGGAATGTCATTCTGCCAATCTGGCATGGTGTCTCGCAGAAGGACGTATACGACTACAGTCCCAGCTTGGCCGAGCGGGTGGCGCTTCAATGGTCCATTGGCCAGGACGAGGTGGCGACGCGGTTGACTGCGGTGCTGCTTGAGCGGAAGAGCTGATGTCGAAGGGCGCCGCCCAGTCCCGGTACGAAAGACCCCGACTCGCTGAGACCGGCGGGCGCGCCGGATTGCACTGCCGGTCGGCTGCAATTTCCCATTTGACTCCCGTGTTGTCCGGAAACTCATCGCGAGAATTGTGTTCCAAACTCGCAGGGATCCGCCTTCTCGCTTTGGCGTCCTTGGCTGGCAGCGGGTTCCAGCCAAACCCACTCGTCGGCCACACACGCCCACCATGCGGTGCCGAGAGAGCACCGTCCGCCACTCACCCGCCCAGCGACTTTGAACGTCCGCGACGCGAATCTAGATCCGGTGCTCCGGCCGTACGATCTTCCGCGCGCCGCCGTGCCAGGCTTTGCTCCAGTCTTTCGGCGGATGGATCTTTTCTAGGCGATCGATCTGGCCGATTGATTGTAGGCGCTTGAAGATGAGTTGCCAGGCGCAGGGCTTGTCGGCGGAGACTTCGCAACGCTCGCTGGTCGAGCCGCCGCAGGGGCCGTTGAGCATGTGCTTGGCGCAACGGGTGACCGGGCACACGCCGCCGAACTCGGCCAGCATGCACTCGCCGCAGCCGATGCACTTCTCCGTCCAGGTCGCCTGTTCTTCCAGGATGCCGAGAAACTGCGTGTTGAGCCCGGGATACACGGGCTTGCCGGGAAAGCGCTCGGCAATGGCCTGCACGCCGGCAGCGCAGCCGAACGACACCACGGCCTGACTGCGCTCCACCGCGGGCGCCAGATCCTTGATGAACTCGTTGTCGCACTGGCGCTCGATGGTGATCTGCTCGATCTCCACCGGCTGCTTGGCCAGTTTGCGCGCCATGCGTACGCCGTAGCCGGCGATGCCGACTTCGCGCTCGCCGCCCGCCAGGCATACGGTCACGCAGGTGCCGCAGCCGACGAAGAGAACCTTCTGATGGCGGTCAATCAGTTGCTTGAGCTCGGTGACGGATTTTGGACTGGCAACGATCATGGAACTCCAACTTTCTGCGCTTGTGTGGTCTCAGGGGCGTCGTGCGCCTTCAAAGGGTTGGGGCCAAGACCCTCAATCGTCTGGACGATTTCGTTGACCCGCTGGACGAAGGTCGGCGCCATGGCGGCCGACAGGTTCACCATGCGCAGTCGCTCGCGGCCCACGCCGATCTCGTCGAGCATGTCGCGCAAATGTTCGCTGCGGCGCTTGGCGCGCAGGTTGCCCTCGATGAAGTGGCAGCCGCCTTCCAGGCAGCCGGCAATCAGCACACCGTCGATTCCTTTCTCGAACGCCGCCAGGATGTGTTCGAGTGCGATCTTGCCGGTGCAGGGCACGTGCACCACGCGCACGTTGGCCGGGTATTGCATGCGCCGTGCGCCCGCCAGGTCAGCAGCCGCGTACGCACAGAAATTGCAGCAAAACACGATGATCTCGGATTGCCACTTACCGGCCGCCTTGGGGGCCGCGGCGACTTGAGCCTGGCTCATCGTGCGCCTCCCCCGACCGACAGCAGCTCGTCGAGCATGGCCGTCATCTGCCCGTCCTCTTGGTGTTGCAGGGTGATGGTATGCGCCGGACATTCCGCCGCGCACGAGCCGCAGCCCATGCAGGTGGCGCCCTGGATTTCCGCCTTCTTGAGGTCGTTGATCATGGGCGCGCCGTACGGGCACACCTTCACGCAGGTGGCGCAGGCCACACAGCCCTCGGGATCGACCTTGGCCACCTGTCCCGCGATGTCGAGCTTGGCGCGCGAGAGAATGGTCGCGGCTCGGCCGGCCACTGCCTTGGCGTGCGCGATGGTCTCGTCGATGAAGCGCGGCGAGTGCGCCAGGCCAGCTAGGTACTCGCCTTCGTTGGCCAGATCCACCGGGCGCAGCTTGGGATGCGCTTCGAGGAAGAAGCCGTCGGCCGTGAGCGTGGTGCGCAGCAGACCCGAGAACACCGGATTGTCGGCGCCCGGTGCGATGCCGGTGGACAGCACCAGCCAATCAGGCTTGAGGTTGAGTTCCAGGCCAGTGCCCGCGTCGGTCACCTTGACCTGCAAGCCGCCAACATCGCTGACCTGCGGCTCCTGGCCTTCGGCAAAGCGCACGAACAGCACGCCCGCCTCGCGCGCCTTCTGATAGTAGACCTCGCGGAAACCGTAGGTGCGAATGTCGCGGTAGAGCACCACCACGCGCGCGCCTGGCTTCTGCCGTTTGAGTTCCAGCGCGTTCTTCACCGCCTCGGAACAGCACACGCGGCTGCAATAGGGATTCTTCTCGTTGCGGCTGTCCACGCACTGGATCATCACCACCTGGGGCTCGGCCGCCTGGGGCAGGCCGCCCTGGGCCAGCTTGTCTTCCAGTTGGCGCTGGGTGAGCACCGCCGGGTTCTTGCCGTAGAGGTAGGACTCGGTGGCGCGCTCGCTGCCGCCCGTGGCCAGCACCACCACGCCGTGATCCAGCGTCTTCTTGCTGCCGGCCTCCTCGATGACGGTGTGGAACTTGCCGACGTGGCCGGCGAATTCCACGACCTTGGTTTGGCGGTGCACGGTGATCTTGGAATGCCCTTCAACCTTGCGAACCAGATCAGTCAAGAAGCCGGCCACATCCGAACGCTCTAGCGTGTAGCGGATCTTGCGCAACTGGCCGCCCAGCTCCGCCTCTTTCTCGATCAAGTGAACGGCGAAGCCCTGGTCAGCCAGGCCCAGCGCCGCGGTCATGCCCGCCAGGCCGCCGCCCAGAACCAGCGCTGTCTGCGTGACCGCCTGCTGCCCGGTTTCCAGTGCCTTGAGGCGCCGGGCACGGCCCACGGCCATGCGCATGAGATCGATTGCCTTTTCCGTGGCGGCGACGGGATCGTCGCGATGGACCCACGAACATTGATCGCGGATGTTGGTCATCGCGAACAGGTACGGGTTCAGCGCCGAGTCGCGCAGGGTTTCCTGGAAAAGAATCTCGTGCGTGCGCGGCGAGCAGGAAGCCACCACCAGGCGGTTCAACTTGTGCTCGCGAATCATGTCCTTGATGTGCTGCTGGTTGGTGTCCGAGCAGGTGTACAGGCTGGCCTCGGCGTGCGCCACGCCGGGCATCTTGCCCGCGCGTTCCGCCACTTGATTCACATCCACCACGGACGCGATGTTGTGGCCGCAGTGGCAGATGAACACGCCCACGCGCGGCTTCTCGTCGGTGACATCGCGCTCCCACGGGTACTCTTGCCGCTGGATCAGGTTGCCCCGCACCGCCGCGAGGCCCTCCATGGCCAAGGACGCAGCCCCGGTGGCTTGCGCCACTGACTCGGGAATGTCCTTGGGCTCCTGGAAGGCGCCTGCCACGAAGATGCCAGGACGCGAGGACGTCACCGGGGTCAGACGATCCGTGCGGCAGAAGCCGAACTGGTTCAGCTCCAGCCCGAGGCGCTGGGCCAGTTCTTTCACGCCGGCGTTGGGCCGCAGGCCGGCCGACAAGACAACCAAGTCGAACTCGGGCTTTTGCTCTTCGCCATTGTCGTCGAAATAGCGAATCCGCAGGTTATGCGTGTCCGGCATCTCGACCAAGCGCGACGGGATGGCGCGGATGAACTTCACCTTCTGCTCGTCGCGCGCCCGGTTCACGTACTGATCGAACTCTTTGCCAAAGGCGCGCACGTCCATGCAGAACACGGACACATCCAGGCCGGGCACATGCTCGATGGCCACCATGGCTTCCTTGGCAGCGGCCATGCAGCAGATCGACGAGCAGTAACCATTGCCGCGCGCGGTGTCGCGCGAGCCCACGCACTGAATGAAGGCGATGCGCTTGGGGTGCTTGCTGTCAGAGGGCCGCAGCACGTCGCCGCTGGTCGGGCCGGCGGCGCTGAGCAGGCGCTCGAACTGGACGTTGGACAGGACGTTGCTGTAGCGGCCGTGGCCAAACTCGCCGCGCAGGGCGGGATCGAATTCCTCGAACCCGGGGGTGAGCAGGATGGCGCCGACCTTCAACGTTTCAGTGACCGGCTGCATGTCGTGCACGATGGCGCCCGCGGAGCAGACCTTCACGCACTGGCCGCACTCGCTGCACAGACCGCAGGCCAGGCAACGCTTGGCCTCGGCCACGGCGTCCTCGTAGGTGTAGCCAACGTCGATCTCGCCGAAGCCGCGCACGCGCTCCTCGGGGTTCGCCTGCTTCATCTTGTGTCGCTCGACCGGTAGCCCGTCGGTTTCGGGAGTGGGCGCGAGTTCTTCGGTCTTGGTCTCGACCGCGGCGCCCTTTTCCGCCAAGGTCCCGCGCAGGAAGCTGTCGATGGTGGTGGCCGCGCGGTGGCCTTGCGCCATGGCGTCGACCAGCGAGGCCGGTCCCAGCACCGCGTCCCCGCCGGCGAACACGCCGGGAATGCTGGTCGCCAGGGTCTCGCGGTCAGAAACGATGCGGCCGCCAGGGCCTGCAGTCAGCGGAGCCATCACCTCAATGCCCTGGCCGATGGTCACGATAACCGTGTCGGCGTCCAGGTTGGTGACCTGCGCGTCGTCGAAGGTGGGAGCAAAGCGACGGTTGTCGTCGAACACACGCGTGCAGGCGCGGAACGACACGCCCGAGACCTTCCCGTTCTGCGTGACAATCTTGGTGGGACCGAGGCCGGGGTGGAAGACCACGCCTTCCTCCAACGCCTCGTTGGCTTCCCAGGAATGCGCGGGCATTTCCTCGCGCTTTTCCAGACAGGCCAGATCCACGCTGGTGACGCCAGGCAAACGGCGCGCGCAGCGAGCGGCATCCATGGCCACGTCGCCGCCGCCGATGACCAACACCTTGGGGCCAATCGTCGGCCTTCGGCCCGCGTTCACTTCGCGCAAGAAGGTCAAGCCCGGCCACACGTCCTTGGAATCCTCGCCGGGCACGCCCAGCTTGCGGCTCACCCAGGCGCCGGTCGCCACGAAAACGGCGTCGAACTCGCCGGCGGGCTTGCCAGCAGCAGCGCGGGTCTTGAGCAGTTGTGTGGGATCCGCGACGCGCGTGCTGGTCCTGGCCTCGATGCCCATGTCGAGGATGTACTGGATCTCGTGATCGAGCACGTCGCCAGGCAACCGGTAGCGGGGGATGCCGTAGCGGAGCATGCCGCCCAGAAACGGCATGGCGTCGAAGATGGTCACGCCGTAGCCCTTGCTGCGCAGGTCAGTCGCGGCGGTGAGGCCGGCCGGGCCGCCGCCCACGATCGCGATGCGCTCCTTCTGCTGCATCTGCGGCGCAGGCGGAACGTCCTTCACTTCGTTGCGGTGGGCATAGACGTAGTCGGCGGCAAAGCGCTTGAGGTCGCGCGCTGCCACTGGCTCGTCGATGTCGTTGCGGTTGCACTTGGTTTCGCAGGGGTGCTGGCACACGCGGCCGCACACCGCGGGCAAGGGACAGCGCTCGCGAACCACGTCGTAGGCTTCCTTGATCTTGCCCTGGGCCAGCAGCGCGACGTAACCCTGCACGTTCACGCCAGCCGGGCACGAGGCCTTGCACGGGGCGCGCCCCGCGGCCTTGGAAATGCCGTAGACGTTGGGAATGGCCTGCGGATAGGGGCGGAAGATTGCCTTGCGCGTGCCCAGCCCGCGATCGAACTCGCTAGGCAGCGAAACCGGACATGCGATGGAACACTCGCCGCAGGCATTGCACTTCTTGAGGTCCACGTAGCGTGGCCGCTTGCGGATCTCGACCTGGAAATGCCCTGGCTCGCCGCTGACCTTCTGGATGTCGGCCAGGGTGATGATCTCGACGTTCTTGTTGCGCGCGGCCTCGACCAGTTTGGGCGACAGCGTGCACATGGCACAGTCGCCAGTGGGGAAGGTCTTGTCGAGCTGGGCCATCCTGCCGCCGATGGCGGGCGACGACTCGAGCAAGTAGACCTTGAAGCCCGAGTTGGCCAGGTCGAGTGAAGACTGGATGCCGGCGATGCCTGCGCCAGCCACCAACACCGCGCCGACCGGCTCGGCGGATTTTCCGTTGTTCGGCTTTAACTGCTCGCTCATGGTCGTGCCCTAGGCGGGGATGCCTCGGTCAGCCAGCAGTTTGCTGGGGCTGACCACCAGGCTGCGCAGCCCGAGTTTCTTGCGGGGGATCCCGAAGGCCAGGCCGAGAAGTTGGGTGAAGTAGAAAACCGGCAGGCCGAAGTGTTCGCCCGCCTCCTTTTCCGTGTCTTTCTGTCGCAGATCAAGGTTGAGCTGGCACAGCGGGCAGGCGGTAGCGATGCAATCCGCGCCCACAGCCTTGGCCATGACCAAGATCTCGCGCGTCAGTCGTCGCACCACGCTGGCGTCGGTGATGGAATAGCCGGCGCCGCAGCACTCGGTCTTGTGCGGCCAGGTCACCACGGTGGCGCCCGCTGCCTGCAGGACCTTGTCCATCAGCGTCGGGTTTTCTGGATCGTCGAACTTGGTCACTTCCGGCGGACGCGCCAGCAGGCAACCGTAGTACGGCACCACCTTGAGGCCGCGCAAGGGATGTTTCACCTGCGCCGCGATTTTCGTCATGCCCACGTCGCGCGCCAAGATCTCCAGCAGGTGCAGCACCTGGGTCTGGCCGTCGTAGTCAGCGCCCAGCACGGCCGCCACCTGCTTGCGCGCTTCGCTGTCGCGGGTGATGTGGTGGTTGGCGGTCTTCAGTCGGTTGTAACAGGCGGCGCAGCCCACCGCGACGGTCGAGCCCGCGGCCGCGAGAAGATTCCTGGCCGGCAGGGCCAGGGCCAGTAGCGGATCCGACTGGTGGGCCGCGGTGGAGCCGCAGCAGGTCCAGCCTGGGACTTCCGGCATCTGCAAGCCCAGGGTCTGGCTGATGGCCAGCGTGGAGGACTGATAATCGTGGGCGGTTCCTTCCATGGAACAACCCGGGAAGAAAGCGTAGCTCACGAGGAACCTCCGTTCCTGTCACGCACGCGGCGGAAAAGTTCTTCGCGCTCTTTGCGCCCCTTCACCTTGGCCGACCACAGCGGCATCTTGCCCTTCCACAACATCATGGGCAGCTTGCCCATGTCGGAGAACAACTGCATGGTGCGCAGCTTGAACGAGGCCATCAGCCCGGCCTCGAACATGCGGCCGCGCTTCCTCACCGTGCGCAGGAAGATGTCGTTGAAGGCGGGCACCGTGGTCTTGCTGTTCACCTGGCTCGCGCGCCGGCTCATGCGGCGAAGCGCATCGTTGAGCGACGCGATGTCCACCTGCTGCGGGCAGCGGGTGACGCAGGTCTGGCACGAGGTGCACTCCCAGATCATGCGGCTGCCGAGCAGCTCGTCTTTCAAACCAAGCTGGGCCAGCCGCACCAGCGCATGGGGCTTGATGTCCGCCCAGCCCGCCACCGGGCAGCCCGACGTGCACTTCTTGCACTGCAGGCAAGCCGACAAGTTTGCTTGGCTCTCCTGCGAGACTTCCGCGAAGAAGCCGCCGCCTGCAAGAGTCGTGACAGCAGGCGCGTTCATTTCTTCTTCTCCGTGGCAGACGCCAGCACCGCGAGCGACACCGCGCTGACCTTGCGATACACGTCAAGCGGCTGCAGCCGCTTGCCGTTCACAGTGAGAAGGTCCTCGATGGCGATGCCAAACAGGCGCTCGTTTTCTTCCAGATAGGGCCGCATCACGCGCCAGTCAGCGTCGGTGACCGGGCCGAACACGCCGCCGTTGAGCTGTTGCTCCACCACTTTCTTGTGCGGGTCGCGGATGTAGATGGCGCCGCCCGAGGCCAGCGAGAAGAGATTGCTGCCCGGGTAGGGTGCCGGTAGCGGCACCAGCTTGCCGCGACGGTCGAATTCCACGCCGTTGACGATGACGAAGCCGCCGCCGTTGAGCGGATCGCCAGCCATGAACGACTCGGCCAGGAAGTCGAGACAGGTGCCGTTGATGACCACACGCGGACGTCCCACGGCATTGATGAGAGGCCGGCCCGCGCCGTTGCCCATGATGTACATCTCGCCGCCCTTGGCGCCGTACATGAAGGTCTGTCCCACGTCGCCGAAGATCACCAGCTTGCCTCGCTTGGCGATCTGGCCGACTTGATCCTGGGCGTTGCCGTGCACGCGGATCTCCTCGCCGTCCATGCCGCTGGCCAGGTAGTCGCCACTGGAGCCGTAGGTATCGATGCGCAAGCCATCGGTGCCGGGGCCCAATCCCACGCCGGTGAAGCGCTGGCCGCGCAAACGGTAGACGATGAAACGCCGCCAGCCAGCCTGGAAGGCGCGGCGCAGATAAATAGCATCGCAGTCGTCGCCCTCGGGCGGGAACTTCTCTGCGTCGATGACCAGGACTTCCTCGCCCGCCTGCGGGGCCACGATGGTTGCGCGACTGTCCCAGTTTAGGCGCCGGAAACTGCCTTCGCCCGGCTGGCCCAGAAGCGGGCTGGCGTCGAACAGTCGCATCAGCGTCTCTTCCAGCACGGGCAGCACGGTGCTGCGCCGCTTGTCGCCGGTATCGAATCGCCGATCGTAGAGCAGAGTCAGCGCCTCGACGGCGGTGGCCTTGCTGCGGCCGTTGTCGCACGACTCGACGATGCGATCGCAAAAGTCGCGCAGTCCGCTGGCCGGCCAGCCAGGCAAGTTCTGCACGACATGCGTGAAGAGATCCTGGGCACGACCCTGCTTGAGCGCCTCCAGCACCGCCTTGCGCATGCCCGCGGCGACGATTTCAATGGGGGGTTCCCGCTTGACCTGATCGCAGCGCACGTTGCCCACGTCCAGCTTGACCTGACGGCCGAACTTGTCGGCGCAGCTCAGCTTCTTCTTCCCGTTCTCGTCGTTGATGGTGAAGACAAAGGTGCCGCCGTCGGTGCTGCTGCCGCCGCGTGCGTTCCAGTACTTGTCAGCCACAGGACAGAAGCGCGGATCCTCGCGCGCCAGGCTGCGCAAGGTGGCGTCGATGGCCTGCTTCTCCGAGCAGATGAGGCCGATCTGCACGTCGCCGCTGTCGGCCAGGGCGAACACCTGCGGCCGCAGCATCGCCGTGTCGGTGATACCGAGAAGCTGCATGCGCTTCTGGTCCGGGTGATTGCGCGCGATGATGAAGAACCAGGGACCGTCGGGCGAGGCGTGGATGTGAGTCGCCTGGATCTGGCGATAGATCCGCTGTTTCTCTGGCGGAAGCTGGTCGAAATCCAGCTCGGCGGTCGGGGCCAGCGCCTCGATGATGTACTCGAGCGGGTACTTGTACACGCGGTCCCACAGATCGAAGAGCTGCACCGACACCTCGGTGTCAGTGAGGAACTGCTGCTTGATGTTGCGCTGGCGCAGGTACTCGCACACCGAATGGTAGTTGGCGAAGTCGCCGTTGTGCACCAACGCCTCGTTCAGCCCCACGAACGGGTGCGCGCCGCCGGGATGCCACACGCGGCCCTTGGTGGGGTAGCGCTGGTGGGCGATCCACACGTGGGCGCGGAAGTCCTGCAGCTTGTAGTACTCGACGTTCTGCTCGGCGTAGCCCACGATCTTGAAGACCAGCTGATCGCGGCCGTGCGACAGCACGAAGGCGCGCTTGTCGCCCAGCGAGGCGTAGAACGTGTCGTTCAGTTTGTAGGAATTGCGCCACACGAACTCGTCTTCCAGTTCGCGCGGCGACAGCGCCTGCAGTCCGGTGGATTCGGCAAACGCCTTCAACACCGCGGGCTTGACCCGCACCACGTAGCGGTGCACGTCGGGCGGCCGCACAGTGAGTCCGGGAATGTCGTGGTGATCGGCGATGTGATCCTGGCGGGTGGATAGCGCCACGTCGAAATTGGGCAGGATGAACTGCTTCTCCAGCTCGGGGTGCACCGTCGCATCGAGCAGCGCGAGCTGCACCAGGTAGTGCGAATCCAGCACCTCGCGCGAGACCCCGATCTGCTCGGGCACCAGACCGGTGGCCGCGATGCCGCCGCCCTTGCCGTTGCCGCGGTTCTGCATCTGGATGGACGGCTCGTAGATGAATTTTCCGCGCACCGGGATGTTGCAGGCAAAACCAGTGACGCCGCAGCCGCCTTCTTCGGCGCGCTCGGCGTCCACCGGCTCTTCGTCGCGATACACCTGGCTGCGTGTGGCCAGAAGGCGATCCGCTTGGTCACTCATAGCGCGTCCTCCGCCTGGCTGTAGGTCAGCAGATCGCTGCGGCCGCGCAGATCCTTCACGCTGGACACGCCCAGGCCCACCATGATCTCGACCATGCGCTCGCGCCATGCACTCATGAGATTGATCAATCGCTGCGTGGCCCAATCCAGGCTCATCAACATCATGAGTTCGGGATCCGTGCTGGCAATGCCGCGCGGACAGCCGCGACCGCTCTCGCAGCAGGCGCAGCGCACGCAACCCAGGGCCACCATGTCAGCGGTGCCGATGACCACGCCGTCAGCGCCCAGCGCGACCGCCTTCATCACGTCATCGGCGGTGCGCAGGCCGCCGCTGACGATCAACGTGACCGAGTCGCGAATGCCTTCGGCCACCAGGAACTTGTGCACTTTGGCGATGGCGTACTCGATGGGCATGGCGATGTTCTTCTTGGCGATGTCAGGCGCCGCGCCGGTGCCGCCATAGCTGCCATCCAAGTGGATGATGTGCGCGCCGGCGTAGTAGCTGCCCACCGCCACCATGTCCACATCGGTGGGCGTGGACACCTTGACCGAGACCAGCGCGCGCGAATTCACCTCTTTGATCCAGTCGAGGTGCTTCTTGTGGTCTTCCACGCTGTACACGCTGTGGAACGGGAAAGGCGAGAACAGAGCGTTGCCGGCGATGGCCTCGCGCATGCGCGCCACCGCAGGCGTGTTCTTGTCGCCCAGCAGGTGGCCGCCCAGGCCGGGCTTGGCACCCTGGGCGTACTTGAACTCGACGATGCGCACGCGCTGGATGGTGTCTTCGCGCACGCCGAACAGGCCGGTCGCGACCTGGGTGATGACGTGCTCGTCGTAGGGCTTGAGCCGATCGGGATAGCCACCCTCGCCGGTGCAGGTGAAGGAGTTCCACGCCGTGGCCGAGCGCGCCTTGGCCAGAATGGTGTGGATGCTGACCGAGCCGAACGACATGCCGCCGCCGTACACCGGAATGTCGATGTTGACCTGGGGCCGGCCGTCGTTGCGGCGGTTGAGCGCCAGCGTGGTGTCGACCTTGGCGGGCTCGACCTTGGTAGGTGCCGCCGGGAAGTTGAAGTCCATGCGATCGAAGCCGCCGCCCGATGCCCCGTGCCGGTATTCCAGCCCCGAGGTGGGCATGTGGCCGGTGGCCGCCATGTGCCAGGTGGAAAGAATCAGATCCGCGGTCCAGCGCGGATCGCCCATGGCGTCCACGCTGGGGTTGCGCATCAGCGTGAGCGCCTTCTGCTTGCACTTGGCCACGCAGAAGTGGTCGGTCTTGGCGCAGTCGGGACCGATGCACAGGTGGTCGAGCGGTCGCAGCGTGAAGGTGTAGCCCTCGGGCTTCACGTGCACGCCCTCCGGGCACAGCTTGGCGCACTCGCCGCAGGCCACGCAGTCCGCCGAGCGGTTGATCTTGTACTTGCCCAGGGCATTGTGGTAGCGGTCGGGCGCGGGTCGCACCTGACGGGTCACCGCGAACTCCGACTCGGCATCCGCAGCAGCGGACTGGGCCGGAACCGCCGCGGGCTCGGCTTTGGAGTTAGCGAGAGAGAAGGTCACCAAATGCCTCCCGTTCGACGTCTTCTTTGAAAATCGCGCGCCCCACCTCGCCGCGCAGGCGCCGCACTTCGCGGATGCCCATGGCGCCCAACACCTCGAGAAGCTGCGAATGCCAGGCCGCCATGAGATTCACCATGCGTTGGACCACATAGGCGCTCTCCAGCTTCGGGGCCGCGGCCGGACAATGCTCCTGGTGGTCTGCGCTCTGCACCCCGCGACACACGCGGCAACCCAGCGACACCAGCAGAGCGGTGTCCACGGCCACCAGATCGGCGCCGCAGATGATGGCCTTGGCCATGTGCTCGGGCAAAGCGATGCCGCCGGCGACGATCAACGTGATCTCGTCGCGCACGCCGGCCTTGACCAGGCGGCCGTGGATCTCGCGCATGACATCTTTGATGTGTCGTGGGCTTTCGACTCCCACTTCGCACCCATGCAAGTCACCGCTCAGGTGGAAGACCTTCACGCCCGCCTGGCTGAGCTGCAGGATGCGCTCGGCCGCCAGCCCTTGCAGAGGCAGGCGAACCGCGACGACCAGCTTGGGATTGGCCGTCTTGGCCTTGGCAACCAGGGCCGACACTTCCGGGCCATCCACGAACTCGACCATCCGCACCTGCGGCAACAGCGTCTGCACGCTGCCCAGTCCCTCGCTGCCAACCAACGGAACCAAGAACGGCATTTCCGCGGCCGGCGCTCCTGCCACCTCGGCCACGCGAGCCAGTGCCAGGGTCTTCAACTTCGCCGCTGTGGTCAGCCGGGCGCGCGCAAACTCCTGGCCGCCCACTTGCCAGGCGGGAATATCCAGGATAAGCGGGAGAGGCAGGTCGATCAGGTCCGCCGCCTCGCCCAGCAACTTGCCGTCATTAGAGAATGAGAGCCGCATGGGCTTGGGCCCGATGTCCACGCTGGTGCTGATGTATTCGCGACCGTGGATGCCGTCGCGGGTGGGGCGAACGATCTCGGACATGTCGGTCCAGATGGAATCGAAGCCAAAGCCATGGAAGCGGCCGCGGTAACCAGCCCCGGAAACCGGAACCCGGCCCGTGTCAGACTGGTTCCAGGTGGTGGCCATGATGTCGGGCTTCCAGTAGTCGTCGCCCATGGCCAGGAACTCGGGATTGAGCGAGATGGCCAGAATCCCCTTGGTGCAGCCCTGCACGCACGACAGGCAGGCGCGACATTCGTAGAGCGGCACAATCGAGGTCTGTGGGTCGCGGTTGTAGGCCGCTTCCTTGCGGTAGGTGTCGAACACGCAGCGGGGCTTCACGCAGTTGCTGCAGCGGGCGCAATCCTCGCGCCAGTCCACGCTTCCGTACTTGCCGACGTGGCGAAAGCGTCCCGGCGTGGGCACTGGCTTGATATGGTACTTCTCAGACATCGTGTGCTCTAGGCCAGGCGGGCTTCTTTGATCACCGCTGCGGCCAGCGGTTCACAGCCCGCGCTGTGGATGTGGATGCCGCGTACCCCGGCCATGGTCTTTGCCTTGCCTGCCACCTCGGCCGCGATGGCCACACCGGCCTGGGTCGCGTCGCCGCTGCGCAGGCGTTTGATGATGTCGTCGCTGATCGCGCTGCCCGGCCCGCTGCGCAGCTCTTCGGCTTGCGCCACGCTGGTCAGAGGCAGCACGCTGGCGATGATGGCGGCTTGCTTGTCCAGGCCCGCGGCTCGGATCGCCTTGAGCCATTCTTCAAAACCAGCCAAGTCGAAAATCGGATCGGTCAGCAGGATCTTCGCGCCCGCCGCGATCTTCTTTCTTGTTTGGGCCATGGCCAATTCCATGGGCCGGAGGTACGGATGAGCGGCTGCGGCCACTGTCAGCGCGGGCGCTGCCGGAAGCTTGGTTCCGCTGAAATCCAGCCCGGCGCTCGCCATCTTGGCCAGGGCCTGGGTCAACTGGACAGCATCCATGTCGTAGGCGCCCGCCGCTTGTGGAAATCCGCCCAGTGCCTGGTGCGCGCCCGACATGCAGAAAAAGGTCTTCACGCCGAGAGCAAAGGCGCCAAGCACGTCGGATTCCAGCGCCACGCGGTTGCGATCGCGCGTGCACAGGCTCAGCACCGGCTCGATCTTCTCCGCGGCCAGCAACGCCGCACAGGCCAAGGCCGAGCCGTGCGCCTGCTCGGCGTGGTCGCCCACGATCACGCCGTCGAGCGACGGCGGGAAGCACGCCGCCAGCTTCTTCACCGCCGCCGCATCCGTTCCATGCGGAGGAATACAGGCGGCGGTCACCACCGGTTTTCCGCTGCCCAGTTTCTCGGACAACTTACTCATCGCCATCATCTTCATCTTCCAGTTGGTACGGGACATCCTCTGACAGGCCTGTGCTGTGCAACGGGTTCGGGGCCAGGGCAGACACACGCGCGACGAATTGATCGCGCACCGCCGCCACCTTCTGCCCCAGCGCCGCATCCACGCTGGCTGGGGCCGACGCTCCAGCACCCAGGGCCATGTCCTGCACCGCCGAGCCGGGCAGGTGGAACAACATCAATCGGTCTTTGCCGAGGCCAATCTCTGCCAGAAGCGAAGAAACCGCCTCAATTCGCCGACGGCAACGCTTGTTGCCTTCGTGATGGTGGCAGTTGCCTTCTTCACAGCACACAACCGCGACGGCGTGCGCACCGCCTTCAAAGGTCTTGAGAAGGTGCTCCGGCTGCAGCCGGCCCGCACAGGGAACCACCACCTCTTGCACCGGAAACGGCCAGCCGAAGTTCGGCGTCTCGGGCCGGAAGCGCTTGCCTGACGTGGGCAGGCGGCCGGCGCGCACGCTGTTCTCGCACACGAAAACTACGATCATAGAAACAGCGGCCCCGGCCGGACGCGCGTCCGCTTGCACTGTCGCCGTTTCAGCCACGAATTGAACCTTTCCGTGCCCTTCGGTCATCTAATAGAGAACCGAGAGACACTGAACGGGTAACAGTAGCCGGAGGGTCATAACGCCCGGACTTACGGGTCGGGCGGAGCCATGTGAAGTGTACTTTCATAGCGGCCACGAGGTTGGGCAAAGTAGACGAACCGGGCGTCGTCTGTCTACAGGGACGGAGTGACTGTTTCACTTTTTCGAGTGACTTCAACTGAGCCAAACCACGGCCGAGGCAGTATTTACGGTCAATTCACTTGTCAGTTACGCAATGGAAACAAACGCAATCATTGCGTCGGATTTTTGCGACTTGACGCGGTGCCTGTTTACGCAAAGGAAACATTTAAGTCACACGCCAGACACAAACAGGCTGCGGCGCGTAGCAAAGCGTGGTTGGGTCGAATAGCCCACTTGCTAGCGACGGCCGCGGCTGCGTATGGTCTGGGCCAGACTGCGGAAACGCTTGGCTTCGGCCGGCACGGCGGCCTCGCCCCGCTCGACCGCCTGCAACGCCTCATCAGGACGCCCGGCCTCCAGCAGCGCCACGCCTAGATCCCAGTACGAGTCCGCCCATTGTGGCGCCAGTGCGATGGCGCGTTCTAGGCTTTGCACGCCTTCGTCCAGGCGGCCCAGGCGCGCGAGCGCCAGACCCAGCCCCTTGCAGGCGTAGGCGTGGTCGGGCTTGAGAGCGAGGGCTCGACGGCAATGCGCCTCAGTGGTGAGGTAGTCGCCCAGGAAGAAGCAAACGAAACCACCCAGGTCGAGCAGTGTCAGATTCTCGGGCGCCAGGGCGAGACCCTGATTGATCTTTTCCCGCGCGTCGCCCAGCGCGTGCTCCTCGATGGCGGTGCGGGCCTGCTGGATGATGGTGTCGACCTCGGCCGTGGGCGGGGCGGCCTCGGCAGAGGCGCCCGCGGACTCGCCGCTGGTCATGGTTTGCCCCCGGCGGCCGAGGCGGCCCCAGCCGCACGGCCGTCAAAGTAGCGCACCTCATCTTCGGTGGGCGCCTCGGCCAGCAGTTCAAAGCGCCGGTGTTTGACCACCTGGTGGTAGAAACAGTTTTCGTTCCCGATTCCGCCCTGAGCGTAGGTGGCCCAACTGCAACCGCCGCGGCACACGTCGCGATAGCGACAGACACGGCAGAACCCGCCCAGCTGATCCTCTTTGAAAAGCCGGTTGTACGCGAATGCATCCGCGCGGTTCCAGATGTCGCGCAGGCTCTGCCTGCGCACGTTGCCCTCGATGAAACGGGCCTCGCCGAGCATCGACGAGGGCAGCGAGAGACACCCCTTCACGTCTCCGCCGCTCTCGATCCCGATCACCTGGCAGCCAGCTCGACAGCCCAGCCAGAAGGGCAAGGCCGTGTCGGCATCGCGCAGGTCGGGCTCGGGGTTGCCGAAGTAGCCGATGTCGTCGCTGGGATAGACTTTGAATTCAGGGCAGCTGATCCGGCACAACTCCGCGATCTGGGGCACCAGCCACAACAGATCTTCGGGCGGCGAAACCATGTCTTTGTGCTCGCCCATGTTCCCGGTGGCGGTGGCGAACTGCAACTGCCAGGCGAACACGCGGTGATCCATCAAGAATTGCCGCAACGACTTGAGCTGGCCCTGATTGATTCGGTTGATGGTGGTGTTCACCGCCACGGGCAAGCCAGCCGCCACGCTGAGATCGATGGCGCGTACCACCTTCACGAAGGAGCCGGGAGCCCGAAATTCGTCATGCTCTTTTTCGAAGCCGTCGATGCTGAAGGCCGCGCCACACAGCCCGGCCTTCTGCGCCTGATCGATATGTTTGGTCGACCAGGTGAGACCGTTGGAAATTAGGTTGACCCGCGCGCCCAGCTCGACCAGTCGCCGACCCACCTCGTGCCAGCCCGGGTACATCGTGGGCTCGCCGCCGCTCAGGGTTATGCGCCGGCACCCAAGCTCCACCAGCTCGCCGGCCACGCGCATGCACTCGTCGAGCGACAGCTCGTCCGGCCGCTTGCTGCCGGCGATGGAGCCGCAGTGCTTGCACCGCAGGTTGCACGCCAGGGTCAATTCCCACACGCAAGCGCGCGGGAAGAACCCGACTCGCTGCAGGATTTCAATCACGAGGGTGTTCTACCTGACTAGTTCTTAGTCGGCATGGGCGCCATGTAGAGCGGCATCGGCCCCAGGCCGGCGTCCTGCTTCGGCTGCGGCGCTGAGTACCTCATAGGAAGCCCCGCGTCCGGCATCGTCGCCATGTAGAGAGCCACTGCGCCGCCGAGGTCTTTCTGCCCGGCGTCCGGCATCACCGCCATGTACTTCGTGGTAAGCCCGGCATCGGGGCCTGGGCTTCCCGCATCCGGCGAGATCGCCATGTACAGAGGATAAATCCCCGTCATTCCGCCCGCCCCTGTGGCTCCGCCCCCGCCCGACATGCCCGCCATGCCCATGTAGGCGGTAATCCCGCCGCCCCCAACAGTGCCAGGCACCGTTGCTCCCCCCTTCCCGGTCACTCCGCCTGTTCCCGTCGCTCCCCCCGCGAGCGTCATGCCCGCCATGCCCATATAGACGGTAATCCCGCCCCCTCCAACAGAGCCAGGCACCGTTGTTCCCCCCTTCCCGGTCACTCCGCCAGTCCCCGTCGCTCCCCCCGCGAACGTCATGCCCGCCATGCCCATGTATAGAGGAACCGCTGTCATTCCGCCTGCCCCTGTCGCTCCGCCTGGCCCCGTGGCTCCGCCTGCCCCTGTGGTTCCGCCCGCACCGGTCTCTCCGCCGGAGCCCGTCATGCCCGCCATGGCCATGTACACGGCAATCGCGCCGCCCCCAGCAGAGCCGGCCTGGGCGGATGAAGTATCCGCAGAGCCATCCTGACTGGCGTTCAGCGAGGTATCGCCGCAGCCCACCAGCGCGAGCCCGATCCCCATCGAGGCAGGCACCACCACATAACGAACCGTATCCCTGAGGAAAATATGAATGCGCTCTCGGATGTCTTTCTCTCTCATGATCGGCTCCTTGCGCTACCGAGTGACTACTTGCGACGTTCCGCTCTCCCGAGAACAGCAAGTGTCATGCCACGGACTTTCAGCCTGCACGGGACAGGCAAGTCCTCATAATAGCACGTGCGCCGAGGCCTTCCCCGGTGCTTTCTATGAAGCTCGTGGCAGCGTCGTCTCAGATTTCTGAGGCGATGCCCGGATGTGAATCACCCGCCAACGCGATCCGTCGCGCTCCGGTCTATGGCTACCTAGCCGCCGGAGCCGCCGCTGGGTACTCCCCGGCCAGCATCCCGTAGATGCGCGAGCTGCGGAAATGGTTGCGCAGCCACACGTATCACGGATGAGAAGCCTCTGGGTCCGGATCGGATCGATGCGCGGCATGTCTTCTCCAGTTGGCGGTGCGAAAGGCATTCGATCCCCGACCGCGTCGGGGTGTCAAACAACGCCGTCCCGCGCCCAGTGAGCCAGAAGTGAACGCCCCTGCTACTGGAAGGGTTGAGCGGCGCGAGGGCGCAGCGTGAACCGGCGAGCTTTGACCTCGGAGGAGTCACCATGAAACGATACTTCGCAGCACAACGGTTTCGCACGGGGTTGCAGAACAAGCTGGGCCTGAGCGGGCTCGCTTCGCTTCTGTTGGTCGCGGTCCTGGCTGGGTGCTCTTCCTCGAAGGCGACGGGCGCTTCAGGCGGCAGCGGGGCCGGTACAAGCGGCACCACCGGGGCCAGCAGCAGTGGGGGACAGACCACCATCGGCGGTGTCACGAGTATTGCGAGCGCTGCGGGAGGATCGAGCGGCCAGGGTGGAACGACTGCCGCGATGGGAGGCACCACGGCTGTTGGGGGCACCACAGTCGGTGGGTCGACTACGGCAAGTGGCGGCACGAACGGCGGCGGTGCAACTGGTGGCGGCGCAACGGCCGTCAACAGCGCCACGGCGGGTAGCAGCGCAACGGCCGGCAGCAGCGCAACTGCCGGCAGCAGCGCGACCGCCGGCAGTGGCGCAATGGAAAGTGGCGGCACTGCGAGTGGCGGGCGCACGACGACCAGGAGCGGCGGGCTTGTGGCCGGTGGCACTACGTCCGGCGGAGGGACCACGAGCTCAGGTGGTACGTCCAGCAACGGTGGAACGGCAGGCACAAGCCGCCCCGACGCTGGCGCAGACGCGGCTGCGGGTGTCGCTTCGCCCGATGCGCGCGGTGGCGGGGGCGCCGGAGCCGGAGGAACGGCCGGAACAGGGGGAACCGTGGCCGGCGGCACAGGCGTAGCCAGTTTCCACTGCGTGAACTGGGCCGACAACCGGGACAACTTCGTCGACGGACATCTCCTCATGTCCGGGATCACTTCAGACACGGACACCTATGACGGCGTCACGACCAAGGCCAACATCGTCGTGGGCGCCTTCGTCGATCTGTTGCAGGCCAATTCCTTCCGCATGCCCATCAACGAGCCGACCGCTCTCGACCCCTGGTGGAATTCGTACAAGGCCGCCATCGACGTCGGCATCGCCAAGGGAATGAAAGTGATCATTGGCTTCTGGGCGAAGGACAAGAACATTGGCAAGCCAGTCGACAACACCCGCTGGTACGCCATGTGGAAGGTCGTGATTGATGCCTACGTGAGCAATCCGCTCGTGTTCTACGATATCCACAACGAGCCGCACGGATTCACGCCCGCGCAGTGGATCACTCAGGTCAATGGCTGGCTGGCGCAGTTCCCCAACGTGCCCAGGCAACAGATCATCGTGGCAGGCAGCGGCTGGGACGACAACGTCGCAAATGTGGCCAGTTCCTGGCCCGATCTGATGATGGAGATTCACAACTACGCGAACAACGGCCCGACGACCCAGGCAGGGTGGAAATCCAACCTGCTCAACCGCCTGGGCAACGCTGTCAGCCGCACCATTGTCGGCGAGTGGGCGGGCCAGTTGAACGAGGACTTCACCACCGGGATCGATGGCAACGCAGACAAGTCCTTTATCGTCGGCACGGCCAACACAATCTATGACAACAAGATGGGAAGCTGCTGGTGGGCAGGCGCGTTCGCCCCGAGTGGAGGTACTTCGGGCTCCAGCCTGCTGGTTCAGAAGGGGACCGGAGACACCATGACCTTCACCGCCCAGGGTCCAGCCGCCCTCACCTACATTCAGCATTCGTGGGGCCTCAATTGAGCTGACAGCCATTCGCGTCGGCTGTGAAAGGGCAGCCCCTCGCGCTGAACAAGAGTACAATGTTGTTCCTGGGCCATGAAGGAACACGAGATCCGGCAGCGCATCGAGGGCTTCCTCAAGCGAACTGCGCGCGAGTTAGTGGTGCCGGCATCGATGGGTCTGGGCCTGGCGCTGGTCGGGTGCGACCATACTGGGATCAAGGTCGCGCGGGACGCAGCGGCTGAAACGGCCCAGTCCGTCGCGCCCGACGCGGCAGACGCGATGCTGACGAGGGATAGCGCTGCCAATGTCCCGGACGTGGCCAACCCGCGGGACTTCGGCATCAACGATGACAGGCCCGCCCTCGATGCGTTCAAAGCAGACCTGCCTAGGCTGATCATTCCGTACGGGGTCCGCATAGAGCCGGACGCGAGCGTGGACGCGGCTGCCCCGAACGCGGATGCCCCGGACGCGGATGCAGGCGCCGCGGACGCGGAGGTTCGCGCCGTGGACTCTGGTCGCGACGCAGGCAAAGCTGACCTGCCTGCGATCTTGCCGCCCTACATGCCGCCCTACATGCCTGCGCCCCTGCCCGATGCTGCGCAGGATCTTTCGGCAGTCATTGTCCCGTACATGGTGCCACCGCCCTACATGGCGCCGGTCTTCGGCCCGCCTCCGCTGCCCCCGGATCCACCGCCACAGGCGCCGGAGCCGCCACCACCGCCGCCGCCACCACCGCCCTACCTGGCGCCGGTCTTCGATGCTGGCCAGGACTTGCCACGACCCATTCCCGGATACGTCGTCCCCCCACTGGCCCCATCACCGACGGTTCCGCCAGCCAAGGCACCCAAGTAGGCCGCAAGCCGTGGCAACGGCCAGGAGCCATCGGTGCTGGAAGTTCTGAGGCGGGCCGGCATCGCCCCGCGCGCCTGCGCGTGGGAGCTGACCTTGGGGTGCAACCTGCGCTGCCGACACTGTGGCTCGGCGGCAGGTCCGCGCCGCTCCGACGAGCTGACCCTGGAAGAATGCCTGCGCGTGGCCGACGAGCTGGGCGCCCTGGGATGCCAGCGCGCCACGCTCACCGGGGGCGAGCCCACGCTCTACCCGGACTGGGACAAGGTGGGCCGGCGCCTGGCCCAGCACATTGCCGAGGTCAGCTTGATCTCCAACGGTTGGGCATGGACCGCCCGCCATGCCCAGCAGGCCGCGCAGGCCGGTTTGCGTGGTGTCGCTTTCAGCCTCGACGGGCTGGAAAAGGAGCATGACTGCTTCCGCGCCGAGGGTTCGTTCCGGCGCGTGGTCGAGGCGGTGAAGCACACCCTGGCCGCCGGCCTGCCGGTGGGCATCAACACGACGATTCACCGCCTCAACACCCGCCAGCTTCCCCAGTTGCGCCAATTTCTCATCGACATCGGCGTGCGCACCTGGCAATTGCAGTTCGCCATCGCCACGGGCTACATGGCCGAAAATCGCGACCTGGTGGCGCCGCCCGAGGAGCGGCTGTGGCTGATTCCGCAGATCGCGGAAATGTGCCGTGCCAGCGACAACCGCATCAAAGTCTACGCCAGCGACCACATCGGCTACTTCGGCAAGCCCGAGCGCGACCTGCGCACCGGTGACACCTCCATGCCGTTCTGGCTGGGCTGCCGCGCCGGCTGCCATGTCATCGGCATCGAGAGCAACGGCAACGTGAAGGGCTGCCTGTCGCTGCCTTCGCAGGTGCAGGGCGAGAGCCGCTTCGTCGAGGGCAACCTGCGCCAGAGCAATCTGCGCGAGATCTGGAACCGCAAGGGCGCCTTCGCCTACAACCGCGAATTCCGTATCGAGCAACTGGGAGGCTTCTGCGCCGTATGCCGCTTCCGCGACATCTGTCGGGGCGGCTGCACCTGGACCATGTACGCCGAATCACCCACGCTGGCCGCGGGTAATCCGCACTGTTTCTACCACCAGGCCGTCAAGCACGGCCGCAGCGACCTGCTCGACGAAGAGCCCACGGCAGAGGAAAAGGCCTTCTTCGGCTAGCCGCCCGCCTCGGCGGCGTAGTCGTCCAGCAGCTCCTCCATTCGTGCGAAGACCTGGACCATGGTGTCCTCGTCGGGCAGAAGCGTGATGCGGAAGTGATCGCGGTAGGGAACGTTGAAGCTGGTGCCCGGGGCCACCAGCACGTGTTTGCGTTCCAGCAAGTCGAGCGCGAATTTCTGGTCGTCGAAATTCGGCAGCTTGCTGGTGTCCACCCGCACAAAGGCGTACATGGCCCCGCGGGGCGGGACCACCGACAGATACTTGCTGCGTTTGCAGCCGTCCAGAACTGCCGCGCGCGTCTGGAACAGGCGACCGCCCGGCCGCACCAGATCGCGAATCGACTGGTAGCCGCCCAGAGCGGTCTGCACGGCCCACTGGCCCACAACATTGGAGCACAGCCGCAGCGACATGATGGTGTCTAGTCCCATCAGGTATTCGCGCGCGTGGTCCTTCTCGCCTGAGAAACTGAGCCAGCCCACGCGAAAGCCGCAGGCCCGATACACCTTGGACAAGCCGGAGAAAGTCCCGCACAGGGTGTGCCTGGCCAGGGTGGCCACCGGCGTGTACTCGGCGCCCTCGTAGGTCATCTGGTCGTAGATCTCGTCGGAGAACACCACCAGGTCGCGCGACTCGGCGATGTCGACCATCTTGGCCAGCACCTCGCGTGGATAGACCGCCCCGGTCGGGTTGTTGGGCGAGATGATGACCATGGCGCGCGTCCGCGGTGTCACCAGGCGCGCAAGTTTGTCGAGGTCAGGCAGCCAGTTGTTTTCAGGCGGGCAGGGGTAGTGCACCGCCGTGCCGTCGGCCAGATGGGTGGCTGCGGTCCACAGGGGATAGTCGGGGCTGGGCACCAAGACCTCGTCCCCTTGGTTGAGCAAAGCGCGCAGCGAGAACAGGATCAGCTCGCTCACCCCGTTGCCCATGAAGACATCGTCCGCGTTGGCGTCCATGATCCCGCGGCTCTGCTGCTGCATCACCACCGCCTCGCGGGCCGAGAAAATTCCCTTCTGGTGGCAATAGGGTTCGGCGTCGCGCAGGTTCTCGATCATCGCCAAGCGCATGGTTTCGGGCGCACGAAACCCGAAGGCGCCGGGATTGCCGATGTTCAGCTTCACGATCTCGTGCCCCGCCTTTTCCAACTCGGCGGCCCGACGCGCCAGCGGACCACGGATCTCGTAGCGGACGTTGGCAAGTTGGGAGCTGGCTTGAATTCGCGTCGGGGACATTGTGACCTCGGCGGAAATCTCCCAGAAACCTGCGCCGCGCGCCAGTGCCGAGAACGCGATCAGATGCCGCGTTCAGCTAGGTGAGGCTAGCGCTGAATGACGGTGGTATCAGCCATCTGGAAACAGCTCGAGCCGTCGCCCGCCACCCAACGGAACACGTTGTACCAAAACTGCGGGATGTTGTAGATTTTGTCCGCGGTGTAGTTCGCGCACTGGGCTTGGGCCTGGTAGATCGAATCGCCTTTCCACTGGCTGGTGTAGGTGACCCACTCGTCGGCCCAGGCGAAGACCCGGCCAGCGCCGACCTGTTTGTGAACGCCAACCAAGGTATTGGTCTGCCACGTGCCCATGACCTGGCAATCGGCGCAAGTGATGGGGCGGCCCATGAAGACACCCACTTGGCGGTCCGTCGAATTAAGATTGTCGACCAGCGGGCTGTCCGAGGTATTCCAACCGCCAAACGGAATCGACCCGTCGGCACAGTAGCACATATTGTTGGTACAGTCGCTCTGAACGAAAATATCCGGGCTCGGTTGGTAGGAAATCCCGAATGGCGCCAGCAATTGATTGACCGGATCGACCTCCTGCGACTGCGAGCCATAGCCGCTCATCGTAATGAGGCCGCCGCCTTTGTTCACCCAGTCAGACAGAGCACTGACCTCGTCACCGGTGAAAGTCCAAAAGCCGGTGTACTCACTGTCCTCAAGGGCCTGGAGAATGATGACGTCATACTTCTTCAAGAAGTCCGCGGTCAGCGTGAAATTCCTCGTGGACCCGACCACGTTTCCGAACAGGGCCATGGTGGCCGTTCCCTTGGTTTGGGTGTTCATGTAGTTTTGGAAGGCATCCGTGTTGTCGCCGCCGCCACTCTGGTTGCCGTAGTGGGCGACCTTGCCCAGAGACGCGATGGTCAGGCACTGGCAGTTGCCCGCATCGTCGCAACGCCAAGGCTTGGCGTCCCAACCGGCTGGCGGGCCGGTGAAAGTGGAGCCAGCGTCCATGGCGGTGATGATGGAAATGCCGCCCCCTTGTCCGCTCTCGCCGCCCAGCCCCGTGATGGCGCCGCTTCCAATGGTTCCGCCCGAGGCCGCGACTTTGGACTGGGTGCAAGCCGCGCCCAAGAACAAGAGCAAGGTACATATGGTGGGATAATCTCTTCTCTGCATGTCCGTATAATATGCAACGCCGCTCAAAGGGGAAGTGTGGGCGCGCGGTCCGACGCGCCCCAGCATGCAGCGCCAGCGTCGGTGCGCCGCACCGCCAAACGAGCCCGATTCGGCTCGACCAATCCGTGGTTGTTTGGGGCCGCAAGTCACGCTAGTCTGCCTGCATGCTTCGCCAAACAATCGTGTCTTCTATGGTTGCAGCGCTGGTGGCCCTGGGCGTCTCCTATGCCTCGATCCACGCGGAGCTGTTCCGCCGTTCCGTGGACGTTCCCACCTTACTCGGGTCCACGGTGGACACGGCACGCTCGGCACTCGACCAGTCGGGATTGCTCCTGGTCGTCGCCGAGGATCGGGAAGACACGGCCACGCCGCCAGGTCAGATCTTGGCCCAGCGTCCGTTGCCTGGGTCCAAGTTGCACGTAGGCGAGCCGGTGAACGTGGTCATCGCCCGTGCACCTGCCGTGGTCAAGGTGCCGGGCGTGGTCGGCCAGCTCGTTGGTGAAGCCCGCGTGCGCTTGGAAAAGGCTCGTCTCACGGTCAGCAGTGTGGTCGAGCAGCCCCATCCCACTCTGGGCGTGGGCATGGTCATCGCGCAAAGCCTGGCCGAGGGCGCGGAGGTCCGCGCTGGCACGGGCCTCGAGCTGAAGGTGTCCAAGGGCGCGGAAGCCATCACCGTGCCCGCGGTGACCGGAAAGTCATTGTCCAAGGCCAGGGATCTTTTGACACAGGTCGGACTGACCGTCGGCCAGATCCGCCACGCCTCAGACGACGATCGCAGCCCCGGAATCGTACTCGAGCAGAAGCCCGCCGCCAGCCAGACCCTGGGCAAGGGTATGCCGGTGGATCTGGTCGTGAACAGCGACTAGCCACCCGTCTTGATCCGGCGCTGGAGCTGAATGGCGGGAACCAGACCCACACCGCTGCCCAGCTCCACGTCGGCTCCGCCACGCTGTACCGCAAGCTCAAGAGCTACGGCCTCATCGGCAGCAAGCACGCGGCCCACAAGCGTGCTCACTAGACTTCACGGAAGCTGCGCGTGCGGCTGCCCGCGCCCACGTTTTCTGCGGCTGCACACCAACAAAAACCCGAAGACCAGCCAGCCCCCCGTGGCCAGCCACAGCCCCGGGCGCAACCCCGGCGTGCGATAGCGCATTTCGATCCGGTGCTCGCCCGCCGGCACCGGCAGCGCGCGCGCCAGCACGTCGGCTCGCTCGATGGGGGTCGCAACCCCGTCAACCGTGGCGCTCCAGCCGTGGGTCCATTCGTCCAGCAGCACGGCATAGCCCGGCCGGGTGGCCTGACAATTCAGGATCACGTGCTCAGCCTGCGGCTTCTCCAGCAAGCATGGTGTCGGCTCGTCGCTGGCGAGCAAGTCGCTCGTCCCCGGCCCTGCCAGCCGCACCTGACCCAGATCCAGTTCGGACCGTCGTGTGTCGAAGAGCGACTGGAGTGCGTCCTGGTCCGAAACCCCATGGCGCCAACGATAGGCCACGAAGGCACGTGGCCGGCGCACGGGATTCTCCAGCGCGACATAGCCTGCAAAAGCAGCCCGCGAAACCACCGGCATGCCCATGGCTGGCGCCGAGGCTAGGTCGATGAGCAGGTAACGGATGTCGAGCACGTCCATCACCCGTTCCAGATTGGCGCGACCACTGGCGGTTGCGAAAGCGTCGAAGCGCGCGGTTCCGGCAATCACATACGCGGGAACCTCCGCGAACCCGAAACGCGCGTTGTCGTTGGCAGTCGCGGTGTGGTGAAGGAAAGCGGCGCGGGCCTCGCCGGAAACCGAGAGCGGGGTGACCTCGCTCACCCGGCGGATCAGGCGCGGCCACTCCCCCGCTGGCGGCGGCAGCGTTTGTAACAGAGCAGGAACCGCGCGCACCACCTCGCGCGGAATGGTCACGTGAACCGCCCAGTCATGCTCGATCAGGTGCACCACCAGCGCGAGCAGCAAGAGAGGCCGGGCCCAACCGCCGAACCGGCGATGGCCGGCGAGCAACACCGTCAGCGGCACCAATGCGGCCACCACGGTGGCGGACAAACCCCCAGCCAACACCTCGGAGAGCGCGGCCGGGCCGTCCACCGCCTGGTGAGCAGCCTGGCTCGCGCTGGCGATGGCGGACAAGAGGTATCCGCGTCCCAAAGTCGCCAGGCCCAACCCGACCGCGAGACAGACGGCCACCGCCGCGCTCAGCAGCGCCCGGGACTTGCGCGCTGAGGGCTCGAACAAGCGATCAAAGCCCACGCCAGCCAGCGCCGCCCACAGCAGCAACGCCGCAGCCATGTGCTTTTCTGGGTAGCGCAGCAAGTGTTCCGGCCAGACCAGCTTCCGGTATAGGCCGTAGATTGGCGTGAACGTGCCCAAGGCCAGGACGACGAAGAACAGCGACAAGATCGCCAGGCGCCGAGCCGGCCTGCCTCCGCGAAACGCGGCCAGCCCCGCGCACAGCAAAACCGGGGCGCCCAGGTACAAACTGGCTGACCATGTCGCTTCCAACGAGCCACCCCCGCTGGCCCACAAACTGGCCAGACTGCGTTCCGGGCGAAAGCCCTGACCCAAAACATTGGGCCACACGAGTTCCAACAGGCGCAGCGGATGCAGAGACCAGGCGCCACCGTCGGCCAAGGAAAAGCCCGCGCCACGCACGCTGTCGCCCAGCGACGCCACCGCCATCGTCAAGGAAGCCGCCCCCATGAGTACACCCAGCGCGCCCGCGGCGCCCAACACCAGCAGCGAGGTCCAGCATCGCCGGGCCGTCAACGCGACCAGGGCCACGGCCAAGACCACTGAATTGAATCCCGCTGGATTGCCCGCGGCCACTGAGCCTGACAGCACCAGCGCGAAAATCAGACCGCGGCGCAGATAGGCCTGGCGCTCCTCGGCCTGGCTGAGGCCCAGCGCAGCCCACGCCAGCAAAGGCATCCAGCCCAGCGGCATGAGGATGCTGCCGTTGACCACCATGGAAGTGAAGGTGCCGGACAGCATGAGCGCGCTGCCTGCCAACAGACTGCCCAGAGCACTGGCGCCCAGTCGCCGGGACAAGAGCAAGGTGCCCACGCCTGCCAGTCCCAAGTGTAAAATCAGGATCAGGTCCGCTCCCCACAGCGGACCGACCAATGCCACCAGCCAGGCCAGTGGATAGGTCACGCCGTTGTTGGGGTCAGCTGCAAACCGTTCGCCCAGACGCAGGCCGTCCCACCACTCGGGGAAATGCCCGCGACTCAGGTTTTCGGCCAGGTAGCTACGCGACGGCAGCGTGTGGATCAGGTGGTCGCGGACCGCGAAGGTCTCGTCGAGAAACAGCGGACGAACATAGGCCGCGGTCGCCACCGCAACGAGCGCCAGCACCGAAAGCATGAGCGTGGTTTTCGTGCCTGCCCGGTTCATCCCGTTCCTCTTTTCCCCCTAGCAGGTTTGCCGTGCGCGGTCCACCAAGCAGGGCGACCGCAGGTCCCCACCGGCCCGTTGAGCGAAGCCCATGTTGTCCATGCGCTGACAGCCGGACGCGACTTTTCCCCGCGCTTGCGCAACCGGACATGCAGCCATTTTCGATGGCTTAGGTACCCACATCGTGGGGAAAGAGGGTTACTCTTGAAGAAGATCTCAATCGGAGGCACCGATGGCTGCTCAGTACCGCCTTCCTGTCATTCTGTCCCTTGCCATAGCGACCATCATGGGCTGTACAACGGCGACGGTGTCGCCCGTGACCAACTCATCGGGGGGCACTGCCACAGGCGGCAGCGCCGCTTCGGGCGGCATTATCAGCATCATCAGCACGGCTCCTGCTGGCGGAAACGGCGGCAGCGCGACCACGGCGGCCAACCCTTGCCTGGGCCCCAACCCACCCTCGAATTGCCACATGGTGCCCTCTGGTCCCGCCTGCGGCGACGGGAAGCTCAATCAGCCGTCCGAAGAATGCGACGACAACAACAGCGTTCCAGGCGATGGCTGCAACGGGATCTGCAAGGTTGAGCCGAACTTCACCTGCCCCACACCCGGTCAGCCCTGCATCCCCACCTTCAAGTGCGGCAATGGCAAGATCGAACCCGGCGAGGTGTGCGACGACGGCAACACCATCGCCAACGACGGCTGCAGCGCGGATTGCACAGTGCAAAGCGCGAGCTACATCTGTCCCACGCCCGGCCAACCCTGCACGCGGGTCGACTTCTGCGGGGACAAGCGCGTCAAAGGCGACGAGAACTGCGACGACGGAAACACTGTGTCCGGAGACGGCTGCGACGAGAACTGCCACAAGGAAACCGGCTGGCTGTGCCTGGTTCCCGGCAGTCCCTGCACGCGGGTCAATGTCTGTGGCGACGGGATCCAGAGCTCGGGCGAACAGTGCGACGACGGCAACACCAAGGGTGGCGACGGTTGTTCGGCCGATTGCAAGTCCATGGAGTCGGGCTTCCAATGTCCCACGCCGGGCAAGCCCTGCCTGGACATGAACAAGTGTGGCGACGGAATTGTCACCGGTACCGAAACCTGCGACGACGCCAACACCGATCCCAACGACGGGTGCGACAATTGCCAGATCAAAAAGGGTTATGCCTGCCCGTTCCCTGGCGCCAAGTGCATTGCCAAGTGCGGTGACGGCATTCTGCTGCTCAACGAACGCTGCGATGACGGCAACACCAAGGACGGCGACGGCTGTTCCAGCACCTGTCAGTGGGAACCGGGCTGGGCTTGCACGGGCAACCCCGGCGCCTACACCTGCCACGCAACCAAGTGTGGGGACAAGGTCAAGGAAGGCACGGAAAGCTGCGACGACGGCAATGACGACCTAGGCGACGGCTGCACGCCGCTGTGCACGCTCGAGCCGGATTGCAGCGGAGGCGCCTGCAAGTCGACCTGCGGCGACGGCATCGTGCTCAGCAACCTGGGCGAGGATTGCGACGACGGCAATGCCATCAGCGGGGACGGCTGTTCCTCGACCTGCAAGGTCGAACCTGGCTACCAATGCAAGCAGCCGCCCCTGGCAGATACCATGCTGGTTCCGGTGGTGTATCGCGACTTCAAGTTCAGTCGAGACGTTCCTGACGATTTTGAACTCGGCGTGACCGGCTCAACCAGTCCTTTCCAGGGCATGGTCAACTCGGCTCTCGATGCCAATGGTAAGCCCGCCTATTCGGGCATCGGTGGCAACGCCCATGTGACGAGCGCCGCCTCCTTTGCCGAATGGTATCGCGACACGGCCGGGATCAACCACGCAACCCCGACCACTATGACGCTTTGGAACAATGGCCAGGGCGCCTACGTCAACCGGTACGGAGCCAACGGCGAACAGTGGCTCACAACCGAAACCGCCTACTATTGCGGCAACGTGGGAGCGGAACTGTTGGATCCGAATGGCATTCCCATCCCTTGCACGTCCGAGTACGCCAATGGAACCGATGACTGTTCCAAGAAAGTGGCTGCCGGAGAGACAATGCTCAAGTGCTACACTGCCAACGGCTCCTACAGTGCCACGTTCATCGTATCCAAGGTCGACGGCAACCCACTCTTCTTCCCGGTGGACGGCGACACATTCACCCCTGCCACCGAGCTGACCGCCGCACAAATTCCACCCTACTACGACCCGATGGGGACCTGGCCGTTTGACCTGGATGCCGCGGGAAACAAACGCCTGCACAATTTCAGTTTCACCAGCGAAGTCCGCTATTGGTTCCTCTATGACAAGACCAAGACCTACACCCTCGACTTCGTCGGAGACGACGATGTGTGGGTGTTCATCAACCGCAAACTCGCCGTGGATCTCGGCGGCATTCATACTCCGGTCATTGGCACCGTCGTCATCGGCGCGACCGGCAATGGCGCCACCACGGTCGCGGTCCCGCAAACGCCATCTGTGACTGCGCCCCCTGCCCCCATTCAAACGACCGCCACTCTCGGGCTGCAGACCGGTCAGGTGTACGAGATCGCCGTCTTCCAGGCAGAACGCCAGACCACCGGCTCGTCGTACAAGCTCACCTTGAGCGGGTTCAATGCCTCGGCCAGTGTCTGCGGGCCCATCTGCGGCGATGGCGTTCTGTCTCCCGGGGAACAGTGCGACGACGGAACCAACGCCGGCGGCTACGGCCAATGCGGCCCGGGCTGCGTGCGCGGACCATACTGCGGGGACGGCATCGTCAATGGCCCTGAAGCCTGCGACGACGGCAAGAACGTGAGTGCCTACGGCTCGACGGGCTGCGCGCCCGGCTGCCAGACGCCGGCGCGTTGCGGAGACGGGAAAGTGCAATTCGCCTTTGGCGAAACCTGCGACGATGGCGTCAATGACGGAACCTACGGCAGCTGCAGTTCCACCTGCCAGGCCGGCCCGCGCTGTGGCGATGGCGTCGTCAATGGGGGGGCTGGTGTCGAGGAGTGCGACGACGGCATCAACGACGGCTCGTACAACAACTGCGCTCCTGGCTGCAAGCTGGGGCCGCGCTGCGGGGACGGCGTCTTGGCGACGGATTTTGGCGAGGAATGCGACGACGGCAACACCGTCGCGGGCGATGGCTGCAGTCCCAACTGCCGCAACGAAGGAATCTGTGGAGATGCTGTCGTCAACACGGCCACAGGCGAAGAGTGCGATGACGGCGTCAACGACGGCGGCTACGGCGAATGCGGCCCTGGCTGCAAGCTCGGCCCCCGCTGTGGCGACGGCGTGAAGGAACTTCCTCAGGAGCAGTGTGATGACGGCAACAACAAGGGCGGCTACGGCGAGTGTGCCCCGGGTTGCGTGCTGGGGCCGCATTGCGGGGACGGCCAGCTACAGCCGGGGTTCGAAGAATGCGACGACGGCAACAACGTCGACGGCGACGGCTGCAGCGCCGCCTGCAAGTGGGAAGCCTGGCAGCAGCAGTGATTACGGATACGATCCGTCCACGATCCCGTTGATGTACTTCTCGATGTTGGTGTAGCCGGTCTTGTCGAAGTCGCCGGTGGCATCGCTGGGGTCGTTGGGATTCAGGCCGTACTTGGTTTCCCAGGCGTCCGGCATGCCGTCCTTGTCTGTGTCGACGGGCGCAGTCCCGCCTGTCAGGGTTCCGTAGCCGCTGTTGCCCAGATTTGTCGCAGTTTGGGTTGTCCACAACTGGCCCGATTTCCCCAACGATTTCAGGTCGGCGACCACAAGAGAATCGACCTGATCGCGGCGCTGTGGCCATGCGCCAGCGTTGGCCAGCACCGTGGTGTAGGTGTCGGCCGCGCTGGTGGTCGGCATGCTCGCGGTATCTGTGGAGTTCGCCGCATTCGCCTTGGTCGTGCCCCCCGGAGAACCTGCATCCGTGCCGTTGAGTGTGCCGTCCTTGTCGCTGTCGAGGAGATTCCCCTTGGCGTAGACGGTTTGCCCGCTGTTCATCTGGTACCAATCGTCTCCCGGGGCGCTCGTCGACGGGCCCGCAATGAAGTAGTTGTTGATGATGTCGTGCCAGAAGATGCCGCTGGTGTCCCCGGCACAATAAGCGTAGCCGTAATTGTAGACCACGTTGTTGACGTACTGGGTGTTGGACTTGGCCAGGGGCTGGCGACCGTGGGCGTTGGCCCACAGGTTACCGTACCAGGTGAAAAATCCCCCGGTCATCTCGGTGTGCGCCCCGAACTGTTGCCCGGTCGGGTCCGCGACGATGGAGTTCTGCACGGTGATGTTGGTCGCCCCCACCGCGTCGATGCTGTCGTACTGGGCGAACTCGATCGAGATATGGTCGCAGATCAGGTTGCTGGCATCGAGCAGATTGATCCCGCTCTTCTTTGCGTTCGAATCGAGCATACCCTGGCGGAAGCGCACGTAGCGTACAATCACGTTCGATGCTGCGTTGAATGAGACCTCACCTGCCATGACACCGATGCCGTCACCGGGCGCGGTCTGGCCCGCGATGGTCAGGTTGCTCTTGACCGACACGGCGGATTGCAGATTGACGTACCCGCCGAGGTCGAAAACCACGATGCGGTTGTCCGCACTGACGGCGTCGCGGAAGGATCCCGTGCCCGTGTCGTTCAAATTGGTCACGTGGTACACGGCATAGCCTCGCCCGCCAGTCGCTTTCTTGCCAAAGCCGTACGCGCCGGGAAAGGCCACGGCCGGGCCGGACGGAATGGAGGAGGCTCCGCCTGAGCCGCCCTTCGCGCCGCCTGTGCTGCCAGTCGCTCCACCGGTCGCAGTCGTGCCACCCGCCGCGCCGCCGGTTGCGCTCTTCGTGCCGCCCGCCGCACCGCCTGTGCTGATCGAGCCGCCCTTCGCGCCCCCGCTGCCGCTCGTCGTGCCGCCTGCCGCGCCGCCAGTGCTGATCGAGCCGCCTGCTGCGCCACCGGTCGCGCCACCAACAACGATCATGCCGCCAGCCGCGCCCGCTATGCCTCCCTTGCCTCCGGTCGCGCCGCCAGTGCCAATCGTGCCACCTTTGGATCCGCCAATCTCGGTCACGCCGCCCGTGTCGGTCGCGCCGCCCGGGGCAGCGCTGCCGCCGGGACCGACGGTGCTGGCAACAGTCGTCCCACCAACGACGATCGCGCCGCCCGTCGCGCCACCACTGCTGGGGCTGCCGCCGCTCACCACGGTACCGCCGTTGCCCGAGCGCCCGGCGCTACCCGGATTGGAGCTGACGTTGCCTCCCGTGCCTGGCGCCGCTGAACTTCCGCCTGCCGCGCCTGCGCTGCCCTGGGGTGCGCCGGCGCCCGAGCAAGCGCCAGCAAGGGCGATGCCCAAAATTGTGATGGCCCGAAGGACTTGGCTGTTTCTCATGGTGCTACCTTTCTCCATTCTATAATAGGGTCGCTCTACCAGGTCGGCGGGTCTACCCAAACTTGAAAAAATGCCGCCCTCGGCGCTGCTGTCCGCCTGCGGTACGAATCGCCGTCCCTTCGCCTCGCCTCGCCTGCTAGCATTCTGCGTGCTGCTAATCTGCTGCCTTCTCCAACATCCAACTAAAAACCATGACCAAACAAACCGCACTCATCACAGGGGCTTCGGCGGGGTTGGGGCGCGAGTACGCCCGGCTTTTTGCCAAGGATGGGCACGACCTGGTGCTGGTGGCGCGGCGGCGCGAGCGCCTGGATGAACTGGCGCGCGAGCTGGTAGCGGCGCACGGGACCACCTGCATGGTCGTCACGGCGGATCTGGCGACGCCCGGTGCTGGCCAGCGCATCGCTGACCAGGTGCAGGCTGCAGGCCGCACCATCGATTTCCTGGTCAACAACGCCGGGTTCGGCAGGCGCGGACCGTTCGCGCAGTCGGACGTCCGGCCCCAGCTCGAAATGATCGACGTCAACGTGCGAGCGCTAGTCGAGCTGACCCGCCTGTTTCTTCCCGGCATGTTGCAGCGCCGTCAAGGGCGCATTCTCAACATCGCCTCGATGGCCGGGTTCGTGCCCGGACCGTTCATGGCAACCTACTACGCCAGCAAGGCTTTCGTGCTCAGCTTCACCGAGGCCATGGCGGGTGAGCTGCGCGGTACCGGCGTCACAGCCACCGCGAGCTGCCCCGGGCCCACGTCGACCGAGTTCGGCGAGGTCGCGGGCAGCAGCAAGTCCAATTTGTTCAAGCGCCACGTGGCCGACGCAGCCTCGGTGGCCCGGCACGGCTACCGCGCCATGCTGGCTGGCACTGTGGTGGCCATCCCGGGGCTGCAGAACAAACTCAGCGTGCAATCAGTGCGCATCGCCCCGCGCGCCGCAGTCCGCGCCATTTCCGCCAAACTCAACAGCGATCGCTCAAAATGACGGATTGGACTGACACGTTCCTGTCGGCACGCTGAACGACGAATCGTAGTGACAAGCCTTGGTAGTCCACTAGACTGACCAGTCGGTGTGAAGGGCAGGTGGCCCGCCACCCATTATGGGCAAAGCCACGTGGACAGTCTGAGAAAACAGACAGCGGAGGGAAGGCTCCGGAACCTGCGGCGCCCGCCAAAGACGCGCGCAAGGGCACCCGTGGTCCGACGTCCTCGCGAGCTAGGCGGTTCATTCCCCATCGTCGGCATCGGCGCGTCTGCCGGCGGGCTGGAAGCCATCGAGCAGTTCCTGCGCCACTTGCCACAGGGAAGCGGCATGGCCTTTGTCGTTGTCCAGCATCTGGATCCCACGCACAAGGGAATGTTGGTGGAACTGCTCCAGCGGGCCACGCCCATGAAGGTCATCCAGGTCAAGGACCGCCTGCGGGTCGAACCGGATCGCGTGTACGTGATCCCGCCCAACCAGGACATGTCGATCCTGCACGGGGTGCTGCACCTGCTGGCACCGGTGGCGCCGCGCGGGCTGCGCCTGCCCATCGATTTCTTCTTGCGCTCCTTGGCCGACGACCAGCGCGACCGCAGTATCGGCGTGATCCTGTCGGGCATGGGCTCGGATGGCACCCTGGGCGTGAGGGCCATCAAGGAGCAGGCCGGGGCGGTCTTTGTGCAGACGCCAGCCTCGGCCAAGTTCGATTCCATGCCTCGCAGCGTGATCGACGCTGGGCTCGCCGATGTCATCGCGCCCGCCGAGGAACTGGCCGGCAAGATCGCCGCCTACCTCGCGCACGGGCCGCTGGTCAAACTGCGCGACCATCCGCTGGCCAGCAAGACCCAGAGTGGTATTGAGAAGGTGTGCGTGCTCCTGCGCAGCCAGACCGGCCACGATTTCTCGCAGTACAAGCGCAGCACCGTGTACCGCCGTGTCGAGCGACGCATGGGCCTGCACCAGATCGACAGCATCGCGGACTACGTCCGTCTCCTGCAGGAAAGCCCACAGGAGACCCAGCTTCTCTTCAAGGAGCTTTTGATCGGCGTGACCAGCTTCTTTCGCGATCCGGCGGCCTGGGAGGGCGTGCGCAAGAAGGCCATCCCGGCGATCTTGGCGGCGCATCCGGCCGGTGGGGCGCTGCGTGCCTGGGTGCCAGGATGCTCGACCGGGGAGGAAGCCTACTCCCTGGCCATGATCTTCAAGGAAGCGCTGGCCGAGGAGAAGCCGGCCGGCGGCTTTTCGCTGCAAATTTTCGCCACGGACCTCGACAAGGACTCTGTCGATAGGGCACGGCAGGGTGTCTATCCGGCCAACATTGCTGGCGACGTTTCGGCGGAACGTCTGCGCAGATTTTTCGTGGAGGAAAAGCACGGTTATCGGGTGGGCAAACAGATCCGCGAGATGCTGCTGTTCGCCCCGCACAACCTCCTCATGGACCCGCCCTTCACCCGGCTCGACATCCTGAGCTGCCGCAACCTTCTCATCTACTTGGCGCCCGAGCTGCAGAAGAAACTGCTGCCGCTGTTTCACTACAGCCTCAATCCCGGCGGGGTTCTATTCCTTGGCAGCGCGGAGACCATTGGCGCGGCCACCGACCTTTTCGCTCCCCTCGACGGCAAGACGCGGATCTTTCGGCGTCTGGACAGCGCTCCGCGAACAGAACCGGTCGACTTCCCCACCTCGGTCTTGCCCGCGTACCCCCATGGGACTGCCGCGTTGGCTGGGCAGACAGGCGCGCACAAGACCGCGCCCAACCTGCAGGCACTGGCCGAGCAGCTTCTCTTGCAGCGCCACGTACCGGCCGCCGTGCTGACCAACGACACAGGCGACATCCTCTTCATCAGCGGCCGCACAGGCCCATACCTGGAGCCAGCAGCGGGCAAAGCCAACTGGAACATCTATGCCATGGCCCGCGAGGGGCTGCGCCATGAGCTGAGCACGGCTTTCGGCAAGGCGCTGCGCGAGAAGCGCACTGTCACCCAGACCAACGTGAAGGTGGAAAGCAACGGCGGGATGCACGCCGTGGATATCGCGATTGAGCCAATCCAGGAGCCAGAGACGCTGCGGGGGACGGTCATGGTGGTGTTCACGGAAGGGATGTCCGGCAATGCCAAGCTGCCGGGCAAGGCCAGGCGAACCGCTACCACTCCGGCCGCTCTGGCCCGCAGGGAACAAGAGCTGCGCCAGGCGCGCGACGAACTGCTGACGGCGCGCGAGGAGATGCAGACCTCGCAGGAGGAGCTCAAGTCGGTCAACGAGGAGCTGCAGTCCACCAACGAGGAGCTGCAGTCCACCAATGAGGAGCTGACAACCTCCAAAGAAGAGATGCAGTCCATGAATGAGGAACTGCAGACGCTCAATCAAGAGCTGCAATCCAAAGTGGACGAGCTGTCGCGGACCAACAACGACATGAGAAACCTGCTCGACAGCACCGACATCGCCACCTTGTTCCTGGACGATGCACTGAACGTGCGGCGCTTCACCCCCCAGATGCTCAAGATCATCAAGCTTATCCCGGGCGACGTGGGCCGGCCCATCACCGACCTGTCCTCGGATCTGGACTACCCCGATCTCGCAGAGAATGCGCGCGAGGTGCTGCGCAGCCTGGTCTTCAAGGAGAGACCGATGGCGACCCGCGACGGGCGCTGGTTTTCGGTGCGCATCATGCCTTACCGCACGCTCGACAACCGCATCGATGGCGTGGTGATCACTTTCGTCGACATCACCGCCGCCAAGACGCTGGAGGCGACGCTGCGGGCGACGCAGTCCGGCCAGGAGGCGGGAGGATGAAGAAACGGGAGAGCACGGCCCCCGCGGCGCTGCGGGCACGGGCGGAGGACCGACTGAAAGCGAAAGCGAGCCGGTCGCAGGCCGCCGGTCCCCATTCGGCAGAGGAGATGCAGCGTCTCGTCCACGAACTGCAGGTTCATCAGATCGAACTGGAGTTGCAGAACGACGAACTGCAGGAGACGCGAGCCGAGCTGGAGGTAGCGGCAAAGGTTCATTCTGACCTCTACGACTTCGCGCCCGTCGGCTACTTGACCCTCGATAGTGATGGGGTGATCCAGAAGGTGAATCTCAAGCTGTACCCCACCCTGCGGGTTCTCTTCATGTCGGAATACACCGACGATGCCATCGGCCACCACGGCGTGCTGGACCCCGGGACACACTTCATTGCGAAGCCGTTCAACGCTGCCGACCTCACCCGCATGGTGCGCGAGGTCCTCGACGAAGTACCGACTGACCAGCCGAGCCATGGCTCGAGCCTGCGCAACCGGGAGATCAGATGAAGAGGCGGGAGGTCACCGACACCGCGACCCTGCGCGCACGAGCCGAGGACCGGCTGAAAGAGAAGTCGGGCCGGTCGCGGGCCGCCAAACGCAAGACAGCGGAAGAGTCGCAGCGGCTGGTCCACGAGCTGCAGGTTCACCAGATCGAGTTGGAGCTGCAGAATGAAGAATTGCAACAGTCGCGGGCAGAGTTGGAGGCGGGGTTGGAACGCTACTCTGACCTCTACGACTTTGCGCCGATCGGCTACTTGACACTCGATGGCGACGGGGCGATCCGGAAGGTGAATCTCAGCGCGGCACGCCTGCTGGGGCTGGAGCGCTCTCACCTGGTCGGGGCGCGCTTCGGCCTCTTCGTCTCGGCCGAGTATCGCCCCGCCTTCAACGCTTTGCTCGAAAAAGTGTTCGAGGGCCAGGCCAAACAGGTCTGCGATCTGACGATCGGTCCAGAGAAGAGCGCGCCCCTGTGGGTGCACGTCGAGGCGGTAGCCTCCGATGACGGTGGCCGTGAGTGCCGCGCTGTATTGACCGACATTACCGCGCGCCGGCGCATCGAAGAGACACTTCGCTTTCGACTGTCGCTGCTCGACCGTGCAGCCGATCACTCCCTCGAAGAGCTGCTGCAAGAGATGTTGGACGTGATCGGAACGCTGACCGACAGCCCGATTGGTTTCTGCCACTTCGTCGAGCCTGACCAGAACACGCTTTCGCTGGCAGCCTGGTCCACGCGTACCATGAAGGAGTTCTGCTCGGCCAAGGGGCAAGGCACCCACTACCCGATCGCCGAGGCCGGTGTCTGGGTGGACTGCGTCCGTCAGCGATGGCCGGTCATTCACAACGACTACGCGTCGCTCCCCCATCGCAAGGGGCTGCCCGAGGGACACGCCCCTATCACGCGCGAGCTGGTCGTACCCATCATCCGAGCGGATCTCATCGTGGCCATCGTCGGTGTTGGCAACAAACCCAGCGACTACACGGACAGCGACGTCCAGATCGTCGCTCACCTTGCCGATGTGGCCTGGACCATCATCGAGCGCAAGCGCACGGAGCAGGCCCTACAAGAAAGCGAGACACGCTACCGTAAGGCTGCGGAAACGCTGGCCGAGGTGGACCGCAACAAGAATCAGTTCATGGCCGTGCTTTCGCACGAGCTGCGCAATCCGCTCGCGCCCATTACCAACAGCCTCTACATCCTCGACCACGCGGTTCCAGGCGGCGAACAGGCGAATCGAGCGCAGGCGGTGATTGGCCGACAGGTCGGACAGCTCGCCCGTTTGGTTGACGACCTGCTCGACGTGACCAGAATCTCGCACAACAAGATCCCGCTGCAGCGACAGCGATTGGATCTCAACGAACTGGTGCGGCGTACACTGGAGGACCATCGTCCCCAGTTCGAAGCGAACGAGGTACTCATCGAGCTAGCTCCCGCGCCCAAGCCCGTGTTGGTCAGCGGAGACCGAAACCGGCTCGCGCAAGTCGTTGGCAACCTCCTGCAGAACGCCGCCAAGTTCACCGGGCCGGGCGGTCGCGTGCGCGCAATCGTGTCGGTGGACAGCGAGGGCAAGCTGGCCGTGGTTCGTGTCGCCGACACCGGCGTGGGCATGGCCCCGGAGATGCTGGCGCGGCTGTTCCAACCGTTCTCACAGGCTGATACCACCCTCGATCGCAGCAGGGGCGGCTTGGGCCTCGGGCTGGCGCTGGTCAAGGGGCTGGTCGAGCTTCACGGAGGCACGATCTCCGCGCACAGCCCTGGGCTAGGCCAAGGGGCAGAGTTCGTCGTGCGCCTGCCCCTCGCGCTGGAGGAGACTGCCACTGACGCGCTCGCGCTCCCACGCGCCCCGGGCGGCCGCCGGCGCGTGCTCATCATCGAGGACAACATCGACGCGGCCGACAGCCTGCGCGAGGCGCTCGAGTTCAGCGAGCATGAGGTCGAAGTCGCGTACAACGGTCCAGCAGGCATCGCCAAGGCACGCAAGTACAAGCCCGAGGTCGTGTTCTGCGACATCGGGCTGCCCGGCATGGACGGCTTCGATGTGGCGCGCGCCTTCCGGGCTGACGACGCGCTCAGGGGCACCTATCTCGTGGCGCTGAGCGGATACGCCCAGCCCGAAGACGTGCTACGAGCGTCGGAGGCCGGCTTCGATCAACATCTGGCCAAGCCGCCGAGCTTGGAGCGCCTGGAACAAGCCCTGGCGCGCGTGCCCGCGGCGAAAACTGCGCCCGAGCCAATGCACGAGTCCGGGCTCGACGAACAGACGCCTGGACCCGTCGTGAATTGATCTCTCGCAGGATCGCGCTCAACCGAGCGCGATTGCGCCGCGAGCATGCTGCTGGTCGCTGTAGGGGTGGCTCTCCACCACGCGCAGACGTGCGCGGGTGAGCCGCTCGATGTCGCGCAGAAAGGTGCGCTCGCTGGGATCGCAGAAAGACAGCGCGATCCCGGCGGCGCCGGCGCGCCCAGTGCGGCCGATGCGGTGCACGTAGCTTTCCGGCTCGTTGGGCAGCTCGAAGTTGATGACGTGGGTGATTCCGTCCACGTCGATCCCGCGCGACGCGATGTCGGTGGCCACCAGCACGCGCACGTTGCCCTTCTTGAAACCGGCCAAGGCGCGCTCGCGCGCCGACTGGCTCTTGTTGCCGTGGATGGCCTCGGTGCACACTCCGCCCCGATTGAGGTGCTCGGCCACGCGGTTGGCGCCGTGCTTGGTGCGGGTGAAGACCAGCACGCGGGCCATGGTCCGATCGCGCAGCACCTCGGCCAGCAGGTTGCGCTTGTTGTTCGTTTGCACGTGCAGCACCCACTGGCTGACCTTCTCGGCCGTGCTGGCCGTGGGCGTGACTGAAACCGTCGCTGGGTTGTGCAGCATTCCGCTGGCCAACGCCACGATGTCTGGCGGCAAGGTGGCTGAAAAGAGCATGGTTTGGCGTTTTCGCGGCACCGCGGCCACGATGCGACGAATGGGCTGGATGAAACCCATGTCCAGCATGCGATCACCCTCGTCGAGCACCAGGGCCTCAACGCCATCCAGCCGCACATGTCCCTGCTGCATGAGATCAAGCAGGCGACCGGGCGTGGCCACCAGGATCTCGGCCCCGCGCCGGATGCCATCCACTTGCGGCTTCTGACCGACGCCGCCGAACACCACCACGTGGCGCAGGGAAAGGTAGCGGCCATAGGTGGCAAAGCTTTCGCCGATTTGCGAGGCCAGTTCGCGTGTGGGCGCCAGCACCAGGGCGCGTGGGCCGCGCAGACCCTCGCGCCGGGGGCTGCCGGCCAGGCGGGTCAGGATGGGGATGGCAAAGGCAGCGGTTTTGCCGGTGCCGGTCTGCGCGCAGCCGAGCAGATCGCGGCCGGCCAGGAGAAGCGGAATGGCCTGCGCCTGGATAGGCGTGGGCACGCTGTAGCCCTCGCTATGAAGCGCACGGCGAATGGGTTCGATGATCTCGAGCTGGGAGAAGGAGCTGATGGTATTCATTTTTCTCTCGGTTGTCCCCGAGAGACGCCATCCGAGCCTGCCTTTTCGCGCAACGATCCGAGACGACCACTTCGAGGTTGGTTACTAACTACGAGCAGTAGTGATGCGGGCAACAACCCGTGAAGTCAAGGTTTTGATGATCGCTGCCGATCTACGGCAACGCGACCGCGTACTTCTTCAGCGCCGTCGCGTGGGCCGAGATGACGGCGAGCGTGCTTGAATCCGCGTCGTAGACGGAGAACCATCCCGCCGTCTCGTGTGGGGGATCCCCGGTCCACTTGCTGGGCGGACGAGCCTCGCCAGCCCAGGCCCAGAAGTTGTCCCCGGCAATCGCGCCCTGTGCGGCCATTAGACTCTCGACCTTGGAAAACAGCGATTGATAATATTTGTCGCGATTGGTGACCGGGGTTGCGGGATCGTACTTTCCGGTTGACGCCCATCCGTCGCGGGCCAGGCCGAACTCTTCCATCACCAGTGGCTTGCCCAGGCTTGCAGAATCCGTGTTGTGTGTGTTGAGGTAGTTCACCGCGAAATCCGTGGCGGTCTGCAATTGGCTGGCGCTACTGTCGGTGGCGTTGTACTTGCCCCATGGCTCGACCCAGATGTGGCAAGTGGTGTAGTCGATGGTGGGACTGGCGTGTGTGGTTTTGAAATCGCCTCCCCATGAACCCTCGCTGCCGACCGTGAGCATATGGTTGGAATCCAGCGACTTGATGAATTGGCCAAGATCGCCAATCCAATTGGCCGGGTAATTGCGCGGCTCGTAGGCAAGCTGCCAGGAGAAGATCGTCGGATCGTCGCGATAGGTCCGGCCGTTGACGGTATTGATGCGCTTGATGACGGTCTGGATGTGGGCCCGATAGGCAGTCTGGCAGGGCGCGCAGGCGTAGAAGCGGTCAATGTACTGGGTGAAGGTGTTGTAGTCTCCACCCGGATCCAATCGATAGGGGATCTTGGTGCCCTGTCCCCAGCTCACATACTGGGCCATCCCTCCTGTCCATTCCCAATAGTTGTTGAGCACCATCACCACGCGAATACCGCGTTGACTGAGCTGATCCAGAAAGTAGTCCAGTCCCTGAAAGACCTGCTCGTTGTAGACCCCGGGCTGGGGCATCAACGAGGGCACTGTGCGATAGGGCTCCGTGTCCGGCCCTTCCGAGGCTGCCATGGCCCTGACGTTGGTAATGCCAAGAGTCTGCAGCCGATCGAGCTCGCGGCCCAGGCGCGCCCGGTCACCGGGTGAGCTGCTGGCGCCAAGATTCATGCCTTGCCAGAAGTTGGTGCCCACGAAGACGTAACGCTTGCCGGCCTCCGCGAACTGAGTCCCCTTTGTGGCGACAAAGGCCATGGTGGAGGGCTGGCTGCTGGCGTCCGCGCCGCCGACGCTGCCTGCATCGACGCTGCCGCCGGTTCCCGGTCCACCGGTGCCTGCGCCTCCGCTGCCTCGAGCGTCTATGCCGCCGTCTTTTCCGCCGGTCGCCGTGCCCCCGCTGCCAGCGGCGACCGTGCCACCCGTTGCCGTGCCGCCAGTGCCGCCTCCGCCGCTGCCGCCCGCCGTGCCGCCAGTCGACCCGCCACCGGTCGCTACGCCGCCGGTAGCCATGCCCGTCGATGCGCCACCTGTAGCCGTGCCGCCGGTCCCGCTGCTGCCCGCCGTGCCCGTGCCTCCAGCTGATGCGCCGCCGGCTTCGCTGGTTCCTGCCGCAGTTGTGCCGCCAGACAATGCGCCACCGGTTACCGTGCCGCCCGCGCCACCGATAGCCACGCCACCGGAGCTGCTGGTTCCCGCCGCGCTCGTGCCGCCAGTCGATGAACCGCCGGTAGCCGCACCGCCGGTCGCTTTCGAACCGCCCGAAGAGGTTGAGCCACCCACTGCCGAAGAAGCGCCAGCGCCGCTAGCCCCACCAGCGTTCCGATTTGTGTTTCCAGGGGTGCCCGAACAAGCGACGGCAGCGAGCAACAACACGGAGCAAGCAAAACTGGAAACCAATCGCATCATGATGATTCTCCCGTCGGCGGACGGCCCTTGCCACTCTGCTTTGCGCGCGCCCGCAGCGGGGTCACGCGCAGGCCGGCAGCCTTTGCCAGTCGTGCTTGCCGATCGTCGTGGGTCACGAATGCGGTCGCACCCAAGATGATCGCTGCGGCTACGTGCAGGATGTCGAGCGAACGGGCACCCTGGATGGCCGTGTGCCGGCGACTGATCGATTCGGCCTGGGAATACACGTCGACCAAATCATAGGCGGGTGGCTGCCAAAGGCCGGCCGCGATATCGGCCTGCACGTGACCCCAAGCCTGCTCGACGATGCCCAGGGAGATTTCGCGGCGAAAGACCTTGAGGTGCCATGCTGTCACCAGCTCGACCCTGTGCAGATGGGTCAGCACCACGGGCGGGGCAAACCGCGCCCGCACGCGAAGGGCTTGCGCGCTATCGGGTTCAGGAAGGTACCACTTCGTGATGACACTGGTGTCGAAGTACGCGGTCACACGCGCTCTCCCCGTAGCTCACGCACGATTTCGCTGGGCGTCGCCCCTGTCACCGTCGCATTCGCCATCATCTGCTTCATCCTGAGGGCCGAGTCGGGCCAGCGCAGACGACCCTTCGCGTGGGTCGCGGGAACGATGCGCGCGACTACCTTCCCGCGCTTGGTGACAGCAATCTCCTGGCCCTTCTGCACCTGGGAAAGCACGCTGGCCAAACCGTGCTGAACCTCGCGAACCGTCGCCGTCTTCATGTTAGACATTATGTCTAATTATCCGGGAAAGGGCAAGAGCCAACCTGCTCAGTACGTCCGCACCCGCAATCCGCCGCCAAAGCTGGCCACCCACACTTCGCCGGCTTTGTAGGGATTGAAGAAGACTCGCATCGGGTGCGCAAAGGGATAGTCCGGGTCCGCAACGAATGTGGGGGACGCGGCAGAGAGATTGCTGGTGCTCCACAGTCCGTTGGTTTCGGTGGTCATGAACATATGGTTCGGATTGCCTGGGTCGATGGTGCAGGATTCTACGTTGTAGTCTTCAGTGTCGCCCTGCCAAAGGTGCGTCCAGTGCTGGCCGCGATCAATGGTTCGATACAGCCCATTGGCGCCCGTCGGCCCCACGCCGCCAAACTGCTGGAACACGCCGACATACCAGGTCTGTTGCGCAGAATCGTTGGGGTCGATGACGATGTCTTTGGTCCAGTAGTGCATGTTGGCATCAGAGCGGTCGAGCCAGGTCGTTCCGCCGTCGCTGCTGACGAAGACGCCTGAGGAATCGGTGAACCCAGTGGTGCGGTGCCCAGAATAGGTGGCCACCAGGGTGCCGTCCTTGAGCACGACGATGTTGTAAGGATGGCCCTCTGTGCGCGGCGGGCTGGTGAGTTTGCTCCAGGTCGCCGCTGCTCCTTGGTCGAGCTGGCTGGTGTAGAAGATGCCTCCTTGAGTGCTGTGCACCACGCTGGCGTACATGCTCTTGCCGTTGTTGGGATCGATGGCCAGGAAGATCACCGGATGGCCAAAGCTGTGCACGGTGGTCCAGTGGGCGCCCGCGTCTGTCGACTGCATGATGGCCCCGCTGCCGCTGTCAAGGGTGGCGTCCGTGAGCCGATAGCTCATGTACATGTCGTGGATCGATGATGTGGCCGCGTACATCACGCCCGAGGTGGGATGCAACACCGCCTGGTAGGTGGTGTTCAGCGAAAGGCCATTGTTGGACTCGCGCATCCAATGGACGCCCGCATCCGTGGAACGCACGCTCTTTATGTCGGTAATTGAGCCGAAGATCGAATTCGCCGCCCAAGTCAGCCACCAGCCCGAGGTCTGCTCCACGCCCGAGGTCCGGTAGGCTTTGCCCTTGGGGGTGACCGCGCCCTGGGGATTCTCGTCAAGTGGATTGACGTAGGCCTGGTGCCAGTGCGCGCCGCCATCGGAGGTGAGGTGCACGAACCCCATGTCGGTCATGACCACGCGGTTGGCGTCGGTCTTGAGCACGGCGAACCCTTCAGCGCACTCGCCGAAACCCCAGTTCTCATCTCCGCCGCTGCCCGACCAACCCGTGGCGATGTTGGCGTTGTTCGCAGTCTGGAAGACGTTCGACCAATGCGCCCCGGCGTCAGTGGTCTTGCAAACGCTCGGTGCCCCGGTCCCCGTGTCGGAACCGGCCAGGTAGGCGACGGTAATGTCGTCTTTGGCCATGCCGACGAACGCCGGGGCCTGGCCGGCAGGAAGATTCGCGGTGAGATCCGTCCAATTCGTTTCCCCGACATCCAGCCGATAGACTCCGATGGAGGCAGACCCGTACAGCTCGCAACCGGAGACGCCGGCCCACGCGTCGCCCGAGCCCGCGGTCACAGCGAAAAAGCGCGTGGTGGTCGCCGTCTTGGCCCCGGCGAATGACACAATCACTTCCCCACTCTTGATTCCGGCATGGGGCTGCAAAGCGAAACTGGCGCCATTGTTGGTCGAGACCAGCAGCCCATCGTTGGTCCCCACATAGATCGTGGTGCCATCCCAGAATGCGCCGCCCAGGATCACGCCAGCGCCGGAGTCTGCGGCGGTGTAGACAGAGGCCACTGTGGCGCCACCATTACTTGAGAAATACAGGGTGCCGTAGTCGCCCACCAGCAGACGCTGCGTGCTCGTCGGATCTACTTCCAGGTAGAGCAGGTCAGTGGCATTTCCGGCCGCGAGCTTGAAGGTCGTGCCCCCATTGGTCGAAGCGAACAGCGTGGGCGATTCAGCCACCGACGGGATCCCGTACAGCGTGGGCGCGGCGGAGGTGAAACGTATCTGGGCGTTGGCCCCACCGCCCAGGGCACGAAAATCGATCGTCGTCCAGGTCGCGCCAAAGTCACTGGAATGGAAGACTGCACCCATGTCTGTCGACATGTAGATCTGCTGGTCGAATGGACTGATCTCGGGCACGAAGAGCGCGCCTCCGCCGCCGACGCCGCGCGATTGCCACGGTCCAGATGCGGTGGTGCCTGTCGACGTTCCGGTGGTGCCAGTCGTTCCGCCGGTTGGCGCGGTGCCACCGGTGCCAGAAGTTCCGCCGCTAGTGCCGTTCGTGGTTCCACCTGTCCCCGACGGTGAGCCACGTCTCGAGCATGAACTACAGGCAGAAAAGCCCAGACACCACGCCAGGGCGGCGAAGACCGAGAACCGCTTCATGAGAAATCCCCCTCTTCTGATGGTCTCACTGCTGGTCTTGCGAGCAAGCGGAATCGCTGCCCTGACCTTTATGGTCGCGCCGCATTCTGGTGGCGCACCGCTCGGATGGCTCGGATGGCTTCACTGCGAGGGGCACGGGCAAGACGTGATACACTCCCCGCTTCGGTACCCCGGTAGACCACAGCCCTCCATGAAGGATGAATGCAATGCAAACTGGACGGATTGAGATAGCGAAACTTCGCTTTGGCATCATGGCCGCTTTCGGGCTGTGGTACGCGGCGGCCGTGGGTGTTGGCTGCGGCTCAAACAACAACGGCCAGGCTCCGTCGGGTGGCACGATCCAGTCCACCACGGGTGGCGGCGCTGGCAACGCCGCGGCTGGCAGCGCAGGCAACGGCGCGGCCGGAAGCGCGGGCAACGGCGCGGCCGGAAGCGCGGGCAACGGTGCGGGTGGTGCCAGCACGTCTCCCACAACGGGCGGCTCCACAGAAAGCGGGACGGGTGGGGGCGCCGCGGGCGCCGCGGGCGCCGCAGGCAGTTCGGCAACTGGCGGGGCCAGCGCAACTGGTGGGGCCAGTGCAACTGGTGGCGTAGCTACTGGCGGGGTCAGCGCAACAGGCGGCTCGGCTACCGGCGGGGCCAGTGTGGCCGGCGGTTCAGCCACCGGCGGCGCCAGCGCGAAAGGCGGTTCGGTCACTGGCGGCGCCAGCGTGGCCGGCGGCTCGGCTACTGGCGGCGCAACCAAGACAGGCGGGACCGTCAGTGGCGGAGCCGGCGCATCTAGTTCTGCAACTGGAGGGTCAGCCGCGGGGGGCAGCACGGGCGGAAGCCAAGGCGGGACCAGCAGCACGAGCGCAAGCAGCGGCGGATCCACGAGCACAGGGGCCTGCGCGCCTCGCGTGCTATCGCTGAGTTCCAACGCCACTGGCTCGGCCGCCGACACGGCCTACTCCCATGTCGAAGTGGACATGAAGACCGACTTGCCCATTGGAAACGCGGCGCGCACCGTCGAGTTCTGGGCCTACATCAAGACCACGGACTGGGTCGGCGAGATGAATGAGGTCTACTACATTGGCCCAGCAGCGAACGCCACATCAGCCTCGACATTCGGTCTCGACTTCGGCACCAACGACGTAACAGGGAGCAAGACCAATCACGCGACGCTGAACCCATTTACCAATGGACTCAACGACGACACTGGCGCCGACCTCGGAATCGACTCGTCGACCAACCAGTGGGTGCATGTCGCGATGACCTGGGATCAGAAGGCGCTGCTAACCTACGTCAACGGGCTCCCCAAGATCACGGACAACGCAACGACTGCTATCCCGGTACTCAAGACCACCCAGTCGCTCCTGTACATTGGGTGCAACCCGACCAACAGTAACTGCTTCAATGGCGACTTTGCCGAGTTCCGCGTGTGGAACGTGGCCCGCAGCGCCGCGGACATCCTGGCCAACTACAAGAAGCCGATGGTGGGCAACGAAGCCGGCTTGGTCGGTTACTGGAAGTTCGATGATGCCGCTAACGCAACCAGCGCGGCGGACTCCGTGACCACGACCGGGCACACCGCCCACCCCGGCACACTGAAAGCCACCACGACCGCACAGAACCCGACCTTCGCCACGCCCAACCCGGCCGTGCCGATTACCTGTCCTTGATCTCTACCCCCAGCGAAACCAGCGCAGCCCCAGAACAAACGACACCACTCCCCACGCGGCCAGCACGGCAAGATAGGGCAGCGTGCCCACCAGACCGGCGCCGTCGATGGTCACCGCGCGTATGCCGTCGCACATAGCGGTGAGAGGCAGCGCCTTGATCAAGGGGCGCGTGACATCGGGGAAATGCGTGGACGAGAAGAACACGCCCGAGAGCACGAACATGGGCAGCATCACCAGGTTCATCAGGCCGCTCACCGTCTGCATGTTCTGCGCGCGCGACGAGACCAGGATGGCGATAGCCGCGAAGCTGGCGCTGCCAGCCAGGCTGACCAGGCCCAGCGCCGCGTATGAGCCGGCCACCTGCACGCCGAACGCCAGGCGCGCGAACAGCAGAATCACCACCATCTCGAACGGGATCACCATCAGGCGCGACAGACCGAAGGCAAACAACAAGTGCCGCCGTCGCATGGGCGCGGCCAGCAAGCGCTTGAGCAACTTGCGCACGCGCATCTCCACAATCACCCAGCCGATGCCCCACATGGATCCCGACATGAGATTCATGGCCAGCAGGCCCGGGATCAGGAAATCGATGTAGCGCGAGCCGGGCTCGTGTACTTCCTGATCGCGCACCACCAGGGCATCCTGGCGACCTGCGGCCTTCTGCAAGATGGCGTCGACGGTGCTGCGAGCCAGGCGCGCCTCGGGCCGCACGGGATCGAAACGATAGCTCAAGGGCTGGCCCGGCTGCGCGGGCGGCACCAGCACCACCGCCACTTGACCCGAACGCAGGGCGGCCTTGGCCGCCGCTTCGTCCAACAGCTCAACTTGCACGCCGCCTTTCGCGAGCGCCTCGCGCGACTGCGCAGAAATCCCGGGCAATACGCCGGCCACCACCGGCTCGGGGCCCTTCACGCGAAAAGCGATGCCCAGCGCCACCGAGAGCAGAACCGGAAATCCGAAGGTCCAGAACAGCGCCCCTGGCTCGCGCATCATCTCGCGCAAGCGCATCAGTGTGAGCTGCACCACCGGACGCGGACGTCGCAGCTCAGTCATCGTGCAAGGCCCTTCCGGTCAGCGAAACGAACACGTCTTCCAGCGTGGCCTTGCGTGTTCCCAGGCGCAGTAGGTGCTGCCCGCGCTCTTGCAGCAGCGTGCGCAGCGCCGGCACCGCGCGCTCAGGCTCGACCGCAGCCAAGGCCCACACACCCTCGCCCGACAAGTGCACCTCGGTCACCGTGGGCAGAGCGCGCAGGGTGGCCTCATCGAGCGCGCCCGGTCCGGCGCCCGTCTCCAGCTCCAGCTCGACCACATGCTCCGCGCCCAATCCGGCGATCAGCTCGGCCGGCGTGCCCAGCCGGATGAGTCGTCCTCGATCCAAGATGGCCACCCGGTCGCATAGACGCTGGGCCTCTTCCATATAATGTGTAGTCAGCACCACCGTGCCGCCGCGGGCGCGGTAGGCAGCCACCAGCCCCCAGATCTGGCGGCGCGACTGTGGGTCCAGGCCTGTGGTGGGCTCGTCGAGAAACAGGATCTCCGGCTCGGCCACCAGCGCGCAAGCAATGGCCAGCCGCTGCTTCTGACCGCCTGACAGCTTGACCACCCAGGCCCGCCGTTTTTCCTCCAACTGCACGTCCGCCAGCAGCGCCTCCAGCGGACGCGGTCGCTGATAGAAGCTGCGGAACAGAGTCAGCACCTCATCCACGGTCAGCTTCTCGGGCAGGCGCGTCTCCTGCAGGGCCACGCCCAGCCGCTCGCGCAGCCGGCTCTCGTCGTGGGCCCAGTCCATTCCCAGCAACTTCACCTCGCCGCTGGTGGGTGCAAGCAGCCCCTCCAACATCTCCACCGTGGTGGTCTTGCCGGAACCGTTGGGGCCGAGCAGCCCGAAACACTCGCCGCGGCGAATGGAAAGATCCAGGCCCTCCACGGCCAGCACTTCTCCTGCGCGCTTGCGCCCCGAACCCCGTCCCGCCTCGTAGACTTTGCGCAGGCCCCGGCACAAGACGGCCGGCTCAGCGTCGGGGGCAGCGGGGTTCACGGGGGTTGCTATAGCGTGGCCGGAGCAGCTGCGCCACCCGGGGTCTATGCACAAAGAAGAGGGCCTCCATTTCTGGAGGCCCTCTTGCGATCTCGTCAGCCGAGATTAGGGATTCAGCGCCTTGAGCTGAGTCTGCACCGGAACACCAATCGCATTCGGTGTCCCGCTGTAGTCCGCGATGATCTGCGGAAATCCACAGCCCCACTCGTCCACAATCCAAGCCCATGAGGTCCAGCTCATGCCGGCCCCCTCGAACTTGGTAATGTAGTTCGAGTAGATTGAAGCGTCGCAGGTGGTGGGAGCAACGTAGTTGCTCGATATATTCGCCGTACCGAACTCCGTGGCGATGACCGGAAGGGTCGCGGCCGGCGTAAGGTACGCGGTAGCGCTATTCGAGTCTTTGAACGCGTAGGGGTGGGTTACATAGGCAATCGCACCCCCGGTAACGGGATTGGCCACGTAGTAGGAGATGTTGTACGTCCAGTCCGTGCCGCTCACGAGAATGAGATTATTCGCGCCCTTCGCACGGATGGCAGTAACCGTAGTTTGCATCCAGGTCTTCAGGCCAGCCGAATCTTGGGTTGGCTCGTTGTAGAGTTCGTAGATGATTCTTCCATCTTGGAAGAATGGATCCGACGCAATCGAGGTCCAGAAGGTCGTGTGCGCCGCGGTGGGCACGCCGGAAGTGTCGAATGCCGTCCCCCCCGATACGTAGTGAAGGTCGAAGATGACGTCCATCCCCGCCTGTAGGATCCAATTGATCACGCGCTTGACTTCCTTTTGATACGCGCCTCCATTGCAGGTTGCGGCTCCGGTGGTGGCTCCACTCCAGAGCTTGTCCATCACGGCCAAGCGAACCGCATTGGCTTTCCAGGTCTTTATCCGCTGGATGTCTTCGCGTGTGATTCCAAATCCCGCGCAGTCCCATTCCATCGACGGGCGCACGAGCCCACGGATCTTGTAGGCCGCACCGTTGCGCTTGATCTGGTTGCCCGTGGTCGTCCACGTGACGGTCGCGGCGGGAGTGGTCGGGGCTGGCTCGGTCAAGAAATGGACGTCATCGATGTTGCAGTCAAAGGCGTTGGCGGCTGGAGAACCGGTGCGCGGGCTCAAGGGATTCACGTGGATCTGGAAGGCCATCAGCTTGGTCTTGTCCACACCGGTGCCAAATGTCGTCCCATTGGGATCCTGCAATACTTCGGTGAAGTAGAGCTTGTAGTAGGTCCAATTCTTTGTGATGACGGCGTTCTTGACCCCGTACTGATTGCAGGTGTTGGCCGAGTAGCTGCACGGGCTTGCGACGATGGATGAGTCTATGTCGGCGTCCTGCACGGCATCGACCGTCTTGGTGAAGGCGAACTGAAGATCGGCATTGCACTTGGCCCAGAAGCCAACACCCGTGTACTTGGAGGCATTGTAGGCCAGCTTCTTCTTGGTGCCCGCGGTTCGGGCCATGAAGTCGATGCCAAAGCCAGCGTAGGAACCCGTACCGGCCTTGCCGGGTGAGGAAACTCGAAGCGAACCCTTGCTGCTGCAAGGTCCATGCTGGGTCGTATCGACTGCGAAGTGATTCGCGGCGTTCTGGGGATTCACGATGCTTGGCGTTTGCGTCATGTTGTACTGGTCATTGACATCGTCCACAGCGTACGCGTACCAAGGTTGTGCGCCGGCACCGCGTCCGTCTTGCACGTACTGATAGAGCGAATCCGTCTCGAAATCCGAGATGACGTTGATCGCGGGAATGGAGACAGTGCCGTAGACCGGATCCGTGCAGCTCAATGCCGTTGCCGAGACAGTGCTTCCAGCCGTCCCGGAGACTCCGCCAGTGCTCGAACTGCCGCCGGAACTTACGGCACCACCAGTCGCTGCGCCTCCCGTTGCCGCTCCACCTGTCGCGGAGCCGCCGCTCGTACGCGTACCACCTTGAATCACTCCACCGGTCGCGACGCCGCCGGTATTGGGCGAACCGCCCGGACTCGTTCCCCCGATCGGTGAGCCGCCGCTCGCACGCGTACCAGCTTGAATCACCCCACCGGTCGCGGCGCCGCCGGTATTGGGCGAACCAGCTTGGTTGGATCCGCCCGTGGAGGAGCCACCTGTGCTGGGTGAACCGGCCTGGCTCGATCCCGCCATGGGGGAACCGCCGACATTGGAGGAGCCGCCTTGGTTCGCTCCTCCCGTGGCAGGCGAACCACCCTGGGCGGAACTTCCACCAACGGCAGTCGTTCCACCGGGATTTGGATTGCTACCCGGCGCGATGGATCCGCCTTGCGCGGGGTTTCCGGCCGCCGCGCCGGCGGAGCTCGACGTTCCACCAGTAGATCCTGTGTTCTTGTTGCTGCTCGGCGCGCATCCGAAGGCCAAGAACACGAAAGAAAGTCCACAGGCTGCACTGGCGCATAACTTGGAACGATGAGGTGTGAGATTTCGCATGATTCGCTCCTGTGCTGTGATCCTTCCAGGCTGAAACGGGTATCGACTAGTCACGCTAACCCGCGAGCAGCACAGATGTGGAAGTTTTCCCCACACGAATCCCGCCCGTGCCCGGCGCGCCTCGGCATGACTGGATGCGTCGGAGAATCGGTTCGCCGCTCAGCGCGGGACCGATGGAGCGGGCTGCGTGTAGAGCGAGACAACCTCGGCCGCTGTGAGCGCGCGCTGGTAGATCACGATGTCATCGAGATCCCCGACAAAGTACCGCCCGCCCTGCGACCAGGTGCCCAAGTAGAGGGCGTCGTTGCCCGGCAGAATAAGGTTCGCAACCGCGTTCGCCTCCGACTGGACGCCGTTCTCGTAGAACAAGATCTGCTTCGCACTGTCGTCCACAACAGCGACAACGTGCGTCCATAGGCCCGCTTCGACACCACTGGCCTCGGCATATTCGTAGTGCCACGGCATCGCATCGACCGGGTTCGGATATGCGAAGTTGTACTTCCAGATCTGCGGCTCGAAGTGCGACCCAGGGAACCAGACGTCCATTTCCCAACCACCGGTCTTGGGAATTTCGGTGCTGATAAGGGTAACGTAGGTATCGGGGTTATTGGGGTCACTACCGCTGCCCGAGGCAGGAGGAGAAGATGCCCAGGCGCCGGGACGCGCCCAGAGCGCTACGCTCCAACTGGGAGTCGCCTCGGAGAACGTCCCCCCCCAAACTACTGAATTCCCCGACTCGAAATGGAGTGCATTGCCAAAGCGGCCGGGGGTTGGCGTAGCGCCGAGGATGGTGCCGTCATTCGTGTGGCCCGAATCATCCAGGAGCATGCCGTCCTTCAGGTTGTCGCAAGACCAATACGCGACCATGTCCTGTCTAAGACTGTTGGGCGCCAGGCCCACAACGTCGAGTCGTCCCTGTGAACAGCTGGTCAGCACCAGCGCCAGCGGAACAAATGTTCGATGCGATGCCATCGCTAGAGCCACGCAATCAAGGTTAGGCTAGGCAGCAGGTCCGGGTGCCCCGAGGTCGCTGCCTGAGCACTAGGAAACCCACCAAGAAACCGGACCACCGGATAGGGCTGGGCCAGCTGCGCGTGGACCTCGATGGCCAACTCAAAGTGGTGAACCAGCGACAAGCGAAGTCCAGCACCCGCGTCAGCGAGAAAGGCCCAGCGCCCCGCGGTCTTACCTTGGTAGTCACTCGAGGACGCCCGGCCTTCGGCCGAGGTGTGCTGAGCGCCTGCGCCCAAGGAGAAGAACGGCTGCAAGCGCTGACGCGGCCGCAGCCGAACCCCGGCCTCGATCAGCCCGTACTGCTCTGCCAGATCGGCCCATCCCGACGAGGCCTGGACGCGGGCTCGAGTCCCGAGGCCAGCCGCGGTAGCCCGCATGAGGACGTAGGAGCCCAGCGCCAGGTCGAGCCGAACCATGGGGAGCAGCGCCGGGCCTACGCCGTCGAAGCTGGCGACCCCGCTGCCGCCAACTTCGATTGCCCAGCGCGAATCTCGACGCGAATCGAGTGCTCGGTCGACGAAGCGAGTCACTGCCACGGGCGGCGGCTTGGCTACAACAACGAGCTCACCGCTGCCGGCCATGGCGATTTCCAGCAGGCTGGCCCGCAGAAGCTCGATCGCCCGGATGGCCAGAATCTCTGCCGCGCGATTGGATTCGGGCTGGTTGGGAATGCGCCTGACCACCGACTTGCCAGTCACCCGGTCGATGACCCACACCTCGACCGAGCCCGGCGACACATCGCCGAGAAGCGCGACCACCGCGTCGACGTTGTTCCCGCTCGCCGTCTGTTCCAACGATGCGCGCGGGTCAGCCCCGGGTGTGCTGGCTGTGATCTGCACGTCAAACCCCGCTGACACCAACTCGCCGTGCATGCGCACCAACGCCTCGGCCGTGACTGCCTTGGGATTCGCCGGTCGCACCAGGATGACCGTCGCGCCCCAGCCCGCCGGTGCTGCCAGGGTCGCGACCAGCGCCAGGCCCGCAGCCCATACTCGCCTCAAGACGATCGCGTTCACGGCCTTCGGCGAAGCGCCCTCGCTGCGCCGGCGTAGGTTCCGGCGGGAAAGCGCCGCAGGTAATCGTCGGCGACCGTCTGGGCCGCAGCAACTCCCATCAATTCTTGCGTCACGATCATTTTTCGCCCCAGCGCCTCAGAAGCATAGGCTCCGGAAGGAGCCTCTTCAAGATAGCGTTCGTACCATGACAGCGCCTTGCGCCCGCTGCCATCGCGCACCTCTTCCAGACGCCCAAGGAGAAAAGCCGCGTCGAGCGCGCGCGCCGAGCCCGGGAAGCGACTGCGTTGGGTCAACAGCGCCTGTTTGGCGATGCTGTCCCGTCGGCGGTAACGAGCCGCATCGGCCAAGGCCGAGAGATCCTCGCCCGAGGCTTCAGCCAGGCAACGCTCCAGCCCGCGCCGCTCCACATCTTTGAGGATCGAATCCAGGTCTCCAGCCACCAGGGCCGCCGTCCAGCTGCGAGGCCAGGCAACGGCACTGCGCGCATGAAGGCTCGGACGCGGGCCAGTCGCATCGCCCGCGCCGTCGCCACCACGCTCGCCGTCAAGACCTGGCTTGCCTAGCCCGAGCTCGGGCTCAGGCGAAACCGAGGCACTGCCAGCAGACGAAACCGCAGTGCCATCCATCTCTCGCAAGACCACTTCTCGCTTGGGGAGGTTGATGGCCAAGCGCTGGCCCGCGCCCACGGTGATGGCGCCCTCGGAAAGCGGCCCGGTGACCGAAACCATCCCCTGCTCCATGCGAAGATCGAGCTGCTCGCCCGTGGCATCCCAGGCGACGGTGAAGGTCGTTCCTTTCACCGTGATGAGAAAGGGTCCTGCATCGACCAGCCAGTGCGCGCCTGGACGGTGCGCGACTTTGACCGATGCTGTGCCCCGCTCGATGGCGAAGCGAGCGCCGCTGGCGTCGACCGAGCGCAAGCGGCCGCGCGCACCAGCGAGAAACTCCAGCTCGCTCCCCTCGGCGAATCGCAGTCTCACGCCCGCACTGCCCAACGAGCGCAGGTATCCTCCGTCGACGATCTCGCCTCCTTCAACCTGGTAGGCCAGGCTGGTCGCCTGTGGCACCGCCATTCGCGCGCCCGAGATAACCCACAGCAAGGCACAAGCAACCGCACCCACGCCCACGCCCACGAATGACAGTCTGAGCAGACGGACCCGCTGGCGTTGGCGCCCCGCAAGCCGCGCCCTCACGAGGTCGAGCCCGCTCTCGCTCTGCGCGGGAGTCATGGGCGCGATCGCCGATCGAACAAACTCGGCCGCCCGCTCGACTGGGACCGGCACCATCCCGCTATTCCCTTCACGCTCCATAGGGCCCTTGCCTTTCCTCGAAAAAGCCAGCCAGATCCCTGTCGCTCGCGATCCAGCGTGTCACATCGACAACCGCCCGGGCATGGGCGCGCTTGACCGTCGACAATGAGATCTCCATGGCCGTGGCGATCTCGGCAAAGGTCATCGACTCCAGGTGACGCAGCGAAAAGACCAGGCGCTCGCGCGTCCCAAGCTCGTCCAGGATTTTGTAAAAGCGACGAAGGATGTCCCGCGCTTCGGGATCGGCCTCGCCGGATGGGGTATCCGGCAGCTCTTTGGGTTCGAAGAGGGCGAGCCAGCGGCCGGCTCGCTTGCGACGGAGATCCCACTTCAAGATTCGGATCGCAAACGAAACGATGAAGCTGCGCAGGGCCTCAGGCTTGCAAAGGGTCTTCACGCGGGCGAACAGCCGATAGAACACCTCCTGCGTGATGTCCTCGGCTTCGTCCTGGTTGCCCAGAGAGCGGCTGGCCATGTTGAAGACCAGAGGCGCGAATCGGTTCCAGGTCGCCGCGTGGGCCCACGGCTCGCCCGCCATGAGCGCCCGGGCCAGGTCAGCATCGTCAGCATCCGGACCCTGACGCCCAGGCGGCACGATATAGAGCGGCACCCGTTTGCGTCCGGCAGACATGTGCGGCCTCGCGTCCGTCCTTTCCATGTTCAACAGTAGCAGATCGAAGCGGCAGCGGGTCACCACATATACCGCGCAGCGCTGTCACAACGAGACTTCGACATGATTCCAGCTTAGGTGGAAGAGACCACATCAGGGCTTGGAGCCAACGCCCAGCCGTGCAAATATGGCGTCCGCGCTGGAGGAACCCACGATGCGAAAGACTCTCGGCCTCTGCTTCCTTGCCCTCACCCTGACCGCCGCAACGGCGCACGCCCAGGGTCTCTTCCTTGAAAAAGGGGAGCCCGGCACAAGCGCCGCAGTTGGTGGCGCCGCCATAGGGACCGGGTGGAGTGCGTCTGTTGTCCCCAGTTACACCTACCGGGGCATGTTTGACGTGGGAGTCGACCTTACCTGGTATGGGTACAACAACAGCAACAGCGATGCGAGCAAGCTCTCAGCCATCGGCGCGATGCCGTTTGTGAACGTCTACTTTATCCGCGCCGGGGATGACACGGCCAAGATCGCGTTGCCAGTGTCGGTATCGGGCACTCTCGGGGTCGAGAAGCGAATCTTCATGGGCAATGGTTCGGAGCCCAATCCTGACGGATGGGGCCTGCTGCTGGGCGGTTCCCTCTTCAGGCGCATGGACTTCACCAACACTTTCGCCGGCATTCCAGAGATATTCCTCGCGTACGACCTGCAAGCCACTACCTGGCACAGCGCCGCGGATGGGGCCAATGCCGCCGTTCACAATCAGGGCGAGACAACCGACTACCAGCACAAGGTGCGCATGTTTTTCCGCCCCAACATGGCTTTCAGGAGCGACAAGATTTTGTACACAATTGTCCCCTACGTGGGCTACCAGGCCGGCTTTGCCGTCGGCGCCAACCTGGGCGCCATCTTCTAGCGACAGTTCTGGCGCGAGGCGCCCGGCAAGCTAAACTGTTCGCAAGAAAGAAGAAACCGTCTAGCTTTCACGTCTAAGACACGAGTCCCGTGAGTACTTCCGCACGCCTCGAAGACAATATTGGCTTCGCCTGTACCGACCTGCAGTGCCGGCTAGGACGCGAGTCCGCGGTGGCCGTGCGCTGGCTGGGTTCAGATGGGGAGCGGACTGATCTCACCTTCGGACAGCTCGCCGTCGAGAGCACCCGGTTTGCAGCCGTGCTGACCAAGCTGGGCGTGGCACCCGGGGCGCGCGTCTTCATCATGTTGCCCAAGCTGCCCGAGGTGTTCATCGCCTTTCTGGGTGGCCTGAAGGCGCGCGCCGTGATGGGCCCCTTGTTCGCCAACTTTGGCGACGAGGCGCTCTTGGATCGATTGGGCGATTCACACGCGTGCGTCTTGCTCACCAAGCACAGCTTGCTCAAGAAGGTTCACCGCATCCGCGACCGGCTGCCCGACCTGCGCCATGTCCTGCTGGTGGATGCTGACGACCACCTGTCCCCCGACGTCCTCAGCTATCGCCGCCTCATGCGCGAGGCCTCGACCGATTTCGCGGTGGCGCCCACTCCGCCGGAAACGCCGTCGCTCCTGCACTACACCTCCGGCTCGACGGGGAAGCCCAAAGGCGTGTTGCACGTGCACGGGGCCTTGCCCAGCATCGTGAAGACGACCCGCGATGTCCTGGGCGTGGGACCGGGCGACATCTTTTGGTGCACGGCCGACGCGGGCTGGGTAACAGGGACGTCCTATGGAATCATCGGGCCCTGGGCCGTGGGCGCTACGCAGGTGCACTACGGCGGCAGCTTCGACGCCGGCGCGTGGATGACCATCCTCGAGCAGGAACGGGTCAACGTCTGGTACACAGCCCCGACTGCTCTGCGCATGCTCATGCGTGAAGAGGCATCGTTGTACACAAGTCGGCGCCTCGAAGCCCTGCGCTGCGCTGCCAGCGTGGGCGAGCCGCTCAACCCCGAGATCACCTTCTGGGCTCGCCGGACCCTGGGCAAGGAGATTCACGACACCTGGTTCCAGACTGAGACCGGCGCCATCATGATCGCCAACCGCCCCGGGCTGGCGGTGCGTCCCGGCTCCATGGGCAAGATGGTGGACGGCGTCGAGGCGGTCATCTTGGACAGCGCGGGGCACTCCCTGCCCGCTGGACAGCAGGGTCGACTGTGCCTGCGTCGCGGCTGGTCCTCCATGTTCGCTCAGTACCTCAACCGCCCCGATGTCTACGCCAGCCGGTTCCACGGCGAATACTACGACTCGGGCGACATGGCGGTGCGGGACGCCGATGGCTATTTCTGGTTTGTGGGCCGCACCGACGATGTGATCAACACCTCGGGCCACTTGGTGGGCCCGTTCGAAATCGAAAGTGTCTTGATGGAGTTGCCCGAGGTGGCCGAAGCAGCCGCGGTGAGCGCGCCCGACCCCATCCGCTTCGAAAAGGTCGTGGTCTTCGTCTGCCTGCGCCCGGGGCAGTCCCCTTCGCGCGAGCTGCAGAGCCGCATTCGCCTGCACGTGGCGAACCGCGTGTCGTCGGTGGCCAGCCCCCAGGACGTGGTGTTCGTGACCAGCTTGCCCAGAAACCGCAGCGGCAAGATCATGCGGCGGGTTCTGCGCGCGCGTTTCTTGGGCCAGGACGAGGGCGACCTGTCCAGCATGGAAACCTGGCACCCGGGCGAGTTCGGCGACCGGCGCGAGCGAGTCTAGCGCGATTATTCCGAGGCTTGTGCTTTCATGGCTCCGCGCCGCCAATGAAGAACCTCTATCTCCGGTACCACGTTCCGCTGCACGTCGCTGTGCTGACGGCGGTCGTGTTTGCCGTGTTCTCCAACAACTACCGGCACGACTATCCGCTCGATAGCGGTCATCTCCTGCTGGAGAACTCCTACGTCCGCAGTCTGAGATTCATTCCGCAGTATTTTCTCGACGGCCGCACCCTCACCAGCCTGCCGGCCAATGCCGACTACCGGCCGGTGCTGCAGGTCACCCACGCCCTCAACTATGCCATCAGCGGATACGACACCTGGTCGTGGCACCTGACGCAAGTCCTTCTTCACCTGGTGTGCGTGCTGGGGCTGTACTTCCTGTGCCGTCGCATTCTGCAGCAGTTCCATCCCGACTTGCCGTTTCTTGAACACGCCACCATCCCCCTCATCGCGGCGCTGCTGTTTGCCGTGCACCCGACCACCTCGGGCGTGATCAACTACCTTTCGGCACGCTCGTCACTGCTCACCGCCGCGTTTCTGCTTCCCTCGATGGTGCTGTACACGCGGCCCCGGCATCACGATTCATCGGCGAATTTTCCGGTCGCCGCGGCCATCCTCTACGCACTCGCGCTGTTCACGAAGATCGAGGCCATCGGCGCTTTGGCCGTGTATTTTTTCTACGATGTCGTGCACACGGCCCGACGACGGGCGGGCAGCACAGCGGATGTCGTGCACGGCGGCCTGCTGCGCGACATCGCGGCCACCTGCAACCGCGCGACGTTGAAGCGGTTATGGGTCTTCGTCGCGATCACGGGTCTCTATCTTGTGTGCTACCGGCACGCCATGGCTGGCTACCACCAGGCGGCCCGGCACGCAGCCGACATGACCCCGGCGGTGTATCTCTTCACCCAGACCACAGCCTGGTGGCACTATGTGCTGAACTGGTTCGCGCCGGTACGGCTGGTGGCCGACGACCTGACCTATCCGGTGTTCCGATCCTTGTGGGCGCCCGAAGTGCTGCTGGCCATAGCCGGCTGGGTGCTGGCGGCCGGGCTCATCACCTGGTGGTACCCGCGCTACGCCTATCTCGCCCTTGCCGCGCTCTCGGCGCTCGCCCTCATCTCGCCGACCTCCTCAATCATGCCGCTGGCCGAGATGGTGAACGAGCACCGGCCCTACCTGCCGCTGGCCGTCCTGTCGCTCACCTGGATCATTCCCGCTTCGCTTTTCGCATTCCGCGTCGGCCGCTCGAGCGCCGTGGTGCGCGCTTTCGCCGCCACCGGCCTGATCGTCCTGGCGGCCGCGTTTTTCCTGCTGACGTTCCAGCGCAACCAGGTGTTTGCCAACGAAGAATCCTACTACCGCGACATCATGCAGAAGGCCCCCTCGTCGCGCGCCTACGTCAACTACGGGCTGACCTTCATGCGCCGGGGGCAATACGACGAGGCGCTCAAGTACTATCGGCTGGCGCTGGAGCAGGCGCCCAACTGGCACATCATCCACATCAACCTGGGCATCGTTTATCAGCAACTGGGCAACTGGGACCAGGCCCGATATCACTTCGACCGGGCGGTACAAACCGAGCAGTATTCGGCCCAGGCGCTGGCGTATCGCGGCGAGTACTTCCTCAAGCGAAAAGACTATGCAGCTGCGCTGCAGGATTTCGCAAAGAGCATTCCGCTGAGCCGGGAGATGTTCGCCATCTACCAAGGGATGGCGACCGCATCCGCCGGACTTGGCGACTGGACCGCGAGCATCGAGTATACGGTCCTGTGCCACGCGCTCGACCCGCAGCAGACCGAAGCGCAGATCGTCTCCATCGCGACGCCGTTCTGGGAGCGACCCCAGCGGTATCAGGCTGGCCTCAACTATTTCCAACAAGTCGACAGGCTCTATCCGGGTCGGTGGTGGGTGCAGCAAAACATCGGTGATCTGGCCCTGAAGCTAGGCCAGCAAGCGCTTGCCGATCAATCGTTTGCCGAGGCGAAACGACTCAAGGAAGGCGGTAAATGACTGACCCGCCGAACTCCCGCGCATTTTCGCTTTGCTTGTGCGCCCCGACGCGCTATCACTAAGCAGGTCGAAACAGGACTAGCGGAGGCCTCTTTTCATGCATCGAAAAAAGATCGCACTCATCGGCGCGGGAAACATTGGTGGCGAGCTCGCGGCCCAGGCAGCCCGACTCGAGCTGGGCGACGTCTATCTGTTCGACATCCCGGACAAGTTGGGCATCGCCCAGGGCAAGGCCCTGGACCTGGAGCAGAACGGCTCCATCCTGGGCTACGACGTGCGCATCAAGGGGACGTCCAACTGGGACGATCTGGCGGGCAGTGACGTGGCCATCGTGACCGCGGGCATCCCGCGCAAGCCCGGCATGTCGCGCAACGATCTGCTGGGGGTCAACCTGCGCATCATTCGCAGCGTGGCCGAGAACCTCAAGGTGCAAGCCCCGGATTGCTTCGTCATCGTGATTTCCAATCCACTCGACGCCATGGTGCACGAGATGAAGCGGGCCACCGAGTTTCCTCCTGAACGTGTAGTGGGCATGGCAGGCCAGCTCGATTCAGCACGTTTTCAGCTCTTCTTGGCGCGTGAGGCAGGCGTGGCCGTCAAGGACGTGCGCGCCATGGTGCTGGGCGGTCACGGTGAAACCATGGTTCCCGTGCTCACCTACTGCACCATCAACGGCATCCCGGTCCGCCAGCTCATCCCGCAGAACCGGCTGGACGCAATCATCCAGCGCACGCGCGACAGCGGTGCCGAAGTGGTCAAGCTCATGGGTTCGAGCGCCTACTACGCCCCTGCTTCAGCGGCCGTTCAACTGGCGCGTTCCTACCTCTACGACGAAAAGCGCCTGCTTCCCTGCGCAGCGTACTTGCGGGGCGAATATGGCGTACACGACGTCTACATGGGCGTACCCGCGGTCATCGGCGGCCAGGGGGTGGAGAAGATAGTGGTCATCGAACTCGACGCCACCGAGCGCCAGATGTTGGAGAATTCGGTGCAGGGGGTGCGTGACCTCATCGCCGCGGCCGAGAGCTTGTAGCGCTACGGCTCGATGGTGGGCGCGTCGTCGCGCATGAAGGTCACCAGGAACTTCTGAATCGCGGTGCGCGCGCTGGGATTCTGGGTCGACACGAAGTGACCGTCATACTCAAGTTTGCCGTTGCTGTCGGCGGCGGGCTGGTACTGGATTTGCGCTGCCGTGACCGGGGCCAGGCTGCCAAAGGCTTGGTTGTCGATGACGGGAGGATCGATCGTGGTCATGCCGTAGTTCGCCGTGTAGTCGTCGACCAAGGGCGTCGCTATCGGGAAGCCCGCGGCCACGGCGTAGAGCCGCTGTGTCTCGACAGGCGCGTAGCTGTCGCTGGTGCCGTACACGTGCAGCGCGTGGCGCCGGCTGACCCCTTGATAGGGCTCCAAGAAGAGATGCCGGCCGAAATTCACTGAGTCCGAACGCTCGAAGTACATCTGCATCAGATTCAGCACCTGGTCGTCGGTCCCGACAGCGTTCTCGCCGAGAACCAAGGGCAGCGTGCTGGCCATGTCGACCGGCTGGCTCTTCTGCAAGATGGTGTAGATGAGGGTTCCGCCCGTGCCGCTCATCACCCCCGCGCCATAGCCGGCCTGGAAGGCCAGTGCCAGCGAAGCGGCATTCCCGCCCTGCGAATGTCCGTACAGCGCCACATGCGCGGAATCGATCTTGATGTCTTGGCCGGCAAAGCCGTCGAGCGCTCGCGGGATGGCCAGCAGATCGGCCGCGGCCTGCAGGGCGTTGTCGCGGGCCGCGCGCGGATTGAGAAAATTGTAGACCAATTCCCCGACGTCCACAGTGGAGTTTCCATTGCGCGTCCCGTGCAGAATTCCGTCGTAGCCCAATGTCGCCGTGGCAACCGCAGGCCCGCCCGCAGCCAGCCCCTGGGCGTAGTCTTCAGCCAGGCCCAGCTCGACGGCAGAACGGTAGGAACCGCCCGTGCCGTGACTGTAGACCACCAGCGGCCACCCCGCGGTCGGGGGCGTGCCGTGAGGAACCGCGAGCGAGATGCAAACGTTTTCATTGCGCACGATGCTCGCCGTCCCGTCGCTTGCCAGGATGATGCCGCCGCCATCGTTGGGGTCGAGGTAGGGAGGCGTTCCTTGCTGGAACACCGGCAGGCTGATTGTGCCCTGGTATTCATCGAAACTGGCGCCGACCAGTTGATCGGGAAAACAGCCCCGCTTGTGGAGCGCGCCGGTCTGGCCATCATCACAGGGAGAAACGGCACCCGGATCACTGCAACGAACCAGCGAACTCAGCGTGGGTGTGGGCGCTGCTGCAATGGCCGCTTGGATCGCGATCATGGGATCCTCGATCCTTTCGGTCGTGAACACGGCCACCGCAGCCAACTCGTCCGTGGTCAGTTTGGTGGGTGCCTGGTCGTCCGCTATATAGGCCCGCAAGGGAGCGTAGGCGGTCCAGGCAGCCGTCAGATCGGGATCGATCGGTGCCGCATCGGCCAGCATGGCAGCAAAGTCGCTGTCCTGACCGAACACCTTTCCCGCCTCATCGGTTGCGATGCTCCTCACGATGGCCGCGTAGGTGGTACCCGGCCGCAGCGGGTGGCCGAAGGGTGGACGCATCGCCAGGTAGCGGTCGCAAATGTAGAGAGTCCAATCCCCATAGATGTTGTAGCGCAGACCCGAAATGACTCCGTACTCCGGGGAGCTGGGCGTGATGTTGAGCAAAGCCAGCGACTGCTGGTTGAGCGGAGTCGTCGCCTGCACGGAGAAGCTGCCCACGTCCGGCGTCCGCGAAAAGCGGAAGAAGATCGCCTCATTGACGCCAAAACCGGTCGAGTCCTGCTCGATGGCAGCCATGTAGCGAGCCACCAGGTCGAACGGAAGCAGCCGCGCGCCCGGGGTTGGATGGCCGGTCAGGTCGATCTTGCCGTTCTTGCGACGAATGTCGTTGGGGAAGGGCAACTGGTAGAAGTCGCTGCTGGGTGGATCGCTGGCGCGAGGTACGTGAAACAAGACCGTGGGCGTGGCTGCCTCCGTCGGGTCACAGCCTGCCCCGGACCAAGGTTGCAAGAGCGCCGCCTTGGTGCAGATCCCTGACAAGCACAGCAGTCCGGCCATGCAGTCCGTGCTTTGCGTGCACCCGGCGGACAGATCGCCCGAACCTGGGGTCGAACACACACCGGTCAGCCCCTGTCCCGCGCACATGAGCCCGGCGCCGCACTGGCCATCGCCCGAACAGTCGGCACCCAAGGCCCCGGTGCCCACCGGCGCGCACTCGCCCACCTGCGGGCCTTGCGTGCAGTAGTAGCCCGGCATGCATTCGGCCGAAAGAACGCAGGCCGCATCCGGAATGGTGGAGCCGGCGGGCTGGCAGGTGTGGGTAACAGAGTCGCAGAAAAGTCCAGTGCGACAGTCAGCCAGGCTGTGGCAGGTGACACCCACCCCTGAGTCGCCATGAGTGATCAGCCCCGAGGACGACTTGCCGCCACAACCGGAAAGCGCCAAGGCAAGAACAACACCGACCGAGAAGAAGGACCGCGGACAAATGCGAAGTGTCATAGGCAAGGCTCCTTGTCCCCAAGAGTAACCCCGCTTGCCAACCGCCACAACGCGACCAGCGGAACGCTAGATATCGGCCTGCGCGAGTGAGAACTTGTTGTTCTTCTCGTACAGGACCTGGAAGCTGTCGCGCGACTCCGGCGGCAGCAGGCGCTTCACCTTCTCCTGTCGGCCCCGCTCGAAGAGCACGAACACGCGATGGCCGCGGTGACTCTTCACCCACTCCTCCATCTTCTCGTCGGCGTTGTCGGTGTCGAAGACCGTGCGTTCCTCCTGCGGGCCTTCGTAGATTTCGTTCTTCGTATAGAAGGTCTCACCCCGCCAATACATGGAGTAGGCGATGAGCCGCTCGTCGGGCGAACGGCGGTGCTTGTAGTACTCGGCCACGGTTCCCTTCTGCGACCAGAAGGGCGCCACCTCGCGCATGAACACGTCGAGCAGGAACCAGGTAAAGAGCACGGCCGACGCGCACAGCCCCACCACGGCCGTGCGCAGTGATTTGCGCCAGGCCAGCGCCACCAGGGTCAGGCAGAACAGCACAGCAAAGACAATGAGGGGCGCGCGGAAGTCCAGTTCTTTGGGCCAGGGCCGCCCGGTCGGGCTGTGGACGTAGTCGTAGGAGAACAGCCACAGGAAGCGCTCGCTGGCGTTCTTGGCGTTCACAAGATCGGTCATCACCAGAATCAAGAGGGGAACGCCCGGAAGCACGGAGAGAAAGCCCCGCCGTGCATCTCGACGGGTGAGCAGGTCGTCGAGGAAACACCCGATGACGATGCCCAGCCCGGGAATCGCGGGCATGACGTAGTGGTGAAACTTGGTCATGGACATGGACACCACGGCGTAGCCCGCCACGAACCAGATGGCGCCCAGCCAGTACACGGCCTGCCGGCGCACATCGTCCGCCTTGCGCATGACCATGGTCGCCATGGCCGCAGGAGCCAACGCTACCCACGGCAAGGTGCCGTAGCCCAGCTCGCGCAGGAAGTACTCGAACGTGCCCCGATCGCCGTGGCGGCCCAGCATCATGCGCCGCCAGTGGTTGTCGCCGAACAGCTCGTTCCAGAAGGCCCACCCGTGTTTGGCAATCATGGCGTGGTGCCAGGGCGCCGCGACCACGGCGACCACCACGATCGACAGCAACACCGCGGGCAGAAGTTGCGCGCGTCGCAGCCGCTTCCAGTTCCAGGTGAAGAGCAGGTAAGCGACGAAAATGATTACGGGCAGGCCCAGGCCGGCAAAGCCCTTGGCCAGCACCGCCAGGCCGCACAGCATGGCCGCAATATAGAGGTAGAGGGGAGCGCGGTAGCGCGCGCGTGCCGCAAAGAACAGAAACGCGGCCGAGCCGAGGTAATAGGGAATCATCAACACCGCGCCGTACATCAGGACTTCGCCTTCGCCCCACGGCACCTTCACCTTGAGCTGGACCGAATCGATGATCAGTTGCGGCACAACGATGAGCAGGAAGACGCCGACGGTGGTGTAGAACAGCGGGTGATGGGGCCAGCTTCGCCAGCCGCGCCCGCGCCGAGGCAGCACCTCGTCGCGATCGTCGAGCAAGGCGAGCGTCCCCAGCGCCAAGGCCATGGTCATGGGTCCAACAAAGGCCATGTCAGTCATGGCCTGACGAGCAATCAGACTGAACATGGGACATGTGCCGGTCACCAGCGCCGCCAGGAACCCGGCGCGACGGTTCACGAAGCGCGACACCACCAAGTACACACCCCACAGGGCCAGCACGCCGAACAGGCAGAAGGGCACACGCACCGCCCATTCGGTGCGTGACAGCAGGGCCATCTCGCCTGGGTCGTTGCCAGGCAGGCCGATGCGCGCGATGTGCATGCCGATGCTCATGATCCAGAAGGTCAGCACCGGCTTGGACCAGAACACGTCGGCGTCGCGTGGGGATCCGGGCCACCACAAGCTGATGAAGTCGCCCCGCTTGGTCATCTGGCGCGCGACCTCTGAGTAGTGCGTTTCCCACGGATCCCACAGGCCGTAGCTGCCGGCAAACGGGATGTAGAGCAGAAGGCCGACCATGATCACGAGCAGGGTCATCTGCCGCTCGCTCAGGCGGTCGAACCAATTCACATGGGCCGGGCCCGCGGAAGCTGGGGTGGAGACTTTCGGGGCGTTTTCTGGGGTGGTCACGTGGCGTCCTGCACTGGAGGAAATCTACCTCTATCACAGGGTAGCCCCGCGGCCGAAACCAAAGGGTTTGAGGTGATTCGTCTGGTCAGCCACCCCAACCTAGCCAATCCGGCGGCGCCGCACTGGCCTCGCCCATCCCTGACCCTTCGGAGTTGCGACATCGCCGGATCTCCCCGACCCTCCCGCGGACCCGCCTAGACCCGCCTCCCCGCGGCCCACGCTGACCTACCATGCACCACCTACCCCGCCCACAGCCCGATCCTAGTCCGCGACAAGACACCATCGGCGGGTGGCGCTGCCGCTTGAGGAGGAAACCGCGGCCTCATCCGCAGTCCGAGTTTTGCGCGTGCTTTATCCTCCTTCCGGAGTCAAGGATCCACCCTTGATGCCCGCTTCTGCCAAGGTGGTCCTGCGCAAGAACCTGGGGCGTGCCCTGCGCCAGGGACACCCCTGGGTCTTCCGTGATGCCCTGGCAGAAGTTCCCACCATCCCGAACGGAACCATGGTTGCGTTGACCGGACGAGACGGCAGGCCCCTGGCTTATGGCTACTGGGATTGCACCGGACCCATCGCGGTGCGTGCCCTGGACCTGCAGCCGGTATCCGATGGGCGGATGCTGGTCTGCGATCGCTTGCGCCAGGCCCTGGCCAAGCGGCTGGCGCGACTCGACCGGGACCAGACCAACGCCTTTCGCTGGGTCCACGGCGAAGGCGACGGCCTACCGGGAATCCACGTCGATCTCTACGACCAGGTGGCTGTGGTGCGTTTCGACGGCGCAGGCGCCAGGGCCTTCTACCGCGATCTCGATGACATGTTGGCCGAGTGCTCGGCCCCGCTGCGCTTGTCACGCGTCGTCGATCGCGAGCGGCGCGACGGCAATCTGGGCGAAATCGAGGTACGCGAAAATGGAATTCGCTTCATCGTGGACTTGGGCCGGGGCCAGAAGGGCGGGCTGTTTCTCGACCAGCGCGAGAACCGGCAGGCGGTGGCGGGTCACGCTGCGGGCCAGTCGCTGCTGAATCTGTACGGCTACACTGGCGGCTTTTCACTTTACGCCGCAGCCGCCGGTGCCACCCGGACCGACACCGTGGACATAGCGAAGCCGGCGCTGGCCACAGCACGCCGCAATTTCCAGCTCAACCGTCTGTCACTGCAAAACGCCGGGTTCCACGCCACCGATGCGCTGGCGTTTCTCGAACAAGCGGCTCGCCGCACGCAGCGTTGGGATATCGTGGTCTCGGATCCGCCCAGTTTCGCCCCGTCCCGGCGCGCCTTGCCCGCAGCTCGACGCGCCTACTTTCGGCTGCATCGGCTGGCGACTGCCGTGGTCGCGCCCGGCGGCCTGCTGTGCGCGGCTTCCTGTTCCAGCCATTTTCCGCGCGACGAATTCTTGACCAGCGTCGAGCGGGGCGCGGCTGCTGCGGGCCGCAGGTTCCGGCTGGAATCCGTGACTGGGGCTGGATTCGACCACCCGACCCTGCCGGCTTTCCCGGAGGGCGATTACCTGAAGTTCGCGATTGGGCGCGTGGACTGATTCTCCTCTGATATGGAAACCCTGAAAGGGTTCGCTCTGCCCTTCGGCTCCCCACGCCCTCCCCCACCCCGCTCGCTTCGCTCGGCCTCGCCATGCCCTCCCACGATGGTGCGCCGCCGGCGACGAGGGCGCGCGCGAAGCGCGCGGGGCGGGCAGGGCCGGCGGGCGGTCCCGAAGTCCCCGCAGGGGGAGCCGGCGAGCTCCCCACGCGACTAGTTGAACGTGATGCTCTTCAGGCACAAATTGTCGACGGTGATGGCTGTCGTCGACGAGGGGATCTCCACGGCAACCCAGTTGATGTTGGGCACGTCCGCCGGAAGCAAGGCGGTGCCGCTGCCGTTCCAGCAGGCCGTATTGAAGCTGGTGAACGCAATCGCGCCTCCGGTGTAGGCCGCGCAGTACTGCGTAGTCAGGGGATCTCCCTTTCTGTGCACAATTACGCGCAACACATTGGTAGACGTGCCCGAGACCGAGACATTGATGCTCGTGTACGGCGTGCCCATGGCAGAACCGTCGGTGGACGCATACACGCCGATTTCAATACCCCAGTTTCCACTGTAATCGGGTTGAGTCGGGGTTGTGGCAAGGGCTGCAATCGTGCCCGAGACGCAAAGGGCGTTCGGGGAATTCCAGGGCGCCGTGATGGTGCAGGGACTGTTGCCCGAGACTCCGCCGAGGCACGCTGGGTCTGTCACGACATCGCCTACCGAACCCCAGTTTGGCCATCCGTAGCCAGTCATCACGCCGACGGCCAGTCCCTGCTTGAACGTGACGGTATCCCCGGTGGTGGGGCCGGTGGCCGTGTCCGGCGTGGCCGTGTCTGGCGTGGCCGTGTCCGGCGTGGCCGCGTCCGGCGTGGCCGCGTCCGGCGTTGGTTGCGCGCACACGCAGGTCGAGAACCTGCCCTCCTCTGTGCACACCTTGACGCCGGGCGGGCCGGACAGGCACGGGCACACGAGGCTTGTGCCGGAAACACACTCGGGCGGCAAGACCACTGGACCATCCGCCTCGGATGTTCCGGCATCGGGCAGTGAAACGACTTGGCGACCACCCGATGTGGCAGGAGAAGATGCGCCACCCGTGGCGGTTGCTCCGCCGGTTCCCATGTTGCCCGCGCTGGGGCCACCACCTGCCACAGCAGCATCTGCGGTGCCGTTGCCGCCGCCACCGCAGCCGCCGAGAGACGCCACCAGAAGAGACAAGAGCACGGCGCGCAGTCTGGCAACCATATAGACGATGGTCGCTCCGTTCGGGCTTCGTCGCAAACCCAATTCATCCCTGTTGCAGTCACGCGCGTCGGCGCTAGTCTCTTGCGCTCAGGAGTTTTCATGGCCCTTGAACGCACGCTCGCCATCATCAAGCCCGACGCCGTGGCACAAAACGCCATCGGTGCCATCATCGCAACCATCGAACATGCCGGACTGCGGGTCATCGGCCTGCGCCAGCTGCGACTGAGCCAGGCCCAGGCCGAAGGTTTCTATGGCGTGCATCGGGAGCGTCCCTTCTTCCCCAAGCTGGTTGCGTTCATGACCTCAGGGCCCTGCGTGGTCATGGCCCTGGAGGGCGACAATGCCATCCAACGCTGGCGCGAATTGATGGGCCCGACCGACTCGACCAAGGCGCCCGCCGGCACCATCCGCGCAAGCTTCGGAACCAGCATCGAGCGCAACGCTGTACACGGCAGCGACGCCCCGGACACGGCTCGCTTCGAATTGGCTTGGATGTTCGCAGGCGCTGAACTGGGTCTGTCCGAGCAGGCAAAGTAGTCGCGTGGGGAGCCCGCCGGCTTCGCCGGCGGCGTACCATCGCGGGAGGGTTTGGGAACCCTTTCAGGGTTCCCATGTAAATGTCTCTCGCTACGCGACGCAAGACGTTGGCCTTGGCATTCGGGCCTGCGTTGCGACGATCCGTAGCTATACTCCCGCCGTTGGACCTCCGATCGCTCACCATCGAGGAGCTGCGCGAACGTGTGGCGCGCCAGGGTGAACCCCCATTTCGCGCTGAACAAGTCTTCCGCTGGCTGCACAGTCCAGGCCCGGGTGGCGTGGGTAGCGTGCGCACCCCCGACGCTGTCAGCAACATTCCCCGCTCCCTGCGCGACGCCCTGCTGGCCGAGGCGCCCTTGCAACCAATTCGCCTGGACGGTGTTGTAGTCGCGGCCGATGGCACGCGCAAGTTCCGTTTCCGCACCCACGACGGCTGTGCCATCGAGTCGGTGCTGATCCCCGACGACAAGCCCGAGCGGGCCAAGCTGACCCTGTGCCTGTCGTGCCAGGCCGGCTGCGCCTGGGGCTGCGCCTTCTGCGCCACCGCCACGCTCGGCTTCGGCCGGCACCTATCTGCCGGCGAAATGGTCGAGCAACTCTACTGGGGCATGGAATCCGCGGGGCAAAAGCCGAGCAACGTGGTCTTCATGGGCATGGGCGAGCCGCTGCACAACCTGGAGGCGGTGGCGCGCGCGCTTCGCATCTTCGAGCATCCTTGGGGCGCGGGACTGTCGCCCCGACGCCTCACGGTTTCCACCGCCGGCGTGGTGCCTGGAATCGATGCCTTGGCCAAGCTGCGGCCGGCGCCCAATCTGGCCATCTCGCTCAACGCCACCACGGACGAAGTGCGCGACCGGATCATGCCCGTCAACCGACACTGGAACATCGCCGCGCTGCTGGCCGCCGCTCGACGCTTCCCGCTGGCCCACCACCGTTGCATCACTTTCGAATACGTCCTGCTTGCCGGCGTCAACGACAGCGACATGGATGCCGCTCGCTTGCCGCGCCTGTTGCGTGGTATTCCGAGCAAGGTGAACATCATCCCGTACAATCCCGTGCCCGGTCTGCCCTTCGAGAGCCCCAGCGCGGAACGGGCCCTGGCCTTCCAGAACGCAGTTCGGCTTGCGGACATTCCGGTCTACATCCGCACGTCACGCGGCTCGGACGCCGCCGCGGCTTGCGGGCAGCTGGCCGCGCGCGCTGACGAACCTCTGGAAAAGTGTGAACTGGCAGCCAGTGCAAAGACAGGACGCGCCCTATGAGCGGGGCTGCCCTACACTGGCGCGAAAGCCCTGCCCCGGGCGGAATGCGACTTTCTGCTGCAGAGGTGCTGGCCCTGGTCCGTGATCCCATGCAGGCCGTGGAGGCGCGCCTGCTGGCTCAGATGGACAGCCCCATCGGGCGCATCCCCGACGTGGGAGACCACCTGCTCAGTGCAGGTGGCAAGCGGCTGCGCCCGCTCTTGGCGGTGCTCGCTTGCCAGGCGACCGACGCGCCCTTGAACGTGGCCATCGCGGTTGCCTGCGCCGCCGAGCTCATCCACACCGCCACCCTCTTCCACGACGACGTGGTGGACGGCGGGGCGGTCCGGCGCGGGCGGCCCGCTGCGCACATGGTGTACGGCAACGGGATTGCCGTACTGGTGGGTGATTTCTGTCTGGCGCGCGGGCTCGAGGCGATCTCAGCCACCGGATCGTTGGTCGCGGTCCAGACCATGGCCGCGGCCGTGACGGAAATGGCCGAGGGCGAAGTAGCGCAATTGGAAGGCGCCGGTGATCCCGAGGCCACCGCCGAGGGCTACTTCGATATCATCGACCGCAAGACCGGATCGCTGATGGCGTGGTGTGCACGTGTGGGTGGGGTGCTGTCTGGACCCCTCGATGCGACCATGGCCCGCTACGGCCGCTTGCTGGGGCGCGCATTCCAGATCACCGACGACGTGCTCGACTGCGCGGGCAGCGAAACCGCCAGCGGCAAGTCCCCGGGGCGAGACCTGCAAGAGGGCAAGCTGACCCTGCCGGTGTTGCTGGCGTGTGAGGCCTGCCCTGCCGTGCGCAAGGACATCCGTGCTGCCATGGGCGAGACGGGGGTATCGACGGAGGACGCCGCCCGCATCATGCAGGCGACGCGCGCCGCAGGCGGCGTCGACCGCGCCCGCGCCCAGGCCTTGGCCCTGGCCCACGACGCCGTTGCCGAGCTGCAAGCCGTGCCCCCCTCGCCCTACCGGGATGCGCTGGCCGCGCTGGCGCGCCTTTCGGTCGAGCGGGTGGCGTGACATGGCCCAGGCCGCAAGTGACGTGCGCGCCATGTTCGACCGCATCGCCGGTCGCTACGATGTCGCCAATCGGGTCATGTCCGCCGGTCTCGACGTTGTTTGGCGGCGCCGGGCCATGCGCCTCTTGCTCGACGGACTGGCCCCGCGTTCCTGGGTGCTGGATCTGGGCGCGGGTACGCTCGACGGCGCGGTCGAAATCTTGCGACAGCGACCCGACGCGCATGTGGTGGCTGCGGACTTCGCGCGCACCATGCTGGCCGAGGGTCGGCGCAAGCCCGGCGCCGCTGCCGTGGCCCTGCACGCCGCCGACGGCCACCGGCTGCCCTACCGGGACGGTGCCTTCGCCGCAGCCTTTTCTGGTTTTTGCGTGCGCAACCTGCGCGACCTGGCGTCGGGGCTGTCCGAGCTACGCCGGGTGCTACGGCCCAGCGGGCGCTTGGTCATTCTGGAATTCTTTCGGCCTGCGCGGGCGCGTCCTTTCTGGGACGGACTGTGGACCGGCCGACTGCTGCCGCTTCTGGGATGGGCGATAGGCGGCGATCGCGCGGCCTACCGCTACCTGCCGGATTCCATCCAGCGTTTCGATACCCGGGCCGATTTTGAAGCCAAACTCCGCGTCGCCGGATTCGCCGATGTGCGCGGTCAGGAGCTTTTCCCAGGCGGGATCGCCTCGCTGGTGGAGGCGCGATGAAACTCCTGGTCGCCGTCGGGGGCGCTTCTGGATCGCTGTATGCGCGCCGACTGCTGGAAACCCTGGCTGCCTCGCCCGATGTCGAGGTGGCCACGTGTTTTTCCCCCTGCGGCCTGCAGGTCTGGCGTCACGAGCTGGGCAGCGAACCCAACTTCCCGTTCCGCCGCTACCAGGTCGACGACTTTACCTCGCCCTTCGCCTCGGGCTCGGCGCTGTGGGACGCTGTGGTCGCCATCCCTTGCTCGGTGGGACGCTTGGCGCGCATCGCCCACGGTGTGGGCGACGATCTCATCAGCCGAGCCGCGGACGTGGCCTTGAAAGAACGGCGCAAGCTGGTGCTGGTGGTGCGCGAGACTCCGCTGTCGCCGATCCACCTGGAAAACATGCTGACAGTGACACGCGCAGGGGCTGTCGTATTGCCGGCGGCACCGTCGTTCTACTTTCGACCGACCACCGTTGAGCAACTTGCCGACACGGTGGTGGCGCGCGTGCTCGACCAGCTGGGCGTTGCGCACTCGCTCGGGCTGCGATGGGCCGAGGAGGACGCGCGGCGATGAGCAGCGATGTCGCGACGGCGGCGAGCCCATCTCCGGATCTCTTCGCTCTCGGCCGCGCGGCCCAGGCGGCATCCCGTGCCGCGACCGGTGGCTGCGGCTTCTTCTCTTGCAACACCTTCATCGCGACGTCGCTTCCCATGCTGACCGAGGCCACGGGCCGCGGGCTGCGCGGCTTGCTTCGGCTTTCCCTGCCGGTGGACGAACCCGTGCAGGAGCAAGAGCGACGCTTGGCCCAGCTTGCGGATCAAGTTCGCGAAGGTCTGGTTCTCGACGGCGTCGTGCCCACACCCGAAGAAGATTGCCTGGGACTTGCCACCTTGCTGTTTGTCGCCCGCTGTCGCCTGACTCTGACCGGAGTTCCGCATGTGCTCGTCGATCTGGATCGCCTCGGCCCCAAGTTGGGCCAACTGGCCCTGGGCTTCGGCGCCGACGAGCTGTGCGGGCCCATCGTAGAAAAGCGGGTGCTGCGCCTGGGCGACCACGCCGGCAGCCGCGCGATCACGCGCGCCGAGGCAGCCCAGCTTCTGCGCGGGGCCGGGCTGCGCGCCTTCGAGCGCGTGGCAGGAGGTGGGCTAGAGGAGTTCGCGCCGTGACGCTGGCCTCGATTTCCGAGAAGGTCAGCGCAGGGATTCCGCTGTCGTTCGACGATGGCGTTGCCCTTTTTCGCGAACCCGATCTGCTGAAACTGGGCGCGCTGGCCAACCAGGTGCGCGAGCAGCGTCACGGCGATCGCACCACCTTCAACCGCAATCTGCACATCAACCCGAGCAACCTATGCGTGGCGGGCTGTCTGCTGTGCTCGTTCTCGCGCCGCAGCCCCGAGCAGCCCGGCGCTTATACCCTCAGCCTGTCGCAGGCGTGGGACAAGCTGAAGGCGAGACTGGACGCTGGCGGTCGCGTGACTGAAGTCCATGTGGTGGGCGGACTGAACGACAGCCTGCCTTTCGACTACTACGTCGAACTTCTGGCCGGCCTGAAGCGGCTGCAGCCCGCGCTTCACATAAAGGCGTTCAGCGCGGTCGAGATCTTCCACTTTCACAAGCTTTTCCAGTTGGAGGTGCGCGAGGTCTTGCGGCGCCTGGTGGCGGCTGGGCTCGGCTCGCTGCCCGGAGGCGGCGCCGAGATCTTCGCGCCCCGGGTGCGCCAGCGCATCTGCCCCAACAAGTGCAACGCCGAACAGTGGCTGCAGGTGCACCGCACGGCACACGAGATGGGTCTGCGCTCCAACTGCACCATGCTCTACGGAACCATCGAGACCATCGAAGAACGCGTCGATCACCTGCTGCTCTTGCGGGCGCTTCAGGAGGAAACCGGCGGGTTTCAGGCCTTCATCCCCCTGGCCTTTCACCCCGACAACAATGCCCTTTCACACCTTCCCGCACCCACGGCGGTCGACGATCTGCGCGTGTGCGCGGTGTCGCGGCTCCTGCTGCACAACATTCCGCACCTCAAGGCCTACTGGGTCTCACTGGGGATCAAGACCGCGCAGACCGCGCTGTGGTTCGGCGCCGATGATCTGGACGGCACCGTGCAAGAGGAAAAGATCTATCACCTGGCTGGCTCAGAGACGCCGCAGGCCCTGACGCCGGCTGAGATCGTCCATCTCATCCACGCGGCCGGCCGCACGCCCGTGGAACGGGACACGCTGTACAACGTCGTGGCAGAAGGCGAGGCGCTACCACCATGCGCGTCGCCTGCGGGAGGACAGCGATGAGCCAGCGGCTGCGCCTGGCCGCGGTTTCCTTTCTCAACGCGCGGCCCATCACCTACGGGATCGAGCAGGGCCTGGTGGGCGCCGAGCGCTTCGACCTGCGTTTCGCCGAACCCTCGCGCTGTGCCGCCGCGGTGGCCGCGGGCGAGGCAGACCTGGGGCTCATGCCCATCGCCAGCTACGCCGCCTCGGTGGAAGAACTGCGTGTGGTGCCCGGCATTGGCATCGCCAGCCGCGGCCCGGTGCGCACGGTTGTGCTGGTGGGCCAGGTGCCATGGGAAGAGATGACCGCCATCGCGCTCGACGGAGCCTCGCGTACCTCGCAGATGTTGGCGCGCCTCTTGACCCGGGAACGCGGCCTTGATCCCGACTTCGTCGAAGTGCCTCACGACCGGATCGCAGATGCGGCAAGCGGCACGCGCGGCGCGCTCATCATCGGCGATCTCGGCCTGCACATCGACGGCCACTTTCGCCATGTCTACGACCTGGGGGAGAGATGGCACAGCTTGGTGGGACTTCCCTTTGTCTACGCCGTCTGGGCTGGCCGGCCAGGCGTGGTCTCCACCGAGGACGTGGCGCTGTTGCAGGAAAGCCTGCGGCTGGGCCTGCAGCGCCGAGCGGAGATCGGACGGGCCTGGGCATGGGACAATGACGTCGACCCCGCGGTGGGCGAGAACTACCTGCTGGAAAACATTCGCCACCGCCTCACTTCAGACGAAATCTCCGGCGCTACCGCCTTTCTCGCGCGCAGCCACCAGGCCGGCCTTCTGGCCAAGCCCATGCGCGTGCGCCTGTTCGACGCCCCGGCCTCGTCCGAGCCGCAGCCGCGCCCGGCCCTCTCATTGGATCGCCTGCTGACTGACGCTGCCGCGGGCGAGCGCTTGAGCCTCGACGAGGGCGTGCGCCTGTACTCGGAGGCGCCCTTGTTCGACTTGGGCCAGGCCGCCGATCTTCGCCGGCAGGCGCTGCATCCGGAAGGCGTGGTGACCTACATCATTGATCGCAACATCAACTACACCAACGCCTGCACCACTTGTTGTTCGTTCTGCAATTTCCACCGCACCCCAGACCACCCGCAGGCCTACACCCTGTCGCGCGAGGAGCTGGCGCAGAAGCTTCGCGAGACGGTTGAACTAGGCGGTGTGCAGGTGTTGCTCCAGGGTGGCATCAATCCCGACCTGTCGCTCGCGTACTACGAAGATCTGTTTCGCTTCATGAAGGCGAACTCTCCTTTGGCGATTCATGGCCTGTCGCCCGAGGAGATTCGCTACCTCTCCCAGCGTGAAGACTTGTCGGTGCGGACCGTGCTCGAACGCCTGATCGCCGCGGGCCTGGATTCGGTTCCCGGGGGAGCGGCCGAAATCCTCGACGACGAAATTCGCCGGCGCATCTCGCCCAAGAAATGTTCGGCCGACACCTGGATCGATGTCATGCGCGAGGCGCATGGTCTGGGGCTGCGCACCACCGCCACCATGGTCTTTGGCTTCGGCGAATCGCCGCGCCAACTGTTGGGACACCTCGATCGTTTGCGCCGGCTGCAAGATCAAACCGCGGGCTTCACCGCTTTCATCTGCTGGAGCTTCCAGGCCGAAGGCACGCGCTTGCCGCTGACCGACGACACCGGCAGCCTCCGCTACCTGCGCGTCCTGGCCCTGGCGCGCCTGTACCTCGACAACTTCCCCAACTTGCAGGTCTCTTGGGTCACCATGGGACCGGCCGTGGGCCAGGTGGCCCTGCGCTTCGGCGGCAACGATTTTGGCTCGGCCATGATCGAAGAAAACGTGGTGGCCACCGCGGGCACGGTTTTCAAGATTTCTGCCAGCGACATCGAACGCTGCATACGCGGCGCGGGTTTCATTCCCCGTCGTCGCAACATGCGCTACGAATTCATCGACTGATTGAGAGGTGCCCGGCAGACCGTTATCGCCATGGTGGGCGGCGGCTATCGCCTTCTAGCCAGCTATGGCTGCCGCAGTTTCAGTCTGGGAAACCAGCGGCGAAAATCGGTGGGATTGCGAGTAATCAGCCCCTGCTGCCTGCACGCGAAGGCGCCGATGAGCAGGTCGGCCAGCGGGCGCTTCGCGGTATCGCTTGCGCGGCGAGCGTGCACGTAGAGATTCCAGGCGCGATACGCGCATTCGGTGTCCGCAAAAGTCCAGCCCTCGGTGAAATCGATGCCCACTTGGTCGAGAAAGTGTTTCTGAATCTCCAAGTTGCCGGCGAAGGCCGGGGACAATTCAACCATGGTAATTGGACAAAGCACCAGGCCGTCCCGCAGTGACTTCTCCAGCACGTCCGCCGATGCACGTCCGAAACTGGGATCGTCTTCGAGTACGTCGATGAGGACGCAGGTGTCAACCACCCAGCTCATCGGGTCTTTTCACCGGCGCGCAGGTCCCTCATCCAGTCGGCGGTTCGCCGGGGGCTGCGAAAGCTCTTGGCGAATCCCAGCATGGCCTTGGGCCCGGCGACCTGCTTCCCCGATTCGACCAGCAGCCGGACCTCACGCGACGAGAGCTTCTGCCAGCGCAGCCGGTTTCCCGGCCTGAGCCCCATTTCTTTGCGCAACGAGGCGGGCAGAGAAGCCTGACCACGTTCGGTCAGCGTCGTAACCAGGGTCTTCATGCCTAGAATTTATCATGTAAGAACATCATGTCAATGCGGTCAGCGCGCCATGGCAGGGGAGTGGATGGCGCTACTGTTATACGCCGTGGTACCATCTGGCGTATAACATGGCCGCGGCCGGTTTCAGCAAGCTCCCGCTCGTGACCCAGACGGTGTACGCCCGCCTTCTCGACTTGCTGCTCGCGGCGGAAGCTGGCGTGCCGGCGTCTGGCGCATCGCTGGTTTCCAAGACCATCCGTGGCCGCCGCTACTGGTATGCCCAGCGGCGCGAGGGTGGGAAGAGGGTCCAGCGCTACATCGGATCGGAAACGCCTGAAGTCGAGGCGTTGCTGGAAAGGTGGCGGCAGGCGCGAAGCGAGGCGGCCAGTCGAGCCGAGCTGGTGGCCATGGCGCGCGCCGGGGGCGCCACCGTCGTGGGGGCCGCCGAGGCCCAGGTGCTGGAGCGCCTGTCGCCGGTTTTCCGCATCGGCGGGGTGCTGGTGGGCTCCCACGCCTTCGCCGTGCTGGGGAACATGCTGGGCGTGAGGTGGCAGGAGGCCATCGTTCGCACCGAGGACGTGGACATCGCGCACGACCACCGGATTGCCGTCGCTCTGGCCGGCGAGGGGCAGCCGACTGACATGCGCAAGGCGCTCGGCGATTCCTCGCCCCGCTTTTCCGCGCTCAACCCCACCTATCCCGCAACCGCTTTCCGTGTCCGCGGCACCGGGGTCGAGGTCGAGGTGCTGACACCGATGGTCGGCAGGGAGCGCAGTCGCCCCATCCAGATACCGCCCCTCGGGGTTGCCGCGACTCCTCTGCGATTCCTGGACTACCTCATTGAGGAGACCCAGCCCGGCGCCGTGCTCGGCGGCTCCGGTGTCCTGGTCAATGTTCCCAGGCCGGGCCGGTTTGCCCTGCACAAGCTCATCGTGGCCGCGCGCCGCGGACCCTCTGGCATGCCCAAGGCCGCCAAGGATCGCGCCCAGGCCAGCGAGCTGCTCCGCGTGTTGCTTTCGGAGTTGCCTGGTGAAATCACCCTGGCCTGGAAAGCGCTTTCACGGCATGGCAAGGCCTGGGTCAGCGCTGCCAGCGGTTCGCTCAAGCGCATGGATGCGGGCCTCGTCGCCGATCTCCGCCGCCTCGGCGTCGGCAGATAGGCAGCACTACGCGTGCGCCAGGGCTTCGGCCACGAACTGGTTCAGGCTTTCCCCACGGGCCATCGCCTTCAACGCCAGTTTCTTGTGCATGGCCGGCGGGATCCTCACGACGAATTTTCCGCTGTAGCTCTTGCCCGCCTGGCTCTCCGGCTCGGGCATCTTCCCGTCGATTACATCCTGCACCAAGTCTGCCACGATGATCGCCAACTGAGCCGGTGCGCGAGGGTGGTGCCAGTCACATATTCAGAAGCGCGACAAATCGGACGAGTGAAGAGGTGAATGTAGGCCTGCTTCGCGAAAGGACCAGCGGTCAGTCGTGAAGAATTCGCAGGAATCCTGCAGCGGACACAATCTGAATGGCCGCGTGACCCGCCAAGCGCACCACCTTGAGAGGCAGTAGGTCTCGGCGGTCGTCGGTCACGACATAGTCCGCCAGGCCTTCGATGGCGCATGCGAGGACGGGGTTGTCCTTGGGATCGGTGGAAACGAGATCCACTTGGTACCGGCCGGGAACGACGACCGCGGCGATGGCCCGCACGCTGGCGATGTTGTCCTCGATTTCATGTGGCAAGAGCGGCCGCAAGGGCGCGATACGCTGAACTTCTGGTCGGTAGAAGGTGCGGCGCAGTTCCTCGAGAAGCGGTTCGCTTGAAATGAGATGGAATCGGTCGTCCTGCAGCGCCCTGACCAGCCCACCGGTTGCACCCCGGGCGGTGTGGAAAGCTCGAATGAGTAGCTGGGTGTCGAGAACAGCGCGAGGCCGGCGGGGGCGCATCAGGCGGATCTGCGTGAAGCAGAACGCCGCACAGCGCGTACGGCTCGCTCGGCAGCGGAAGCGATCGCGCGCGAACTGACACCCTTGGCGCGCGACCGGGTGTGCGCCAAGGCAAGGGCAAGGCGTGCTTTCGGCGGAAGAACCTGTCTGATGATACGCACCTCATCCTCGAGGGCCTGGACACGATTGAGAACTTCCGTATTGCGTGGCATCAGTATCCGCCAGTATACCACGATGGCCCTGCAGGTCCTGGTGGCGTAGCGCGCGGGAGTGGTGCCATGCCTCCGGGTCCGGGTAGTCGGGACGGGGTTTGGGTTGGCGCGGCGGATTGCGGATAGGAAGAAGAGGTCACGCGTCCTACGGATGGGATGGTTTGGGGCACAACGGACTTCGATACCCACTGCTCGGCTCCCACGTGCAGAACCGGGTCTTCTACTCCCCATCACAAGGGATCCGGGGCCCATCGCAGATCCGGGGCACCGGCGCCGCATCCACCAAGGCAACGTCGGTGCGGCGCTATCGGAGGCGCGCGGCCGGCCGGGCGGCTCAGAAACCCGTGACCTCGACGGGGACGTGGCTGTTTGTGGTCGAGTTGTTCCCCAGCTCACCGTCGCCGTTGAAGCCCCAGCAGTCGATGCGGCCTGTCGCGCTCAGCGCGCAGGTGTGTTCCGAGCCCGCGGCGATGCTCGCGATG
>PLNW01000020.1 GCA_003142855.1 Myxococcales bacterium
TTTTGAATCAGTAGTGTTAGGGACGGCAGGCGGCAACCCCAAGGTCGTCTTGCAGGCCCAACAACTCAATTCTCTGTTGGTCGTCATGCGAGCATCACGGGCTCGCGCATGCGCAGCGGCAAGGTTGGCGGGGACTTGCTCGCCCCGCCCGAAGTACATTTCGTCGGGTGTCTGCCCGGCGAAGGCTGCATGGGGAACTACGGTGTTGTGTTGCTCGACGTAGAATGCGATCAAAAATGTCGGCAATGCGTCCGCTGGTCTCTCCGTCTGCGTTCAGCAGGATGGCGTGAATGCGTCTGGCAACGCGGTGTTCGCCATCTTCCTCCCGGAAGACCTCCTTCAGGATCCGATTCTCCTCCAGCGCGTAGCCCAGCTTCCGGCGCGTGCGCTCGTTGATCGCAGACGCGATCATGGCGATAACAAACTGGAAGGTCAACGGAAGTATCGGGTCCAACCTGCACGCTCAGACATGCCGATCCAAGCTGCCAATCTTCGCGAATTCATGCGAGAATCTTGGTCACAGCTTTCTGGACATCACCGGGGACGACGGCCGCGTAGACATGACCACCGGGCCGCCACCGAGATTCAACAGCATGCGGGACTTCGACGCCAGATTGCTTTCGCCAGACAAAGGAGTACCTCAATGATTCGCCGAGTCTGTTTTGTTCTTGGCCTTGTTTCCATTCTGGGCAGCGCCGCGTGTGGAGGCAGCAGCGGCAGCGGGCAAGACGCGACGGCCGGGTCGGGCGGTGCGGCCAGCCAAGACGCGGCAGCCGGGCAAGACGCGGCGGCTGGGTCGGGCGGTGCGGCCGGGCAAGACGCGGCAGCCGGGCAAGACGCGGCGGCCGAGCAAGACGCCGCTGGCGGGTCGGGCGGTGTGGTGGGGCAAGACGCCGCGGCCGGCCAAGATGGCGCAAGCGTGACGGTCGACGACGCCAGTATTCTCGCCGATGCGGTGACCGTTGCCCAGCCGCTGACGACTGGAGTGGGCACCCCCACCGGGCCCGCGGTGACCCAGTTGATCGACGCCACCGGCGGAACGCTGACCTCGGCCGACGGACGATTCATGGTCACGGTTCCTGCCAACGCCGTCACAGCGGCCACGACGTTCTCCATCCAGCCCATCACCAGCCTGGCGCCGACCTCGGTGGGGGCGAGTTACCGACTCGAACCGCATGGTGTCACCTTCGCAGCGCCGATCCAGCTCACCTCCTCGGTCCCCGAGGCAGGCGTCTCCCGCTCCAGCATCTCGATGATCGGCCTGGCCTACCAGGACTCCAGCGGACACTGGAACTGGGTCGCCGCGCAGACCCGCGACACCACCGCCAACACCGTCAGCGTCACCACCACGCACTTCAGCGACTGGTCGACGGTCGAGGGCTATCAGATCACCCCGATGACGGCGACGGTGAAGGAGGGCACCTCGATCGAGATCGAGGTGGTCGAGTGCGCCGAGCACCAGGCGCTGGAGGGCGACCTTGGCGGGCTGCTATCCGACTGCCACCCGGGCACTGCGAGCGACAAGGTGACGGCGAGCCAGTGGGCGGTGGAGGGCGTGCCCCTGGGCAACGCGACGCTCGGCACGCTCGACCCGGCCGCCAACGGCCAGGAAGCCATCTACAAGGCGCCGGCCCAGAAGCCGACCCCGAACACCGTCGCGGTGAGCGCCCGGCTCACGGCCGAGGGATATCTGCCGCAGTGGCTGGTCTTCTCGCACATCGCCATCGGCCAACCCGGAACCTACCAGGGCCAGTTCACGGTGACCCAGCAGGGCATCTACTCCTTCACCGCCAAGGGCCAGGCGACGGTCGCTCCGCACATGCTCAGCGCCAACCAGGCCGACGACGACCTGGACATGAGCCGCTTCACCGTGTCGGGGACGATCCGCATCGACGACGGCTCGATCACCATGGGAGGAGCACCCTGCACGGCCGACGTCCCCTCGCAGACGCTGACGAGCGACAGCCTCAACCTGCGCAAGGTGCCGCTCTCGATGCTCTGGAGCCTGACCGCGAGCTGGGACATCCAGTGCCAGTTCGGGACGACCTCGGTCCCGTCCACCATCATCTTCTCGTGGCTGACGGGCTGCCTGTCTGCCAGCACCACCACGTACTCCAACTACATTCCGGTCATCGACCCCAACCACCTCGATGGCGACTACACCCAGGCCTGCACCACGGGTGGGACGAGCATCGAGGTGAAATGGGACTTCGCACAGTGAGTGCGGGTCCGGCCACCAGGCCGCCGGGCTGGCAGGACCGTGCCTGGCACGGAACTATTGCGGCGGACAGCTAGTGTCCTGTAAGAGAAAAAGCGAGCATTAGACGGTCTCGTCGGTAACCACAAGCGTTCGCGTCGCGAACCGCGCGATGCTTGCCAGGATGTCATCGGCTGATTTCGTCCACACGAAGGGCTTGGGGCTATCGTTGTGAGCGATGAGAAAATCTTCCATGGCGGCTTTGAGCGCGGCCACGCTCTTGTGTGCGCCGATACGAAGGACACCGGGTTCGTGCTCTGCCATCGCATCAAGAAGCTGTACCCGGACACCCCGGTCATGATGGTCACCGCGGTCAAGGCCGCGACCGGCCTGTCCTTTGCGGCGGATTCGGCCCTGCAGAAGTCATGGCTGAAGGCTGACCTGCTGCTAGACACGCCCATTCGCGCCGAGGTCCTGCGCAACGACGTGAACGGGCTGCTCAATCGCGCGGCACCGTAGCCGACGATTTCACAGCCGCGTGGCCCACGCCGCGCAGCGGTCTGTGCGCGCGAGACACTTCGCCTACCCTTTCCGCGATGCCTGCGGCGAGCATCACGTCGTGGCGTTTCAAGGAACGCCTTGTTGGCAAGTTCCGGGAGTGGAATAGCAAAGGCCTTTCACGCAGTACGAAGAACATAAGGAGTCGTCGACACAAGGCCTGCGAACGCAACCCTCGGTCGAACAAACGAAATCGGTCGGGCAATCCGCATCGTTTAAGCATGTGCGCGGGACACATCGGAAGCCGCTGCACCCTTGCCCGACGTCGCAATCGGTGTCGCTCGCACAACCGAAAAGGCAGGTTTTCCGGGTTCCGCACGATGCGGGAGCGGGAGGCGACTCGCAGATATACCCACCCCCGTCGCTTTGACAATCAATGTCGGAGTTGCACGGCGGATTCGTCGAAGGGCAAAGACCGACGACAGAGCCTCCGGGCTCAACACAAACCAAGACGTAGTTGCAGTCCTGGTTGGAACGGCATTCACCGGAGTTGAGATGCCGATTCGTGTCCGACTTCGCGTCGATGGGGGCTTCGGGCCGCTCGGACTCAGCCATCGTATCCGTCGGCGACGAGTCCGGGTGCGGCGCACCTCTCAGCCCATCTCTGCAACTGCTCAGAGCGAACGCGAAGACAACCGTCATACCAATCCTGACTCGGGAAGCGTAGTTACCGTCAGGCAAGGGCACGCAGTTATTTGAATTCGTGGACACAAACGGAGCATCACTGGAACTGTAGTTTCCAAGGCGGGGTTGGCCTAGCGTCCGACGATCATAAGTTCGCAGCACGGTCATGGGCTCGCCTTTCGCGGCTCTCGGCGGCCTCGACACATGGTGTCTAGGCCACCGAAAAACTCAATCAGGATCCCAACAAGTACGTGGTGGTGCAACACGCGTCCGCGGTATCGGTGACCATCGCCGAGGAATTCGGCCTCAAGCCGGGCAAGGACGCTGACGGCCAGATGGTCGGGGCCCTGCGCAAGCTGGGCTTCAAGCGCGTGTTCGATACCTCGTTCACCGCGGACCTGACCATCATGGAAGAAGGGTCGGAGCTGGTGAAGCGTATCCAGACCGGCGGCACTCTGCCCATGATGACCAGCTGCTCGCCGGGATGGATCAAGTACGTCGAGCAGTTCTACCCGGACTTCACTATCAGAAGCGAGACGTGTTGGTCTGAATCGAGTCCACGCGAAGGCTGGAAGGAAATAACTATGGCGAACGTAAAGAAGATACTGGTGGTGGACGACGATCCGGACATCGTGGAGCAAGTGACCATGATCCTGAAGCAGGACGGTCACGAGGTACACAGCGCGGGAACGCAGGATGAGGCGGAAGAGATTCTCCTGTCGCTCAAGCCCGACCTGGCCATCCTGGACCTCATGAGGGAGGACAAGGATTCCGGGTTCGTGCTCTGCCATCGCATCAAGAAGGTGTACCCCAATACCCCGGTCATGATGGTCACCGCAGTCAAGGCCGCGACGGGCCTGTCCTTTGCGGCGGATTCGGCCCTGCAGCAGTCATGGCTGAAGGCCGACCTGCTTGTGGACAAGCCCATTCGCGCCGAAGTCCTGCGCAACGACGTGAACGGCCTTCTCAATCGCGCGGCCGCGACGTAGCCGACGATTTCACAGCCGCGTGGCCCACGCCGCGCGGCCGTCACTGCGCACGCGAGACGCATCTCCAGTGGGGCCGTTGCCGATAACCCTCCAATGTGGAGGTAACGGCACACGCACAAGCCGCATCAGCGGGCGCGGTCTATTGCTGAATCGCGCGACCGCGTAGAGCATCCCGCGGTCCCACGGCACGTGCCGTGCAGCCGCGCCGGGCGACGGCGCGTCCGGGGCAGCGGCGCGACTGCAGTCACGAGCAGCACGAGAAGACCAGGAATTCGGCCGTCGCCGCTGCGGGTGCCGCCGTAAGCGCAGCCGCCCGATTTGTTCGCCTTGCTGACGGCGACGCCATTGCTCGCGCCGCCGACGGCCGCGTCGGCCGGCGCGCCACCCGTCACCTCGCCGGTTCTGGTGGCGCCCGCCGAGCCGCTGATTCCGCCTGCTGCGCTCGTACCGCCGGTGTTGCCGCCGCTGCCCAATGTCCCTCCCATGCCGGCGCTGGCGGTACTGCCCACGCTGTCGGCACCGCCCGCGGCCCCGGCACTGCCATCGCCACTGGCGCCGCCCGTGGCACCGGCACTGCCACTGCCACCGCCACCGGTACTGCCACCGGCACCGCTACCGCCACCGGCACTTCCCCCGGCCCCGGCCCCGGCCCCGGCCCCGGCCCCGGCCCCGGCCCGTCCTCCACTCGCATCAGCCGCCCCGCCGCTCCGGCCGCCGGAGCCTCCCGCGCCGCCGGAGCCTCCCGCGCCCGCATCGACCACGCCACCATCCGCGTTTTCTCCTCCGGCTGCCGCGAGGGCGTACTTCTTGGCCAGGATATTCTCGATGCTCACCCTGGTCGCATCGTCCAAGGGCGTGCTGTAGATGATCAGCTCGGAGATATCGCCCTGCCAGGAGCGATCCTGGAAATTGCGATCCCGGGCAATCGTGTCGGCAGAGACATTGGCTGTGGACACGATGGACAGCAAGCCGAGCTGATCGAGGGGAAACTGGGTCGTCCTGCCGTCGACGGACTTTCCGTTCAGATAGGTCTTTCCATTGACCAGATACGGGGAAACCTCGCTGAGGTTGCTGTTGAGGTTGCTGTTGTAGATGCAGCAGCCGTGTTCCGGGTGGAAGAAGGTGGGAAGGGCGTTGCCGCCAATCCAGAATTTTGCCGACGTCCCGTAGTTGGGCAGGGTGGGCAAGCAGGACGTCGAGACTTTCGACAGGACGGCGAAGACCGTCCGAATCGTGGTGATTTGGGTGAAGTGAAACCCGGAGTACACGCCACTGAAACGCATTGTCGGCTGGCCATTGGCGGCGGCGACGGTTGGCGTGGCCTGGCCAAAAGCATCGTGAATGGCGTTGTTGCCCTTGGCGCTCAGGTCTGTGCTTTCGGACTGCTTGTTCCCTAATTCAGTGCCACGATGACCAGCTGCTCGCCCGGGTGGATTCTGGACCTCATGATGAGAAGGACTCTGGGTTCGTGCTCTGCCATCGCATCAAGAAGCTGTACCCCAATACCCCGGTCATGATGGTCACCGCGGTCAAGGCCGCGAAGGGCTTGTCGTTTGCGGCGGATTCGGCCGTGCAGCAGTCGTGGCTCAAGGCCGACCTGCTTGTGGACAAGCCCATTCGCGCTGAGGTCCTGCGCAACGACGTGAACGGGCTTCTCAATCGCGCGTCGACCTAGCCGACAATTCCACAGTCGCGTGGCCCACGCCACGCGACCGTCTCTGCGCTCTGCGCACGCGAGGCGCACCTTCAGAGAGTCCGTTGCCGATAACCCTCCAATGTGGAGGGTACGGCATACGCATAAGCCGCATCCAGGTCTAGTGGTGAGCTGTTTGCGATCCCGGAGTCCACTCTGCCGTTGTCTCCGCACCCGGACTCCCATCCGCGTTGATTGCCCGCGCTGTCCACGTGATCTTGGTGAAGTCGAATCCCAGGGTTTCCTGGAGACTTCCGGTCGAGGTGGTGTCGATCGCCACCGAGGTCACCTGCGCGTTCGTCATATCGTAGCGCAGACGATCGAAGGGCGCACCTGCCGGTGCCACCGAGTAGTGAGCGGTCACCAAGGGAACGCTCGTTCCCTTCAAGGCACTGCCAAACTCGCCAAACGTGTCCTTGAAGACGGGAACTATGAGCGACAACGGGGAGATGGCCGCTCCTGAGCCTGCGCCCGTGGCCACGTGACTCGTCGCCGAGTTCGTCAGCTGAACCGCAAGCGAGGAGAACGGGGTTTCGTTCTGAAAGGGGGTTGGGCTGACATATGAACTGCTGTAGACGAACGTGGAGTAGTATCCAAAGTTGCCTCCCACCTGGTTCTCCGTGACGTCGTAGGTGGTTGTTATCGTAGGGCCGGGGGTATTGTCATCTTGCCAGACAGTGTAGTCCCACTTGATCTGGTCAAAAGACAGACTGAGCTTCTCAAGAGGCACGTTGTTCTGGCTCGAATCCGAGCCGACCTGGCTGACAAAGACATTTGTCAGCGTGATCACGAGGGCGTACTGGAGGCTGGGGCCGCCGGCATTGTGCGGGAGGAGCATGATCGTCGCCGTGGGGATCGCTGTGCCTTGTGCAGCCGCAAGGCTGACTAGCGGGCTCGAATTGTCGCTGTTGCGAGTGATCTGGATCGCGGAGACATTCACAGTTCCAGCTGCGCCTCCGCTTGGGACATGGAGGGAGGATGGAACATCCACCCGCTGGCTGAACGAAAGGACTGGCACATTGTCGATCAACCTGCTGGCCCCTGCGCCCAGGGTAAATGCGCCAATCTGCGTGAGCGGTGCTGGGGGACCCGCCGGCCCCGTTGGCCCTGCCGGCCCCGTTGGCCCTGCCGGCCCTGCCGGCCCCGCTGGCCCCGCCGGGCCAGCCGCGCCCACGGGCCCCGCCGGACCCACCGGCCCTGCTGCACCCAGCGCACCCGCTGGCCCTACTGGCCCCGCCGGACCCAGCGCACCTGCTGGCCCTGCCGGCCCCGCCACACCCGCTGGCCCCTGCGCTCCAGTCGCGCCAGTCTTTCCCTGCGCACCGGCCGGCCCCGCCGGACCCGTAGGTCCGAGGACCCCGACGAAGGACGCGCAACCGGTCCCAGTTAATCCGAGATCGACCGTCGTGCTGGCGTTCATATTGTTAATGTTTACAGTCGAGCTCGCGCAGGTGGAGCTCGCGGACGCCGACAACTGATAGCTGCCCGCGCCGAGCCCCGGAATCGAGTAGTGTCCGGTCGCATCGGAGAAAGCCGTCCGGGTTTCCGACCCTCCAAGCTTCACCGTCGCGCCCACCACGGGGCCTTTCGACGACGTCACCGCGCCGGAGATCACGAACGAGCCGGTGAGCGCCTGAGACGTCGTCTCCACGCTCTTTCCCGAGTTGCGCCCGGTGCAAGCACCGAGCACGCCGATCAGGGCCAGCCCAACCAGCCGGCCAGAACTTCTCAAACCAAGGTGCGTACGGATGATGTTTTTCATGGGGGAGGCTTCTATCCTTCCGTTCACTGCACAGTCAAGTGAACATTCGGAGACGATCCTCGGGTAGTGTGACTCTGCTCACTCCAAGCCATCAAAGGATCCACGGAGCTTCTTCTTGCGCGGCGCGCGCTTCCAGGTTAGTATAGAGCGAACGTGACTCGCCAGTCGATTGAGTCTGACGCTCAGCGGGTGAGCACACGGAGGACCAGATGTTCAAGATATCAACGGTTGTGGCAGCCCTTTTCGTAGCTGCGCTGATGGGACCGGCATGCAGCAGCTCTGGTTTCAAGAGCAGAGCCGGTGATGCAGGAGCTGCAAGCGGAGGCCAGGCAGGCGGCACCATCAGCAGCGGAACACCCGGAGGTACGAGTGGTCCGGGTGGCATCAGCACGAGTGCAACGGATGGTGGCGCGATTGGTCCGGGCGGGGCGGGAGGCGCCAGTATAGGCGGGACTGGCGGAACGGCTAGTCCGGTTGGGGCCGGCACCGGTGGCACTGGTGGGACCATTATTGGTCAAGGTGGATCGGGAGGTGCCAGCATGGGTCGTACTGGTGGTGGGTTAGCGAGCAGCGCAACTTCGTCCGGCGGCGGAGGCAATACTGGCGGCATAAGTTCAGGCGGGCAGGCGAATACGGGTGGCTCCGCTAGGGCAGGCGGAACGAGTAGTTCCGGTGGAACGAATGGCACAGCAGGTGCCGCAGGAAGTGACAGTACCCAAACGAGCATTGATGCGAGCGTCTCTGCCGATGTCAATGCGGATGTACAGGTGCTTTCCCAATGCTCGCCGGGCATTGTTTTCGCTGGCCTTGTCTGCTCCACCGGACCTGGAGGACCGTATTCGGGCAAGTTGATCGCCGCAGCGCCAATCGACATAGGAGGCGATCCGGAGTTTGCGTCCTGCGTTTCCAGCACCCATGGCAGCCTGCAGTATAGCTTCACGCTGGCGCTAGAAGACGGAGGCACAACAAGGATAGGTTATGGGTCTGAGTCTGCTGCGGCGCTGATGCCTTTACCGTCGCTCGCTGCGTGGGTGGGGAAGTCTGTCAACGTAGCAGTCACGCCGTATAGCGAAGGCTGCTGTGCCGGAGGTTCGTTTCTCACAGTAACTGACAGTGCGAGCCTGGTGCTCGCCATGAACACGGGATGGATGCAAGGTGGGTCCTTGGCAAGCCAGACTGTTGGATCGCCGGGAATCACAGTGACCCCCGACGCACCTATTTGCGTGGGTGCCTGCAACCAACTCGAGGGAGGGTTCGTCTTTTCCGGCACTTCGGCAGTGTCGCTGGCTCCTGGAGGTGTTGGCAGCTTCAAGCTTGGTGACATGACTTTCACGGCCTACGCTGGGCTTTGGAATGGAGATTCCTCGCGACCTGTCACGTGCGCCGACGCTAGCAATAGCTCTTCCTGGGCAATATTTCGGAACGGAATCTAGTCGGGCAGAGGCTGCTGATGAGCGAACATCCGGTCATGCATCTCCCACGCGTGAGCCGGAGTCGTTGGTTGTCCTCTCTACGCCAATTGCAACTGTCCGGTGGACACCCATTTCTCCTGTACCCTTCCAGCTGGTGGCTGCTGACGTAGATGGGAGAGCACCCAGCTCCATGGTCTGCTGCGCAATTATGCGAAATCGTTTCCTTAAATTCCCGCGTCATGGGCATCCTGAGGCATGATGCCGACCATATGGCTCAGGTGACTCCCATTTTCCCCGCCGTCGCTGAAGGACCCCTTGTGCTACCGGTGATGCCGGTCCAGCAACTGTCCTGACGTCTGGACAGTTCATCATCCCAAGCTCATCGAGGCGGAAACTGGGGGAATCTAGGACGAAAAGGAAGACGCATGCAAGCAAGCGTGAACATCCAATCCTCCGGGTGTAGCGTGCGTTCCAGCCCAGGGCTCCAACAACTGAGGTGGCTCATGCCGATTTCCATACGACTACTGGATACGTCCCTTATTGTCCTGGCAGCAGCCCTTGCTACTGCGGCCATGGCCCAGGAGAAACACTATTCCTGGCAGAGAGATCCTGGCCCCATCTCCGGTCGGTGGTCTCTGACGTGCCAGGATATGGCAGGAATGGTTGTCGAGTTCAGAGTGGATGACAAGAAGGCCACCGGAAGCGTTTCTCAGGTGGGCAAGGCGGCTGCGATGGGCTACTCGTCTGGTGAAGAAATCTTCCGGCTGGAAGCCGACGACTTCGGTGATTGGGTGGGGCAGCTTCTCTGGCAGGGAGCGGACGGCAGGAGACGTTGGGACCCGATTCGATTTGTGGCTACGTCCACACAACTGGATGCCAGCACGGGCATGGACAGCTGCTACAAGAAGATGCCCCGGGTCAGATGACTCGCCTGCCGGACTGCACTCTTCCCTTCATAACTCCCGATGAGCTGAACGGAACTCGGTCTGCATGCTGGCTACCGGAGGGCCACGCAATCAATGAGCTTCTCGACGGATGAGCAAGGTAGCCACCACGGAGGATACGATTGGGTAGACTATGCCTCGCGACCGGGACAGCCCTTCAGCACCCTCCGCTGGCACCCGGATCCGCCTCGCCGAACCTGGGCTGGCGCGCAGGTGGGCGTGCCGGCGCATGGTGGAAAAGCTCTCCGACGCAGAATAACCATGTTCGAATCGCTTATGCTCTAACGCCATAGCTGCTATCGGGAAATTGCGATAAAATAGCAAATTCGACCTTTTCGCGCTTCCGCGGGTTGCCAACCGTTCGAAGCGGATTGGAGCGAATCTCATGACTGTCTCGATAAACCGATGGAAGCGTGGCAATGGCTTTGTCTGGGCGTTGGTCCTTCTAGCGATAGCGGGCTGTGGCGGCGCTGGGAAGGCGAAGAACGCCCTGGACGCCGCCGGATGTACGGTCGGCCAGACGATATGTGGCGGCGTGTGCACCAACACGCAGTCCGATCCAGGCAACTGCGGGGAGTGCGGCGCCATCTGCCCGCAGGGCAAGGTCTGCTCGACCGGGGCGTGCAAGACCACCTGCGCGAGCCCTCTTTCCCTATGCGCCGGTGCCTGCGTCGACCTCGCCGCCGACCCCGCGAACTGTGGTAGTTGCGGAACGAGCTGTAACTCGGGCCAAGTCTGCCGCGACTCCGCCTGCGTGTCCGCCTGCACGACCAGTCAGCTTTTCTGTGGCACGGCGTGCACTGACCCCTCCACTGACAAGCTCAACTGTGGTGGCTGCGGGACGGTCTGCCCCTCCGGCCAGGTTTGCTCGCTCGGTCTCTGCGGCGTGGGCTGCAGCGCGGGCTACCAGCTCTGCGGCAGCGGGACGGAGGTCTCCTGTACGAAGACCGCAAGTGATCCGACAAACTGCGGGAGCTGCGGCCACTCCTGCGCCGCCGGGAACAGTTGCGTTTCCGGAGTTTGCACGGTTGTTTGTCCGGCTGGATCGGCACTCTGCGGTGGGGTGTGCGTGAACCTCCCTTCCGACAACCAGAACTGTGGTAGCTGCGGCGAGGCCTGTCCGCCCGGTCAGGTCTGCTCGGCGGGTTCCTGCGCAACTAGCTGCGGCAGCGGAACCCTTTCGTGCAACAACGGCAGCCTTTGCGTCGATCCCGCCAGCGACAACCAGAACTGCGGCGACTGTGGAATCCAGTGCCCGGCAGGCGAGAGCTGCCAGAGTGGTCAATGCGCCGCCAGTTGCCTCCCCTCACAGACGCTCTGCCCAAATAGCCCGGGAGATGGCGGTCCCGGCGGCTTTGTTTGCGCCAGTTTGCTCAACGATTCCAACAATTGCGGTGCGTGTGGCAACGTCTGCCCGAGCGGCAACCTTTGCTCGGCCGGTTCCTGCGCCGTTAGCTGTGGCCCGGGTCTGACCATCTGCTCTACGGGAGCATTGGCCATCTGCGCGAGCATCGAGAACGACCCCGCTAACTGCGGCGCTTGTGGCACCATCTGTCCGGCCGACGAGCTCTGCAGCCTCGGACATTGCGCGATCACGTGCAGCAGCGGCGAGCAGCTCTGTAGCGGAGTCTGCAGCTCGCTGGCTACCGACAACAACAACTGTGGCGCCTGCGGCAATAGCTGCGTGGCGGGCATGGTTTGCGCGAACGGGAGCTGCCAGGCGAGCTGTGGCAGCGGCACGAAAGTATGCGACAGCGGCACCGGACCCTTCTGCGCGAGTCTCGACCACGATCCCCTCAACTGCGGAAGCTGCGAAAACGCATGTGTCTCGGGCCAGCTCTGCGTCGCTGGAGCCTGCTCCGCGACCTGTCCGGCAGGCCAGACCGTATGTGGCGGCGCCTGCGCGAACCCCCTGACGGACAATCAGAATTGCGGCGGTTGCAGTCAACTCTGCGCCGCGGGGACGGTCTGTTCGAATGGCGGCTGCTCGGCCACATGCGGCCCCGGCTACACCGTGTGCGGAACGGGCGCAACCTCTACCTGCGCGGCCCTCAAGAGCGACCCGCAGAACTGCGGGGCCTGCGGCACAGTCTGCCCCACGGGCCAATTCTGTTCAGGCGGAGCCTGCGCCGCTGCCTGTCTGCTGCCCACCGGACTCTTGTGTGCTGGCGTCTGTGTCTCTCCCCAGACCGACAACCAGAACTGCGGCACCTGCGGCACGGTCTGCCCGGCGGGCAAGGTCTGCTCGGGTGGTGCCTGCGGCGTCACCTGCGTCTCGGGGTCAACCAACTGCGGCGGCGTCTGCACCGTCACCAGCAATGACAACCAGAACTGCGGCACCTGCGGCACGGTCTGCCCGGCGGGCGAGGCCTGTTCGGGCGGTGCGTGTGGCGTGACCTGCGTCTCGGGCTCGACCAACTGCGCTGGCATCTGCACCGTCACCGGCACTGACAACTACAACTGCGGCACCTGCGGCACCATCTGCCCGGGAGGTCAATCGTGCGTGGCCGGCGTCTGCGTCTGCCCCGCGGGCCAGACACTCTGCTCGGGCACCTGCACCAACACCGCCAACGACCCGAGCAATTGTGGCGGCTGCGGGACGACCTGTGGGGGCTTGATGGTCTGCGCGACTGGCACGTGCACCCCATGTGGTGGAGGTTTCTTCAAGCCTCAGGTGACCTACGCCACGGGCGCAGGCGTCGATGCCCTCGCCCTGGGCGACGTCTATGGAAGAGGAAAGCTCGACGTCGTCGTGGGCTATGGCAATGCGGACGTGGTTCAGACGCTGTTGGGAGCCGGTGATGGGACTTTTGGGTCACTGACATCCTATCCCACTGGCAGCGGAGGCTATCCCTCGGGCATTGCCCTCGGCGACTTCAATAACGATGGCAAGCTCGATGTCGCTGCCGCCACCGCGTATGCCGCCATCCTCATGAATACCGGCGCGGCCTTGGGGTCCAGCACCGACTTCGCGGCCGGCGCCAACCCTTCGCTCATATTCACAGCGGACTTCAACCGCGATGGAAAGCTCGACCTTGCCGTCACCGACGTCAATAACGGCCAAGTCGACATCCTCCTGGGAAACGGCGACGGCACGTTCCAGGCCCCCGTCGCTTACGCGTGCGACGCTGGGGCGTGGGGGTTTGCCACCGCAGACCTCAACTCCGACGGGAAGCCGGACGTGGTAGTGACCAACCACAACGCCGGGACCGTCAGTGTGCTCCTCGGGATGGGCGGTGGGGCGCTTGGGTCGGCGACAAACTACGCGGTCGGCGCCCAGCCGTTCTCGGTGGCCATCGCCGACATGAACCACGACGGAATGCTCGACCTCGTCGTCGCGAACTTCGGCAGCAACAACGTTGGTTTCCTCTTGGGCAAGGGCAACGGGACGTTCCAGGCCCAGACCACCACCGCGGTGGGGACGAACCCGCAAACTGTGGCCATCGCCGACTTCAACATGGATGGCAACCTCGATGTCGCGGTCGCCAACCAGGGCAGCAATACCGTGGGCATTCTCAACGGGAAGGGCGACGGCACGTTCAAGGCCCAGGTCACCTACGCCGTCGGCTCGATGCCGCAATACCTCGGCGTGGGCGACATCAACGCGGACGGCAGGCCGGACATCGTCGTTGCCAACGACGGCGCATCCAACATCAGCGTGCTCATCAACTACTGCCAGTGAGCGCAGCAAGCCAACCGGCCTCAGGTAACTGTGCTCGGCCAGGAGCTGCACGCGCCTGCGCGAGAAGAGCCGAGACCAGGGGCATAGGCGTTTTAGTGCGACCAGGAAAGGCTGGTC
>PLNW01000123.1 GCA_003142855.1 Myxococcales bacterium
CTTGCGCGCCCAGTTCACCGCCTGCGCGAGTTTCGATGTGTAAACCGAGAATGGCATTTTCTAGTCCCATCCGATCGCGCGCTTGCGCCACACATAGGCGAGCGCGACTAGCAACACCGCCATGAAGACCAGCACGGCGCCCAGGCCCAACCACGAAGTGCCCGCCTGGCACGCGCCCTTGACCAGCGGCTCCGCGCACGACAAGGACGCGTAGTTGACGGCCCAGGGATACAGGAAGGCGACTTCGATGTCGAACACCAGGAAGAGGATCGCGACCGGATAGAAGCGCACCGGGATGCGCACGCGCGGGCTGCCCACTGGATCCGAGCCCGCCTCGTAGGTGATCTGTTTGGCCCGGGTCACGCGGCGCTCGCCCACGAATCGAGCCAGGGCGCTGAAGGCAACCGCCATCCCGACCCCGGCCAGGATCGCAAGTGCGGCGGCTGTGTAGTCCGACCCCATGGTGCGGCTAATACTGGCCGGCCCGTCGAGCTTCGTCAATTCAAGCAAAGGTTGCGTCACCGTTTGACTTGGGCCCCGCTGGTTTCTAATCTTCGCTCCGATGCACCCACTCCTATCTCATTCTGAGATGGGAACCCTCGCAGGGTTCCCATGCCCTGCGGCCCCCCAACCGCCACCCCACCCCGCTCGCTTCGCTCGGCCTTGCGCGATGGTGCGCCACGCGCGGCGCCGGCAAAGCCGGCGGGCTTCCCGCGCGAGCAGCCTTGCGTCCGCAGGCCTGTTCTTCGCCCTGCCCCTGCTTCCGTCGGCCATGGCCGCGCCCGCCGATGCCAAACCGGCCAGCCCCGAAAGCAAGGGCGCCGCTGATCTCGACACCGCACTCCCGCCCGGCATCGACCTCAGCAAGCTGGACGACTACGAACGCAAGGTTTTCTTCCGCGTCGTCAACCGCGAGCCATCGAGCTGTGGCAAGGGCCACAGCCTGATCTACTCGGTCAAGCACGATCCCGGCTGCAAGCGCTCGTTCTACGCGGTCAGGTTCGTGTCCCGGCTGGTCGAGGCCGGCTACACGGACTCGGAAGTGAGCGAGGAGTTGCAAAAACGTTACCGCGACCCGGTCCACACGGAGATCGACGTGAGTCGGGCGCCCAGCAAGGGTCCGTCCGGGGCGCGGGTTACGGTGGTCGAGTTCGTGGACTACGAATGCCCGCACTGCCGGAGCGCTCAGGCGCTCATGAAGCAAGTCCTGGATGCTTACCCGCGGCAGGTGAGGCTGTGCTTCAAGCACTTCCCGCTCAGCGGCCACACCAACTCGCGCCTGGCGGCCGAAGCCGCCACGGCCGCGCAGAAGCAGGGCAAGTTCTGGCCCTACAGCGACAAGGTGTGGGACAACTCCGACAATCTCACTCCGGCTGTGCTGGAGAAGATCGCCAAGGACGTTGGGCTCGACGTCACCCGATGGCGGGGCGACATGACCTCGGACGAGATCAAGGCTGCCGTGACCAAGGACAAGTCCGACGGCGGCGCGCTGGGAATCAACTCCACCCCCACCATCTACATCAATGGTCGCAAGTACGCCGGCCGCCACGACCTCGAGAGCCTGAGCGAGTGGGTCGACGAAGAACTGGGCAAGTAGATCGACGTGACTCGACGAACACTCGCTGAAACTCGCTACCTGCGTCTGGTAGACATCGACGGCTGGACCTTCGTGGAGCGCGCCAACGCGCGCGCCGTGGTGGTCATCGTGCCGTTGACAGCAGAGCGACGGCTCTTGTTCGTCGAGCAGTACCGAATCCCGCTGGGCGGCAAGGTGATCGAATTTCCTGCCGGGTTGGTAGGCGACGAGCCCGGACGCGAACAGGAAGACCTTATCGAGGCCGCGCGACGGGAGCTGCTAGAGGAGACGGGCTACCGAGCGGCGACGCTGCGACTGGTTTCCACCAGCGCCACCTCCCCGGGGCTGACCAGCGAGATGGTCCGGTTCATCCTGGCCTCCGACCTCACCAAGGTCGGCGCCGGCGGCGGCACCCCGACGGAAAACATCCAGGTGCACGAAGTCGCGCTGGGCGAAGCGCGCGCCTGGCTGAGAGAGCGCGAGCGGCAAGGCACCCCGCTGGCAGCGAAGATCTTCGCGGGACTCTACTTCGCCCACGAAGCCTGGGGCGCTAGTTAGCTTTTTCGCACAGAGAGCCCTGAGGGCACTGATGCCGGAAGAGAGGAAAAGGGGTTTCGGACCGGACAGGAAACCCTTCCTCTATTCTCCTCCGGCTCCGTGGCCTCCGTGCCCTCTGTGCGAAATAGGTAACTGCTCGACGGCCCACGCAGTGCTGCCTAGAACCTTCCTGAGAAGGCGACCGTTCCTGGACCCAGGGAAATCGCCGGCCCGCCTGGGTCATCGCGCCCCCAGACCAGGATGGCCACTCCCCCCAGAAGAGCCGCGCCTCCGCCCGCCAACAAGCCCCAGCCGGGGACCGCGGTGGAGCGCTTGAAGGCGCAAAACTTATCAACACCCGCGCCCTGACAGCCGGCGGGATCGCCATCCACCGCCAAATAGTAACCCCCGAAACCAAGCAGCACCGCCGCACCTGCGGTCAGGCCCAACCCGAACAGAGGCAGCGGCTGCCGCCAGAAGGACCGGCCGACCTTGGCGGGAGGCGGGGCCGGCTTCGCCTCCGTCAGCTCGGTACGAGCTGGCGTTGTGGCAACCGCCGGGGAGGGAACCGACTCAGCGCTGCCCTGCTCGCGCACCACGCGCGTCCACAGCGCGGCCGAACGATCCCTCACCGCCCGATAGAAGTCTCTGGCGGAACAGATCTCGCATTCCTTGGCATCGCTACCCAGGATGCGCCCCGTCTCGCCATCGCGCAGGTCGAGGCGCAGGTTGTACGACTCGTTCACATAGCTGCCCTGAATCTCCAGGATGTGACTCGCCCCCGCCTGCCGACCCAACTCGGCCAGGCAGGAGGGGATGTTGCAGTCGTCGAGTGAGGCCTTGACCTGGCTCTGCGGCACGACCTCGACGCCCAGCTCACGCAAGGCCTGTTCGGCCGAAGCCCGCACCTCTTGCCGGACGTCCCGCGCGCCGCCCGCCATCTCCAACAACACCACCCGAGGCGCCGCCACAGCCGAACTGCCGAAAAAGACGGCGACCAGTGAGATCAGGATTCCCAGGTGCCCAGTGCGAGGCATGGGTCCCATCTTGGGGATTCGCATGAGGGAGTCAAGTACCCTCCGACTCTGTGCCCTCCCCTGTCCCCTCTGTGTTCTCAACCGCCGGTGGACGTCCAGTTAAACCCACCCCCCAGGCCAAAATCCCCTACGCCGTTATCAACCGCAATTGCCGACAGTGCGCCGGGGGCGCTACGGCGATGGGGTAAGTATTGGAGAAGCAGCCGTCGCACAACCCGCTGTGCTCGTCCGTACTTCCCACGCAGTTGATCGAGGCACGCAAGCCGCCCAGTGACAGGTAGCCGAGGCTGTCGGCGCCCACGAAACGGCAGATCTCATCTACGCTGTGTGAGCTGGCGATCAGCTTGTCGCGGTCCGGGGTATCGATGCCGTAGTGACAGGGCCCCACCGTGGGCGGCGAGCTGATGCGCAAATGCACCTCGCGCGCACCCGCCCCGCGAATCATGCCAATGATCTTGCTGGAGGTGGTGCCGCGCACGATGGAATCGTCGACCACGACCACCCGCTTCCCCGCCAGAACCTCGCGCACCGGCGACAGCTTGAGCTTCACGCCGAAGTGACGAATCGACTCGGACGGCTCGATGAAGGTGCGCCCCACGTAGTGCGAACGCATCAGACCTTGACCGAACGGGACGTTGCTCTCGCGCGCGTAGCCAATCGCCGCTGCGGTGCCCGAGTCGGGAACCGGGACGACCACGTCGGCGGGCACCGGGTGCTCCACCGCCAGACGGCGACCCATGCGTTCGCGGGCCTGGTACACCGACTGCCCCGCCATGGTGGAATCGGGCCGCGCGAAATAGACCCATTCGAAAATGCAGCGGTAGGGCTTTTCCGGCTTGAAGGGGAAACTCCTGTGCATGCCGTCTTTGTCGAAGACCAGCATCTCCCCTGGCTCGATGTCGCGCACGAAGCTGGCCTCGATGAGATCAAAGGCGCAGGTTTCCGAGGCCACCACCCAGCCCTTCTTGTTGTGCTTGCCCAGGGAAAGCGGACGGATGCCCATGGGATCGCGCACGACAATCATCATGGATTCGGAGAGGAAGGCCAACGAATAGGCTCCGTGCACCGACCGCAGGGCGTCCACCACACGATCGGGCAGCGAGCCTTCGCGCGAGCGCGCGATGAGGTGCAGAATGACCTCCGTGTCGCTGGTGGTCTGGAAGATCGAACCCTCGTCCTCCAGATGCGCCCGGACCTCGGCCGCATCGACCAAGTTTCCATTGTGGGCAATGGCCAGCGAGCCACCCGAGTAGTCGACCGCGATTGGCTGCGCGTTCTTGGCCGCAGAATCGCCGGTGGTCGAATAGCGCACGTGGCCGATAGCTGACGACCCAGGCAAGCGTCGTAGCCGGTCCTGGGTGAAGATCTCCCCCACGAGCCCCATCTCGCGCACCCAGCGCAAACGCTCACCGTCACTGGATACGATGCCCGCCGACTCCTGGCCCCGGTGCTGCAGGGCGTGCAATCCAAGGTACGCCAAGTTGGCCGCTTCTGGATGGCCGTAGATTCCGATCACGCCGCACATGGGCGAAGGAAAGGTACCACACCCCCGGCGAAATGCACCTCAGACTCGACGTCCCACGATGGGCCCAGAGGTCGTGGTCGTGGTCGACCGTCCGATCCGACCGCGCTGGCTAGCGTCTCCGGATCTTCTTCTTGGCCCAAGCCGGCACCATGGCGCCCATGGCCCCGGCCACGCGTGGAAAGGCAGGCGGCGAAGCAGGAGCAGCCGCGCCAGCGACAGCCGGCGCCGTAAGACGTACGGCAGCGGCAGGCACGACCGCCGCCGCGGCCTTGCCAGCAACGACCGCCTTGCCAGGCATGGCCATCCGTGGCGGCGCGGGACGGAGCGCGGCCTTCTCGCCTGCGGCAGGGCGCTGGGCAGCGCGCGAGCTCACCGCAGCCCGCGCGGCCGCGATGTCGCCCATGTCGACGCGGCCGCGGTACGCCGCACCCGCTTCCATCATCACGCGCGGAGACGCCAGATCGCCCACCACGCGCGCCGTCGACATCAGTTTCACGCTCTCGGAGGCGACGATGGCGCCGACCACCGTGCCGGAAACCACGATCTGGCGGACATCCACGTCAGCCTGGACCGTGGCCCCCTTCTCAACGGTGAGATTCTGCGTCAGCTGCACCCTGCCGTCGATGCGACCACGGACAACGAGATCCTCATCGCCGCGTACCTCGCCCGAAATTCGTGTATCCGGACCAATGACAGTTTCCTTGTCAGCCATGGTGCGCGCCTATACGTCCATGTCCACGTTGCCCTTGAACCCGGCACCGTCGGCAATCACGATGCGCGGTGACTTGGCGTCGCCCACCATCTTGGACTCGGGCTTCAGCTCGAGGCGCTCACGCGCCACCACGTTGCCGGTCAACCGGCCGTTCACCGTGACGGTCTGCGCTTCAACATCGGCCTCCACCGTAGCGCCTGACTCAACCACCAGGTTCTGCGCCACTGAAATCTTGCCCTTGACCGTTCCCAGGATGGTGAGTGACTCCTCTCCCGTGATTTCACCGTCGATGACGATGCTGCTTCCAATGACCGTATTCGCCATGGGCTTCGTGTCCTTTTCCTTTGCCATAATTCGTGTCCCGTCCCGAGCGCGCCGCCCCAAGGGCTAGGCGCCGCCCGCCTTGATTCCTACCGGCAACTCTACCTCCATCTCGATGGTCCCTGAGAACTTTGCGCCGTCTTCGATGACGATCTGGGGTGCGCGGATTTTCCCCGCCACGCGCGCCGTGGCGTGCAGGACGGCGGAACGCGCTGCCACCACGTCGCCACGCACTTCGCCCTTGACCGTAACCTGGGTCACGTCCAGGTCGGCCTCGACGCTGCCCGATTCCTCGATGGTCAGGTGGCTCTCCAGGCCGATACGGCCTTCCACGCGGCCCTCGACGATCAGATCCTGCTTGCCTGAGATCTGACCGCGGACCGCGCTCTTGCTGGCGATGAGACAAGGTTCGTCGCTGGCCATCATGTCCTCCTGTGCGCGAACGCCAGGCAAACGTATCCTTGGTGATCTCTCGTGTCAACGTTCACCGCGGTGATTCGCGGCGATGGCTGTGTCGTCGGACCTCTGGCGGAGAACACAGGGGTGACAGGAGAGAGCACGGAGGCGGATCGCACACCGCGATCCGTCACCCGCGACGGTTTCTTCAGTTCCAAAGGGTGGCGACTGGGAATACAATCGTTCCTTGAGAGCTGACGGCGGCAGACCGGAATGGGCCGTCGCTCGGGAGGATCGGATGGAGCCAGCATCGAGTGGCGCGGACACGTATTTCGCTCCGGCGGAACGCAGCGATCCCGAGAGCCTTGCTGCTCTGGCCGCGCTGGCCGTGACCGATCCAGTGATCCAGGCCGTGCTCGAAGCCGTGGGCGGCTTGCTCATGGTGCTGGACGAGCACCGGCAGATCCTTGCGGCCAACCGCGAGCTTCTGGACGGGCTCAAGGTGAAAACCGGTGACAATTTGATCGGCCAACGTCCGGGCGAGGCCTTGGGCTGCGTCCACGCCCAGACCGGCCCTGGTTTGAAAAAACGGTCGGCGGCTCGGTCTTTCAGGTGCACAATCCAGGCCTCATCCCGGCCTCGGTGGCGGCCCACATCTTCCAACCCCACTTCAGCAACAAGGGGCGCAGCCGAGGCTTCGGCACCTATGCCATGCGCCTGCTGGGCGAGCACTGTCTGGGCGGCCGCGTGAGCTTTATCAGCGACGCCGTGGGCGGCACGCAGTTCAGCGTCGAGCTGCCCTAGACACCCATATGCTTCAGCAGCGCCATGACCTCTTTCAAATCGTGCCACGCCTCGCCCTTGCGGCTCTCGTCGCGCAGGAGAAAGGCCGGGTGATAGGTCGGCATCACCGGGATCCCCTGATAGTGCTTGATGTTGCCGCGTAGGCGCGTGATGGGCGTGTGCTCGCCGGTGAGCAGATGGGCGGCGAACTTGCCCAGGGCCACGATCACGCGCGGCTGGACCACGGCAATTTGCTTCTTGAGGAAAGGCTCGCAAGCGGCCACCTCGTCGGGCTCAGGGTCGCGGTTGCCCGGCGGACGACACTTGATGACGTTGCAGATGTACACATCCTCGCGGGTCAGGTGCATGGCCTGAATCATCTTGGTGAGCAGTTGCCCGGCTGCGCCCACAAAGGGCTCGCCCTGCGCATCCTCGTCGGCGCCCGGCCCCTCGCCCACGAACATGAGGTGCGCCTCAGGGTTGCCACTGCCGAACACGATGTGCCGACGGCCCTTGGCCAGCTTGCAGCGCTGACAGTCACCCAGCTCGGCCCGCACCAGGGTCAAGCCGTGTCCCGCGTGGGGAAGTGGCGGCTCACTGTCCGAGGCGAAAGCTGTCTCCAGATCGGCAGGATCGGTGAGCGGCTGGACCTCCGCGTCCGGCGCGGCAGGGGCATTGGCCGGCTCGTCCCCAGCCCGGTTCATGCGCGGGCAAGGCGCCCGGGACACGCCCAGCAAGCCGGCCCGCGCCCGCGCCTCCAGGTGGGTGCGAATGCCGGCGGTAAGGGCGCGCAACTCGCCCTGGAGATCCTCCACCTCAGCCTTTGGCCAGCGGCGCGTCCACCGCCATGGCGTAGTAGAAAGTTGCGGCGGTTTCAGCCGAGAAACCCGGTTGGCGGCCCAGCGCCCCCTGCTCTACCCGTCGATCCAACTCGGACAGAATGATGCCGTGAACTTCGAAGAACAGCGGATCGGTCGACGCCGCATAGGCTCGACCCGCGGCGACCGCGGCGCACGCGTTCCAGGTGTTTTCATCCATGGGCCGAGCCACGAAGCTCCGCGCGACCGCGGACGCGACCCGTTCGCGCAACCAGGCACCGATGAAGGGCGTGGCACCCTCGGCGCCCAATACCGCCAGAACGCGCGTGGCGGTGGTGCACGAGAAGTCGAACAGGCCGTCCTGCGCGGCCGGCTCCGAAGTGAAAGGCGGCGGGCTCTTCATGCCGTAGGCCGCCTCGACGAAACGGCGAACCATCGAGCTGAGGCCTCGGTCGCCCACCTGCCGGGCGTACTCGCCCAGGCTCCAAGCCAGAAAACCAGGATCGCGGAACTCGCGCCCGGCCGGACTTTCCAGGTCATTGACATACGCCCCCAGCAGGCGAGCCGCCGAGGCTGCGCGATCACGCCGCCGGTCGTCTTCACCCTCAGAACGCAGGATGTGCGGATCGGCCAGCACGGCCCGCAGCACCATGGCGCAGTCGTAGGCCGCCTCGTCGCTGGCCGCCGGACCGAGGGCCACGGGGATGAAATGGTCCCAGTGGCTGTTCACGAAATCCCAGGCGGCCGCCATGTTGAGCGAGAAGTGATCGTTTGCCGAAAGCGCCTCGGCGCGCGACCACAGCCAGATGGCCGACAAGGTGCCGTGAAAGTCCGGGTCTTCGGACCCCGGCCAGGGCGGCACATTTCCCCGCGCCGGCCCACCCATGGTCTGCCGCCCCGCCAGGATCTGGCCGGCCCCGACCAGCCGCTCGCTGGCCTGGCCCGCGTAGGCGCGCAGTTTCTCCTCGCGTGAAGCGCTAGACATCGTTGCCCTTTCGGCCGCGGCGGGCGCGGCGCTTGCCGGGGGAAATCGGGGAAAGCCCTGCGGACGCCGGGACGGATTTGTTCGACGCCGACGCATCGGCAGGCGTCAGATAGAAGGTCGTGATGGTGTTCCAGATCTTCATGGCAATGGCTTCCTTGCGATCGGCTGGCAGGTCGACCACCCGGCCGTCGGCAAACACCATAGTAACCGCGTTGTACTCCGCGCCCAAGCCCAGACCGGCCTTGCCCACCTCGTTGGCGACCACGACGTCGCACCCCTTCTCGGTCAGCTTCTGACGCGCGCGCGCCACCAGCGCCTCTCCCGACACCCCGACCTCGGCGGCGAATCCCACCAGCAAGGGCGCCCGTCCTTTGCGAGCGCGACCCAGTTCGGCCAGCAAGTCCGGATTGGCGACCAGGGGCAACGTGCGCGCCGGGCGGGCCGCGGCCGGGTGAGCATCACGGCGTGAAAGCTTGCCCAAGACGCGCACGCCAGGACGGAAATCAGCTACCGCTGCCGCCATCACCACCACGTCGGCCTGCATGGCCACGCGGCGCAAGGCCTCGCGCATCTCCAGCGCTGATTCCACGTCGATGCGACGGGTAACCCCGGCTGGAGTGGCCAAGGCCACCGGACCTGCGATGAGCGTCACATCCGCACCTTGCATGGCGGCCGTGTGCGCGAGGGCGAAGCCCATCTTTCCCGACGAGCGATTGCCCAGAAAGCGCACGTCGTCCACCGCCTCCCAGGTCGGACCCGCGGTGACCACCGTGCGACGGCCAGCCAGCGCGCCCTCGGCTCTGGCGGCATCGGGCGCACCGGCCAGGCGCGACTCGATGGCAGCCATGATCTCGGCCGGTGCAACCAGCCGACCAGCGCCCACCCAGCCGCAGGCCAACTCGCCGGCGTCAGGACCCACCGTGGAAAAGCGGCCGGTGTCGATCAGCCGCGCCAGATTCGCCTGGGTGATGGGGTTGTCCCACATGTTGCTGTTCATGGCCGGCGCCAGCAGCACCGGGGCGCGCGTGGCCAGCACCACCGCGGCCAAAAGATCGTTGGCCATGCCAGCGGCAAAGCGGGCGATGGCATCCGCAGTGGCCGGTGCCACCACCACGATGTCGGCGCGCGAGGCCAGTTCGATGTGACCGATGTGCGACTGCGCGGTGGTCTCGAACATCTCGGTGGCCACCGAATTTCCCGACAAAGCCTCCATGGTGAGAGGCGTGATGAACGCACAAGCCGCGGGCGTCATCACGACCTCAACGCGCGCCCCAGCCTTGCGCAAGAGCCGGCACACTTCGGCTGCCTTGTAAGCCGATATGCCGCCGGTCACGCCGAGCACCACGGTCTTGTCTTGCAGAACGGCCGTCATGTGGCGCCAGTCTACCGCAGGAAACGCCCAAGTGGGGAGCCATGGAGCACCCACTGTCCCGCGATGTTTGCGGGAGGTCGTGGTCGTGGCCGTGGCCGTGGCCGCGACGGGCGCGCGCGAAGCGCACGGGGGAAGGTGGGGTGGGAAGCCCACCGAAGGGGGTAGTCGACCTTTCCTGCCGCAAAATATGCGATGCCCCCTGCGATGACAGAAGCGCGCTGACGTAGATTGCTTGCAAACCAACACATTTATGGTCACAATTATGGTCATCTTGAAGGTCAACGTGGCTCAGGCCAAGGCCAAGCTGTCCGCGTACATCGCCTCGGCGGCAGGGGGTGAGACCGTGGTGATCTGCAGCCACAACGTGCCGGTGGCCGAGTTGCGGGCCATCCCCCAGGCCGCACGCAAACCCAGGCCCGTCGGCCTGGCCAAGGGGAAGTTCAGCGTGCCGCCGCGATTCTTCGAGCCGCTGCCCGACGACATCGTCGCAGCGTTCCGCGGCCACCCATGAAGTTGCTGCTCGATACCTGCACCTTCCTGTGGATCGTCACCGGCGACGCCTGCCTGTCGGTCTCGGCACGCAAGCTTTTCTGCGACCCGGCCAACGAAGCATTCTTGAGTTCGGTTTCGGCGTGGGAGATCGCGGTCAAGCACAGACTGGGCAAGCTTCCGCTGCCGCGTCCACCTTCCGCGCTGGTTTCCGAGGAACGCCAGCGCCACCGGATTCAGTCGCTTTCTCTCGACGAGGCCGCCGCCCTTTTCTGCGCCAAGCTGCCTGAGCTACACAAGGACCCATTCGATCGCATGCTGGTCTGTCAGGCCATCGTCGGCGGATTGACCCTGCTCACGCCCGATCCCCTGGTCACGCAATATCCGGTCGCCACCGTCTGGTGACAGAGACGAGCGAACGCGCGTCGCCTGGGATCACGCACTCTGCGCCCGCCGCACCAGGAACGCCACGGGCGCTGACATGGACACGGCGTGCAGCTTGATGTCTGGGTGGAATGCCTTCCAGACGCGGAAGACTTCGTCGGCGAACCCCTGGCCGATCTCGAATCGTAAACCTCTATGTTCCAATCGTAAACTCGGTGCCGGGAATCGTCAACCTGGAAAGCCTGACTGCAAGAGGTCGAGAGCCCATGGGCGTCGCGGCCATCCTGGCCCAGAACCCGCACCGTCGTCCCGCCACCACCGACCGCAGCCCCGCACCCTTTGTCCACGCCTCGAACGAGCAGACCGATCTCGACTTCCGCGCCCAGTGCCGCGCCTTCGTCGATGTGAAGGTTTCCATCACGATCGGCGCGCTACCGGCATCAGCCCGCCAGCGCCGAGCGCCGTCTGCTACGATGTCCCGCTCTCAGCCCCGCTACAGGACCACAGGACCAGCCGTATTGCCAGTGAACCCGCCCTTGTAAATCCGGCCCGCGTTCAGGTGCCCGTGGCGGTGCCAGCGCAAATACAGCTGGGACAGCTTGCCCATGATCTCGTCGCGGCCGGCGCCCGTCATCAGCGAATCGTCGACGAGATTGAGAATCTCGGTGCGGGCGTCGCGCGGGTGAAACAAGAAAGTCTTGGTGAAAAGCGGATCCGCGCCGTCCCACACCACGCGCGCTTCCACTATGGCGCCGACCTCGAAGCCGATGGTGCTGCGCCTTTCGACCACCGAGAAGCGCGCCCCGCCCAGAACGTCTTCCAGTTCCACGCGATTGCCCTCCACCTTGGCGATGTCGAACAAGCTGCGGTGGCTGGTGGCGATGCGGGCCAGGGCCATGCGCCGGTCGGCGTTGACTGAGTCGGCGGGCGTGCGCTCCAGCGCGATCAGCGCCGGCGAGCGGCCCTCGGCTAGCGGCCGCTCGGCCACGTACCATTCGAGGAACGCCACTGTGCGCGCCTCGTACACTTCGGCGTCGTCCTCGAAAACCTTGCCCGTACGTGTGAAGTACTCCTCGCGCGCGGCTGCAATTTGCGCGCGAAACGGCGGCGCCGCGAATTCGGCGGCCAATTGGTCCAGCAGCGCGTGGATGAGGCCGGCCTCGGGGCGCGGCGCCCTGATCTCGTCGTCGCTCACCGCGCCTGCTCGTCCATCATTTTCACGAAGCGCCCGAACAGGTAGCTCGGATCGTTGGGACCTGGCGACGCCTCGGGGTGGTACTGCACGCTGAAGATGGGCAGCCGGTCGTGGCGCATGCCCTCGACAGTCTGATCGTTCAGGTTGATGTGCGACAGAACGGCCTTGCCTTGCAACGAACCCACGTCCACCGCGAACCCGTGATTCTGCGACGTGATCTCCACCTTGCGCGTGGAAAGATCCATCACCGGGTGGTTGGCGCCATGGTGTCCGAACTTCAACTTGTAGGTCTTGCCGCCCAGGGCGAGCCCCAAGATCTGGTGGCCCAGGCAAATGCCGAAGATGGGCTTGCCGCTCTGGCACAGCTCGGCCGCCGCCTCGACCGCGTACGAAACAGCCGCGGGATCGCCCGGACCGTTGGACAGGAAGATGCCGTCTGGCTTCATGTCCAGAACATCGCGCGCACGCGTTGCCGCTGGCACCACCGTGACCGCGCAGGCGCTCTGGCGCAGGCGGCGCAGGATTCCGCGCTTGATGCCAAAATCGTAGGCCACCACACGGTGGCGCACAGGCGGCACCGGCGTGCTGTTCGAAGGCGCCTGCCACAAGCCTTCGTCCCACTGGTAGGGCGTGGCGCAGGTCACTTCCCTGGCCAGGTCCTGGCCTTCCATCGAAGGCGAGCGCCGGGCCATGGCCACCGCCGCGTTGGGGTCATCGATCTTGCGCGTGATCACCGCGCGCTGGGCGCCGCCGATGCGCAGGCGCCGGGTGATGGCGCGGGTGTCAATGCCGGTGATGCCGGCCACACCCGACTTTTCCATCAACTCAGCCAGCGTGCCTTGCGCGCGCCAGTTGGACACGCGCGGTGACAGATCGCGCACCACGAAGCCGGCGCAGTAGGGGCGATCCGACTCGAAGTCCTCGGGGTTCACGCCCACGTTGCCGATCTCAGGCGCGGTCATCATCACGATCTGCCCGCGGTACGAGGGATCGGTCAGCACTTCCTGATAGCCGCTCATCGCGGTGTTGAACACCAGCTCGCCGGTCAGGTCAGCGGCCGAGCCAAAACCCTCGCCCCGAAAGACGGTGCCGTCCTCCAGGGCCAAAAGGGCCGGGGTTGGTGCGCTCTTGTTCTCAGACAACGAACTTCTCTTGAGAAAACACGATCCGTCCACCTACCACAGTCAGCACCGCCCGGCCACGCATTGCGCGCCCGCCAAAGGGTGTGTTGCGTGCCTTGGAACGAAAGCGGGTGGCATCGCAAATCCAGGCTGCCTGCGGATCGATGACGGTCACGTCGGCCGCGCCGCCCGGCGCCAGGCTGCCGCCCGGCAGGCCCAGCACCTTGGCCGGACCGGCGGACATGCGCATGACCAGCGTGGCTGGCGTCAACACGCCCGCATCCACCAATTCCACGGCCACGGCCAGCGCGGTTTCCAAGCCAATGACCCCATTGGCCGCCTGCTCGAACTCGACTTCCTTCTCCACCGACGAATGGGGCGCGTGGTCAGTGGCGATGGCGTCGATAGTGCCATCAGCCAGGGCCTCGCGCAGCGCCGCCTGCTCGCTCGCCGAGCGCAGGGGCGGATACATCTTGAAGAAGGTGTCGTAGCCGGCGCAGGCCTCGTCGGTGAGCATCAGGTTGTGCGGGGTCACCTCGCAGGTGACCGGCAATCCGCGTTTCTTGGCATCGCGGATCATGCGCACCGATTCGGCGCAACTGATGTGGGCCATGTGGTAGCGACCGCCGGTCAGCGCCACCAGTTCCAGATCGCGGGCCAGCATGGCGGATTCCGCCGCCGCCGGCTGCGCGCGAATCCCGAAGCGCGTGGAGGCCAAACCCTCGTGCATGGCTCCGCCGGCTGAAAGCGCGCTGTCCTCGCAGTGCTGCACGAGCGGCATGTGGAAGCTGCGCGCGTACTCCAAGGCTCGGCGCATGACCTCGCTGTTCATCACGCCGTGGCCGTCATCGGACACGGCCACGCAGCCTGCTTCTTGCAGCTCGCCCATGTCGGCCAAGGTCTCGCCCTTCTGGCCTTGCGTGATGCACCCGATGGGATAGACGCGCACGGCGCCCTTGTCGCGCGCCCGCTGCACGATCAGGTCGGTCACGGCGCGGGTGTCGTTGGGCGGGCTGGTGTTGGGCATGCAGCACACGGCGGAGAAACCGCCCGCGGCCGCCGCAGCGGTCCCGGTCTCGATGTTCTCTTTGTATTCCTGGCCGGGCTCGCGCAGGTGCACGTGCAGGTCGATGAGCCCCGGCACCACCCAGCAGTCCTTCACGTCGATGATCTTGGCGCCTGCTGCCGACAGGCCGCGTTCGATCTTCGCAATCTTTCCGTCCTTAATCAGAAGGTCAGCCTGGGCGTCGAACTCGCGCGCGGGATCGAGTACCCGGCCGCCGCGCAGAAGAATGTCAGGCATGAGACTCGCTCCTCGAAAAAGGGTTGCGCTTGCAGGCCATCAAGACTTGCTCCATTCCTCGCCGCTGCCGCCGCCCAAAAGGTACAGCACGGCCATTCGGATGGCCACGCCCCGGCTGACTTGCTCCAGGATCACGGAACGCGGGCCGTCGGCCACGCTGGGATCGATCTCCACACCGCGGTTCATCGGCCCGGGGTGCATGACGATGGCGTCGGGCTTGGCCAGCGCCAGGCGACGCGGATTCAGGCCGAAGTAGCGCGCGTATTCGCGCGTGTTGGGGAAACGGCTGCCCGCCTTTCGCTCCATCTGAATCCGCAACATCATGACCACGTCGGCGCCTTCCAGCGCCGGCTCGATGCGGTCAAAGGCCTGGCAGCCCAGGTCTTCCACGCCCACGGGCAACAGCGACCGCGGCCCGGCCACGCGCACACGCGCGCCCAGCGTGCGCAGGGCGAAGATGTTGGAGCGAGCCACGCGGCTGTGGTCGATGTCGCCGCAGATCACCACGGTCAGCCCCTCGATCTTCTTCTTGTGCGCGCGGATGGTCGAGGCGTCGAGCAGCGCCTGGGTCGGGTGCTCGTGTGCTCCGTCACCCGCGTTCACGATGGCGGCACGGATGCGCTGACTGAGCAGCAGCGCCGAGCCAGCCTGCGCGTGGCGAATGACCACGATGTCCGGATTCATGGCATCCAGGTTCATCGCCGTGTCGATCAGCGTCTCGCCCTTGACTGTGGACGACGAGGACGCGGTGAAGTTGATCCCGTCGGCTGACAAGCGCTTGGCCGCAATTTCGAACGAAGTGCGGGTGCGCGTCGACGGCTCCAGGAACAGGTTGATGACCGTCTTGCCGCGCAGGGTGGGCACCTTCTTGATGGGCCGGTCTGCGATCTCCAGAAAACGTTCGCCCAGATCCAGGATAGTAGTGATCTCCTCGCGGGTCAGCTTCTCCATCCCGAGCAGATGCCGCTGTGTGAATCCCTTGGTCATTTGGCGATCCTCTCTCGCAGGACGACCCGGTCGGTCTCCCCGCGATCGGCCAGCATCACACGCACCGACTGGTCGCCGGTGGTTTGCAGGCGCACGCCCACGTAGTCGGGCTGGATGGGCAATTCGCGCCGGCCGCGGTCGACCAGCACGGCCAACTGGACCGCGCGAGGTCGGCCATAGTCGGCCAGCACGTCCATGGCGGCGCGTACCGTGCGCCCGGTGAACAAGACGTCGTCGACCAGCACCACGGTACGGCCTTCGATGGTCTCGGGCAGCTCGGTGGCCCCGATCTCGGGCTTGGGCAGGCCCAAGAACACATCGTCGCGATAGAGGGTGATGTCGATGGCGCCCAGCACGGGCCGGCTCTCGCCACTGGCAGCCAGCATCTCGACCATGCGCTCGGCCAGCACCGCGCCGCCGGTGCGGATGCCGACCAGATAGGGCGCCGGGCCGTTGCGCTCGATGATCTCGAAGGCTATGCGGCGCAAGACCCGGGAGATGCCCACAGCGTCGAGAATTTCCCCTCGTTCGACCAGGTTCTTGTCCGGAGGTGCTGGGCGAAGCTTCATGTCCAATTCCCCTGCTTGGGTGGCGGGCCAGGCGCGGCCTTGACCGTCGATAACGCCCGACCCGCGGCCAACTGTCAAGCAGGGAAATTGGGATCGCTCAAGCAAGCCAGGTGCCGTCTCAAAATCTTCGAAAGCTACCGCCCTCGCCGCAGCTCCGACAATCCGGCGAGCGCGGCCTCGGCTACGCGCGGTTCTTTGTCGTTGCTGGCTGACCATTTGAGCGCGAGCACCGCACGCGCGCCGCCCATGCGGGCCAAAGCGTGGGCGGCCGCCACGCGCACCGGCACGTATTCGTCGCTCTTCAAGCGCTCCACCAGTACAGGCTCAGCCGAGGCGTCGCCGATCTCGCCCAGGGCCTGCACGACTTCTAGCCGGGTCAGTACGTCAGGCAAGTGTGCAATCAATGCGGGCACAGCACGCACGTCGCGCAGTTTGCCCAGGGCCGCAATGATGGACTTGCACAATGCCTCTTTGCCCGAGCACGCGTCGAGAGCCTCGCCCAATACCATGACGCCCACGCCATCGCCAGCCTGGGCCAGCGAAAGCGCCGCATAGCGGCGCAGTGCCGCGTTGGTCTCACTGTTCGGCCGAGCGACAATGGCCAGCAAGCGCGGCCGGCCGGCCGCCTCGCCCAGCCGCATAGCCGCCACGGCTGCCCAATCGCGAACCTCGTCGTCGTCGGCTGCGTTCAGGACGGCCACCAGCATGGGCCGCGTGTCTGCCCGAGCTGGCAGCGCCTCGACCAGAAGGCGGGCCGCCTCGCGCCGCAGTTCGACGGGCGCCCGTGATTGCAGCAAGGTGGCCAGCTCTGCCGCCGCTTCTGCATCACCCATGCGGCCGTGCTCGATGGCCTGCGATAGGACCGGGGTATCTGCGCCGACCAGGCGCTTGGACTCGAAACGCGCCTGCTCGTCGAGCCATGTGTCGAGCAATTGGTGCAGAGCTGCCACGCGCTCCGGTCGCGTCTCGGCCAAATTGTGCTCTTCGCGCGGATCCGTTCCCAGGTCGTGGTACGCGCAGTAGTCCTTGGCCAGGTCGCAGATGAGTTTCTCCTTGCCCTTGACCACCATGCGCTTGTCCTCAACCTCGGCGAACACGGGCGGCAGGCGGTCGTCGGGCGCGGGCGGCGCGGCCAGCCACGGCCCCAGGTCGGTTCCACGCATGCGCGCCGGCGCCAGCAGGTCGAGCAGCCCCAGGATGGTGGGCGCGATGTCGATCAACTGTACCGGGCCCGCCACCACATGCGCGGGCAGGCCGGGAACGTAGATGATGAGCGGCACGCGCACCTGTTCGTCATACAGCGTGGTGCCGTGGTAGCGCCCGCCGTGTTCGTCGAATTCTTCGCCGTGATCCGCCGCCACCACGATGATGGCATTGGGCCGCTCCTTCTGCAGATATGCGATCAACCGGCCCACCACGGCGTCGCAATAGGCAATCTCGCTGTCGTAACGATCGATGTCGCGGCTGCCGAAGTCGTGGCCTGGGTGCGCCTGATAGGGCTCATGCGGCTCGAACAGGTGCAGCCAGAGGAAGACCCTGCGGGGATTCTCCTTGCGAAAGAAATCTTCGATCTGCTCGACCCGCTGGTCGGCGTCCAGGTACTCGTATTTCACATACTCGAAGTCGAAGTTGTTGGTTTCGAAGGTCTTCATCTTCTGCGCATCGATGAAGAAAACCGCGGGTGGGAAGAAAGCGGCGGTCTTCCAGCCGTAGCGGCGCATGGTCAGCGCCAAGGTTTCGTGCTGGCTCTGCGGGGCCAGGCGCGCCAGTGTCGGGTAGTATTTGCCAGTCATCAGCGAGGCAATGGAAAACGACGTGTGCGGGGCCTGCGCATAGGCGCGCTCGAAGCGCACCCCACGCCGGGCCAGGGCATCGATGTTGGGCGTGGTCGGACGGGCATAGCCATAGGCGCCCACGTGATCGGCGCGCGTGGCATCCACCGTGATGAGCACGACGTCGGCGCCAGGCCGGCGGGGGCCCTCGGGCAAGGGGCTGGCCAAGGGCTGCAAAACCACACCCGAACGGCTGGCGAGGGGACGTCGGCGCGCTGGCAACAAGCGCAGCGCCAGGCTGGTCACCTGAGTTCTCTCGTAGGCGAAGAAACGCAGGTTCTGGCTTGCGCCCATGACCGAAAGCTCTTGCGCTCCCAGTCCGGCCAATAGCAACACGCTTGCCACAAAGGCCGTCGCACCCTTGCGCCGCCAAGCCCGGCCGCGCAGCACCGCCCGTGCTGCCAGCACGCAGGCCGCGACCGAGAGCAACCCCAACGACAGGTGAAACCACGGATACAGCCGCGGCAGCACCACGCGATTGGCCAGCTCGGCCCCAGCCGCCGCGGCCACCAGGCCCAACGCCACGGCCACGGACGCGCCGCCGCGCCCTTCCAGATAGCCGAGCACTCGCTGCCACAGGCTGGCTGCCAGCGCCACCAGCACCAGCATGAGCAAGACCAACACAACAGAGATCGCGTGATGGCCCGCCACGCGCGAGGCCTTGGCCCCGGCGAACAGGGCAAAGCCATCGTAGACCAGAAGCGGCGCTGCCATGGTCATCGCGACCAGAGCCGCCGCTGAGATCCGATGCACACGCGCCGCCACCGGGGCTGCGACTATGTAGACAAGCATGGCAACCACGGCCATCGCCATTCCCAGCAGCGCGCCCGCGACCGTGCCCAGCGCCGCCGCCTGCAACAGCGACGGCCGGGTCAGCGCAGTCGCGAAGGTGGCCAGCGCATCTCCGCCGCCAGCCAGCACGCCGCCCAGCAGCCCTGCCCACAAGGCCGGTTGCCAGCGACGGATCATCCCGCCTCCTCGGCAATGGGTCGTCGGCGCAGCCAACGCGCCTCGACCGCTTGGCGCAAGGCCGCGTGTTGCGACGAGGTGAGCTCCGAATCCTCGGCCAGCAGTGCCTCGGCCTCCTGGCGCGCCCGTTCCACCAGAGCGACGACGCCGGCCGGATCGCGCATCCACAAGCCCACCACGCCGGTCTGCCGCTCGCCGTAGATCTCGCCCGGGCCGCGGCGGCGCAGATCCTCCTCGGCGATGCTGAACCCGTCGCTGGTTGCCGCCACGAAAGCCAGTCGGTCCAAGGTCTCGGGATCCTGCCCGCCGGTCAGCAAGTGGCAACTCGACGCCTGCCCTCCCCTTCCCACGCGGCCGCGCAACTGGTGCAACTGCGCCAGGCCGAAGCGCTCGGCATCCTCGATGACGATGATCGAGGCGCGCGGCACATCCACGCCCACTTCCAGCACGGTGGTGGCAACCAGAACGTCGAGCTGGCCGGCACGAAAAGCCGACACCACCTCCTCCTGATCGCGGCTCGGCATTTGGCCGTGCAGCAGACCCACGCGCGCTGGCGCCAGCAGCGGACGCAGCTCGCGAAAGCGGGACAGCACCGAGGCACGGCCTCCCTGCTTCTGCTCGACGATGGCGGGACACACCACGAAGCCCTGCCCGCCGGCTGCCACGGCTGCCTTGACCGCGGCCAGGGCCTGGTGGCGAGCCGCCTCGCCCACTCCCAGATGCGTCGCCACGGGCTGGCGGCCCGGCGGTGATTCGTCGAGAGTGACAAGCTCGAGATCGCCGTAGGCGGTCAGGGCCAGGGTGCGCGGGATGGGCGTGGCGGACAACACCAGAAGGTGGGGAACCATGCCCGTTTTCTCGTCGGGGATCCAGCCCCCAGCCCGGCGCAGAGCGGCCCGCTGGCGCACCCCGAAGCGATGCTGTTCGTCCACAATGGCCAGGGCGAGGCGCTTAACTCTCAGACTCTCTTCCAGGAGCGCGTGCGTGCCCACCAGCAAATCAGTCGCCCCCGTCGCAACAGACGCAAGCACCCGACGCCGCGCCTGTGCCTCCAGCCCGGCGTGCAGCACCGCAACCCGCAGGCCCGCCTTGTTGCCCCAGCCAGCCAAGGTGCGCCCGTGCTGCTCGGCCAGCACTTCGGTGGGTGCCATGAGCAGGCTCTGGCCGCCGGCCCGCGCAACGAGCAAGGCGGCAGCAAAGGCCACCACGGTCTTGCCGCTGCCCACGTCACCTTGCAACAGTCGCTGCATGGGCGTCGCGCTGGTCAGATCCGCAAACACGGTCCGGATGGCGCGTTCCTGGGCAGACGTGGGCGCAAAGGGCAGCGCGGCTCGCGCCGACGTGAGCACCGCCTCGCCATCGACAGCACAGCGCCAGCCCGTGGCCTGGCGGGCGCGGGCCCGTTCCAGGGCCAGCCCGACCTGCACCACGAACAAATCCTCGAAGGCGAGACGCTGTTGCGCCGGGGCTTGCCCGACCAAAAGCTCTGCCAGTTTCTCGTCGGAGAGCGAGGCCTCAGGTTGATGGACCTGGCGTAGTGACTCGGCGATCGAGGGAAAGCCGAAACCCTGGGCCACGCGCCCAGGCAGTACGTCGGGCACCAGTCCTGCCGCCCGCTCGACCGCCGCGGCCACGAGTTTTTCGACGACCCGGCCAGGAACCTTCTCCACCGCCGGGTAGCGCGGCCGCAGCCCCAGGCCCGACTGACTGCTCAATGCCTCCCTCTCGGCCAGCAGCGCCGTGACGTTGCGGGGATGGACCATCTCGAGGCTGCCGTCCTTGCCTCGCCGCAAAGTTCCGGCCAGGGCGACGAGATTGCCCTTGGCGTAGGTCTTGACCATGCCCGCATTGGGCCGAAACCAGCGCGCTCGCAGTTCCGCCCCGTCCTGTTCCAGGTATACGTCGAGCAGGCGGCGAAAAAACCGGTGAACCCGTCGCACCCGAGCCTGCACCACCACCGTCTGGCCGTCGGGCAAGGTGGCAAGCGCCGACAGCGGATAGCGCGTGCGGAAGTCGTCATACCCGAGCGGCAAGAAGGCCAGAAGGTCGCGCACGCTCCCGAGTCCGCGCTCGGCCAAGCGCGCCGCCGTCACCGGCCCGGCCCCCGGCAACGCGGTCACGGGCTGGTCGAGCAACGACGGGTCAGGTGCACCGGCCATGTTCTGCGCCGGAGACCAGGGCTAGCGGTACGTGAATTTCAGCTGGTAGTCGCAAATCGAGAAAGTGTCCCCCTCCTCGATCTTCTTGCCCTCGATGCGCTCGCCATTGAAGTCGATGCCGTTGGTCGAGCCCAGGTCCTTGATGTAGTACTCGCCGTTGCGCCGGATCACCACCGCGTGCTTGCGCGAGATGTTGCCGTCGCGAATGGGCAGGTCCGACGACTTGTTTCCGCGACCGATGATGAACTGTTCCTTGTCGATGACGTATCTTTGGTTGCCGAAGATCAGATACAGGGGCGGCGCGGCTCCGCCTCCGCTTTGCGCCGGGACCGAGAAACTGGGTGCGGCGGGCGCGGGCTGCGGACGACTCGCGGACTGCTCGGCGGTGTTGCGAACCGCCGGCAGCGGCGGGGGCACAGGGCGGCGCAGGCCCGTGCTGCGGGACACGCCACTGCCGCTCTGCCCATCCGACGGCGACGGCACGCCTTCGCTGCGCGCATCGGGACGCGGCAGCCCGGGCTGCGACAGTCCGCTGGCCGGAGATATGACGAAGTCCGACGGGAGAAAACCCTGCTGTTGAGCAAGGGCTCGCATCGCCTCGTTCACCAGCTCGTCGACACCCCGGTCCAGTGCTTCGGACATGCGCTCAAAGCTCTGCCAAAGCACGTCGCGGCAGTAGAAGTGCCGCAGAGTCTTTCTGGTGGGATCGTTGGCCATGACTGTTTTCTACCTCGTCTCGCGCCTAGCCACCCCTTTTCTGCAACACCGCCGCCACGCGCTTGGCCTCACTACCGACGGTCACGCCGGCGGGAAAGCCCTTGGGGCTGGCTTTGTCGTTCACTAGCTTGAGCAGCGCGGTCGCATCGCTCGCCGTGCCCAGCGACAGCCGGGGGTTGGCCAGCGGTGCCTCCAGCGCCCAAACCGCCGTGATGCGCGCCAGGGCCGACGGCGAGGCGAGAGCACTCAGCACCGCGGGCTTGGCCGGAAGACCGAGCTTGCTGATGTCCTTGACCAGAAAATCCGCCACGTCTTCCTTCTTGAAACTGAGCTTGTCGGAAAAAGCTTGCAGCGCGGGCAGCACCGCCTCGACCTTGCCTGCCTCCAAAGCGGCCTCGTACGCCCGATAGCGCACCAGATCCTTCTTGTCACTGGCTATGATTTCCACGAGGCCTTTCTGCGCCGCCGGGCCGGCTATTTTCTCTACCACGCCGAACGCCTCATCTCGTACCAAGTTGTTGGCCTTTGGGTCGGCCGCGATCTTGAGCGCCAAGGGGAGCACGCTGGGGTAGCGCGCTTGCTGCAAGGCTTTGGCTGCCAACGCCGCCTCGGCCGGCGGGCCCTTGAGCAGTTTCTGGGTCAGGAAGTCCATCACGTTCTGCCCGCCCAGGGTGCCCATGGCAATCCACAGATCGTTGGGAATCTCCTTCTCCGCCGCCGCGCGCCGCACCAAGGCGGCGCCGCCCTGGTCACGCGCCGCCTCATCGCCCACCTTGAGCAGCAGCTCGGCCAATCCTTTGTAGGGCGCCTTGGGATCCTGAAGCAGCCTGACCAGCATGGGTCCCGACGGGGTGCCGATGGCGGTCAACATCTTTTCGAGCGAGTGCCTGCCCCCGACAAATCGGCCGTCTTTCAGGTCCGTTTCCACCGAGGTCAGGATGGCGACGTCGATCGGCTTCTGCTGCTCGGGTTGCGCGTACGCCCGAACGCTGAATAGCCCGTCGCGGGCGTCGCGCGCATTGGGCACCGGCGCGCTTTCCATGGCCTTGATATGGATGGGGACCAGCGACTTGAGGATCTCCCAGCGCTGGTCAGCCGGCAAAGCCGCCATCACCTCGTCAACTTTCTCGGGCATACCCAAGTCGCCCAGGGCGGCGGCCGCCTCGGCGCGTAGGCCAGGCGCCACGCCAGAGCTGCGTAGCGCCTCCTCGATCTTGGGCGGCCCCTTCTGCGTCCCCTTCCACTGCTCGATCTTCTCCGAACTGACGCTTTCGCAGGCCGCCAACCCTAGGAGCAGAATCCCTAGCAGAGGTCGCATGGCGAGGGATGTTATCCACCCGGCGATCTTCGGGTCAAGCAACCTTCGCAGCAGACCGCATCGTTTGTGGCCGAAGCCCACCGCCACGGGCTAAACTGCCAGTATGAACAAAGTCTGGTGGGCAAAGCCCGCGTGTGCCGCCCTGTTTCTTGCAGCGGTGGCGTCCGGCTGTGCCTCGCCGGGCGCGGCCGGGGCCGGCAAGCCCAGCGAAGCAGCCGTGCGCCTGGCCAACGAAGCCGCTGGCCTGGCCCCCATCGCAAACGAAGAGGACTTCCTCGAGGCGAAGTTCCTCTATCAAGCCCTGGCCCAGGGCTCCCAGGAACAGCCGCGCCTCCGCCTCAAGATACTGGAATACCTGCTGGGCCCGTTGGCGACTCTCGACGCGCAGCGCTTGCGGCGCGACCCCGCCATCCTCGGCAGCGAAGACGACTTCGACCGTCTCTACGATTCGCTCCACGACGCCCTGGAACTTTTCCCCGCGCCCTTGCTCTGGCAGCCCGAAGGCCTGGCTGTGTCTGACCGCGAGCGCAGCTTGCTCGGCACAGCGGCCCGTCTCGTCGTGGGCGCCTACTCTCCCCGCGGCAACGAGCTTCCCGTGGCCACTGGCCTCTTCGTGCTGCAAACACTCGAGCCGCAGAACCCGGAATGGGTGGCGCGCGTCGAGCAGGTTCTGGCTTGGCTGGACACTGAGACGGCGGTTTCCGTGGGCACGCCCGGACCTCGCACTCAGCCGACCGCAGCCGACATTCTCGATGGTGTCGCAGCCACCTGGCCCAGCCCCGCCGTGGTGGAGCGCGTGGCTCGACTCGCCTCGGAACGCCAGCAGCGGCTCACCCGCATGTTGCGCCGACCGCCCGGCACGGGAGTCGGCGGTCGCAGCATGCTGAGCGAATTGTTGCTCGACAGCGAGTCGCTCTCGGCCATGGCCATCAACGCGAGCGCGCTGTACCTTCGCTGCGGGCAGATCAGCCGCGCTGCCGAGACGGCGGCGCGCTTCGTCGACAAACCTGGCGACGATCCCGACTTCCGCAAGCTCCTCGCCGCCGTCAACCGTTCTGGCGCCCAGCCTGCCGACACCTTGGCGCTGGCCCGTCGCTTTCTTCCCCGCGGTGAGCTGTTGCTCGGCACCTCCAGCGATCGGGTCGATCCGGTGGCTGCGGCCGAGATCCTGCGCCGTGGGCTCATCCTTTTCCCCAGCGACAGCGAGATGTTGCTGCTCGCTTCGCGCGTGGCCCGCTTTGTACCGGCACCCTTTCTGGCCCTGCGCTACCTCGACGAGACGCTGGCCGTGCTGGAACGGCAGAACGCCGGCGCAGACAAGATCGCCGATCTGGTGGGCGAGCGGATGGAGTTGGCCCTCCTGCGCCTCAAGGCACGCATCGATCCCGAACGCATGCCGCCGGTCTTGCGCGAAGCCGAAATCTTGCGCAGTCAACTGGCGCAAAACCAGCAGCGATTTGGCAGCAAGCACTTCAAGGTGAGCGAGGCTGATGTGGATCTCGCGATGGCGCGGGGATTGGTGGACGCCGGGAGGCTCGACGAGGCCGAGCCCCTGCTGCTGCGGGCTCGACGCGAGGACGCGGGCGATCATGACGTGACCTTGCAGATCGCCAATCTGGCGCTGAAGCAAGGCCATCCGGAACAAGCCGCGGCCGTGCTGAAGAAAGCCATCGATGTACGACAGCGCGAGGCGCCCCCCGAAGAGACCGTGTCATTCGTGGAGGGCCAGTCACGCTTGGCCTACGCCCTGGGCGCGGCCTACGAGACCACCGGCAACATGGACGACGCGCGCAATGCCTGGCGGTTTGCCGTGCGCGGCTGGGAACGTTTGATGATCGAGCAGCGCCGCCGCAAGAGCCTGGGCTCGTCGGCCGAGGCCACCTTCGAAGTGGGTCGACTGTACTATTTGCTGGGCCGACGCGACGATGGTCTGCGCATGTTCGACGAAGCCATCGAGCAAGACGAATCCCGCGACCAGAGCTACATCGACGCCATCGCTTTTCTCGTGCAGCGGGGCGACGCCGAGCCCGCGCTCGACATCTACCGGCGCGCGATCTCCAAGTCGAATCGGGTGGTCTCGGAATACGTCAAGGTGTACGCCTCGATGTGGATCCTGGACATCACCCGGCGCCGCACCGCCGCGCCCGACGCCGCCGCCTTGGCCTACCTGCGCGCCCTGGATGCCCGACAAATCGAGCTGCGTCCGCCGCGCGCTTCGGCCTGGTATCGACAGCTGGTTCGCTACGCGCTCGACCGCATCAGCTACGACCGATTGCTGGCCAATGCGGACACGCCCGGCAAGCGGGCTGAGGTCTTCTTCTACCAGGCCATGCGTTTGCTCGCCGAGGGCAAGAGCAACGATGCCCACGCCCTATGGTCCAAAGTCATCGACACCAGGATGGCCTCGTTCTTCGAATTCGAGATGGCCTCGCGCTATCTGCGCGTGGGTGCGCCCACGCAGCCGGCGCCGGTGGAAAGCGGGGAAACCATATAGTGCTTGTCGACCGAGACCGAGAGGCCGCGCGAAGATCGATTCGGGTGGTGTGCCATGGCCATGACCACGGCCGCGTCTACGACCACGACCTTCTGCGGCTATCGCGGTACTGTGGCCCCACGAGTCGTCTCGCGTATCGGTGTACTCTTAGATGAGCCTGTCAGGCGGCCCAGCAGCGCAGCGCAAGCGCTGCAGAAACTGGCGGACTACTACTCCTCCTCGTCTTCCTCGGGTAGCGACGTCACCTCTTGATCCGGTGCATGGCCTCCAAGCGCAACCTGCACTGTCGCATAGCCCTCGATGAGCAGCCCAAAGTGCGGGCCCGCCCCCAAGACACGCATCTCGATATTGGCCGCGAGGTGGCTGTTGAAATGATAGATGAAACCAACCCCGGCGCCGTAGACCAGCGGCCCGCTGCGAACGGTGTCCGTGACGACGGTGGGCTTCGGTACAGTTATCGTGAAGCCGGTCACCGGATCCTTGGCAACGCTACCGTCGGGATTGAGCTTCGGTTCGAGTTGCTTGCCGCCGGGATTGGTCGGCGGAAAAGCGAAGCGGTATCCGTCGCCACCTCCCAAATCGGCCGAGAACTGAAGCTGCGCATTGCCAGCGCCTAGGTCCAGGTAGTAGAGACCGCGCCCAAGCAGCGAAACCGCTCTCGTGGCCGGCGAGCCCGGGGACTGGTCACCGGAGCCCTCTGACGAAATCCACTCATACCGGCCCTGGGCCGCAACCCCGATGTGATCGGTGATGAGATACCCGAGTTCGAGATAGCCGGTGATCGTACCTGCGAAACGAAAGCCAGGGCCGTAGGTGGGGCAGTCAGGGCATGCGGGGGGATGCCGCCATTCCAGATAGGAAGCCATGTGATAGCCGACGCCGGATCCCACGCCTGGGGCAAGCCAGAAAGCGCCCTTCCGTCGGCGGTGCAGGACCAGCTCGTGAATCTCGCTCTTCTGCTCGTCCTTGATGCGCTTCAGGGGATCGTCCCCGTCGCCCTTGCCGCCGGTCGCCACTCGTCGTGTCACCGGGGTCTCACCGGGCGCGGGTGGCGTCAGGATGATGGCGTTGGGAATGTCCCCTTGCCCGCTGGTGGCCACCACGTTGTCGTCGCTGTCCCGGGCCTCGCAGTAGTACTGCATGCTCTCCCCGGTCGCTGCCTCTTCGGGAATGCTGGCCTCCAGCCAGCCATTGGGCGAGCTCTGCATGGCTGCGACGGCGTACGAGGGAGCGCCCGATGTCCGGAAGTAGAGCAGGACGCGTTCGGCCTTCAGTTTCGGCTTGGCGGCACAGCGTAGGACGATCTCGTGACCTTCGGGCGCTTCTTCGACCGGCGGGCAATAGAGGTCGGTGGGCAACTCCGCGGGCAAGTCCGGTACTTTATTCACAACCGGTGGGGGCGCGGGAGTCGCTGGCGGCGGCGTCTTGGGCGGAGCAGGAGCAGGCGCTCGTGCAGGCGTGCGAGGGCCAGACTTGGCCGCGTCTGCCCACGGATCATCGGCCTGGCCTTTTTCAGCCGACACTTTGTCAAACTCGGCGGTCAGATTCGGGGTTGCCAGCGACGGTGTGAGCAGGATGTCGGCGCGAACGCTCTTGGCCAGGCCGAAGTACCGCACCGCACTCTTGCGGTCGTTGTATCCCAAAAAGTAGACCGCACCCAAGTGGACGTAGGTCCGAGCCAGCATCTTGTGCGTGAGCAGATTCGCCTGTTTGGCCACCGTCACCGCCTGCAGGAGGCCGTCGCGGGCCGCATCGAATTTCTTGGCGTCGATCTGAGACAGGGCCTTCTTGTTCAACTCGATAATCTTATTGACTGCCCGTTCATCTTCTTGGCCCAGCACCGGCGCAGCCGACGCTGCCAAGACGGTACCCACTAGAAAGACCCGCAAAGCCAACGAAACCCTTTGGGCCACACCCGATGCAGCCGCCAGCCGTCGTGTAGTCGCATTTCCCATCTTGGGTTGGTCCTCCGCTATTGCTGCAATATCATGAATTCGACGCGTCGGTTTCGTTCACGTCCCGCCGCGGTCTTGTTGGTCTCGATCGGCTTGTCAGGTCCGTACCCAACCGATGTCAGCCGACTGGCATCGACGCCACGGCCGACGACATAGGCCTTGACCGAATCGGCCCGCGCCTGCGACAGGCGCATGTTGCTGGTTCGGCCGCCGCGGGTGTCCGTGTGTCCCTCGACCCTGACCTGCATGGTCGACCGGGTCTTGAGCACGTCGGCGACCTCATCCAGTAGGGCAAAGCTCTGCGGCATGATGGTTGCCCTGCCCGTGGCAAAGAAGACCGCCTGGTGAAGCTCGATCTTCTCCTGGGTCACCGAGACGAGCGTGTGTTTCTTGGGACAACCATGTTCTTCAGGCGGGCCCGGGTCGTTGGGACACAGATCCTCCGCATCGGGAATGCCGTCCTGGTCGTTGTCCAAGTCGGGGCAACCATCCTCGTCCTCAAAGCCGTCCATGTCCTCGGGATCGTTGGGGCACTTGTCAAGGGTGTCGGGAATTCCGTCTTGATCGTTGTCGAGGTCAGGACAGCCATCTTCGTCCTGAAACCCGTCCTTGTCCTCGGGAACAGTGGGACAGAGGTCGCTGACATCCGGGATGCCGTCGCCATCCGTGTCCACCGGGCCGGCTGGCGCAGGAGGCTTCACCACCGGCGGCTTTCCGCAAGCACCCACCGACGACAAGCGCAGGGCCTCGTGCACGTTGGCCTCGGCAATCTCGATGTGATTGAGGGCACCGAAGTACTCACCCCTGTCAAGCTCGAGCTCGGCGAACTCCAGGTTGGCTTCGGAAAGTGCCAGCGGACGGGGGGCGCACCGGTAGGCTCCTTTATCGCGCGCCTTGTGCACGCTCTCGCGCACGCCATTGGCCCGTATCGCCAAGTCCTGGCCCGCACAGCCCAGCAGCAAGAGCAAGAGCCCGGCGGTGCTCCCGACAATGGCTCGCCCTGGGCGGTTCATGGTTCCCCACATGTTGTGTGATCAGGCTCGACCGCTGCGCCCGTGGGCTGAGGTCGCTGGGCACGCGCGATGGCTTTGCGTGAACAGTCCTCACTGCGACGACCCCAGTCAACAGCGCTCTGGTAGTCGGAGTGGGCCGCGTCTTCACGAGCCTTGTGAAGGTACGCGACCGCCTTCGCGTACTCATAGGGCGCCTTCTGCTCCGCCCCTTCCTGCCCGGCCTGCGCCAAGGCAGAGGCAGCGCGGGAGCTGACCCGAGACAGATATTCGACCGGTCCGCAGCCCAGCGGAACGACAATCCCCAGGGCGAGCGCCCAAAGGCAGCGACGGGACGTCACATTGCGACCGTAGACAAATACCGCGAGTCCGTCAAGATGTGGCGCGCGTTGGCGCCCGGCCCCCTCAACTGTCCGCCCGCGGGCTCGCAGACTCACAGCAGTCGCCCTCCGGCTGCGAGCCCCGCCGCACCTGCGTGGATTGGGCTTGGGCGCCCGCGGCCTGCTGCTGCCCAGCCACAAAGTCCAGCAAACGACGCACGACGAGGCCATCCGTCGTCCCGGCGCCGTTCAGTCGCAGAAAAAGCACGTGCCCACATCCGATTCTCTCTTGATTTTCGTAGCGTTTTCGGGATATTAGCAGACGTTCGTAGGAATTGATTGTCACCCCCCGCCGGAGGCCCCTGTGAAACAACTCATCGCCTTTCTCCTTGACCACGCGATGCTCGACTTTTCCGGCGGGCTCACGATCGAAATGGTCAAGGATTTCATTCGCGATGACGAGAGTCGCGAGGCGCGCGCCCTGCTGGCCAAGCTCATGCAAGACGGCGGTGTCGAAGACATGCAGCTCACCCTGGCTGACTGCCTACAGGAACAACTTCGCACCGGACTGAACGAAGACGTTGTTCGCGAGCAGCTCAAACTCTACGTCGAAAGCTGAGAACTAGCTAAGCCCCTTGAGCGTCGCATCGAGGCGCGTCATGGCCGCTTCGATCTCAGCCAGGCGGGCTCGGTCCTTCTCCAGCACAGCCGCAGGCGCACGTTCGAGGAATTGCGGGTTGGCCAGCTTCTTGGCCAGGTGATCGCGATCCTTGTCCAACTTGGCGCGATCCTTCTCCAGCTTGGAACGTTCGGCGGCGGAGTCGGCCGGGGCTTCCAGCTGGAGAATGACCTCCACGTCGCCGGCTAGACCTGTGGCCACCGTCCCCTGCAGCGCCTCGCCGGTCCGACGCACCACCAGGTCACCCAGCTTGGCCTGCTCGAGCACGAGGTGGCGGTATCCATCCAGGATGGTCTTCTTGTAGTCGTCAGCCACGTTCAGGATCACTCGGGGCCGCTGGATCGACGGTACACTCTTCTCGGTACGCAGCATGCGGATGGTGGTCACCACCTTCTGCACCAGCGCCATCGATGCCTCGCTGGCATCGTCGACGTAGCGCGGATCCGGGATGGGGTAGAGCGTGATCATGATGCTCTGGGGTGCACCCTGTGGTTTGGGCAACTGCTGCCAAAGCTCCTCGGTAAGGAACGGCATGAATGGGTGCAGGAGGCGCATGGCCGCGTCCAGTGCCGTGGCCAAGGTCCCCTGGATCTTCCAGCGCTCGGCGGCCTTGCTCGGGTCTTGCAAACGCGCCTTGGCCAACTCGATGTACCAATCACAAATGTCGTTCCAGATGAAGTGGTACAGCCCCTGCGCCGCCTCGGCGATTCTGAAGTCCTCAAGAGCGCGGTTGGTTTCTTCGCTGGTGCGCTGGACCCGAGACAGAATCCAGCGCTCGGGCAGGTCGTATTCGACGCTGTCGGGGCCCTCTGCGGTTCGGTCGGCGAACTGATCCGCGTTGTAGTCAGTGAGGTTCATCAACACGAAGCGGGTCGCGTTCCAAATCTTGTTGGCAAACCGTCGCGCATCCTCCACGTGGGACAGGGAGAACTTGATGTTCTTGCCCTGCGCGGCCTGGTTGGTCATCCAGGCCAGCGCCCAGCGTAGCGGATCCGCCCCGTGCTTCTGCGCGACGTCCAGGGGGTCGATGGTGTTGCCCTTGACCTTGGACATCTTGTCGCCCTTCTCGTCGGTCACCATGGTGTGCAGGTACACCGTGCGGAAGGGAACCTTCTTCATGAAGTGCAGCCCGGCCATCATCATGCGGGCCACCCAGAAAAAGAGGATGTCGTAGCCGGTCTCCATTACGCTGGTGGGATAGAAGGTGCGCAGATCGCGTGTCTCGTCGGGCCAGCCCAAGGTCGCAAAGGGCCACAGCCACGACGAGAACCAGGTGTCGAGCACGTCTTCGTCTTGCCTCAGGCTCACGCCCCCGCATTTGCTGCACGCCTGCGGCGTGGTGCGCGCCACCGTGATGCCGGCGCAGCTTGCGCAATACCAGGCCGGGATGCGATGTCCCCACCACAGCTGGCGCGAAATACACCAATCGCGGATGTTGTTCATCCAGTGAAAGTAGGTCTTGCTCCAGCTCTCCGGCACGAAGCGGGTCTTGCCCTGCTCCACCGCCTCGATGGCCGGCTTGGCCAGTGGCTCCATCTTGACGAACCACTGGGTGGACAGCATGGGCTCAACCACGGTGCGGCAGCGCTGGCAGTGTCCCACGGCGTGGACATGCGGCTTGCTGCCACGTTCGAGACCCAGCTCTTTGATCTTGGCCTTGACCTGCTTGCGCGCCTCGAAGCGATCCAGCCCCGCAAACGGCCCGCCCTCCGCAGTCACCACCCCCTTCTCGTCGAAGATCGAAATGAAGCCCAGCTTGTGGCGCTGGCCACACTCGAAATCGTTGGGGTCGTGTGCTGGCGTGACCTTCACCGCACCCGTGCCGAACTTGGGATCGACCAAGATGGGGTCGGCCACAATCGGGAACGTCCGATCGATGAACGGGTGCCGGATCATCTTTCCGATCTTCGCCTGGTGGCGCGGGTCATCGGGGTGCACCGCCACCGCCGTGTCGCCCAGCATGGTTTCGGGCCGTGTGGTCGCGACCACGACCTCGCCTGTGCCATCGGCCAACGGATAGGCGAATTCCCACAGCTCGCCCTGCGCACCTTCGTCGTGTTCGACCTCGAGATCGGACAGCGCCGTCCGGCACGACACGCACCAGTTAATGAGGCGCCGATCGCGGTAGATGAGCCCCTCTTCGTGCAGGCGCACGAAGGCCTCGATGACCGCGCGCGAGTAGTCGGGCTCCATGGTGAACTTCAGGCGCTCCCAGTCCAGAGAGCAACCCATCACCTTGAGCTGTTCGAGAATGCGGCTGCCGTAGCGCTCGCGCCAATCCCAGATGCGCTTGACGAACTCCTCGCGTCCGATGTCGTGGCGGGATTTCTTTTCCGTGGCCCGCAGCTCGCGTTCCACCACCATCTGGGTGGCGATGCCGGCGTGGTCGGTTCCGGGAAGCCACATCGCATTGTACGCGGCCATGCGCCGCCAGCGCACCAGGATGTCCTGGATGGCGCAGGTGAGCGCGTGGCCCATGTGCAGTGAACCGGTCACATTCGGCGGCGGGATGACGATGCAGAAGGGCGCCTTGGGTGTGACCGCGTCGGCGTGGAAGTAGCCGCAGTTCAGCCACTCCTGGTACCAGCGCGACTCGATAGCAGTGGGGTCGTAGGTCTTGGCAAGTTCGTTCATGGGGTGCTACGTCGAATAGAAGGGAAAGAGAGTAGTACCGCCTTTCAGAAATTCCTAGCTGGTTTCCGGTGGATGGCGGGGGACCGGTGGCCGGCGAGGGCGCGCGCGAAGCGCGCGGGGTGGGCGGAGTGGGCTGTCCGTCCCGAAGTCCCCGAAGGGGAGCCGATGGCCGATGGCCGGTTCCGTTTCCGGCGCCGGGGACCTCTCTATCGCCTGCCAGCGGCCAGGCGATCGATCTCTTGCTTGATGATCACCTCGGCCAACTCAGGAACCACTTCCCACACCACCTGCTCGATGATCTCGCGCGAAAGCTTGGCGATTGCTTCGTACTCGCGACCGCGGGCCGCGATGGCCGCGACCTTCTGATCGATGGCCGACGACACGGCCGCCACCAGGGGCGCCGGCGCGGCTGGTGGCGCCGCGACCGGCATACTCGCCGATCGCCGAGTCGGCACTTGCGAAGCCACGGCTGTCGGGGGCACCGGCGTGGGTGCGACCGGGACAGGCGGCGCGACCCGAGGGACAACGCCAGGCGGAGGCAGGCTCGGCCGGGGCACCGGCGGCCGCGCTGCCGCGGGAGGAGCAGCCGGGGAGCCGGGGACTTGGGAGGGCCCACCCACAGCCGGGAAGCCCATGATGGTCCGGGCGCCGGTGGGGCGCGCCGAAGTTTCCGGCGCATAAGCCGGGCTCAGGTCAGGGAGCGGGGCCGCAGGCCGAGTCGCTGCCGCAGGGGCCGGCGGGGACACACCAGGAATCAACGAAGGCCTGCTCGCTGGGGCGACCGCGGGGGGCGGTGAAGGGGCAGGCGCCGGCCGTGTCCCCGGCCAAGTCGGGGGCCGAGCCATCCATGACGCCGGGCCCGCCGCCGAGCCACGCTCGATGGTGAACTCACCGTAGTTGTCATCGTCGGGCGCCACGACTTCGTCTTCGATGTTGACCTCCTCGATGGGAGGCCAGGGGGACGCCGGGGCTGCTGCGCGCGGCGGCGCCATGGCAGACACCTCCGCAGCCGGCGCGGGTGCCGGTCGGACCGGAACGATCAGGGCCGCGCTCACGCTATCGAGCAACACCTGACTGTCAAACGGCTTGAGCAGATGACCGTCGGCGCCAACGCGGCGCGCGCGCGCCTCATCCAGCGGATTCTGGGTGGAAGCCAGAATGTGCACGGGCACGCTGTGCAGGGCCGGATCGGCCTTCACCGAGGCACACAGGTCGTACCCGCTGCCGTTCCCCAGCACCGCGTCGGCGATGATCAGGTCAGGCCGTGCCCCCTTGGCGGCGACCAGAGCCTCCTCCACTGATCGGGCGGCCAGGAGTGCGTAGTCCTGGCCACCCAGGACCATAGCGAAGGCCTTTTGGATCGTCAGGCTGTCGTCGGCGACCAGTATGCGCTTGCCCATCGAATACCCAAGCAGTCTCTCTTCGATAACACGTGAACCCAGGGGGGTCAATTACGGGAGGGGAAAGGTGCACTTTTCCACGAGACGGTTATGATGGCGCCAAGCGTGCCAAGCTGCGCGCTTGCATCTCTGATGGCCCGAATTCCCGAGCCTCCGTCGTCACGCGCCTTCCCCATGGGCTGCGCGACGTTTCGCCTGTCCCTGGCCGTAGCCCTGGCACTGGCGGCCTCATTCGCGGCCCGGCCAGCCGCCCAGGCGGCCGAGCCTGACCCCTGGTTCGGCCGCGACAAAGCCATGCATTTCAGCGTCAGCCTCGCCCTGGCCGGCAACGCCTACGCGGACTCGTCGGCTTTCACCAATCGTACCAGTATCCGGGTCCTGTCAGGCGTCGGCGTCGGCTTGGCAGCGGGAATCGCCAAGGAACTCGCCGACCAGTACGGCGGAAGGGGCCTGTCCTGGCGTGACCTCACCTGGGACGCCGTCGGTACAGCCACGGGGACATTAGTTGCGTGGCTGGTCGACCGATATCTACTTGAGAAGACACGGAGACACTCATGAAGGAATCCCCACCGCCGCCCACCGCCCACAATCCTCTTGCCTACAAGAACGATGAGTTCATGGCCACCGACGACGCGCGCCCCCTACGCATTCTGGCCGAGTACATCGAGCCCATGCACCGCTTTGCCCGTCAGGGTATCAGCGGCACCGTCGTCTTCTTCGGCTCTGCCCGGCTCGACCCCAAGGGACCACTGGGCCGCTACTATGAAGACGCACGCACCCTGGCCCGCTTGCTCACGGCCTGGTCCTCATGTCTGCCCGCGGGCCCGGGACGCCTGGTGGTGTGCTCGGGCGGCGGCGGCGGCATCATGGAGGCCGCCAACCGCGGTGCCGCCGAGGCGGGCGGTCGCACGGTGGGACTCAACATCAGTCTGCCCGAGGAGCAGCACACCAACCCCTACGTCACGCCCGAGCTGTCATTCGAGTTCCGCTACTTCTTCATGCGCAAGCTGTGGTTCGCCCACATGGCGCGCGCCATCGCAGTGTTTCCGGGCGGCTTCGGCACGCTCGACGAAATGTCCGAGATTCTGACCCTGGCGCAGACCCACAAGCTGGACCGCCGCATCTCGGTGCTGCTCTACGGTGAGAGCTACTGGAAAGAGATCATCAACTTCGATGCCTTGATCCGCTACGGGATGATCAATCAGGACGACTTGGATCTCTTCCGCTTCGCCGACGATCCGCAGACCGCACTCGCGCTGCTCACTGAAGGCATTGCCTCTGAACTGCAGACGCCGGCATTCGCGCGCTCGCTCACCGCCAAGAACGCAACCAGTTGGCTCTATCAAAGGAGTGGCGATTGATCGAGATCCAATGCATCGGGGCAGCCCGTCAGGTCACCGGCTCCAAGCACGTGGTGCGAACGTCGCGGGCCACCATCCTTCTCGACTGCGGTCTGTTCCAGGGCCGCCGCAAAGAATCCGTCGAACAAAATCGCGCCATCGCCCAGCACGTGCCCATCGATGATCTGGACGCGGTTGTGCTTTCACACGCGCACATCGACCACGCGGGCGCCCTGCCCTTGCTCGCCAAGCGCGGCTATCGGGGCCCCATCTACGCCACACCCGCGACCCGCGACCTGTGCGGGCCCATGCTGCTCGACGCAGCCATGATTCAAGAAGCCGACTCCCGGCACATCCAGAAGTTGATCGAGCGCGAACATCTGGACATGGAGCCGGCGCAGTCGCTCTACGACCACAGCGATGTCACCGCGCTGCTGGGCCAGATGGTGGCCCTGCCCTATCGGCGCGGGCAGGAGATCGCGCCTGGCGTGGTGCTCAAGTTCTTGGATGCCGGGCATGTGCTGGGCAGCGCGGTGGTGGTGCTGGACATCGAGGAAGACGACACGCGCATCGCCTTTGCCGTGGACCTGGGCCGCAAGGGCATGCCCATCCTGCGTGAGCCAGAAGTTCCCAGCGGGATCAACTGCCTCATGATGGAGAGCACCTACGGTGACCGCCTGCACGCGCCCATCGAGGAAGTCGGCGACGCCCTGGCCGCAGCCATCAACCGCACGGCCAAGCGGGGCGGTAAGATCATCATCCCGTGCTTCGCGCTCGAACGCGCGCAGGAGGTGGTCTACGCCCTGAAGCGCCTGCGCAGGGCCAACCAGGTGCCGGCCCTGCCCGTGTACGTGGATTCGCCGCTGACGGTGAAACTCACCGACGTCTTCAAGATGCACCCCGAATGCTACGACAAGGAAACCTACGCTCTCCTGGTGGGAGGCGATTCGCCTTTTGACTTCGACGGCCTCCACTATGTCTCCGACAAGGAAGAATCGAAAGCCCTCGCCGCCAGCGCGGGACCCCACATCATCATCTCGGCCAGCGGCATGTGCGAAGCCGGCCGCATCCTGCATCACCTGCGCGAAGGCATCGAGGATTCGCGCAACACCATCCTCATCGTCGGCTATCAGGCGCAGAGCACGCTCGGCCGCCGCATCGTGGAGCGCCAGCGCGAGGTGAAGGTCTTCGGGGTCATGCGACGGCTGGCAGCCGAGGTGGTGGTGCTCAATGGCTTTTCCGCGCACGCCGACCAGAAGGAACTCATCGAGTTCGCCGAGAGCGTGCGCAGCCAGGGCAAGCTCCGCCAGGTGCTGCTGGTCCACGGCGAGCCCCCGGCCCAGGCTGCGTTGATCGCCAAGCTGACCGAGCACGGATTCGCCAGGGTGCACGCGCCCGGACCGGACGAGAAGATTCGCGTTTAGGCTGATGCTCGCAGCTTGACGGCGCGAGATGATTCATCTCGACAACCAACCGCCGCCGAGCACGCAGAGGTGAGTGGGGAGGCCACAGAGCCGGAACAGACGCAGTGATGTTCCGACGGTCCCCGCCCCTCAGCGCCCCAGCAGGCGCAAGCCGCAGACGTCGCTGAGGGTCTCGAAATCGTGATCGTGCGCCAGGACCTCGAGGTTGCGCTCGATCGCGAGGGCGGCGATCAGGCAGTCCAATGTCCCGCGCACGGAACGCCCTGCGGCTCGGCAGCGCCGGAAGAGGTTCGCGGCATGTTGGTAGGTCTCGGGGAAGACCGGCTCAAACCAACGGCAAGTCGCCAGAAGCTCCTGCAGTTCGGCTACGTGCCTTGCGTCGCGGGCCCCGTTTAGAATCTCTTGAAACACGACACCCGTGATGAACAAAGGATCCCCTTGCTCGAAGGCGATGGTCAGAATCCGATCAGGCCGCGAGCCAGTGGCGCGCAGCCACTCGATCCATGCGGAGGTGTCGACCAGCATGGCAACGGCCCGCTACCGCGCTTTCCGCATCTCGGAAAGGTTTCCCGTCCAACCGGATCCCCGGAGACGAACCGCCAGACGGCGCTGCTCCTCCCGATCGACCATTTCCTCCAGCGCCCGTCCCAGAATCTCTCGCATCGTCCGGACGCCAGTGAGTTTCCGAGCACGGGCGATCAGGCGAGGGTCCACGACCACATTGGTGCGTTTCATACACCTTTTCTACACCAACGCGGCGGAGTCTGCAAGCCACGATCTGCGTGTTGCTCTTCTGGCTCGATCGAAAAGGCGGCCAGGCTAGCGATCAGGCCCAACATCCACAAATTCCGCCGCATGACTACTTGACCTCCCAGCAGTTCATGCCCGCGCCGCTGCAAAGACTGCTCGACTGATGGTAGGGCTCGCGGCTTCCGGCAGTCAGCGCTTGATGCAACTTGGGCGGCACCGTTGCGCCCCAAAGCAAGGGGCGACCACAGGTTGCCCGTAGGTAAGACGTGATGCGGGCGGGTCGGGGGCATACGGCCGGTCAGGGCGACCTGCGGTCGCCCATTCCAGGCGGTGGTGCGAACGGATCAACCTGTTGCCTCTCGCCCGGGCACGCGGGGGAGGCTATGCTTGGTCCGACATGGACGAGCGACAGTGTCTATTGGTGATCTTTGGTGCTTCGGGCGATCTCACGCGACGCAAGCTCATTCCTGGCTTGTTCGAGTTGCACGTCGCGGGGTTGCTCTCCTCGCATGTGGGCGTGCTCGGCATCAGTCGCACGCCCCTGACGGACGATCAGTTTCGCGAGCGCGTGAAGGCCGCGTGCCAAGAACGGCGTGGCTTCGACGAAGACCGTTGGCGCACCTTCGCCGGCCGCCTGCACTACCTGGCCGCCGACGCTGCGCACGCCCGGGACTGGCCGCGCATCACCCAGTCCCTCTGCCAGCAACAGACAACCCACGGCACGGGCGGTGAGATTCTGTTCTATCTCTCGGTCGGTCCAGAGCTCTATGAAAGCATCATCCAGAACATCGGCGCTGCCCAGCTGGGCAAGGGCCCGCGGCGCTGGTGCTCGGCCGAGACCAACCCTGAGGCTCGACAGCGCATCATCGTCGAGAAGCCCTTTGGCCACGACCTGCAGAGCGCGGAGAACTTGAACCGCGTCCTGGGCCGCGTTTTCGACGATGAGGATGTGTTCCGCATCGATCACTACCTGGGCAAAGAGACGGTGCAAAATCTACTGGTCTTCCGCTTCGCCAACCTGCTCTTCGAGCCGCTGTGGAACCGGCTGTACATCGATCACGTACAAATCACGGCAGCCGAGACCGTGGGCGTGGGCAGTCGCGCCGCCTACTACAATTCCGCCGGGGCCATGCGCGACATGATCCAGAGCCATCTGCTGCAGCTCATGGCGGTGGTGGCCATGGAGCCGCCCACCTCGTTCCGCGCCTCTGACCTGCGCAGCGAGCAGCGCCACGTGCTGGAGGCGGTGCGCCCCATCTCCCCGGATGAGGTGCCCCGAGTTGCCGTGCGTGCCCAGTACACTCGTGCCCAGACTGACGGCGCGGTCGCGCCCGCGTATCGCGAGGAACCCAACGTGCCGGCCGACAGCTCGTGCGACACATTTGCGGCACTCAAACTCTTCATCGACAACTGGCGATGGGAGGGCGTGCCCTTCTTCCTGCGCACGGGCAAGTGCATGCGGCGCAAGCTCACCCAGTTCGTCATCAACTTCAAACCGGCCCCGCAGCTGTTCCACAACGTCGACGGCGGCGACATCCGACCGCGCCCAAACCGCCTGGTCGTCAACGTACAGCCCGACGAAGGCATCAGCCTGCGCTTCGAAGGCAAAGTTCCCGGCCTGGGCCTGCACATCCAGTCGGCCGTGCTCGACTTCGACTATCGCCAGCAATTCAGCGCCGAACCGTTCGAGGCCTATGCGACGCTGCTGCTGGAGGCCATCCACGGCAACCAGTCGCACTACAAGGATCGTCATGAGATCGAGGCCGCCTGGCGCATCGTCATGCCCGTGCTCGACTACTGGCGCGACCATCCGGGCGAAGGCCTGGTCACCTATCCCGCGGGAAGTTGGGGACCTGCCGCGGCCGACGAGCTGATCCAGCCACACGGGCCCTGGCGCAACCCGGAGACCACGGTGTCGCGGACCGAGCCGGCGGCTCCGCCCGATTTCGACTTGCCGCCATGAGCGCGCCGGACGATCTTCGCGGATTGCGCGGCCGGCTGGTGATCGACGCGTCGGCCGAGCTGGTGGCGCAGCGATTGGCCCACGATCTCATCCGCGCTCTGGACCAGCGGATTGCTGAGGCCGGCAGCGCGCACCTGGCTCTCTCGGGTGGTACCAGCCCGCAGAGGCTCTATCAACGGCTGGCAACGGATGCTGGCTATGCCGCGAGCGACTGGGCCCAAACCCACCTGTGGCTGGTCGACGAGCGCTGCGTGCCTGAAGCCGATCCCAGGCTGAACTTCGCCATGATTCGCTCCGCGCTGGTCGACCAGGTGCCCATTCCCCCTGCGCAGGTCCATCCCATGCCTGTCGGCCTGCCCGACGGTGATCGTCGCTACGAGGTCGATCTACGCCGAGCTCTTGCCGACGGCCGTCTCGATGCCGCTGTTCTGGGCATGGGTCCTGACGGGCACACCGCCAGCCTCTTTCCCTATTCGCCGGCTCTCGACGAGCGCCAAGCTTGGGTGCGTTTCAACGATGGCGAGCGTGTGTTGCAGCCCCGCCCGCGCATGACCCTGACCTACCCCGTGCTCTGCGCCACTCGCTTCTTGGCCGTGCTGGTCACCGGCGCCAGCAAGCACGCAGCCCTGCTCGCTGCCGCCCAAGCACCCGACGATCTGCACGCGCATCCGATCGTAGGCATCAGGCCCGTCCATGACAGCAAGCTGGTCTGGTACCTGGACCGCGCCGCAGCCGACGGATAGGCACGTCCTTCACAGGTACCCTCTGTGCCCTCCCCTCTCCCCTCAGTGTTCTCAGCCGCGCAGCACTACCCAACCAAACCCGCTCCCTTCGCCGCTTCTCAACTAGGAGCACTCATCAACTCGCGCTCCGCCTCGCGCAAGGTGCGCCGCCATTCCACGTCGTTGGGACAAGCCGCCACGGCCTTGCGGTACATGCGGACGGCGTCGCCGATGCGACCCACGCGACGGAGCAGATCGCCGTAGTCGATCAAAGTCTGATGGCAGCCGTCGCGGTCGAAGCGCAGCGCCCGTTCAAAAAGTTCGGCCGCCCGATCGTCATGACCGGCCCGGCTGTGTTCCCGCGCAGCCTGGTGCAGGACCCAGTGGTCCTCGGGCTCCATGTGCATGGCCAGGTCGTAGGCTTCCGCTGCCTCGTGATGGCGATCCATGTCGGCAAGGATGTCGCCCTTGACGGCAGCCACGAAGAACGAATCGCCTCCGCGTTCCTGGGCGGCCAGGGTGGCATCGAGCGCTTCCCGCGTTCGCCCCTGCTCCAGCAGCGCCTGGGCCAGCTTGGCAAATCCCGTGGCAAAGCTGGCGTCGCGCCGGATCGCCTCACGAAAGGCCTCCTCGGCCCGAACCGCTTGGCGCGATTCCAGACACGCGTCTCCCAGTTCGCGCCACCCATCAACCAACGCCGGATTGAGCTCGGTCGCGCAACGGGCGGCATCGAGCGCGCCGCGGTCGTGGCACGCATTCATGGCCTCAGCCATGACCGCATGGCAAATGGCCAAGTCCGGCCGCTGGTTGACCGCCGCCCGCGCATGTTGCACGGCCTGCTCCAGTTCACCTTGATCCAGCGAATCGCGCGCCGCCGCGATAGATCGAAGTGCTGTCTCCAACTTGGCACTGGACTCACGCATCCGCACGATGTCCGTGTCACCGGGGACCAACGCCTCCACCACTTTGCTGGCCAAGGCCGCCCGCACCCCATCACCAGCCGCGTGGGCGCGCATAGCTTCGCCGCGCCAGTAGGCCCCGGTCGATGCCGCCGCAGCGCCGAGCAGATCTTTGGCCCGCGCCGCGCCTGCCAAGTCTCCCCGCTCCTGTGCCAGTACAAGCGAAATAGCGGCTGCGTCCAGGCGCGCGTCGTCGTCGCGCGCGGTCATCGGGTCTGACCCAATGGCATCGTCCAGCGCCGCCTGCGCGCGAGTATTGTCGCCGTGGTCGAGTGCCCGCAGCGCCAGCGCGGTCAGCAGGGCAGGACCGGGCGGACTGGCACAGCCCAACGCTTCGGCCAGCGCCTTGTCGATCTCGTCCTTGTTGCCTTGGTCTTCAAGCTGGTCGATGAGACGCACCCAGTGCTCGGCGAGACCTGGATCGCGCCGACACAGCTCGCGCGCCACCGCCGTGGGGTCGGCGCCGGGACCGGCTAGAAGCTCGCCCAGACAGGCGTAGATGAAACGCAAGAAGCTCGAGCCGACGCGGTCGACGCTGTGGCCGGCCAGCTCAACCACAGAGCACTCGCCCTCTCCTGCCCCGTCGAGGTCCAAGGCGAAAAGACGCGGGCCCCGTTCCGCCACGGGCCATAGGCCCTTGAGTTCGGCCGGGCGTTCCGGGTCACTGGCCCGGCGCAGACTCTCGTCGAGAGACAGAAGTCGCAGGCCGGGATCGCACGAACCGCCGCCGCCTGCCCCTTGCGTGGGCTGAAGCGTGTTCACAGGCAGCCAGCCGCCATCGTAACGCGAAACAAACGCGGCATATCCAACCGGCGCAGCCCGGTCCAGAAGGTCCTTGAGTCGGGCCAAACGCGCCTCGCCCGCTGCAGCCCTGGCCAGCACCGCGCCCGGAAGGCGGGCGCACTCGGCTTCGATCTCGAGCAAGAGCATGTTGACGGGGTCGGCCATCACCCTGGGGGATATACGCAGGCACTTGGTGCCAAGCAAGCGCAAACACAGACTCGCTCGCCTTGACCAGCGCGCTGGAAGGCGCGACACTAGGAGAGCTGCCGTGTTGATCCCTCCTGGGAAACGATTATTGGACGACGCGCCACACGGGTGTGCGGAGAAGCGAGACTGACGATGGCGTCCAGGGTATTGATCTGCGACGACGAGGAACCAGTATGCCGTAGCCTGGCGCGGCTGCTGCGCTCGGCGGCCTACGACGTGGTCACCGCGGACGGCCCAGGCGGCGTGGCCCAGATCGAGCACGAGACCTTCGATGCGGTGGTCACGGACCTGCGCATGCCTGGCGCCGATGGGTTCGCCATCCTCGAGGCCGTGCGCACGAAGTGCCCGCGCACGCCGGTCATCGTGATGAGCGGCAGCGCGCAGATCCCCGATGCCGTCCGCGCCATGCGCTTGGGAGCGCGCGATTTCTTGGTCAAGCCCGTCGGGGTCGACAGTCTGGAAGAGGCCATCGGCAGCGCCGTTGGCATGTCCAAGACCCCCTCGCCTGACACCGGCCCTGACCCCGTAGCGTGGCGTGATCGAACCGCACCCTGGCTGCTGGGCGAGGATCCGTCCATGCTCGCGGTGCTGAGCCTGCTCGCCCAGGTGTCAGAAACCAGCTGTACCGTGCTGCTCACGGGTGAGTCCGGCACGGGCAAGGAACTGGTGGCTCGATCCATCGTTGCTGGCTCGGCCCGCGCCAAGAAGCCGTTCGTGGCGGTGAACTGTGCCGCCATCCCCACCAATCTGGTCGAGTCCGAGCTATTCGGTCACGCCAGAGGCGCGTTCACCGGCGCCAACTCTGCGCGCATGGGCCGCTTCGCCGAAGCCAACGGCGGAACCATCCTGCTCGACGAGATCGGCGACATGGAGCTGGGCGTGCAAGCCAAGCTTCTACGCCTGATCCAAGATGGCGTCTTGCGGCCGGTGGGCGACGAACTGGACCAGCGCATCGACGTGCGCATTCTGGCCGCTACCAACCGCAAGCTCGAGAGCGACGTGGCGTCCGGCCGCTTCCGCGCTGATCTCTTCTGGCGCCTCAACGTTATCCCCATCGAGCTGCCCTCCCTGCGCGAGCGTTCGACCGACATCCCGCTTCTGGCTGAGCATTTCGTCAGGTGCTTCAACGAGAAGAATCGGCGCAAAGTCACCGGCATCCACCCCGACGCCATGTTTGCCCTGCAGCACTACTACTGGCCGGGCAACATCCGCGAGCTGGAGAACTTGATCGAACGCACGGTAATTCTCAAAGGCTCGGGCGATATCGTCCTATCCGACCTGCCGCCTAAGCTACGCAGCGGTCAAGACGGACAGGCAACCCCGGTACCCGCGCCGGTATCGGATCGACAGAGCGACCGGACTGATCTGCGGGCCATCCTGGAATCAGTTGAGGACCGCATGATCGCCGAGGCTCTGGTGCGCACCGGCGGCAACAAGAACCGCGCCGCCGAACTGCTCGGGCTCAACCGCACGACCCTGGTCGAGAAACTGCGCCGCAAGCGCACGATGATGCCACCCGCGGCGTCGTAGTAGCTGATTCTTGCTCCGCAACCAGAGGGCGTGAAGAAAGACTACTTCAACCGAGCCAATGCCTCGCCGATGCGGGTGAGGCCCTTCTCGATATTGGCCTGCGAGGTGGCGTACGACAGGCGCACGTAGCCCGGGGCATAGAAGGCTGATCCGGGAACCACCGCCACCTTGGCCTCTTCGATGAAGTACTCGCACAGGGCGGGATCACCGTCGATGACCTTGCCCGCAGGCGTGCGCCGGCCCACGAATGCGTTGAGGTCGGGGAAGGCATAGAAGGCGCCTTTGGGCTCGACGCATTTGACCCCTGGCATGGCCCGCAGGGTCTTCACCATGAACTGCCGCCGCTTGTCGAACTCCAGGCGCATGCGCTCCAGCTCGTCGGTCGGTCCTTCTAGGGCTGCCACGGCTGCCGCCTGGCTGACCGCGGCCGCGTTGGTCGTCGACTGACCTTGCAGAGTCGACATTCCCTCGATAACCGGCAGAGGCGCCACGCAGAAACCGATACGCCACCCAGTCATGGCAAAGGCCTTGGAAACCCCGTCCACGATGATGGTGCGCTTGCGCACCTCGGGGCTGAAGGTGGCTGGCTGCACGAAGCGAGCATCGCCGTAGCAAAGGCAGCGATAGATGTCATCCGTGAGCAGCCAGAGGTCGTGCCCCACCGCCAGGTCAGCCAGAGCACGCAGTGTCTTCCCGTCATACACCGCACCGGTGGGATTGCTGGGCGACACAATCAGGATGATGCGCGTGCGCGGCGTGATCGCCCGGGCCACGGCCTCGGGGTTGACGATGAATTCGTCTTCCGGCCGGGACACCACTGGCACCGGTTTGGCACCGGCCAGCTTGGCGATCTCGGCGTAGCTCACCCAGTAGGGCGCTGGAATGATGATCTCGTCGCCTTCGTCCAGCAGCACGTGGAAGGCGTTGAACAGGGACTGCTTGGCGCCCGCGCTGACCATGACCTCTTTGGGGTCGATCTCGAAACCATGGGCCTTGCCCAGCCAAGCCGCGGCCGCCTTGCGCAGTTGTGGTGTCCCCTCCACTGCGGTGTACTTGGTGGCCCCGGCATCGAGCGCCTTCTTGGCGGCTTCCTTGATGTGAACCGGCGTATCGAAATCCGGCTCGCCCGCGCCAAAGCTGACCACGTCCACGCCCTGTGCCCGCAGCTCCGCCGCCTTGGCGGTCACCTTCAGGGTCATTGATGGCTCAACAACAGACAGACGTTTTGCCAACTTAATCAAGAGGTTACCTAAACTTATTGAACTTTTTCTTTAATGCAGAGAGAACCCCAGGCGGCACCACCCGCCCGATGTCCCCGCCCATCTCCGCCACCTCACGAACCAGCGAAGAGGATACGAAGAAATTGTCCTCGTTGGTCATGAGAAAAATGGTCTCCACCTCAGGCGCGAGTTGCCGGTTCATATGGGCGAACTGGAACTCGTACTCGAAGTCGGCCACGGCTCGTAGGCCGCGGATGACGAACCTTGCACCCCGGCGCCGCACGTAGTCGACGAGCAGTCCGTTGAACGAATCGACCTCCACCCGCGCATCATCCTTCAAGGTCTCCAGGATCATGCGCTTGCGCTCCCTGAGCGAAAAGAGCGGCTGCTTGCGCAGGTTGTCGGCCAGTGCCACGACCACCTGGTCGAAGAGCTTGAGCCCACGGCGCACGATGTCCGCATGGCCATTGGTGATGGGATCGAACGTCCCAGGGTAGATGGCAATCGACCGGCGCTGCGACATCTAGGCCAGTCCTCGCTGCGGCCGGTAGAAAGAAACCCCGGTGTCACCATAGAAGCGCCGGTCGGTCATGACCAGAATGCCGAAAACCTCGGCCGGCAGATGACGCCGCCCATGCTCGACGATGATCACGGCGCCCTCGGCCAGAAGGTCGCTGCCCGCGAGCAGCGCCAAGACCGGATCCGCTTCATCGGACGCGTAAGGCGGGTCCACGAAGACCCAACCAAAGACCCTGCCCTCGGCCGCACCAGCCATGCGTTGCAGGGCGTGCAGCACACTCGCGCCGATGACACGAGCCCGTCCAGAGAAACCAAGCTCGCGCAGATTCCTGTGCAGGGTGCCCAGCGCGCGCGCATCGCGTTCCACGAAGTCGGCCGCCACCGCGCCACGCGAGAGAGCCTCGATCCCAAGAGAGCCGGTTCCCGCGAACAGGTCCAGAACCGGGTGCGGGGGTGGCGGCCCCAGGATGTTGAAGATGGCCTCGCGCACCTTCGCCCCCGTGGGCCTTGTCGTAGCTCCACGTGGCGCGCGCAACTTGCGCCCACGGTCAGCGCCGGCAGTGACCCGCATGGCTGGCTTACCTACCGCGTGCAGGGCAGAGTAGTCAACCAGGTGACGGCCGGGCTATTCTGCTGCCATGGCACATTCTCTGGTTCTCACACCCGCCGTGACGCGGCTCATTGAACTGGCGATCGAGGAAGATCTGGGCCGAGGGGACGCAACCACGCAGGCCCTGGTCGGGCCGGAAGCCACGGCCACAGCCCATCTCGTGGCTCGCCAGCGCCTGACCGTGGCGGGACTGGACATTGCCGCCGCGGTCTTCCGTCGCCTCGACCCGTCGATCGCGATCGAGACCCACATTGCCGACGGCACTGAGGCCCAGCCCGGAACGCGCGTGGCGACCTATCGGGGCGCGGCCGCAGCCTTGCTGTCGGGTGAACGGACGGCCCTCAATTTCCTGCAGAGGCTCTCCGGAGTTGCCACGCTGACGCGAGCCTTTGTGGCCGCAGCCCAGGGCACCAGCCTGCGCATCACCGACACGCGCAAGACCACTCCGGGGTTTCGCCTTCTGGAAAAATACGCCGTGCGCATGGGCGGCGGCAGCAACCACCGCTTCGACCTCGGCTCGGGCGTTCTCATCAAAGACAATCACGTGGCGCTCGCCGGATCGGTCAGCGAGGCTGTGCGCCGGACCAAGGGCCGGGTGCCTCACAGCCTGAACGTCGAAGTCGAGGTGGACAACCTGGCCCAACTCGACGAAGCCCTGGCCGCGGGTGTGGCCATCGTTCTGCTCGACAATTTCACGGACACGGATCTGGGAAAAGCCATGGCCCGGATCCGCGCAGTCAAGCCTCGACCGCTCGTGGAAGTCTCGGGCGGTGTCACCCTGGCGCGCATCCCTGAGCTTGCCCGGCTGGGCGTGGATCTGGTTTCCGTGGGCGCGCTCACCCACTCCGCGCCCGCGGTGGATCTGGCATTGGACATGGAAAATCAGGCGGCGTGAGAAGAACAGGCCTTTCCATGATCGAGTCACGTACCCACGCTGGGCGGTCGGTGGTGGTCGTAGACGTGGTCGTTTTCGTGGCCGTGGCCCTGGCCGGAGTGATCACAGTCGACCACGGCCACGACCTTCTCCGGCTATCGCAGGAATGCGGGACGGGGCTGGTGGCGTGAGCCAAGGTGCCTCGGCCGAAAGTGATCTGGCGCCGGAGGCTGTACTGCGGCGGCTAGGCACCCGACGACTCGGCCGAAAGTACGAGTTTCTCGCTGTCTGCGCTTCGACCAATGATGTGGTTCGCGGTCGCGCGGCCGCAGGAGCAGCCGAAGGGTTCCTGGTGGTGGCCGACAGCCAAACCGCCGGTCGCGGCCGGCTCGGGCGCTCGTGGCACTCGCCGCCGGGACAGAATCTCTATCTCTCCTTGTTGCTACGCCCTGCCCTGCCTGCCCGCCAAGCCGCACCCCTGACCCTGCTGGCCGGTGCGGCGCTGGCGCACACACTGGCCGAGGCCGGGGCGAGACCGCGTTTGCGCTGGCCCAACGATCTGCTGGTTCCCGCGACGGAAGGGCTTCGCAAGGTTGCCGGCATCCTGACCGAGATGGCGAGCGACGGTGAGCGGGTTCGCCACATCGTGCTGGGCATCGGCCTGAATGTGAACGGCCTGGAATTCCCACCTGACCTCGCGGAACGCGCGACATCGCTGCGCCTGGCGCTCGGGCACGCCTGCGACCGCGCCCAGTTGCTCGTCGATTTCTTGGCAGCCTTCGAGCCCATCTATGACGATTTCTTGGCTCGCGGCCCCGCGTCGGGCCTGCACGAGTGGCGTCGCCATGCCGATCTCGGCCGCATGCGCCGCATCGATTGCGATGGCGCCAAGGTCGAGGGAATCGCCACAGACATCGATGACGACGGCGCCCTGCTGGTGCGTGACGACGCGGGACAGATCCACCGACTTGTGTCGGGAGAAACTAGCTAGAGTCTGTCGGGTAAT